>CAYPNB010000004.1:86499-174633 GCA_964412225.1 uncultured bacterium | reverse complement strand
GCATTCGGACCGTTTATCTTTTACGGTCAGAGTTATAACCAGATATCAATCTGCTCCAACGGCTGGATTGCGCCCGGCTATACTACCCAGACTACCTACCTCAACACCGAACTGCCCAACAACGATATGCCACCGCTTCTTGCTGCCAACTGGGACGACCTGTATCCGCCAACCGGTAACAGCGTCTGGTACTACCACGATACCGCCAATCACCGGTTCATCATTGAATGGGATTCGGTGCATTACTACGATCCACGCGACCAGTGGGATAAATTCCAGATAATTCTCTACGATACCACCCTTGCGAGTGAAGACGGAAACTCCCGGTTTCTGTTCCAGTATCTTACCGCAAATCAACCTGGTACTTCGGCCACCGTTGGCATCCAGGACCACACAATGAGCAAGTTCATCCAGACCCTCTTTGACAGCACCTATCACCGCGGCGCATCACCCTGGATTCCCGGACATGCGATAAAGTTCTCCACCGACAACCCAACCGGTGTAAAGGAAGAGTTTGGTGTCACACTGCTGAGCAACGGCAGAACACTTCTGGTTGCACCCAATTTATTCCGGAGAAGCACCACCATCCACTTCCTGGTGAGCAAAGAGGGCATGGTAGAACTGAAGGTATTTGATGCCACCGGCCGGATGGTGAAAACCATCGCCCGGAACAGGATGCCAGTAGGAAGTTACTCGGCGATCTGGAACGGAACCGATGATACGGACCGACAACTCAGTCAGGGTGTCTACTTTGTCCGATTGATAACCCCGGATACTTCAGTTAAAATCAAAACCGTTCTCAACCGCTAAAGGAACGAAGAACAGAACGGGGCTCAGATTGTCTGAGCCCCGTTTTTTTACATCAGTGCGAGCGCCCGTTCCAATGCCGCAGCCGCCTTTTCATTATCCGCCGCGCACTCCTGGAACAAATGGCTTATCTTAGATGATGCCGCCCACTTCTTTAAATCCACCCCGGCGGCACCCGGCAATGTTTTTTTAAGACAATCAAGATTACCGAAGGAGTGATGGAATAACTCCGCCGCCTGATTTAACTGCTCAGCCGCCTTCGACCACCTTTTTGCCAGCCGCTGGCAGAAACCCGCGGCAAACATCTGCAGTTCCCAGTAACACATAACACTATAGGCATTACCGAGGAAATCCGCTTTGCCCTTTTCCAAAACATCTGCCCAGGTGCGAAAGGCACTGGCACCGTAATAATAGTCCGGATCAAAACATGCCTGCTGCCCCCTTAAAAGTTTCACCGCCCTGGAAACCGCCTGACGCTCCTGCCTCTCCCGATCCGGCTTTATCGGTGTTGTAAAAAAGAGCGCTGCCAGTCGCCCGGTAGTTTGTAACCGGTCAAACCTAACCGGCTCTTCCTGCTTCTCCTCCGGACCTAACGGAATAATTTCTCCCTCCCGTCTCCCACAACTCCGTGAAGAACGAACCAGATAACAATCTTCCCGATAACCATAAACTATCCCGAATTCCGGTCCGGCACCAGCGCCCCAGACGACACAACACCTTCCCGCATCAACTTCTGCCCGAACCCTTTCAAATAACTCCACCAGCAATTCCTGTTCATCTTCTCCTCGCTCCACTGCTATCATCTCCACTGTTAGCCCCAGTGCTTGAGTGCCTTCAACCAGCACCTCCCAATCAAACGCTACCGGACCAACGGGAAAAAGTTCGGGGTGAATATTAATAATAAATGCGTAACCACTCATCCCTGCCACTTCGGTAAAATCACACTCTATTCCCCGGGAACGCAATACACTCGTAACCGCCCCCACATAACTCACCCAGGACCAGGGCGGCAGCAGTTTGACGTCAACCACCTTTTCACCAGCCCATTGAACCCCCATTAACTACTCCTTATTTCTTTATCAACCAATCTATCGGGTTAACCGCTTTACCCCCAATCCGGATTTCAAAATGCAAAACATCATTACTTAATCCCACCGTATCGCCTCCCCCCACCCGTTGCCCGGTTTTCACCCTCAGTTCACCCAATCGGCCGTAAACGGAATGAAACCCACCGCCGTGTTCAACGATAACCAAAAGCCCCTGCCCCATAAACAGATCCGCATAACTAACCATCCCGTCGGCAATCGCGGTCACCGCCTCACCCCGTTTACAGGCGATATCAATCCCGAGGTTTTTGGTCTTGGTCCCGTATTTCGGGTCCACGTGGGTACCGAATTGCCCTATAACCGTTCCCGGCACCGGCCAAGGCAATCGTCCCTTTTTTTCTTCCATCGGATGGCGGGAAGAAATAACCCTTGCCGGGCTTTCTACTTTTTCCCTCCTAGTTCGGTGATACCGGGGCGAATTTGTATAAATTGCCGAACAACCGATACAAATCAACACCAGCATCAACCAAAACCTCTCATAGACCACTAAAATCTTCTACCCACTTCTCAGCCAAAGTCAACCCTTGCCCGGTAAATAGCAAGCAGCCGGATCCGAGAAATCCCCGAATCCGGCTGCTTGCTTAACCGAATTAACTGCTCATCACGGAAAAATCCCTCGTTCCTTATATACTTTTTCCAGTCGCGAAAGTGCTACGATATAAGCCGCGGTGCGCCAGTCAACACTGTATTTCTGCGCCGTATCTCTAACCCGCTCATAGGCAGAAACTATTTTCTTGTAGAGTTTGCAATCTACCTCCTGCAACTCCCAGAATTCACTCCGCTTATTTTGCAACCACTCAAAATAACTGACTATCACCCCACCGGAATTACAAAGCACGTCCGGGAGCACATCAATACCCCGTCTTATGAGAATCTTGTCCCCTTCCGGGTCAGTTGGACCGTTTGCCCCCTCCGCTATCAACTTCACATTCAACATTGAAGCCGTCTCACCTGTAATCTGATTTTCCAGCGCCGCGGGAATGAAAATGTCCGCCTGTGTTTTAAGAAACTCCTCATGGCCGATTGGTTTTGCCTTCTGGTACCCTCGTACTCCGCCGTGCACTTTAACATAATCCGTAAGGTCATCGGGGTCAATCCCGCTGTCATTTTTGATTGCTCCAGTAACATCTTCCACCGCCAGCAACTTCGCGCCGAAGGGTTTCAACAACCGTGCTGCCCAGGAACCAACATTACCAAACCCCTGAACGATAAAAGTGGCACCATTTAAATCAAAATTGTGATCCTTCGCCCATTGCCGGATGAGAAAAACCACCCCCTGACCGGTCGCCTTATCTCGACCAACACTCCCACCGGATTCAATCGGTTTACCGGTAACCACATGTAAACATCGCTGACGTTCCGTTGCCGGCATCATTGACTGGTAGGTATCCAGTATCCAGGCCATGATCTGAGGATTAGTGTTCACATCAGGCGCCGGGATATCGTATTCCGGACCGATAGTATTGCCCAGGGCAAAAGTGAAGCGCCGTGTTATTCGCTCCAGTTCGGAAAAGGAATATTCCCGGGGGTCAATCTGAATCCCTCCCTTAGCGCCACCGAATGGAATATTCACTATCGCCGATTTCCATGTCATCCAGGTAGCCAGGGCTCTCACTTCATCAATATCTACCGCCGGATGGAATCGCAATCCTCCTTTAAAAGGCCCCAGGGCGTTATTGTGCTGAACCCGATAGCCGGTAAAAACCTCTATCCGCCCGTCATCCATCCTTACCGGAAAATGCACAACTACCTCATTCATCGTCGTTCCCAGAATCTTACGGACACCCGGGTCGAGTTTCATTAAATCAGCGGCTCTATTAAACTGAGCAATTACATTCTCGTATACGTTCCGTCGCCTCTCTTTGCTCACGAATTTAGTCGCAAGTTTTTTCTTGCTACGGACAGTCACTGAAGCAGTTCCCATATCTATTTCCTTTCTTTACTTTAGATACTCCTCGGTTCATTGATACTCTTCGCAGTGCCAGACCCCAATCTCTTTATTGCGAATCGTACAATCCTTCCGATTGTCACAGTTAACACATAATCCTTTGTATTCATCCCACTCGCGCATTTCTTCAGCTGTAGGCGCAGTTTCCTTCACCTGTTCTTCTAAAAGTGGCGGCGTAAACGAGTCAAATTCCTCGCAAAAAACCACCGGCTGGCACTGATTCTGTAAATAACCACATTTCCGCGCATGATTGCAGGTTGCACACAACCCTGTTAGAGATAAAGAAGATTCGGCTGCCTTGTTCTTAGTCGCGGTTACTCTTTTCGCCTTTGTTGCTTTTACCGCTTTGGTTACTGTGGACATATTTCTACCTCCTTTTCTGTTTGCTATTTTTCCTTCTCATAACACCCAGTTATTCACATACCCTCCACACGCATACATAATTAGCAACAACCGTACCCAAGCAGCAGTAATAGAAGACTTTTTAGATGTTGTTTGAGTAACTTTTGATAAAACAATATCTTAAACCGCATTGTTGTTAATGGAGAAAAAAAATAAAATACAGAACTTATGATTTATTGCGAGGAAAAAATTCCCACCGGGGAAAATCTCCCTGATTTGAATTTATTCGCTGGCAGAAAGGTCTTTTAATTTATTTCTAATTGTCTTTCGGTCTATTCCCAATATTTTTGCCGCCTTGCTTACATTACCTCCCACACTGGCAAGCACCTTTCGGATGTAGTCGCGCTCTACCTCCTCTAAAGTCCGGTTCAACTCTTCTCCTTCATCTAAAGAAAAACGCATATGTTTAGGAAAATCAGTGACATCAATCTTGTCCGTATCATACATAACCAAGAGGCGCTGAATCAGATTTTCTAATTCTCTCACATTCCCGGGCCAGTCATAACGTCTTAAAGCCAGAAGCGCCGCGTCGGTAAACCTAGGCACAGCCCTTCCTATTTCGGCGGCAAATTTCTGCAGGAAATGGTTGGCAAGTATTAAAATGTCATCTCCCCGTTCGCGTAATGGCGGAACGGAAATCGTAAGGACGTTGAGTCTAAAGAAAAGGTCCTCCCGGAAAACGCCCTTCTGCACCAGTTTTAGCAAGTCTTTGTTAGTAGCCGCCATTATCCGCACATCCACTTTATAAACCCGGTTATCGCCAACCATCCGAACCTCTTTATCCTGTAATACTCGCAAAAGTTTAACCTGCATCGGTATGCTGGTTTCCCCGATTTCATCCAGAAAAATTGACCCGCCCTCCGCGGTCTGAAAAAATCCCGCCCGCGTTTCGGTGGCACCGGTAAAAGCCCCTTTAACATATCCGAAAAGTTCACTTTCCAGGAGTCCCTCGGGAATACCGCCACAGTTAACCGGCACAAAAGGTGCAGATGCCCTTTTGCTGGAATAATGTATTGCTCGGGCGATGAGTTCTTTACCAGTACCACTTTCTCCGGTAATTAAAACCGTTGCCGAGACTTTTGCCGCCCGCTCAATTGCCGCAAACACCTTCTTCATTGCCGGCGAATCTCCAATTAACCCCGGATAAAACCTTTGCACCGATATCGCTTCCACTCGGGCGGAACGCCGAACCTGTAATTTATTAAGAACCTGTTTTACTGCTTTAAGGAGTTCCTCGCTGGTAAATGGTTTCGCGAGATATTCCTCGGCTCCTGTCTTTACCGCTTGAACCGCACTTTCCACCGTCGCATAACCGGTAATCACCATTACCTCGGTATCGTCAATGTTCTCGCGGACATAACGAACAAGGTCTAATCCGCTAACCCCGGGCATCTTCAGGTCGGTAATTACTAAATCCACCTTCGTTTTAGCCAAAATTGTCAATGCTTCAGAGACGCTTTGGGCAGTATAAACCTGAAAGCCAGCGGTAGTCAGATTCCGCTCCAGCACCTCAAGTGTATCAGGTACATCATCAACAACCAGAATTCTCCCCTCCGAACTCATCGCTCATCACCTCTCTTTTCTACCGGTCCTCTAATTGGTAAAATTACTTCAAACCGGCTGCCTTTCCCGGGTTCACTTTCCACATTTATTGAGCCCCCATGCCCGCTTACAATCCCGTGGACAACCGAAAGCCCCAGTCCGGTTCCTTCTCCCACCGGTTTGGTGGTAAAAAACGGAATAAATATCTGCTGTTTCACCTCCTCGGTCATTCCGATACCGGTATCCTCTACTATCAATACAACTGTATTATTGCGCTGAGTGGTTCTGATAAACAATTTACCCCCCTGGGGCATCGCCTGAATTGCATTTACAACTAAGTTTACAAGCACCTGCTGAATCTGCGCGGGGTCGGCAACTATTTCGGGCAACTCCGGTGCCAAATCCCGAATAACTTCAATGCCCGCTTTTACACAACGACTAGTGAGAAAATAAAGGCCGTCATTTATCAACTGATTTAAATTAACCCGCCCAACATTAGGAGGTTTCTGGCGGGCGAACAACATCAGTTTACTGATAACTTCGCGTGCATGTAGTACCGCCTTCACTATCCGTTCCACATCCTTCTCCGCCTGAACCGGCATCCCTGGTGTCTTTTGCAATAATTGGGCAAATCCCAGTATATTTGCCAGTGGCTCATTTAACTCGTGGGCAACTCCGGCTGCCAGCTGTCCAATCGTCGCCAGCCGGTCGGCATGTCGTAATTGAGCCTCTAGACGCTTTTTCTCCTGCGCCGCCTCCCAGCGCTCAATAAAAATACCCACTTCTCGGGCTACTGCATCAATTAAATGTCTTTCTTCTTTTAGAAATGGCCCTTCGTCAAGTTCTGGCCTTGTTTCCGAATAGGTAATTTCTACTAATCCCCGTCGCCGCCCGTGAACAGTTATTTCCGCCTGTTGCTGATATATCCCTGATTTATAATTCTCGGTGAAATAACTTTTACCATCCAGTTCTATTCGGGCCGAAGCAATCTCCGGATATAACCAAGCAACCGGCAATTTCTCCACTATCTTCTTCAGCGATTTCTCAATATCCTCGTTCCCCCGCCCCAGAATTTTATCAACCTCATAAAGACAGGTTAGTTCTTTAACCCGCTCCCGGAGAGCCGCCTGGGCTCGCCGGTCAGCAATGGCGATACCGAGAGTCTGTGCCACTCCCTGATAAAACTCCACTTCATAACCACGGAAAAAACCCGGCGTCCGACTTTTGAGAAAAACCAAACCGTGACTGCTTTCGCCTATGGAGAAAGTCAGTATGGCAAGCGAACGAAAAACTCCACCAATGGTAATTGGCTTATTTTCATTCAACTCTATCGGCAGCGAGGTATCGTTCACCCAGAAAGCGCCGTTGCTTGTAAAATAAGGCTGATTCAGGCTGATCTGTCCTGTTGCCAATTTGGTCCCGAGCCACAGAAGTCGTCCTTCTTCTGTTTCTTTTAATGCATGAAGACCGAACTCCTCTGGTATGCCATTTCGAGAAACAACGGAAAACGAAAATTTTTTCTCCGGCTTATTGACAAATACCCCATAGTAATATCGCACCCCTTCATTTACATGTAGTTCTGTCTGGTCACACTCAGAAAAATCCGCCATTTCCTCCAGAACCATCTGAGTAAACTCGCTTCTTGGTATACCCAGATTCGCTGCCCGAAGAATTCGTCGGGAAAGGGCGCAGAACTCTTCGGCCAAACTCCGACCGTAATTGCGACTGCGCCCGTTTTTCTTTCTTCTTTCCTTCATGCTTATTTACCTATTGATAAACCACATCACCGGAGAGCCAAAAACAATCAAGAATTTTAATGGAGGCGGCGGGAATCGAACCCGCGTCCGAAGCGTTCAGAACTCAGGTTCTACATAGTTAGTCAGCCTTTATTTTCTCGCCCACCACTTCGCCGACTGACAGGCAGCGGTGGGCCAGCTTCAGTAAATATCCGGCTGTTACCCTGAGGCACAATAACAGCCTTAATCACCCTATTAGACCCTGAACCGGCGCCGGGTGAAAATCGCCGGCCAAGGGGCTACCTTATTTTAGGCAGCCAGTGCGTAGCTGCTATTGGCAGCTGTAGTCCCTCTGTTAGAATTAACGAGGCAACAGAGGAGCCTCGCTATGCCCCTGAGTCCCTCAGGCACTCCGTCGAGACCGTTCGCCCCCGACAGAAACACAGACGCAAGCGCGCACCACTCCTGATTGTGTAATATTATTTTAACTCTTTATCGGGAAAATGTCAAACGACTTGAACCGCCGTTTAACCGGAGCACTTTGTCCCTTAACACACTCCCACCTCATAATTTAATGGTTAAATTTTATTTTAACGCCACTTACGCCATTGACAAACACTTGAAACTGACCGGGAACTCAAATACCCACCAAAAGAAGAAACAGGAAACCGAATGGAGATCGCTTTTCCTGGTGCTTTATTGTTTTACTGAGAAAAACGCCTAACCAACCGCCCCAGAACCCGTTCTTTAACCATTTTTATATCCGGACAGCGACGCATCTGGATTGGTGCCCCAACATAAAAGTATTTTTCTCGGGGTTCGTTGAGTGCATTGAAGAAACCAAAACCACACCCCTTGATATTCCCTTTATCGCCCGACTCTATTGCTGGACCACAACCAGACCAGACCATTGCGCTCCCATCCCCTTCCAGGACATCGGCAACAAAAGCAGGAAAAACTCTCTCCGGAGATATCATCAGAAAAGTATCTTTCACAATCGTATCGAGATGGAAACTCCAGTCATCCTCTCCTCCCAATGTATCCCGATAATCATACTCAATGTCAATTTCCACCCAATACCACTCGGCACCAACTGATGGATGCCAAGAGATGAAAAGCGTTGAATCCCGGTCAAGGATATAACCTTCCGGAGGCGTAGTTAAAGAAAAATTACCCGGCATTCTAACTTTAGCCCCTGCCCTGCCCCAGTAGTGGGTAACTTCCAGCTCGTAAATGTAATCCACAGGAAATGCCATTGTATCGCCATACCTGTATTTCGTCCAGGTATAGTAGAACGCATCCAGTGTTTCGTTGTTGAGTACGACTACCGGGACCATTCGTAGTCCGTGATTATCAAACACCTCAACATACCGTTCGTACTCAACTGAATAATCATAAAACTCGCCCCGATAAAGGTAGCCATTTATCATCGGTTCCGAGTAATTGGGGTCAAACTGACGGCAACCAGAAAATACCAAGAAGATACCGCCTGCTAATGCCGGTAATTTTCTTAAAAGCACCGTTAATCCAGCCGCAAAGGCATTAGAATGAATAAATCCTCTCCCTCGGTTTTTCTCTCTTCGGGTTTAAATAGTACCGGCGCCATCGGACCGGAAAACTCCACCATCACGCCATCAGAACTGAGATGCTGCAAAATTTCCAGAAGATAACCACCGTTAAAACCGATGCGTGTCGCCTCACCTTCAAATTCGCAATCCAATTGCTCTTCGCTCCGCCCCAATTCAGGATTTTCTGACCGTACCACCAATTCGCCCTTTTTGAATTCCAAACTGATCTGCTTGCCCACCGGCTGCGCCAAAATCTGTGCCCGGCGAACTGCCGCAAATAAATCGTCCCGATTTACCTTCGCCCGATTGGGATAACCTTTGGGGATAACCCGTTCATACTCCGGATACGGGCCTTCTATAGTTCGGGAAACCACAGTCATATCGGTCAGTTTGAATCCGATATTTCTGGAGTCGGCAAATACCTCCACCTTCTCCTCGCCCCGTGGTAAAATCTCAATTGCTTCCGGGTCAATTAAAAGTTTGGTTTTCCGCCCGGCCCCTTGCACTCGAGCGCCAGGCTTTATTTTTCTGGTGACACAAACCAGTCGGTAGCTATCGGTCGCGACCATCTTGGTTTCCGTCTTGGTGATTTCCCAGTTAATTCCGGTCATCGCCGGACGTGCTTCATCCTGGGACACGGCAAAACTGCACATGTCAAACATATCAAAAATTGTCGCTAAAGGAAATTCTAATTGTTCCTCTTCCGGCAGCGGCGGCAGCTGCGGAAACTCCCCTGGTGCTAGCCGCACCAATGATGCTTTCATTCTCCCGCTTTCAATTGAAAGCATACCGCCGTCATCGCAAATTGTCACCCGGGAACCAAAACTCTCTCTAATCAGTTCGGTGATCTTGCGTCCGTTCACCAGTACACTTCCCGCTTCTCCCGGCTCGGCAAGAGAAATTTCTTTTTTAACCGTCGTATCGCCGTTGGTCCCGGTTATATTAAGTTTATTTCCGACCACCTCCAGGAGAATATTCTGGAAAACCGGATAGGTGCTTTTCACAGGCACAATTCGGACAACGGTACCCAGCACATCGGCAAAAACTTCACGGTCTAATTCACAGCGCATACCGCCTCCTTTTTATAAAACTCACTTTTATAGTTCTACTCCAAATTATCCCCCTGTCAAGTTTACCAATCTACTGTGATGACATGTTAATAAAAAGCGGGTACCCTTTCGGAAAGGGTACCCGTGACTGGTTTCTCCTGGAAACGGGCTATACCACTCCCTGATCCATCATCGCATCAGCCACCTTGATGAACCCGGCAATGTTAGCGCCTTTGAGGTAATTTATGAAGTTTCCTTCTTGACCGTAAGTCACGCACTGTTGATGAATTGCCTTCATAATTCCGCGCAGCCGCTGATCAACCTCTTCCCGCGACCAGGAAAGCCTTAAACTGTTCTGAGACATCTCCAATCCTGAGGTAGCAACACCACCGGCATTCGCTGCCTTTCCCGGACCATAAAGAATCTTGTGCTCTAAGTAAATATCAATCGCTTCTGGCGTAGACGGCATATTGGCACCCTCTGAGACCACATACACACCATTGCGCATCAGATTTTTGGCATCCACACCGTTAATCTCGTTTTGGGTCGCGCTGGGGAATGCGCATTGCGCCTTATGGTTCCAAAGCGGATTGTAATCCAGTTTTGGATCAACCGGTGTATAGACTACACCCTTAAACTTGTCCGCGTATTCCTTAATCCGACCCCGACGGACATTCTTTAACTCCTTCACAAACTCCAGTTTCTCCGGAGTAATTCCTGCCTCGTCATAAATGTAACCGTTTGAATCGGATAGCGTTACCGCCTTGGCGCCGAGTTGAATCAGTTTCTCCACCGTGTACTGGGCCACATTACCCGAGCCAGAAACAAGACAAACCTTACCTTCTAATGTTTCCCCCCGCGTAGCAAGCATCTCGGCGGCAAAATAAACCGCGCCGTACCCGGTCGCCTCGGGACGGATTAAACTGCCCCCCCAATTCAATCCCTTGCCGGTTAAAACGCCGGTAAATTCGTTCCTTAAACGCTTGTACTGACCAAAGAGATAACCAATCTCTCTGGCACCAACACCAATATCCCCTGCAGGCACATCGGTATCCGGTCCAATGTGGCGGAAAAGTTCATTCATAAAGCTCTGGCAGAAATGCATTACCTCGTTATCCGACTTCCCCTTGGGGTCAAAATCAGAACCACCTTTTCCTCCCCCCAGCGGCAAAGTTGTCAGGGAGTTCTTGAACACCTGCTCAAAGGCGAGGAACTTCAACAGCCCGAGATATACGGTGGGATGAAAACGTAAACCACCTTTATAAGGACCGATTGCCGAATTCATTTCTACCCGATAGCCACGGTTAACCTGAACCTCTCCCTTGTCATCAACCCACGGCACCCGGAAAATGATCACCCGTTCTGGTTCGCACATCCGTTCAAGAATCTTTGCCTTCCGATATTTCGGATGCTGCTCCAAAAATGACCACAGAGAAGTAACGACCTCTTCTACCGCCTGATGAAACTCCGGCTCACCAGGATTTCTCTGTTTTACCCAGGCCATAAACTCTTTTACTCCGTCAGACATTATTTATCCTCCTGTTTTAGTTTTACAAACTTTAAAACTTCTGGCCGCCATTTTTCTCTTCTCCGGTGGCGATTTGCCCCGGATGGCAATTATATCCGTCTTTTATGCTTAGTCAATTAAAACTTTGGGGAAATTTTCGCCAATACCTGCAGAAAAACACCCCGCTTTCACCTAAAGAATAAAGGATAACCCGTAATAACGCTGACTGTTTTCAGGTTGACATTTGTAATCGGAAAATTCTTTAATCTTGACTGTAATCGCTTCGCTGTTACTATCTTCAGATGTTTGGGCGATTTGCATCAGTGCTAAAAATTCGCAACTTCCTCTTCCTTTCCTTCGCCGGCGCAATGTCTCAACTCGGAGACCGGCTCTCTCATATGCTCCTGATAACCCTGATTGGCATGACCGCTCCAGGAAAATTACTCGCTTATTCCGGTGGCGCCTTCACCTTTGCCCTTCCTACCCTTATTTTATCTCCGATTGCCGGGGTGCTCGTAGACCATTGGGATAAACGCAAGACCATCGCCCGCACCCATTTTCTTCAAACCCTCATTCTCGTCTTAACCCCCTTTGCTATCACCTTGACAAAAAACTTCACCCCCTTCTGGATCGCCCTTACCATCTTCTTCGGCTTGGATATATTCAACAACACCGCCAGCCCCGCCCTGCTACCATCACTTGTATCCCGGGAAAACATTCTTCTCGCCAACTCGCTTAACCTTACCTTTGCCCGATTGGCCACGGTCTTTGGCATGGTAATTGGCGGATTCCTGATCAAATGGGTCGGCTGGCAAAATGGCATTATAATTGATGCCTCCTGCCACTTTGTCGCTGGCATCCTGATACTCAATATCACCGCTTCCCATTTACCATACCAATCCCCAATTCCAAGAGAACGCCCTTCGTTCCTAACCCTCGTAATCAATACCTTTCTTCAGTTTTTCCGGGAACTCCTTGAACTCCTTCGCCTAGTAGTCCATAACCGGATAGTGACCTTTGTTATTGCCTCAGTCATCATCTCTACATTCACATCTGCCGTCTCGTATACGGTACTGATATTTCTTGTCCAACAGGTCCTGAAAATGGGCACCGGCGGCGTCGGTATCTTCACCGGTATCCTTGCCATAGGAATGATCACCGGTGCCATCGGAATGGGATTTATACCCCAGAACATCAACCGCCCTCTCGTAATTTGTGGAATAACGTTATTATATGGCATTTTATTTTTAATCGGCAACTGGCTAATCACCATCTGGTTTATGGTTGTTGTCGCCCTTGTTGCCGGCGCCGCCTTCTCCTGGTTGGGTATTGTTCAAAACACCCTGCTCCAGGAAGAAGTGAATCCGAGTATCCGGGGACGGGTTTTTTCGTCTCGCGAGTTTATCACCAATGCCACCTTCCTCCTCACTTCCATTTTTATTGGCACACTCGGAGACCTTACATCCTATCGTGTTGTGCTCCTGACAATCGGTGTTCTTCTCATTGCCCTTGGTGTTCTCGGTATCTTCTGGGTGGGAAGAAACACCATTAGTTTGTCTAAACGCGAACGATGATATTATCAATTAACCGTGCCCGGCCAAAGTATACCGCCAGCGCCAACAGCACCTCCCCCTTAATGCGCTTTAACGGCATCAATCGCTCAATATCAACTATTTCCACATAATCAATTTTTCCGTTAGATTTCTGCCTGATTAGACGCCGGATTGCCCTCTTCACCCGGTTCGCATCCCTTTCCCCTTCTTTAATTTGTTGTACCCCCAACTGTAATGCCTGAAAGAGAACCGGTGCCTGACTCCGTTCCTCAGGACTCAAATAAACATTCCGGGAACTCATCGCTAAACCATCGGCTTCCCGAACCGTGGGAGCTACCAGAATCTCAATGTCAAAGTTCAAATCTCGCACCAGGCGTTTGATTATCAACGCCTGCTGGGCATCTTTCTGCCCGAAAACCGCCAGGTGGGGTTTAACGATATTAAATAACTTCGTTACCACCGTTACCACACCCTGAAAATGTCCTGGCCTTGACCGACCACAGAGATATTTCGTCAATCCAATCACATCCACATAAGTACTATAACCTGCTGGATACATCTCCCGCACATCCGGATAGAATATTACGTCCGCTCCTGCTTCTTTGAGGAGCCGACGGTCCCGGGCAAAGGTACGGGGATAACGCCGATAGTCCTCTCCCGGTCCAAATTGAATTGGATTGACAAATATGGAAACAACCACCCACCGGCACCGCTCCCGGGCTTTCCGCACCAGTGTCAGATGCCCTTCGTGCAGCGCACCCATCGTAGGTACAAACCCCACCTTTCCTGTTGCCCGCAATTGGTCGGCAAGCCGCTGCATCCCTTGAACAGTCCTAACGACCTTCATCCTGATAAAACGTATGCTCTTCCCCCGGAAACTGCCCCTCCCGCACCTCCTTACAGTAAACGGCAACCGCCTGACGGACGAGGGAAGCGAGTTCTGCATAACGCTTTACAAATTTGAACGACGGACCATCAAAAATGCCCAGCATATCATGCAATACAAGCACCTGACCATCGCAGTTCGGTCCGGCACCGATGCCGATCACCGGAATCTGCAGTTTTCCCGTAACCAATTTCGCCGCCTCTGCCGGTACCTTTTCCAGAACCAACGCAAAACAGCCCGCCTCCTCTAAAGCCAGCGCATCGGCCAACAATTTTTCCTGTTCCTCCGGTCGCCTTGCCTGCAAACGATACCCCCCCAGTTTGTGCACCGCCTGTGGGGTGAGTCCCAGATGCCCCATTACCGGAATACCGAGTTCAACCAGTCGGCGCACCGTCGCCACCACCGGGCCAGCACCTTCCACCTTCACCGCCTCAGCACCGGCTACCAGGAGCTGACCGGCACTTGCTATTGCCCGCTCAATTGAAATCTGATAAGAAAGAAAGGGCATATCACTTACCACCAGCGCCCGTTTCACTCCCGCCGCCACCGCCCGGGTGTGATATACCATTTCCTTCAAACCAATCGTCAGTGTGGTGGGCATACCGTAAAACACATTTGCCGCTGAATCGCCAACAAGAATAATATCAACGCCCGCCTCATCCAGCAATCGGGCAAAGGCAAAATCATAGGCGGTGAGACAAACGATTTTCTCCCCCTTCATCTTCTTCTTCGTCACCCGCGTGGTGGTTACCTTGTCAGGCAAAAACTGCGCTCCCATCAACGCCTCCTCCCCCGAGGAGAATAGAACTTTCTACCTGAATCGTGTTCCATTATTGCCTTGAACAGTTCCTCAAAATCACCTTGATTGCCAACAAAATCCAGGCGGTCAGTGTTAACAATCAACACCGGCGTTTCTTCAAAATGGAGAAAAAAAGAGTTGTAGAAATTGCTTAAATTTTTCAGATATTCCGGGTCAATTTCCGTTTCAAACTCCCGCCCCCGCTGTTTTATCCGGACAAGTAATACCTCCAGCTGCGCCTGAAGATAAACCACCAGGTCCGGTTTAGGAATGTCGCCTTTCAACAGGTCGTAAATCCGGTAATAAAGTGCCAATTCGTGTTCGGTCAGATTAAGGGTGGCAAAAATACGGTCTTTGTCAAAGAGATAATCACTCACCACCGTCGTCTGGGGCACCAATGTCCCATTCACCAAAACCATTTCACCTTGAAATATCTCTTGTAGTTGGCGATGCCGAGAAAGCAAGAAAAAAATCTGCGTTTGAAAAGCATACCGCCGCCGATCCCGATAAAATTTATTCAAAAACGGATTTTCCTCCACCGCCTCGCGCACCAATCTTGCCGACAACCGACGAGCCAGTAACTCTGTCAGAGCTGTTTTGCCAACACCAATTGGACCTTCCACTGCGATATATCTCAATTGCCGTTCCATTTTTTCACTCCGTTTTGGACGATCTGTCCCAACAATTCCCGGATGGTCAACTTTAAAACCGGGTGCCTTTTATCCGGTGCCAACTCACACAACGGTACCAGCACAAACGCCCGCTCCGGAATGCGGGGATGGGGAACAACCAATTCCGGTGAGGAAATAACTTCATCACCGTAGAATAGAATATCAATGTCAATCGTCCGCGGCTGCTTGTCCGTTACCTCCCGCTCTCGTACCCGTCCCAGTCTTTCCTCAATCTGCTGGATGGCCACCAACAACCTCGGAGCGGGAAGGGTAGTCCAGAGCCGAACCACACCGTTCAAAAACTTCATTGCTCCGGACATTGCTACCGGCTCAGTTTCATACCAGGAAGAACGAACCAGTGGTCCCAGTTTCACCAGTTCCGCCAGTGCCTGATAGAGATTCCGCAGCCGGTCGCCATAATTACTGCCCAAACCAAGAAATACATCGGTTACCACAGAAATAGACTAAAGTAATCTAAAAATCTGTCAATTAAAAAAGAGGCTTATTTTTCTGGAGCGACCTTCTGCACCCTACCGGCGCGGGGTCCCGGTGTGGTCTCTACCACCTCAAATTCTACTCGGTCACCGGAGGTTAACATCTCTGATCCCTCGCTAAGATAGACGAAAATATTCTGGTTATCATCGTCATCCGGTTTGATGATACCGAAACGCCTTTGCGGGTCAAACCACTTCACAACACCTTTTCGCATATCCTCCCTTTCTTTTGATCACTTTAAAAAATTTATTCAAATCTATCTGCCCGTCAAGAAAATATATCCCATCCGACACTTCAGTAGTTGTTGACACCGCAGCAATTAAAGGCAATCTTTTACCTGATGTTTCATAGATCAAAAGGAGGCAAAAATGACCGGAATTATTGTCTTGCTGATAACTTTGTCGTTTCTGGCCGGTTGCGGAACAAAAAAGATAGATACGCCCCAACCGCTTACTGAAACAACAATGGCAAACAAAGAACCAGAAATACCGGGAATGCTCAAAGATACCCTTGTTGCCACTGACCTGCCCGAACAATTGTTCATCACCATCAAAGTAAAGGACTTTGGAACGATGAAGGTGGCGATGTTTACTAAAGACGCTCCACTCAATGTCACCAATGTTGCCAACCTCGCCATTAAAGGTTTCTATAACGGGTTAACATTCCACCGCATTGAACCCGGATTTGTTGTTCAGGGCGGCGACCCAAAAGGCAATGGCACCGGTGGACCTGGGTATACCGTCCCTGCCGAAATCAAACGCAAACACGAAAAGGGCTCCATGGCGATGGCACGCCTGGGCGACGCGGTAAATCCAGAAAAACGCTCATCGGGCAGTCAGTTCTACCTCTGTCTCCAACCGCTACCGATGCTGGATGGTCAGTACACGGTAATTGGTAAAATTATTGAAGGGATGGACGTCTTGGAAAAATTGGGACAGGCACGCCCGCCGGTGATAATGGAATCGGTAATCGTATCAACCCAGTAACCCGCTGCGCCGGAACCCCCGATAAAACGGCGGAACGATTACCCCTCTCTCGGTAATAAAACCGCTGATAAAGCGGTGTGGGGTTACATCAAACGCGGGATTAAACACTGGAGCCTGCACCGGGGCTACCTGACATTTTCTCCATCGCCGCACCTCATCACCGTCCCGCTCTTCAATTTCAATGTCTCTGCCGGTACGGGCGTTACGGTCAAATGTAGAAGACGGCGCCACCACATAGAACGGTTTTTTTGCCGCGTATGCCAGAATCGCCAGCATCCTGGTGCCGATCTTGTTAGCGGTATCACCATTACGGGCAATCCGGTCAGCCCCAACTAAAACCAGATCACATCGCTCAATAACCGTGGCGGCAGCGCTATCGCAAATCAACCGGAAATCAACTCCGGCCTGTAAAAGTTCATAGGTGGTCAATCTAGCACCCTGCAGAAGCGGCCTGGTTTCACAGACATAAACCAGCGGTCGCTTGCCCGCAATGTGGGCTTGAAATACCACCCCTAAGGCGGTACCCATTCCGGGTGCTGCCAAAACACCGGTATTGCAGATGGTAAGGACCGTCCCTCCTTTGGGGACCAGTTTTGCCCCGTACTTTGCCATCAAAAATGAACGCTGCCGTTCTCCCTCTTCAATCGCCCGCGCTTCGCTCAGAAGTGCCCTGCGCAACTCCGCCCCGCTCAATTCCGAGTTGCCCACCAGCCCCATCATCCGTTTCACCGCCCAGCTAAGGTTAACCGCGGTGGGACGGGCGGCAATAAGCCGCTGGGCGGTCCGACGCAAACCGGAACGAATTCTGTTATTCGGCAACCGCTGTGCCTCTAAAACCAGCCCGTAAGCAGCAGCAACACCTATCCAGGGTGCACCGCGCACCGCCAATTCCTTTATCGCCTTTATCGTTTCTTGCCCACTCCTCGCGCGCCGGTAAAACTTTCTTTCCGGAAGCAGCGTCTGGTCAAGAAGAAAAAGTGTTCCATCTTGATACCAAACGACCGCCGGCAGATTAAGAAAGCCACCGGTTCTAACCACCGCCTCCCCTTTTTCTCAAAACCGCAATCAAACTGAAAGAACTCTGATTATACTTCTCGGTGTCAACGGTAACCAGCGCCATATCGGTAAGATAGTCATCAATGGCAAAACGCCTCCGCGGGGCAATCTCTCGGTACAAAAACGACAGTAAAACAGAAAGCCTTTCCTGACTTCGTGTCAGTTGGGCAGGACGGATAAGCCGCCCGACAAGACCGGCGAGACGGTTGAGAAAATAACCACCCCGATTTTCTGCCCGAATTGCGGCCCGCACGATTCGCGGGGAAACCACCCGGAAAATGGCAAGCTCCTCAAACGGATTAATCCGCCTGTCTTGCAAAAATTTCTGCAGTGTCTCATAACGGTATTCGGTTTGATGATGAGGATAACCGGAAAACGGTCGGGCAAAAGGCGAACGGTCAACCGTGCTGATAATCACCACCCCGCCCGGGCCAAGCCCCTGATAAAGATAGGAAAACAGTTCTGCCACTTGACACCGGGGCAAATGCTCAATCACCTCCAAAAACATCACCGCATCAATATCGGCAAGCAGTCCCGGCGTAATCCGTGCCGCATCAAGGGTTGCAAAAGTCAGATTCGGCAAAGTATGGTTCTCCCGGGCGTAGTCAATCAAACGCCGGGAATAATCGGTGGCAACCAGTTTCCATCCGCTCGGCATCGTCCGAGCAAATGCCCGCGACAGTGCACCACTACCGCACCCCAGTTCCAAAACGGTAATATTCCTTTCCGCTGTGCTCAGAATACTCAGGGCGGCGGCGTAATTGGCACAGTGATGCAAACGGAGACGCCGATCTGGCTGCTGTTCTACTCCACCCCCCTCCAGATTGACAAATCTTCTACCAACGGTAACTTCCGGTATCTCCGCCCAGATTTTTCTAACCATCTCCTGGAAAAATACCGCTGTTATCGGTCGGGCCAGAAAATTCACCAAATAATGTTATAAACCTACCCCTTCCGGTCAACTCCTGCTTTCTTAACTTGACACTTTCACTCTGTCGGTTAGGATATTAGTCTATGTCAGAATACGACCTGTCCCACATCCGCAATATCGGCATTGCCGCACATATTGATGCCGGCAAAACCACCACCACCGAACGGATTCTCTACTACAGCGGTCGTATTCACCGGATGGGCGAAATTGACGAAGGAACCACTCAGATGGACTGGATGCCTCAGGAACGAGAACGAGGCATCACCATTACCGCCGCCGCCACCAGTGTCCCCTGGCAGGGTCATCGGATTAATATCATTGACACCCCCGGCCATGTGGACTTCACAATTGAGGTAGAACGCTCACTTAAAGTACTGGACGGCGGCATCATCGTCTTCTGTGGCGTTGGTGGTGTGGAACCTCAATCGGAGACCGTCTGGCGTCAGGCGGACCGCTATCGGGTTCCCCGCATTGCCTTTGTCAATAAACTTGACCGACTTGGTGCCGATTTCTACCGGGTGGTAAAAATGATGGCGGAAAAATTCCAGCAGATTCCACTACCGGTTCAGTTACCGGTCGGCGTTGAAGACCAGTTCAAGGGGGTAATTGACCTGATCACCGAAGAAACCTGCATCTGGCACGACGAAGACCAGGGTACCACCTTTGAAACCGGACCTATCCCAGAAGACCGCAAGGCAGAAGTCCAGGAATACCGCCATAAGATGCTGGACGTTCTTACCACCTTTGACGAAAACCTCCTCGTTAAATACCTCTCCGGGGAACAACTCACCCCTGCCGACATCAAACATGCCATTCGCAAAGGCACACTGGAACTCCGCATCGTGCCGGTTTTCTGTGGTGCCGCCTTCCGCAACAAGGGCATCCAGAAACTTATGGATGGCATAATTGACTATCTTCCCTCACCGATTGACATCCCGCCAACAAAAGGCATAAATCCAAAAACAAACCAACAGGAAACCCGCCCTGCTGACCCCGCAGCACCTTTCTCTGCACTGGTGTTCAAAATCGCCTTTGACCAGCAACGGGGACTTATTTCCTACGTTCGGGTATATTCCGGCAAAGTGACAACCGGTGAAGTGGTCATGGCGGTCCCGGAAATGAAACGAATGCGGATATTACGACTGGCAATTGTCCATGCCAACCGTTATGAAGAGGTGGAATCGCTCTCCGCCGGCGAAATTGGCGCCGTTATCGGCTTAAAAGAAAGCCGGACCGGCCAGACCCTGTGCGATCTTAACCACCCAATTGCCTTTGAGCCAATTCAAGCACCAGAACCGGTGGTATTTCTGGCGATTGAACCCAAAACCCGCGCCGACGACGAAAAACTCCAGACCGCGCTCCAGAATATGGCACTGGAGGACCCCACCTTTAAGGTGCGCACCGACGAAGAAACCGGCCAGCTCATTCTCTCCGGTATGGGCGAATTGCATCTGGAAATCCTTCTTGACCGGCTGCAACGAAATTATAGCGTCGGCGTTCACTCCGGCAAACCTCAGGTTTCCTATCGAGAAACCATCACCACCAGCGCCAGTGCTGAAGGCAGGTTTATTCGCCAGACCGGTGGACGGGGTCACTATGCGGTAGTCAAACTTGTCCTGGAACCCAGCCGGGAGGGAAACTGGATTGTCAACGAAATCCAGGAAGGAAAAATTCCAAAACAGTTTATCCCCCCCATTGAGCAAGCATTAACCGAACACTTTGAAACTGGCGTCCTGGCCGGCTATCCGGTCCTCAACACCCGGGTGCGGATTATTGACGGCGACTACCACGAAGTCGACTCCTCTGACGTTGATTTCAAAGTTGCCGCTGCACAGGCATTCCGGGAGGCGTTTCTCAATGCCCGGCCTACTTTCTTAGAACCGATAATGGAACTGGAAGTGGTTACCCCCGAACAGTACCTTGGCGGTGTCCTTGCCGATATCAACGCCCGGGACGGCAGAATATTACATTTAGAATCGGTAAAAGGACATCAGATTGTTACCGCCGAAATTCCCCTCGCCCGCACATTTGGTTACGCCACCAGCCTCCGCTCCCTCACCCAGGGACGTGCCAGCCACTCAATGCAGTTCAAACGATTCAGCCCGGTCAACGAAGAAACAAAAATCAAACTTTACCCCCTTTTCGGTTCCCGGCCAGAATAATCGGCTGGCTTTCCCATTACCTTTTCAAGAACTACCCTTGCGAAGGTATCACCGCCAGAATAGACGAATCGGCTAATTTTTCTGCCAAACCACTATTAAACCGGCTTAATAAATTAGAATTGCCTTTACGCCAGCCACCCATTATCACCACCGCAACACCACCACTGACCCATATCGCAGTTATCGGGTTCACTGGACAAAAACCGTGATTAAACCGATTTTACTATTTCCGTCAGATTTCCGGCAACAGCAGGGGAAGGGGGATGGTAAAGGGCAACTGTGGAAATAACACTTTGACAATTCGCTCGTTATATCGTTTTCCCCATCGCCGAAATTTGACTCAAATGGCAAAATTTCACCCCTCTATTTATCAAAAAAGAAAACACATTGTAAATGGACAACTGAATTCTGACCCACCAACAACCATCTTGATGGCAATAGAAATTACTTGACAGCCGCTATTGTATTTGTTAGAATTCCGCCGGTTTTAAAAAACATAAAGCAGCGAGGCAAAACATAAAGGAGGTCACAATGAAAAAAGCGCTGCTCTGGGCTCTGGTTCCGATATTCTGTCTGACGTTTCTGACCGGATGTATTCCGGGATTCTACACTGTCGGCACCCTGTACACTTCGGTAAAAACACCAGCATCGGCAGTTGCCTATTACGGTCCTCAAGCCACCACCGCCGCCAAAGTGGCAAAAGTAACCACCACCAACATCCTCGGCATCATCGCCACCGGTGACGCCAGTCTGGAAGCTGCTATGCGCGAAGCGGGAATCAAAAAGGTACACCACGTTGACCAGGAAGTAACGAGTATCCTTGGACTTTGGTCAACCTATAGTATCTACGTCTACGGCGAATAAAGAAGAAAATTCCTGTCGCGGGGGCGAAAAATCGCCCCCGTTTTGTTTTGCCTGATTGATAATTTTTCATTAATATTCTGATTGATGTTTAATCCTGCTATTTTTCGTGAATATGACATCCGGGGCGCGGCTGATCGCGACCTTACCGACGATGTCGTTTATCGCCTCGGGCAGGCATTCGGGACTTATATTCAGACCAGAGGAGTCTATAAATGCGTGGTGGGACGGGATGTTCGCCTTTCCGGACCACGCATTGAGCGAGCCTTTACCGACGGACTTCTCGCCACCGGTGCTGATACAGTCAAAATCGGCGTTGTCCCCACCCCGATATTTTATTTTTCCTTTTTCCACCTTGATATTAACGCCGGGGTGATGATCACCGCCAGCCATAACCCGCCCCCGGAAAATGGCTTCAAAATCGGCCTGAATAAAACCACCATCTATGGCGAAGAAATCCAAACACTGCGACGCATCGCCGAAGAAGGAAAATTCCGTATTGGTAAAGGGAAAACCGAAACATTAGATGTAACCGACGCTTATATTGCAATGTGCCACTCAAAGATAAAAATCGGCCGCCCGCTGCGGGTGGTTTTTGACCCTGGTAATGGCACCGCGGGTATCATTCTGGAACGGCTAATCGCCGGAACGCCAATCAACCCTATCTTTATCAACCTCCATCCTGACGGAACATTTCCCGCCCACATCCCTGATCCCACCGTTCCCGCCCATCTGGAACAGGCAATTCAACTCGTCAAAAACTCAGGCGCTGACTGTGGTATCGGCTACGACGGTGATGCCGACCGTATTGGAGCTGTTGACGAAACCGGTACCCCTGTCTACGGTGACCGACTCCTCGGCATATTTGCCCGAGAGATTCTCCGCCGCCAGCCCGGAGCAAATATTGTTTTTGAGGTAAAATGCTCGCAGGGGTTGGTGGAACACATCCGTAATCTGGGCGGTACCCCCTTGATGTGGAAAACCGGTCATTCGCTCATCAAAGCAAAGATGAAGGAAATCAACGCCCCGATCGCCGGCGAGATGTCCGGCCATATGTTCTTTGCCGATAACTATTATGGCTACGACGACGCCATCTTCGCCTCACTCCGGCTCCTGGCGATAATCTCCGATTCAGGTAAAACCCTGTCCCAACTGGCGGGAGAAATCCCCTACTACTATGCAACACCCGAAATCCGTGTAAAAATTGATAGCCCGGATGGCGACCGATTGAAGTTTCAAATTGTATCGGAACTACGGGAATATTTTCGCTCCAGGTTTGAGGTCATTGATATTGATGGCGCCCGGGTGCTATTCCCGGATGGCTGGGGTCTGGTCCGAGCATCAAATACCCAGCCGATCCTCGTCCTTCGCTTTGAAGCCAAAACCCCGCAAAGACTACAAGAAATCCAGAACCTATTCTACGAACAATTGAAAAAATTCCCTGCGGTCGTTATTCCCGAGTGCTGAAACGCCCTGGCGATTGAAGATGCACCGTTTTGAGCGCGCCCTCCGTGCCGCCCTCACTCCCAACCGGCTTATTGAAGACAATGAAAGGGTAGTGGTCGGCGTTTCCGGAGGCGCGGACAGCCTCTGTCTCCTGCTTACCCTCTCCGAATACAATCGCCGAAAGCAAAAAAACTGGCAACTGTATCCAGTTCACATCCACCCTGGTTTCCCCAACTGGAAAACCGAAAGAATTGAAAAAATCTGCGCGCGATTGGGTTTAAACTGTACCATCAAAAAAATTGATGTGCCGGCAAAACTAAAACAGACCGCAACCGAATCCTGTTTCTTCTGCGCGCGAGAAAGGCGCAGGGCGCTTTTCCAGACTGCGGCGCAATTGGGATGTAAAAAGGTGGCGCTTGGTCACCACCTTGAAGATGTCAACGAAACATTCCTCCTCAACCTGATTTTTTCCTCCTCCGCCCGCACCATCCTCTCCACGCAATCACTTTTCGCCGGCGCCATCGTGGTAATTCGTCCCCTTTACTACTTCACCGACCAGATGATCATCACCCGGCTGAAATCCGCCCGGATCCGACCGGTGTCCAACCACTGCCCTTATGAAAAAAAGAGCAAACGTTATGCCATCCGCCGATTTCTCACCCGTCTCAGCAAAGAAAACCCCCGTATTAATACCAATATCTTCTGGGGCATCCACAACCTCAAATCAGAATATCTACCCGGAAAACCGCCGCGCTAAACAGTTAAACCGGTGCGCTATTAAAACTCGCTAAGTTTAAACTCTCCCGACTAACGGGCAAGCATAACTCTGATGGTGGAACTCCGGTCCGCAATCAGACGACAGAAATAAACACCAGCGGCAACCCGACGCCCGTTTTCATCCCTGCCGTCCCAGCGCAGATGATATTCGCCACTCGCCATATTACCATCCACTAAACTCTTCACCATCCTGCCGGTAGCATCAAAAATCCGTAACTGGACCAGCCCGGGGGTTCCTAGCGTCAAACGAATATTTACACTGGCGCCAGCCGGGTTGGAACCCAGAATACCGATGGTGGTCTGAAACCCAGCAGAAGGTTTGGACGCCACACCCAGTCCGGTGACAAAAATATCCTCCAGCGGACCTTTGTCACCCCAGCCCCAGGCAACATTGTACCCCCGAACCCGATACCAGTACTGACCCGGTTCACTTACCGAAACTTCATAAACAGTATCGGTAATATAATCGGAAACAACCCGGCGATTGGCAAATTGCGGCACCGGCCAGACATCGTCAACATAAACACCACTCCCCAGCGTGCTATTATTGGTCATATACCGGAATCGGATAAAGACCGATTTCCCCGCCCAGGGGTCCAGTGAATACGCCTTGTATATCCAACCACCGGAGTTACCGGTATAGCGGTCATGGAGTTGAACCCACTCCTTGCCCTCCAGAGAAACCTCTGTTACCACCACATCGCAGTTACTCTCAGTATTGTACCATATCCAGTAACGCAGACTATCTCTCGGCTGCACCGGATAGGGGTCTGCTGTAACGCAGTAGTTGGAAATGTTATTACCGGTCCCGAGATAGACGCTGTAACTGCCTGAATGCTTCTGCTCGGTGGAAAGGGAAGCCCCCTGAAATATCCATCTATCGCTTCCGGATTCAAAGTTGTCCTCAACAACCGTCAGACCAGAAAGTTCTTCCAGCTCCCAGCGAATCGGGTGATTGTGTTCTGGCCGGATCGGTGTCCAGTGAACAGAAAAGACACCGGTGCTGGAAGAATCCATCGCCGCGAGTATCGGTCGGGGCACCCTTCCTTCCAGGACATTACCGATTGACTCTGCTCGGGTAAAAAGATACCATATGCCTTTAAAAACTTCCCGTTGAATCGCATCCAGCTGACTGACCTGCTGATAGAAGGCGGTTCCGATTTCAAAAACATAGGCAAGGCAGGGAAAACCACCGATGTAATGAGCCCAGCCGTACATCCAGTCAATTGAGCTGCCATTTGTTGGATACAGTTCACTTGAAGGTTTCGGTGTATATGTCCCACCGGAAAGCCGCTGTATCTGCTGGGCTATGCGCTGCCCCAGACTGACAAAAATGGCATTGTCTGGTGTCACTGCACCATAACCATAGGGCCAGAGTACTTGTTCCGAATAGGAATGCAACGAGATATTGGCAACAAAGGTGTGCTGTTTAAAAAACTCTACCAGCGCACCCACCTCTTTACCCCAGGCACCGTAACCGCCCATAAATGTCAAATCAAGTGGACTATGAGAGGATTGGGAACCAGAGGTCAAAGCACCCCAGTCGCCCATATTGTCACCATTACATACACCGTTATAATTCCGGTTCGGGTCACAGCCGATTGCCGAACTAAACGGCTGCCGGTTCTTGCGCCAGTTTCTTTGTGCCGGATAATCGTAAACATAACCATCAACATTGACAATGGGAACAACCCACAACTGATGATTGTCAACGAATGTCCGAAATGCCGAATTAGTACTGTAGTTGCGCAACAGGGTATCGACAAAATAACGTGCCGCCTGCGGCGTTGCCCACTCCCGGGAATGGTGCATCGCATCCAGAAGAACCTCAGGCTCGTCCTCCTCAAACTGGGGATTATCAGAAATCTTCACCGCATAAATCCAGCGTCCTTCATGGGTCCTGCCAATGGAATCAAACCGACAAATATCGGGATAAGCCGCTGCCCAGTTACGCATAATAGAAACCAGGGAATCATAGGAACAATAAAAACCAAAATCCGCCGCCCGCAGTTTTTCCGCCTCCATGTCCTCCACCACTACTTCCGCATTCAAACCACACCCCATAACCACGCCCAGGTCCTTTTCCTCTAAAACAAGGTCGTAGTACTCCCCTGGTCGGGCACCGGCGATTTCAATTGATGTTCCCTTAAACGGAATGTGCCGGTACACCGTCCAGTAATCCGGTGCCTGCACCCGGACAATTAACTGCTTCGCCTCACCGGTAATGACGGATAAACACAGCCCTAAAATCAGAACAAACGCCAGCCGGCGTGAAATACGCAAACCCATCTTTTGCTCCTTTTTAATTATAAAATTTACTACAAAAGCCGGACTCATCAGTCCAGTCCATACTCTCCATACGGTTATATTATACTCTTTCAAATCCAGGGGTCAATTAATAACTACTCCTCCGGTTTCTGGCGCAACTCCTTTTTCTCGGCAATCATCCGTTTCAGCCGCAACACCTTCTCCTTTGCCCTTTTTGACCGTCTACGCTTCTGACGTCGGATGCGAGCAATCTCCTGTTCCCTCTCTGTCTTGACCTTCAAAATCTGCGTTTCAATTTTTTCCAACAGAAGCCGGCGTGCCAGAAATCGGTTCAATACCTGGGAACGTCCCCTGCTTACCTTGACTTCAATACCGGTAGGAATGTGCTTGAGATAAACACCGGTTGCCACCTTATTAACATTCTGCCCTCCATGACCAGAAGAACGAATGAACCGTTCAACAATATCATCTTCCCGAATACCCAATTGCTTCATTTTTTCCCGGAGTTCCTTGTCCTTCTTGAAACTGATCATCAACTTCTTAAAACACGCCGGACAACCGTGTCGGCAGGGTTATAGCGGTTCAACAACCATCAGTGGCTCACCGTACTCCACCGATTCACCGTCTTTCACCAAGATCTCAATAATCCGGCACTTTTTCTCCGCCTGAATCTCGTTCATCAACTTCATCGCCTCCACAATACACAGCGTCTGTCCTGGTTCCACGACATCACCCTTTTCCACAAACGGCGGCGCTTCCGGCCTGGAGCGGGAATAAAAAGTGCCTACCATCGGTGAAGTTATCTGCTCCGTCTTCACTGGCGGTTTACTCGCCACCGGCTCAGTCTGAGACACGGGTTGTTCCTCAACTGCCGGTACCGGCTTTGCCGCTGGCTCCGGTCGGGGTTCCGGGACCATCGCACCCCCCGAATCGGCTGAAACTGGTGCACTTTTTACCTCAACCGGCATAACAGTGACTCCTCGCTTTATCCGGATGCGCTCCTCTCCCATCTCCCACTCCAGTTCAGCCACACCGTGGGTACTCGCCAACTCAAGAACGCTGCGGAACCTTCTGATACCCGGATCCTCCGAGACTTTGGGTGACGGTGGCGGCTCGGTTTGTGGTTTTGCCGGTGCCGGTTGTGACTTTGTCTCCTGGGGCGGGGTAGGATTTTTACGCCATTCAAAAAACTTTTTTGCCACCTCCGGAAAAAGGGCATAGGAGATATAATCCTCCTCCTTCTCCACCAGTTCCTTGCTTAACTCCTTCCTCACCCGGGGCATCATCGGCTCCAGCCGGTCTGCGGGTCTACCTTTTATTGGCTTCTCATCGCCCAGAATTTTCTTTAACACCGCCTCCCGAATTGGTGCCGGTGACCTGCCGTACAGCCCGCGCACATAGTCCTTAACCTCCTTGGGCACCACCTTGTAGCGCTCGCCACTCAACACATTCATTACCGCTTGAACACCAACAATCTGACTCGTCGGCGTCACCAGGGGAGGATATCCCAGGTCCTCTCTCACCCGCGGCACCTCTTCTAAAACCTCTGGCAACCGATGTTCCGCTTTCTGTTCCCTTAACTGGGCAAGAAGATTGGATGCCATTCCGCCGGGAATCTGGTGGGTGATAACCATTGTATCCACCGCCTTTGTTCCCGGGACACATCGCTCCCCGGTAATTTTCTCAAAATGCTGGGCAATTACCGCTAAAGCCGCCATGTCCAGTTCTGTTTGATAGGCAGTCCCCTGGAAACAGGCGATCATCGTTTCCACCGCCGGCTGGGAGGTAAAAAATGCCAGTGGTGCTGTGGCGGTATCAATGACCTCAGCTCCCGCCTCCACCGCCTTGGTATAAGTCGCCACCGCCATCCCACTGGAAGCGTGACAGTGCACCTGGACCATCAACCCGGTCTCGGCTTTTAACGCCGCCACCAGTTCCGTGGCAACCACCGGAGAAAGAATTCCAGCCATATCCTTGATGGCGATTGAATCTATTCCCATCTCCTTCTGTTCTTTCGCCCGGGCAATGTAATACTCAATTGTGTGTACCGGACTGATGGCATAACAGAGGGTCCCCTGAGCATGTTTTCCCGCCTTCTTTACAAACTCTACCGCTTTCTCAAGGTTGCGGGCATCGTTGAGGGCATCAAATATCCGGAAAATATCAATCCCCAACTCCGCCGCCCTCATAACAAAAACCTCTAAAACATCATCAGGATAGTTCCGGTAACCAACAACATTCTGCCCCCGCAAAAGCATCTGCAACTTCGTCTTCCTCACCCGTTGCCGAATCTGAACCAACCGCTCCCAGGGATCCTCGTTCAAATAGCGCAAACAGACATCAAAGGTCGCACCGCCCCACATCTCCAGCGACCAGTAACCAACCTGATCAATTGTCTCCAGAACCGGCAGCATATCGGCTAAACTCATCCTGGTCGCCCAGAGCGACTGATGAGCATCGCGCAAAGTGGTATCGGTAAATCTAACCGTTTTTTTCTCCATAAAACCTCGCTATTCTTTCGGTAATTTTTTCCAGCGCCATCAATCTGGAACCCTTGACAAGTATTGTATCACCGAGCTGGAGAATGTCAAATAACTCATCCCCCACCGCTGCCCCGCTCCGATAGACTCTTATCCGGCTGGACGCCAGCCCTGCCGCCTCAGCACCACGAACCACCGCCATCGCCTCATTGCCCACCACCACCAGCCGGTCCACCGACTCCCCGACTCGGTAACCCAGTTCCTGATGTAAACGATACGAACTTTCTCCCAGTTCCAGCATATCACCGAGAACCGCAACTCGCTTTTCTTTTGGCGCACTTGCCGTCAGAACCGCCAGCGCCGCCGCCATTGACTGAGGATTGGCATTGAATGTGTCATCAATCAAAACTACCCCGTTTAAACGCCGAACCGCCAGCCGGTGAGGCGCCGGAACAAACCGCTCAATTGCCGATACCATCGCTTCAAACGGAACACCAAGAGCCCGGGCGGCAGCGGCAGCGGCAAGAAAATTGACAATGTTATGCCTACCCGGTACCGGCAAACGCACCGGGTATTTCCCCTGGAGAAGAAACCGAGTTCCAGCTATTCCCTGGTCCACAACATCGGTACCAAATACATCCGCCTTCGGTCCTAAGCCAAACCTGACCACATCTACCTCACCCTCCCGTTGACCGACGCTAACCAGTTCCCGCACCAGCGGGTCATCGGCGTTAACAACCGCCACACCGCCTTTAGGAAGTGCCGCAATCAGTTCTGCCTTTTCTGCCGCTACCCCTTGCCGGTCCTTCATAAACTCCAGATGGGTATCACCGATATTAGTAACTATTCCGATCTCCGGCTGGCACACCCGGGCAAGCCGCAAAGTCCCGCCCGGCTCGTTCATCTCAATCTCAAAAATCGCCACCTCGGTGTTCTTGTCCATCATCAAAACGGTCAAAGGAACACCGATGTCGTTGTTAAAACTCGCCGGGGCGCTCACCACCCGCCATCTCTCCGTCAAAATTGCCGCCAGCATCTCTTTGGTGGTGGTCTTACCATTGGAACCGGTAACCGCCACCACCCGAACCGCCAACTTTGAGCGGTACCAGCGGGCGAGAGCGAGCAACGCCGACCTGGTATCAACAACCTGAACCACAACCGGGACCGCCCCGGCTCTGTTCCATTCTCTCCCCACCCTATCCGGCAACCGCTCAACCATCACCCCTTTTGCCCCCTTTTCTAATGCCTCGGCAACGAACTGATGACCGTCCCGATGCTTACCTTTAATGGCAATGTAAAAATCTCCTGGTTGGAGTTTTCTGGTATCAATGGAAATACAGCCGATGATTGTATTGGCGTCGCCCGCCACAACCACCCCGCCGCACACCCGGGCAACTTCAGAAACACTTAACCTCTCCATCAACCTTCTTAAACAATCAACATCGCGTCCCCAAAACTGTAGAACCGGTAGCGCTGGCGAATCGCATGTTGGTAGGCGGTTATTATCAGTTCCTTACTGGCAAAAGCACACACCAGCATCAGTAAAGTTGACCTGGGCAGGTGAAAATTGGTCAAAAGGGCACCGGTTACCTTCCAGTCGTACCCGGGGTAGATATATAAATCGGTCTGCCCCTGCCCGGGTTTGATCCTGGTCGCCTCGCCTCTCCTCTCTGCCTGACTCTCCAGAACTCGCACCGTTGTCGTCCCCACGCAAACCACCCGTCTTTTCTCCTTCAACGCTCTGTTCAACACCGCCGTGCTCGCCGGTGAAATTTCAAACTCCTCAGAATACATCCGGTGCTCTTCAACCCGCTCTGCCTTAACCGGACGAAAAGTTCCCAGACCGGCATGTAACGTTACCGCAACAACCTCCACGCCTTTATCGCAAACTTTCTTCAGCAACTCAGGGGTAAAGTGCAACCCTGCCGTTGGCGCTGCCACCGCGCCACTCTTTCGGGCATACACGGTCTGATAGCGCTGGGGATTTATGCCACTTTTCCGAATATAAGGCGGAAGAGCAACCGTTCCTCTTGCCTCTAAAAGCGGAGCAATATCCTTGGGCTCAAACTGAACCAGCCTTATCCCTTCCTCTTTCCGCTCCAGCACATCGGCGTAATACTCATCAAAGTAAACCCGGATGCCCGGTTTTACCTTTCGGGCTGGCCGCGCGAGTGTCTCCCAGATACCAAGAACAACCTGCCGCAGAAGAAGAAACTCCACCCTGCCGCCGGTAGCAAGTTTACCGTAAATCCTGGCCGGCACCACCCTGGTATCATTCACCACTAAGACATCACCCGGGAAAAGCCACTTGTCAATTTCCCAAAAGTGAGCATCGGTAATGCTCCCGCTCTTGCGGTCTACTACGAGAAGTCGGGAATGGTCCCGGGGCTCAACTGGCTCCTGGGCAATAAGTTCCTCTGGTAACTCGTAATCAAAGTCCGATACAAGCATTTAATCCAGGTCGCTACCGGTAAGCAGACGAAACGCCTCCCGATACCTGGCGGTGGTCCCGACAATTACCTCATTTGGCAACCTCGGTGCCGGTGGCTCTTTGTTCCAACCGATAGAAACAAGATAATCCCGGACAAACTGCTTATCAAAACTTGGCGGTGAAATCCCCACCTGATAATCCTTTTCCGACCAGAACCGGGAGGAATCCGGGGTCAGCAATTCGTCAATCAACATCAACTCGCCGTCCCGTAGCCCAAACTCAAATTTAGTGTCAGCAATAATGATCCCCCGGCTCCGGGCATACTCGCTCGCCTGAGTGTAAATATCCAGTGATATCCGCCGCACCCGCCGGGTCAGCTCCTCGCCGATTAACCGCGCCATCTCCGCCTCAGTAATGTTTTCGTCATGCCCGGTCTGTGCCTTGGTGGAAGGGGTAAAAATCGGCTCGGGCAGTTTCTCCGCCTGCCTTAACCCCGACGGTAACTTTATCCCGCAAACCGTGCCGCTCTTCTGATACTCCTGCCAGGCGCTTCCGGCAAGATATCCCCGCACCACACACTCCACCGGCAAAGGTTTCCCGCGCCGCACGACCATCGCCCGCCCCCGCAGCATATCCCGGTAAGGAGAAAGCTCCAATGGAAACTTGTCCACATCCGCAGTAACAAGATGATTTGGGACCAGACGGGCAAAACGCTCAAACCAGAAAACCGAAAGGAGGTTCAATACCCGTCCCTTATCCGGAATACCATCCGGTAAAACCACATCAAAAGCGCTTATCCGGTCCGTCGCAATAATTAACATATTATCGCCCACCTGGTACATCTCGCGCACCTTGCCGGTGCCAATTCGTCTGAGTCCCTGAAGTTCAGTGTTGGTAACTACCATATAAAACCTCCTGGGGTCTTTATTTGTCCTTTTTTACCCTGCCTACCGGAATTATATAAAGCGGCTCAAAATTGGTCCCGATAACCCGCTTCACCCGCTCATCATGAAATGCCCCCACCATCACCGTCCCCAACCCCTGCGCCACGCACTCCAGATGAACATTCTGCCCGATATGACCCGCCTCCATATGAACATATCGCACACCCCGTTCACCGTATCTAGCGGTTGTCCGTTGATACTCGGCGCACAGCACCAGAACCGCCGGCGCAGCCTTAATACAGGTCTGGCCTAAAGCGGCACCTGCTAGTTCATCCCGCATGTCTCCAGACCGCACCAATTTCAGCGCATGCTCCTCAACCAGATAATGATACACCCCGGAGTCCAGACCGTTTACCTTTCCGGCAACAAGATAAACCTCAAACGGATAGGTGGCACCGGCTGAAGGCGCGGTTCTACCGTACAACTTGCCAGTTTTACCCTGGGCCGCCCAGAGCAACTGACCGACCTCAATCAGGGTTAGCGGTTCATTCTGATAGGAACGTACCGAACGGCGCCGGAAAAGCGCCTGCTCTACCGTTACTCTGCCAATTGTATCCGGTAAAGGCAGTTTCACAACGGAATCCCCTTTTGGCATTTCTGCTCCGACAACAAAGGTAAAAATGAGCGCGAACATTGTTTATTTTTCTTTGAGTTCTGCCGACTTCTTCCTTACCTCTGCCGCCTGCTTTTCCCGAAATTGCTTTAACTTATCAGCCAGCTCCCCATCCGTCAACGCCAGCATCGCCACCGCATAAAGGGCGGCGTTTTTCGCACCCGATTTCCCCACCGCCATACAACCCACCGGTACACCAGCGGGCATCTGCACAATTGAAAGAAGCGCATCTATTCCAAACATCCCTGCATCCAACGGCACGCCGATTACTGGTAAGGTTGTCCAGCTGGCGATAACTCCAGGAAGATGTGCTGCCTTACCCGCGCCGGCGATAATCACCTTAATCCCGCGACTCGCCGCTCCTTGAGCAAAAGCCTGGGCATCGGCTGGGGTTCGGTGGGCAGAACAAACCACCAACTCGCTTGGCACGCCAAAGTCATCCAGAACTTCCTTCGCTTCTTCCATTACCTCGTAGTCTTTATGACTACCCATAACAATGGCAACAACTGGTTTTTTATTGCTTTCCATGCTTGATTATAGAAGATAATTTTAGACTTGTAAAGTCAATTGCCTTACTTATAATAAAAGTCAGGTGGAATTCAACATCACTTACGGTGGAAGAACCGAAACGGTCAGGATACCCGACAAAAACCTCCTGGGTGTCCTGACGCAACCCCCAGCCCCTCTCCCCGCACCTGATCCCTTGTTAGAACTCCAGCGCGCCGCCCGGACCGCAACCGAATTCTTAAGCGGCTATCACCGAATTCTTGTTCTGGTCAACGACTATACCCGACCAACGCCAAATCAACCAATACTTGAACTCCTCACCCCGGAGATTGCGCGCCGGGAGACGAAAATCCTCATCTGCCTTGGCACCCATCGTCCAGCAACCGAAACCGAACTTAAAAAGATCCTCGGCGAATCGGTCTTCTCCCGGTTCAAAAACTCAATCTACCAGCATAACTGCCACGACCGCAGCCAGCACATTCTGTTCGGCAAAACCTCATTTGGAACCGAAGTCTGGCTCAACCGCAACCTCATCTGGGCAGACGCCATCATCACCATTAACTCTATTGAACCCCACTATTTCGCCGGCTATACCGGTGGAAGAAAGGCGTTCATCCCCGGGATTGCCGCCTACGAAACCATCATCCACAACCACAACCTTCTACTTCATCCCGCCTCCGCGCCACTTTCTCTCAAAGAAAACCCGGTAAGTGAGGATATGACCGAAGCGGCAAAAATGCTGCCCAAACCCATATTCTCTATCCAGGTCGTCCAGGACCAGCATCACCGGCTCCTATCCGTCCATTACGGCGACCTGTTTCAATCGTTTGCGACAGCGACAACCTCTGCCTATGGTATTTTTGCCCTTCCGATAACAGAAAAAGCGGACATTGTATTAAGCATCCTCAACCCACCTTATGATATAAACTTTTACCAGTCCCAGCGCGCGGTGGAATTTGCTGTTCCCGCCCTGAAACCAGGGGGGATTCAGATAACCGTCTCCAGTTGCCACCAGGGTATCGGTAACGACGAGTTTATCAAAGTCCTGCAAACCTGCACCCAGCCCGAACAGGTTCTCCAGCCGGATAAAAAGGAACACCCGGGCTGGCATAAAGCCGCCCGTCTGGCAAAAATACTTACCCAGGCAAAACTTTATACCGTTATGGGTGTGGTTGATGATATCATTCGCTCCACCTTTATGACCCCGTTTCACTCCATCCAGGAAGCGGTTGATGACGCAATTGCCCGAATGAAAAATAACGCCACCATCTATTTCATTCCTGATGCCGGTGCGGTTGTCCCGGTGATAAAAAACCCTGCCCCTGTTTAGAAAAACAAAAACAGCACCACGCCCATCCCGACCAAGCGATATAAATCCATCCACTTTTACTAAAACAACCCAGGGGACAGCCCCCCCACCGTCCCCCCTGCTGACAACCAGATACCATTTATTTTTTCAAGCATTTGTCAATTCAGCACTTAAACAATAGCCCCGATTAAAAATGCCTTCTTCAGGGTTAATTTTTAGCACGGCACTTTTTAACACAAACCCATCATATTTACATAAATTAAACAGCAACAACATTTGTCCGCTTGACTTAAACCTTACTCCATTTACAATTAAGGCAATGGAGATAACAATTGAAAAAATCCGCGGATTTGTGGCAAAGGAGGTGCGGCTGACCGGCTGGATTTACAACAAACGTTCCTCGGGCAAAATCAACTTTCTTCTGCTTCGCGACGGGACCGGCATCATCCAGTGCGTATTCCTCCAGAACGAGATTCCGGCGGAAATTTTTGAACTGGCTGATAGCATCCCCCAGGAATCAGCGGTAGAAATAACCGGAATCATCCAGGAAGACAAACGGGCACCCGGTGGCTACGAACTCACCGCCCGGGACCTGAAGGTAATCGCCCTCGCCGAACCCTACCCAATCTCTCCCAAAGAACACGGTGTGGAATTCTTAATGGCACACCGCCATCTCTGGCTTCGTTCCCGACGCCAGTACGCAATTCTCCGTATCCGCAACGAAATCGTCAAAGCTCTGCGCGACTATCTTGACGACCAGGGGTTTCTCTGCTGCGATACGCCTATCCTCACCCCCGCCTCAGTAGAAGGTACCACCACCCTCTTCCCGGTTGATTACTACGGTGAACAGGTTTATTTAACCCAATCCGGCCAGCTCTACAACGAAGCGCTCTGCGCTGCCGTACGGAAGACCTACTGTTTTGGTCCCACCTTCCGGGCCGAAAAATCCAAAACCCGCCGTCATCTTACCGAATTCTGGATGCTGGAGCCGGAAATTGCCTTCTGCGACCTTAACCAAACAATGGACCTGATGGAAGATATGATCTGTTATCTGATAAAAAGAATTCTGGAAAAACGACAGGAAGAATTAAAAATTCTGGAACGGGATACCGGTAAACTTGCCGCGGTCCAGAAACCGTTCCCGCGCATTACCTACGCCGAGGCGCTGGAGATACTGAAAAATGCCGGAATGGCTGTAACATTCGGTGCCGACTTCGGGGGGGACGAGGAGACCACCATCAGCCAGGCGTTTGACCGACCGGTGCTGATTCACCGATTTCCGGCAAAAATAAAAGCATTCTATATGAAGCGGGCACCGGAAAACCCGGAACTGGCACTGGGGGTTGATATGCTGGCGCCAGAAGGTTATGGCGAAATAATTGGCGGTGGCCAGCGCGAGGACGACCTGAAGGAACTGGAACGCAGAATTGAGGAATACCGGCTACCGCGCGACGCTTACAACTGGTACCTTGACCTGCGGCGCTACGGTTCCTTTCCCCATTCCGGATTTGGGCTGGGTTTAGAGCGCACCGTTGCCTGGATTTGTGGGTTAAAACATGTCCGGGAAACGATTCCGTTTCCCCGGCTCCTGGAAAAAATTTACCCATAAAAGGAGGTCAAAATGCCCGAAACCAAAGTCGGAGTTATTACCCACTACTTTGGCAAAATCGGCGTAGCGGTGGTTAAAGCCACCGATGGTGCCATTGCCGTGGGAGACAAAATTCACATCAAAGGTCATACCACCGACCACACCCAGATTGTTGATTCACTACAAATTGAACACCAGCCGGTCTCACGTATTGAAATCGGCCAAGAAGCAGGGATGAAGACCTCTGTCCGCGTTCATGAACATGACGAGGTATTCAAAGTTACCGAATAAAAAATCCCTCTCCCATATTCTGGACGCGGACCCCTCGGTATCCTGTTTCTCTTCATATCCATTCCCCATTTCTCACGCACTGGTAAACCGTTGGAATTGACACCATGGGCACTACTTCCCGACTGCGGCACTACAACCGAAAGCAACCCGGTTCACCCGCATTCTAAAAATAAAACACTAAAAGGAGGACTATGGCAAGAAGTAAAAGTAAAATAAAGCGAATGCGCCACCGCTGGGAACTGAAGCGGCGACGACGCAAGGAAAAACAAAAACAGTTGCTAAACGTTGAACAGAAGGCTTAAACTTTTTCTCGCCCCGTTTGCCTGCCACCAGGGCACGGAAACGTTGTTAAAAAGGGCGTTAGCCAGCGGGGTTGACCCCGAAACAATTCTCTATCTCACTCCCAGCCCGCGCAAACTGCGGGAGGCACAGGTACTTTTTAGCCGGCTGGTTAATAAAAATGCATTTATCCCTCCCCGATTTCTTACTCTCCGTCAGCTTGCCCGCGAACTACACAACCGGTTCGGTACCGAGCGCCGCCTCCCGGGTGAATTAAAAACACCCCTTGTCCAATTATTGCTGCCCGACACGACCGTTGGCTATGCGGCAACTGTAGTTAACTTTATCACCGATATCAAAAGACACATCCCGGATGAAGAACAAAAACTCCTGTCAGATCAACTCACTAATCTGCTTGCCGGATTTGAATTGCCACTAAAAAAGGCACTGCTAGCCTATAAGACATTCCTCAGTTATCAAAAGGAACTGGCCACCCGGGGTTGGGTTGATGACGAAGACATTATTGCCCGGGCCCCTGATTATCTTAAAAGAGACTTTATCCCGCCGCGCATCCTGATCCTGGACAGTTTTGTCGCCCCCAACCGGCTGGAACAGAAACTACTCGCTGCACTCATTGGCACAGGCGAAACTGTTCTGGCGCTTGGGTACGGTGGCGAGGAAAACGATAAAAACTATACAATCGCCAGGCGCTGGTTAGAATTTTTACGCTCTCAGGGAGAATGGGAAACCGAAGTTCTGCCCGCGACTGACGCTATTACATCCGCCGCCTGGCAACTGTTCCGTTTCCCAACGATTGAAGAGGAGGTTATTGGCGTCTGCCGCCACATCCGCCACTCTCTGGACACAATTCCGGACGAAGAAAAACCCCGTTTTCTCACCGGCACCGTTATCGCCATGCCCAGACTGGACACCCATCTTCCATTTTTACGCCGGTTTCTGCGCCAGTACGGTATCCCCTTTACCGTTTATCCGGAGACGCATTTGTCCGCCTCACCACCGATTGTTGCGGTTCTGGAACTGCTCACCGCAATCGCGACCGATTACGAACGCGTCGCACTGACCGCCGCACTCAGTTCGCCGTTTTTCCCGAAACTGCTTCGGCTTCCTGATGACCAAAATCAAACCCAGCGAGATATAGCTGCCCGAGCACTCAACAGCCTCTCCTGCCGGGCTGGTATTATCAAAGGGAAGGAGAACTGGCAGAAGATTGCCGAGCGAATAATTTTGGCTGAACATATCAACGAGGAAGACCCGCAGCGGGAATTACTCCAGGAGTACGAGAAACGGGTAAACCAGGCGCTTGGGTTAATCGAGAAGTTTCTCCCCAACAGTAGCAGTATTGCCAGCTGGGCACGGGGACTGAAGCAATTTCTGGAAGCGGCGGATTTCGGCAAGAACCTGACACCGGACGATACACACCAGGAGTTATTAAAAGACCGTCAGGAACTGTATGATATCATTGATACTCTTGCCGATTTTGCAGAAGAATTTAACCTTTCCCCTTCTCTCCATTATAAAGCAACCGACTTTCTCAAACTGCTCTCCTACCTTTTAACTACAAGCGTCCGCACCCCGGAAAGCGACCAGGATGGTCTTACCGTAATCAGTATTGAAGAAACGCTCGGCATATCACCTGAACACCTCTACCTTATCGGCCTCACTGAAACCAACCTGCCCGGTGCCTATCGCTCCGACCCGATCCTCCCGGACCGGGTGCGCCGGCAACTGGAAATGCCGGATATGGACTGGCACCGAGACTGGCAGCGTTTCCATCTTTACCGGACGATTCACTCCAGCCGCAATTTACCGTTTTTAAGTTTCTACGAATCCCAGGACAATCAACCGATACTCCCCACCCCGTTGTTAGAACTGGAGGCGGTTCCACCCCGGGTGATAAATGTCATCTATTCGGAAGCGGAGCACCAGCGTCTTAATGGTGAAACTACCGGTAGCCGACTTGATGAATTGAAGGCTTCCGTTGATTTTCAGAATGACCAAGAAGTATTAAGAGAACTCGCCCGCCATTTCGGAGCAGAAAAACCGCTTTCCATAACAAAGTTAGAGTCCTATCTCCATTGCCCTTACCTTTTCTACATTAAAAGCGTCTTGCAACTGGAAACACCTGAAGAGCCAACGTTTGATATGGAGCGTCAACAATGGGGCTTAATCGTCCATGCGGTGCTGGGGCGTCTGTACCAAAACGGACCGGTTTCACCTGATGACATCAAAACGCTTGCCCCAAAAAATCTGGAGACAATTCTCGAAGAATTCAAACTTCCCCATTTCTGGAACGAAGTAACCCGGCAGGTATTCAACACACTCCTGCCCCAGTTTATTACGACCGAAAACAAACTCCGGCAGGAAGGGTATCAGCCGTTTAGAACCGAAGAAAAGCTGGAAGGCAGCATTGGTTCAGACATAATCCTTAAAGGCAGAGTTGACCGGATTGACATTGCCGATGGTAAACGGCTTCGGCTCGTTGACTATAAAACCGGGAAAGAGAACATCGGCCCCCCTAATGTGGAAGACGGCACCCATATCCAACTTCCACTTTACGCCTATCTGGTGAAGGAGAAACTCACTGATAAGACAATTGACAACATCGGCATCTACAATCTAACAGATCTAAAAGTCAACTGGCTGGCTAAAAAACAGGATGTCTCCGCCCTGATTCAGACGGCGATTGAAAAAACAATAGAAATAGTCCAGAATATCCGCGCCGGTAAGTTTCCGGCTAAGCCTTCTAAAAAAGCAGGAGCCTGTTATAGTTGCCCACTGAAATTTACCTGTGGGTTTACTGACACCGATCGCGAATCGTCGCCAGAAAAACAGGAAAATACATGAACCAATTGCCTCGGAGTAAGATTGTCTCTGCCCCTGCCGGATCCGGTAAAACTCAACTGCTGAGTGAGCGTTATATTGAACTGCTCCAAAATGGAGTCAAGCCCGAAAGAATCCTAACTATCACCTTTACCGAAAAGGCAGCAGCAGAGATGAAGAAACGCATCCTTGAAAATGCCCAGAAAGACTATCCGGCAATCTACCAGACCCTGCGGGAAAACATCTTCCGGCTGCGTATCTGCACCATCCACTCCTTCTGTTTTGCTCTGGTACGCCGATTTGCCGACCTTTTAGGGCTGGACCCGCGTCTTGAAGCCCTGACCGATCCGGACAGTCTCTGGCGTCAGGCAAAATACGAAACTTTGATGAGCATCGCGGAAAAGGAAGAGGGAACCGAAGACTACAAGTATCTGGTCCAGTTTCTCACCGAAGAGAGAAAACCGATATGGGAGAGCGTCTCCACATTTCTCAACAAACTCTTTGAAAAACGAACCGCCCTTCTGCGCGGCTCCCTGGTTTCACTGAGGCAAACCCTGGAAAAACTGCAACCGCTCGCCGGACAACTGAAAGACCATCCGGTAGGACAGGAAAAAATTCCCGATTACCACCAACTCTTTCCGCAAGATAATTCCCAGCGAGGGCTCGCCAATGCATATGAAACCCTAAAACAACACGAAAACACCTTCGCCACTCAGAACCGAACGCCCCGCAGACAGGGCGCCTCCGAAAAAGAAAGAGAGTGGAATAGTCTGATACTCAATTATTACAACCTGCTGGAGGTGGCGCTGAAAAATTACCGGTTTGAATGGCAGTTTAACCTGTTCACCAATCGGTTCCTCGCCACCTATCAGAAACTCAAACAGGAACTCGGACAGGTTGACTACAACGATATGGAGTTCCTCGCCTATCAACTGTTAACCGAACATCCAGAATGTTTCAATATTCTCTTTGCCTTTGACGAACATACCGACCACCTCTTGGTTGATGAATTTCAGGACACCTCATTTCTCCAGTGGGGAATAATTGATAAACTAACTGAAGAATGGCGTTCTGGAGAAGGAATTAAACCCGCCCGCGCCATCACCCCGACAATCTTTATCGTTGGCGACGAGAAACAGTCAATCTATATGTTCCGAGGTGCAAGGGTAGAAGTATTCTCCTCGGCAGCAAAAAAACTCAATGAATTTCTTGGACCGGAGAAACTGGAACAACTGAGCCTGGAGAAAAACTACCGCTCGCTTCAGGCAATCATTGACTTCAATAACCATCTCTTCTCCGGTTTGATGAAAACAACGCCTGAGGCGCCACCCTGGCAGACCCGCTATACCAGATTTATTCGCGCAAGAAACAACGACCACCCCGGTCGGGTGGAAATCATTCTGGAAAAACTTGAGGGTAATAGTGAAGCATGCCGCTTAAAAGATGCCCAGAATGTCGCCCGGCGGATTCAGACCATTATTGCCGACGGCTATGAGGTATTTGAACGCCAGCCAGATAAAACTGAAAAACCCCGCCGCTGTGAATACCGCGACATCGCAATTCTCATCCGCAGCCGCACCAGCCTTTCAAAAATGGAACAGGCACTAAGGGATCACAGTATTCCGTTTGTCGTCGTCGGGGGCATCGGTTTCTATGAAGAAAAGGAGGTTCGCTACCTGATGGCACTCACCTCTTTTCTTTCCGATCCCGGCGATGACCTTGCCCTTTACCTTGTTCTGCGTGGGCCATTCTTTAACATCTCCGAACGCGAACTGCTCCTCGTCACCCTGAAAATCGAAGGCAACCTCCTCTGGGAGCGACTCCAGCAGAGTGCCAAAATATCAACATGCCTCAAAACTGCGGTTGACACCCTCAATCGCTGGTTAAACCGTGCCCATTACGACCCCCTTTCATTAATCATTGAACAGGCGCTCACCGAACAAAAACTCTACCAGACCTTCTGGGAACCACAGCGGCTGGCGAATATTAACAAGTTCCTCCGTCTACTCCAAGAACAGGAGGCGCTGGGCAAACACCCCTTGCGGATCAAATCTCTTCTGGACCAACTCAAAGAAAAAAAGGAGGAGGCAAAAGCGGATGTTCCTACCGCCGGCATGAACGCGGTCCAGATAATGACTGTCCATGCTGCGAAAGGGCTCCAGTTCCCGATTGTGTTCCATCCCGGACTTCATGAACCAATATATCAAAAAGGAGACGAACTCTTAATAGAAGAAATTAGCCCAGAAGCGGTCCTGGTTTCCTACATTCCGCAAAAAGATGTAAGAAATTCGGACCGATTGTTCACTGACTACGAGAAAAAAGAACTGGAAGAGGAAAAAAGGGTATTTTATGTTGCCTGTACCCGGGCACAGGACGCTCTGTTTCTCACCGGCATCTGGAATGAAAAATCTATCAAAAAATCAACCGAAACCCGACTGAAATGGCTCCAAGAGCATCTGCAACTCACTGAGGCAGAAGGAAAATTTAACCTCGGTTGCAAAATCCCGGGGGTTTATTGCCTCAGTGCTCAAGAAATCCCCCCACCCCAACCCCTTCCTTTTGCCGTCAAAGAAAAACCAACGCCCGAAATTAAGACGGAACCGGTCCAACTTGTCCTGCCACCCCGGGTGCGCTCAGTTACCCGCAACACCCCCGAAGATTTCCACCGCCATACCGGTGATTACATCGCCCTTGGTGAAGTCATCCACCGGCTATTAGAACTCATCTCTCTGGGCAAACTAACCGTTGATAACACCACCCTCACCAAGGAAATCCACCGCCTATTCCGTCTGAATGGTATCCCCAAGAAAAAACAAACAAATTTTGCTCGGGAAATTAAAAAACAGCTCCACCAGCTCCAGAAGGACCCGGCAATCTGGAATGTGGTCAAACCACAAGAAAATGCCTTTGCCGAACTGCCAATTATGTTCAACGACGGAAAAACCATCTGGACCGGCAGGATTGACCGGCTCATCATCACCCCGCACGAAGTCCACATCTATGACTACAAGACCTTTCCGGTAAAAGAAAAAGATATCCCCCATCTGAAAGACGAGTACCACAGTGGACAACTTATCCATTATGCCCGCGCCTGCCAGGAACTCTACCCGGATAAAAATGTCAAAACCTCGCTAGTCTTTACTCACCTTCCCCTTCTCGTTCCTACCCCTTGAGAACGCTCCCCTAACCATATCCCTGGTGATTGTCTCGGCAATTATCTGCCCTTATTCCTGCCCCGCCTTGCTACTGTTATCCCGTTTAATTTTATTGTGGAGAAAATTATCAATTGTCGGGGTTGAATTTATCTCCCTGTCTTGGCGCGAATAAATATCCGCTTACAACCTAACCTATCACCGGAAAACGATCAGCGACTGCGGGGCATCAGCAGTACCAGTGGCACAATCATCTCCTCCAAGGAGATACCACCGTGCTGAAAAGTCCATTTATAGGTTTTCTCGTACTCGCGTGGTTTGGTCGGATAGATAAAGTAATAATCGGATTTGGCAATGGCAAACTTTAACCCGGGGTGTTCAATGGGAAGAAAATAATCTTCCGGGCGGTTGAGCAAGAGTGCCTCCCGTTCATTCACCCGCAGTGCCGCACCGTGCTTATAACGCAGGTTGGCAGAAATTTCCCGAGAACCATAAATCAATGTCGGCCGGTGCACCTGGATAAACCCGTGGTCACTTGTAATCACCACCCGACAGGGCCGCCGTGACAGGTCACGAAGTAAATCAAAAAGTGGCGATGAGGAAAACCATACCCGGGTCGCTCCCACCAAAGCAGCGTCATCCGGAATTATTTCATCCAGAAGCCGGGTTGATTTAACCGAATGAATCAGTAGGTCTAAGAAATTAACTATCACTACCGCCAGTTGCAGATTGGTATCAAATAATATATCCCGCAGCGCGGTAAATTCCTCTGCCCGCGATGCCTTGATAAAAGCATGGCGTCCCCGAAAACTCAAACGGCGAAGCAGTTCGGCAAACAATTGCTCTTCAAACCGGTTTTGTCCGGTTTCCTCAAACACCCACCACCTGGGAAACCGGCGATAAATCTCCAGCGGCAGCAATCCGCTGAATATAGCGTTACGAGAGTACGGGGTAGCGGTGGGCAGAATTGAGTAGTAGTAATCGGTGTTAACCTCAAAGAAATCAGCAAGAAGCGGTGTAATCGCCTCCCACTGGTCCTGCCGCATTGAATCCAATAGAAAAAAATACGTCTGCCCCTGTTCCCAGAGTGGCTTCACCCGTTGTTCAATCAACCGGTGGCTCAAAAGCGGTCCCCCGCCTTTCAACCAGCCGGGATACCTGTCCTCCACAAACCGACAAAAACGGTTATTCGCTTCCCGGTGGCGATCCTGAAACAGCTCCTGTAGAGAACGGTCACCAAAACGTACCACGAGCGTCTCCCAGTAACCCAGCATCCGATAGTATTCCACCCATTGCTCCGGGGTGTCCAAAAGCCGCTCCTCGTTCATCGTCGCCACAAACTCCTCGGCGATCCGTCCCACCACCAGTTGCCGTTTTTCCAGAAGCCGTTTCAAAACCGCCAGCAGCTGGACCGGGGTAAATGGCTTGATGATAAAATCATCCACCAGTTTTCCCAGCGCCTCATTGATCAACGCCTCATCCTCTGATTTGGTCACCATCGCCACCAGAACCTGCGGGTCAATTTCCTTTATCCGGCGCAGCGCCTCCAGCCCCTGCATCCCGGTCATCATCTGGTCAAGAAGAATCAAGTCAAAACGCTCGGTTCGCAGCAGTGTCAATCCATCCGGAGCGTTGCTCGCGGTGACAACCCGATATCCCTTTTTCGTCAAAGCGTAGATAAACGGCCGGAGCAGGTCTATTTCGTCATCAATCCATAAAATCCGCATCCGCTACACCTGAGAAACCGGCAGATAGATAGAAAACACCGTCTTACCGGGACGGGACTCCTTCAGAACCAACTTACCCCGATGATAATCCTCAACAATTCTTTTGGCTAATGTCAGCCCTACACCCCAGCCATAACGCTTGGTTGTTATTCCGGGTTCAAAAATCTTATCCACCTTTACCCCCTCTCCGGTATCGGTTACCTCTATTTCCAGCCATCTCCGGTCCGCCGTCAGCCCCTGGCGTACCAAAACCTCACCTTCCTGGTCACCAATTGCATCAACACCGTTCTTCAGCAGATTCTCTAACGTCCAGGAAAAAAGCACCGCATCAACTTTTATTGGCGGGTCGTCGTGAATTGTCACAGTCAATCGCACCCGTTGTGGTGCCCGACGCTGAACAAACTCCACCGACCTCTCAACCAGTTCACCGAGTGGCCGAATCGTTAAATCCGGCGGCAACCCAATTCGGCTAAACCGGGAAAGGACCCCCTTCATCCGACCGAGATCCTCCTCCATCTGCAGTATCGCATCGTCATTTCGCTCCTCCTTCAACATCTCCACCCAGGCAGAAAGTGAAGAAAGTGGCGTCGCCAGTTGATGGGCGGTTTCCTTGGCAAGGGCGGTCCAGATATGCTCCTGTTCCCGCTTTTTATCGGTCAGAATCGCCCAGAATCCGACCAAGACAAACCCGAAAAAAAGCACCATCTGAACAAAAGAGAACAGGCGTAACTGCCGTACCGAACTGGTCAGATTGGCACTGATTTTCCGCAACGTCACTGTAGACGGTGAAACCCCGTAGTGAATCACATTCAAACAGCGCAGGGTGTCTCCTTCCCGCACCATCACCGGAATCGGTTCATGCTCCGCACCCAGTTCCCGCAACTTTTTCTGTAGTCCAGCCGGGCTGGTATCGGTGTCACCAAGATTTCGGTGCACCACCGGCACACCGGAGGGGTCGGTTATTATCACCGGAAAATCTATCTTCTGAATCACTTCGTCAAAGATGATGTCAAGCTCCGGCGACCCTTCCTCACCGGGCTCGGTTATCCGACTCATAACCTTGGCGTAAAGTCTGGTCCTCAGCTGAGTGTCGTTTTCCAGTTGACTGGAAAGAGTAGTGGCATAATTCTGCCACTGTCGGGACAGCCGCAGCAGTAAGAGCTGGGAGTAGAAAAACCAAACGCCAGCCAGGCCAATTACACCAATGATAAAATAACCTGGCAGCGCCTTTAGTCCAAAGCCTAAATTAAAGCGGTTCAAAAACTTTAAGTTTCAGTTTAATAATAACCACTTTCCCCCAGAAGTCAAGGACATTTTCTACTTTCATCATTTATTGACAGTACATAGAAAACGGCTATCCTCATACCAGCGCTGTGTTGATAAACTGTCTACTTTTTATCTCGTTGGCGATTACCCCGCCGGATTCAGTCACGGTACAGGATAACCCGAATGACCAGGGACAGGCAATTTTAGTTACCTGGACCCATCCAACGATTGAATCGGTCATCGGGTTTAGGGTATTTCGCTCGGATGCCCCCGCTACCGGGTTTGTCGCCACTGCCGAAGAATTAATTACCGGCACCGAATATCTTGACGCTGATTCATCGCTCCGGGACGGTGTTTACTATTACTACTTTGTCCGCGCTTACTCGGCAGCGGAATCAGCCAGTTCCCCGATTGTCGGGCCGGTGGTTGCCAGCGCCCAATGGTTCAACACCGGCCGCAGCAATGTTCTTGTTCTCCTCCTCATCATCTCGGCGCTTTTTCTCTATTATATAATTCGGGCGCGTCAAGGAAGCAAAATGTTCATCCGGAAAATCAGCGGACTGGATGCAATTGACGACGCCCTGGGCAGAGCAACCGAAATGGGAAAACCGATCCTTTTCAGTTTTGGTCTCGGTTACATTACCGATATGGTGGTTATCGCCGCTCTCCCCTTGTTGCGCCGAATTGCCCGAAAATCCGCCGAATATGCGGTCCGGCTTGTCGTCCCCAACTCTGATCCCATTGTTATGACCGCCGCCCAGGAAACAGTCAAAGAGGCGTATACGGAAGCGGGCAGGCCCGACCTCTATAACCCGGACAACATTACCTTCATCACCTCAGACCAGTTTGGTTACGCCGCCGGTGTTGACGGCATTATTCTGCGCGAACAACCCGGTGCCATTTTCTGGTTGGGCTATTTCTATGCCGAATCACTCATCCTTGCCGAAACTGGCCATACCGTTGGCGCCATCCAACTCGCCGGCACCACCGAAACTACCCAGTTGCCGTTCTTTGTCGCCGCTTGCGACTATACCCTGATCGGCGAAGAGATCTACGCCGCCTCCTGTTATTTGAAACCGGAACCGGCGATGCTGGGCACAATAAAAGGAGAGGACTTTATTAAAATTACCTTGATTCTGCTTGTTACCGGGGTGGTCATTCTCGGCACACTGGGTGCCATCGGAGAAACGCGCCTGCCTCTGATAACCACCGTCTTTGAAAAAATCGTTAACTGGTTCTCGCCCCCCTCCTGACCTATGCTCCAGCGTAACATCCCCCTCCTTATCGTTCTCTTCACCGCCCTGCTTCTGATCGTCGCCTTCTTCATCCCCCACAAACCATTTGGCGACCTGGAATCTCGTTTCCTCAACTGGTATGCGATCATCTCGGGATTTACATTTCTCCTCGGTCTGGACTCCCTCACCCGCCATCACCTCATCAAAGTAATCCGCCGGGAAAAGGGCTGGTTTTATAGCCTCCTTCTGATACTGAGTCTGTTTACCACCCTCGGGTTAGGACTTTATTCCTGGTTCAAGTTTGCCAGCCCGTTTGCCCTGCGGGCACCGTTCATGTGGCTTTACAAATATATGATTATTCCCCTCCAGGCAACGATGTTCGCCACCCTTGCCTTTTTTATTTTCTCTGCCGCCTATCGTGCCTTCCGGGTACGCAACCTTGCCGCCAGTTTACTCCTCATCGCCGCCTGTCTGGTGATGCTCGGTAATGTTCCGCTTGGCAATTCCATCTGGCGTTCCATCAGCCACTTCATCCATATCCTCTTCCCCGAAACCGACCTCACTGCCCTGTATCAAATTGAACTATTCGCCCGGGTAAAAGATTGGTTGATGGCAATTCCCCAGGCTGCCGCAGGCAGAGGGATTGGTATTGGTCTGGCGCTTGGCGGCATCGCAATGTCGCTGCGCATCATCCTCGGCATTGAACGCACCTACCTTTCATCGTAAGATATGAAGTTATCCGAACGCCTCGCCACCATTGACCGCCGGATTATCTACCTGCTCCTGGCGATAGTGGTTATCCTTCCCCTGATTATTAAACCCCGGATATCGGTCCGGGTATCGGAACCGGTGCGCAACGCCTTTAACGCCGTGGACCGGTTAGCGCCCGGTTCAGTGGTGATGATTTCAATTGACTTTGACCCCTCCTCGGCGCCAGAGGTTCAACCAATGCTCATCGCGATTCTCCGGCACTGCTTCCAGAAAGACCTGAAAGTAATTCTCACCGGCCAACTGGCACTGGGACTGCCCTTGGGCGAAATCGCCCTGAATCAGGTCGCCCCGGAGTACCAAAAAAACTACGGAGAAGACTACGTCAACATCGGCTACCGTCCCGGCTCTACCGCAATGATGGTCGGCATCGGCCGGGAGATCCGGGACTTTTTTAAGACCGACTACCGCGGTGTTCCCTTGGACAGTTTTGAATTCATGCGCTCGGTACACAACTACCGCGACATCGCTCTCCTCGTCACCCTTGCCCACGGTCCGGTCGCCGATGCCTGGATTCAATACGCTGGTGCCCGGTTTAAACAAAAAATCATTGTTGGCTGTACCGGCGTCAACGCCCCGGGAATGTTTCAATACTACAGTGCCCATCAGATTGAAGGCATCATCGGTGGCCTCCAGGGCGCATCCGAATACGAAGCGCTCGTGGCAAAACCCGGCTCCGCAACCCTCGGCATGCCCGCCCAGTCCGCTGCCCACGCTCTCCTCATCCTCCTGCTCATTATCGGCAACATCGGCTTTCTTATCTCCCGACGGAAAAGGCGCAGTTAAATGTTTCTTGATATCATCGGCACCTGGCTCGCTGCCCTGCTTACCCTTGCCATTCTTTCGTTTCTTTACCGGGACAATCCGTTTTACCGGGCCGCTGAACATATCTACGTTGGCATCTCGGCGGGCTTCGCCGTCATCTATGCCTGGGCGTTTGATGTCTATCCGATGTTGGTCGGCGCCTTCCAGACTAACCTTGCGACACGAAATTACCTGGAAGCATACCTTCTCCTCCTCCCCGCCCTTCTGGGTATAATTATGCTCTTCCGTTCCATTCCGAAACTGACCTGGCTTTCTCGCTGGCCGATATCGTTTACCATCGGCATCGGTGCCGGCCTGGGGCTGGTCGCGGCCGTTCAGGGCTATTTATTACCCCAGATATCCGACACCTTAAGACCGCTGATTAATTTAAACAATATCGTGCTCTATGTTGGCGTCATCTCCACTTTGTTTTATTTCTATTTCTCCCGAGAGCATACCGAGGTGCTGAACGTCCTTGCCCGAATCGGCATTGTCTTTATTATGCTTGCCTTTGGTGCCTCATTTGGTTACACGGTGATGGCCCGAATATCTCTCCTCATCGGAAGATTCTACTTCCTTTTCCACGACTGGTTACCCCTGATTCGTTAAAGCGCTAATTCCCGTTCACAACGGCTCAAATCCGGCCGGGCCCCAAGAAATTTGCAAACCACAATCCGGACAGAACCGAAATTTAAACAACTGTTGCATCAGTTCATGCTGAAATGCACTACAGCGGGGAAACGGGCGTGCCAGTTCTAACAGACGCCTTCGCCCTTTAGCAGCAACCGATTTCTCGGCCAAACCGGTTCCAAGCCGACGACCACAGAATGGACAGAACTTCGGCTGCTGACGAATCCGGGCACCACAATGAATACAGATACCAGACGCTGTATCCCTTCCTTCCACAATATTTATTATAACGATTTTATCGTTAAAATCAAACCAAACCGCAGCGAAATTTTCTTGACTTTGCGGAATTAACATCAATAATTATTAAACTTGATAAAGTTAACAATTGCTGGAATCCTGCCGCTTCTGCTGCTTGCGCAGACACCTGATACCACGGAAAAACCCACCTTTACCGCCGATGAACTCTGGCTGAAACTCACCCTTTCCGGCGGCCGCAAACGATTGAGCCTAGTCATTGCCGATTTTACCGTCCCCAAAAACGCCGGGGTGGACACCGTTGCTCTGCTCAAAGAAATCCAGAACGTATTTGCCGCTGACCTGCGCTATTCCCTTTACTTCACATTTGAAGAACCGGAATCGGGTAAGGTTTATAACTTCTCCACCGACCCAAAAAAACCTGACCTCAAAGGCTGGGCAACCACCGGTGCTCAGATTTTAATCTGCGGTGACCTGCGGCGCCAGCAAAACAAACCCCTGGTAAATCTCCGCCTCTACGACCTCGCCAGTTCCCGGCTCATCGCCAGCAAAAACTATCCCATCATAGAAAACCGACGCTGGCTTGCCCATCAGATGGCCGACGAGGTGATAAAACTGCTCACCGGCGAGGAGGGGGTCAGCTGCACCCGCATCGCCTTTTCCCGGCTTCTTGGCCCCGGTCACAAGGAACTAACAGTGGTTGATTACGACGGCGCGGGAATAAAGCAAATCACCTCTTCGGGTGGTCTCAAGCTCTTTCCCGACTGGTCCCCAAAAGGTGACCAGATTGCCTACTGCTCCTACAGCACGAAATCACTAAATGCCTATATTCTGGACCTTGCCCAATCCCGGGTGACGACCATATCTGATCGTCCGGGCTTAAACACCACGCCGGCCTTCTCGCCGGACGGCAAGACCATTGCCATTTCCCTTTCCTTTGCCGGCAATTCGGAAATCTACCTTGTTGATGCCAACGGTCGTAACCTCCGCCGCCTCACCAACAGCCCAGCGATTGACATCTCTCCAACCTGGTCCCCGAATGGCCGCCAGCTCGCCTTCGTCTCGGACCGCACCGGCACACCCCAGATTTACATAATCAACGCCGATGGCACCGACCTCCACCGTCTCACCTTTTCCGGCTCCTACAACACCTCACCCGCCTGGTCACCAAAAGGTGACCTCATCGCCTTTGTCCAGCGTCAACCTGACGGTTCCAATCAAATCTGTGTAACCAACATTCTCGGCGACACCTATATCCGCCTCACCAGCAATGGTAACAACGAAGAACCTACCTGGTCTCCTGATGGGCTGCATATCGCATTTGCCTCCAATCGCACCGGCGTCTGGGAAATCTACACCATGGACTGGAACGGCGCCAACCAGCGTCAGATCACCCGCACCGGTGGCGCCTTCTCACCTACCTGGAGCCCCCGCCTCACCCCGGCCGCGAGCCGGTGATAAAAATCTCACCGCGGTAAAACTCATCTCTTGACTGCAGCGGTCAATTTTTATAAATTTAACTAAGATGACCAGCCGGAGCCGCTGTCCTCACTGTAACCGCAACGAAACCTGGGCTGAGTATTTCTGCGAAAAATGCAATTTCAACTGGGAAGAAGAGGCGATTTTAGAACCCAACGGCACTGTCTGCTCGTCACCCTGTCCGCGCTGTCTGAAGATCACCCCGGCCGAGGCAATTCGCTGTGGCAACTCGGCCTGTATGGCAGTGTGGCCCCCGCCGGAACCATCTGCCTGACGATTCCTCTAAACCAACCCGTGACTCCGAAAACTGTAATAGTTATTGCCGGCAATAATAACGTGGTCTAAAAGTTTAATCCCCAACACCTTGCCCGCCTCCGCGATCCGGTGGGTCAACTGAATGTCCTCTCCGGAAGGGGTCGGGTCTCCAGAAGGATGATTGTGAACGACAATAATCGCCGCAGCGTGGTCATGGACCGCCGGGTTAAAAACCTCACGGGGGTGGGCAACGGTTGCATCAAGACTACCAACGGAGATCTTCTCGGTCCGGATATGTCGGTTCCGAGCATCAAGAAGAACGGTAAAAAAACTCTCTTTCTTCCGCTCCGCGAGAAGCGGATTTACCAGCCGGACAACCGCCTCGGGATTGGTCAACTCTTTTCTTTCGCTAACCCCATCGGCTTCCTGACTCCGCCGGGCCAATTCAAACGCCGCTTTTAACTGGCACGCCTTCGCGGTCCCGATTCCCGGAATCTGCTTCAACTCCTCAACCGTTGCCTCGGCAATCGCCGCCACCGACCCAAACCGCACCATCAACTCGTGCGCAATATCCTTTACCGGAACCCCGGCCGTCCCCCGGCTAATGAGAATCGCCAACAACTCCTCGCCGGAAAGTTTATCCGCTCCGTACCGGACCAACCGCTCCCGTGGGCGTTCGGACAACGGAGTATCCCGCATTGTCCAGCGGCGCAGCGCACCTTTCATAAAATTACAAACTCCCAGGCACACCAGGCGTCTTTAGGATGCTCATCCGGAGGGCAGAAAAGGCACCGCGTCTGGATCCTCTCATCCACTGTCCGGGCAAACCACTCATACTCAACCTGCCCCACACTCTTACAGGGAAAATCGGACAACCCCTTACGCTGCCGCGCGCTCTGCACCCGACAGTCGCGCATCCGGAACACCACCCGGCGCTCACTCTGTTCCAGAATCTCCTGACGGTTAATATAAGCATACAGCCGGAAAGAAAGCGCCTTAACCAGCATCGGAATGCCGCCCCCGGGAGAAATCTTATGCCTTTCCATAATCCGCTTGGCTTCAACCACGGTAAAATGTCGCCACGCCTCCCGATCTAGCCGAATCGCCGCATCTAACCCAAATTCTGCCTCCACCGCCTGAAACCACAGCCCGTCATGCGCCAGCCAGTTTTTGGCCGCATCCTCAAGCAACTGAATTAAATCTTCCCTTGTCAGCCCGCGCAACTGAGGAAACCGCTCCTCACCGCTACCGACCATATCTCCCCATCAATTCTCCTACCGCCAAAATATGTCCCGCCATCGCCGACTGTAACCTGCCCGCTGCCGCTCCGGGCGGCAAATCCAGCACCGTATCCAGGGCATACAATCGGAAAAAGTAACGATGGGGCTTTCCCATTGGCGGTTTAGGACCATTGTATCCTATCCGTTGAAACGAATTCACCCCCTGTCTAGCTCCGTCTACCAGTTCCTCATCTGACGCTATCCCCTCTGGTAAACGCCGGGCACTTCCTGGAATGTTATATACCACCCAGTGAATAAATGTCCCCATCGGCGCATCCGGATCCGAACAAACAAGGGCAAAACTTGCCACTCCAGCCGGAACGCTATCCCAAACCAGTTCGGGCGATATATCCTCACCATTACCGGTATACCGCTCAGGAATCAACTCACCCGGCCCAAACGCCGGTGAAGAAAGAACCATCTTGCCTACTGGACCTTCTCTACCCTTCGGCTCTTCAGCCCTGTTAAACGCGGCTGGTGCCGAACCCTTCTGCCTGGCACAGCCAAAAAACAATAAAACGCCTACAAACCAGACAAATAAACGCTTCATATCAAGAGCCTCCATCCGAAGGGTAGCGTTGAAAATGCTCGCTGTCAATCTCGGTTTCCACCCCGATGGCAAATGGCGTTTCCCCACCCCGCCCCCTGCGCCATCTAACCGGATGATAAACTACATCTAAACCGCTGCTATCCCTGGCCCGACCACATCAAAAAACAGCGCCTCCGATCACAACCCGGCCAGAACCGCAAATCCCTCCGCACAACCCTTTAGTAAATATCCGGCAGATCACCGCTAAAACAACTCGACAAATTACCTGATAACTACCCAAGACGGTCACCCGGGTAACTACTCCCGGGTTGGGGTCTAAAATTGTGCTTTATTTACATAACCTTTTGAAAACGATAACCCTATCAAGAAAACCGCGGGCTACTATTTTTCTACTTATAAGTAGAACCGTGCCATTAACCAAAACCTCGCCAATACGAATATTTCTTGACATAGGAGAACGATTGTTTTATATTTTTACCGCCTTTTATGGCATCTTATTTTGCCAATTCAGACTTTTCCCGCGCCCGAATTGTGGTTACGGGGATGCCGCTTGACCGCACCAGCTCTTTCATTCCCGGCACGCGATTCGGTCCGGAAACAGGTCGGCTGGGGACGCCAAACATTGAATCATTCAGCCCTTATCAGAATAAAGATATCGCCGGGGTACCAATTTACGACGCCGGTGACATTGAATTCTCGTTTACAACCAACACCCGGCCATTTGAACTCATCGCCCAGACCACCCGCAGCAACTATCAGGCGGGCAAAAAACAGCTCGCGGTTGGGGGCGAACACTCCATAACTCCCCATATAATCGGTGAACTGGTCGGTTATTTCCCCGACCTTTACGTGGTGCAATTTGATGCCCACTCCGACCTGCGACAAGATTTTCTGGGTGAACGCTTCTGCCATGCCACCGCAATGCAACGGGTACTTGACCACATCCCCCGAGAACGACTCTTTCAACTGGGAATTCGCTCCTTCGCCACTGCCGAAGAAATGAAGGAACCCAACCTCTTTCCGTTTGAACTCCTCGCCCCGGCAAAAAAAATTGTGCCTCTGCTCGGCAACCATCCGTTGTATATCACCCTGGACATTGATGTCCTTGACCCCGGAGTGATGCCCGACGTTCAAACCCCTCAACCGGGCGGTTGTTCCTATCGGGAACTTGTCCAGACGCTGGCCAATTTTTCCGGGCTAAACTGTATCGGTGCCGATATCGTTGAATTCTGCCCGCGCAACCCCAGCCCGGTTACCACCGCATCAACAGTAGCGGAACTAATCAGGGAACTCATATTACTACTTTCGTAATAAAGGAGGTTCTACTCTATGTGTTGTCGTGCCTGTGCTGGCTACGAACTGTGCCGCACAAAAGGGAAATTGGCGGAAGACGACTGTTGCTCCCGCTGTCCTTATTTTGACTCCTGTATGATGGACACCGAGGAAGAAAAAACAAAACCCCGACGCTCCCCATCACCGCGGACAACAAAAATGTAAATTTAACCGGAACCCGCCTTACCGGCGCTCGGGAACTACCAGTGCCACCCGTTCGGTTCGGACACCCCGGCTACTGGTGGCGACAATAATATAAAGACCGGTCGCGACATTTCTCGGATACCACACCGCCCGACCGAGCCCGGGGCTAACCGAAAGCGAAGCCACCGGTTGCCCGTTCAGCGTGTACACTTTAACCCGGGCATCAGGAGGCAAGCCATCAATTACCACTCCAGCCGCGGCATTCAGCACACAGGGATTGGGATAGACCCTCAGTTCACTGCCGGTGGTCTCCGCTGGTGGGAGAAAACTAAAAAACGAAAAACCTCGCAAACTACCGATACCGGCAACCCCGTCTCGGTCGTTAATCTCCAGCGCCGTGTAAAAACCCGCCAGCCCCTGCGGATTGGGAATCATGCCGCTGTTCTGCGGGGTATAATTAATCCAGCGACCAGTGGCAACGTCAAATATTGACAACCCGGCATCAGAAAGAAACCACAACCTCCCGCTTCCGTCACACCGCACCCGATAGATATTGTTGGACAAAAGACCGCTGTTGTTGGTATTGTAGACTTCAAACCCATTGCCGGTCCACACCGCCGCCCCCTGCGGGGTAGCAACCCAAACCCGGTCCTGCGGGTCAACAACCACGGAACGCACCTCCAGCGAAGGCAACCCGGAAGAGTGAAGCCGGTGCTGGTCATCGGTAAGATCAAAAAGTGTGCCACCGTAATCCAGTTCTGCCAGACCGTTGGTCATACCCAACCACACCCGGTTGCGTGAATCAAAGGCAAACTCATAACTACCACCAGGCGGCGGCACCAGTCCCGGCAGATTGAACTCCTGCTGTCTGCCGACAGAATCAATCGCTATGATCGTCCCGCCCAGATTAAATACCCATTTCGTGTCCCGTCGGTCAAGTCCAAACGCCTGAATTACATTCCTCCGGCTTGTCTCGCCCCACTGAAAAGTCGCCCAGGTATCTGCCTCGGGGTCATACATACTTACCCCGCCCTGATAGGAAAAATGGGTAAACCACAGCCGCCCCCGGGAATCACATCTGATCTGGACAACCCAGGGTAACGGCGAATTCAGCACCCGCAGGGTACCATCTGGCATTATCCGTGAAAACCAGGAAGAATTATGACCAAGATAGGCGCTGCCGTCTTTACCGAAGGCACAGTCGGTAATAACCCCCGAAACCAAACAGGCAAAATTAACCCTCTGCCAGGACGCCCCGCTCCGTTGATACCACAATCCCCAGCCCGCCTCTTCTGAACCACCACAACCCACCCAGAAAGCCTCTCCGAGAAACAGCGTCTGCGGCCTGTTCACTAAAACCGGCAATAACGTGCCGGCGGTATCCGCCTTAAAAAGCGTGTCGGCAGTGGCAAAATAAATATCCCAGTTATAAACAACTAAATCATTAACTCTCTTGGCATCCGGGAAGAAGACCAGGGGAATAAAACCGCTGGTATCGCCGACCGCCAAACCCCTTTCAGTTCCCAAAATAACCCTGCCGTCAGGCAGAACACCTATCCCGGAAACCGAATCACCTAGCGGCTGACGAAAACCGCGCCAGTGGCCAAAACCGGTGTCAACACAAGTTACCCCCTGGTTTGTCCCGACCCAGTAAAAACCATCCGTAGGGAAAATTGCCAGAATCCAATCACTCAACAAAGCCCGTATCTCATTCACCTGAAAATGGCGGATACCGTCGTCATTAAAATTCAGCGGTGTCCCCCGGGTGTCGATCACAAAAAGCCCCTGCTCGGTCCCCAGCAGAAGCCGGTGCCCGGAAAAAATTACCGACCGAATTCTTGTCGGAAGTTCATTGGTATAACAGAGAAAGGCACGACTGGAATCTTCCGGAATAACCGCCAGCCCCGCCCCGTCGGTCCCCACCCAGATATTCCCCTCCCAATCCTGACTCACCGCAAGACAGCGATTGGCACCCAAACCGTTAGTGTGAACAATTGTCCTCTCTACCCGGGGTGGTTCGGCACGAACATCCAGTATCACCAGCCCACCGGCGGTAGCAACACTGAGAACCGAATCGTTACCACTGATGTCAAAGATATAATTTGTATTGGTATAGGTCCGCCAGACTTCAACCTGTCCGTAGCCCAGGATAACAAACCAACTCGCCAGAACAAAAAACAGAAAAGAGACCCGCATAAATCTATTTTGATATTATCGTCAGACCTCAGTCGGTCAAGTCAATACGCTCCCCGCCCGGTAAGTACCGCTTTAATCGTCCTGACCAGAATGGAGAAATCCAGCCATAGCGACCAGTTCCGAATGTAATACTCGTCAAGCACCATCCGCTCCTGAAAGGTCAAATCCCCTCGCCCCGATACCTGCCATAACCCTGTCAGTCCGGGCCGCACCCGAACAATTGTCCGGATTGAATTCGCCACCCGGACCAGTTCCGCAGGCAAATAAGGCCGCGGTCCCACCAGCGCCATATCTCCGCGCAGGACGTTAAATAATTGGGGCAACTCATCAAAACTGAACCGACGCAGGAACCGCCCGATTGAAGTAACCCGGGGGTCACTTTTCAGTTTACCGGTGGTCTCAAACTCCCGTCTTTTCTCGGGAGCGCTGTTTAAAATCTCCTCCAGACGTGCCGCCGCATCCTGGTACATTGTGCGAAATTTAAAACAGGTGAAAATCTTACCGCCCTTTCCTACCCGTGGCTGTCGGAAAAACACCGGCCCCGGCGAGGAAAGTTTTATTAAAATCGCCAAAAGCCCGATCAGGGGCAATAATAAAATCAGCAGAACAAAACTGGCGGCGAACTCAATAACCGACTTTGTCCAGATATTAAGCGGCCGTAACAAATTGTAATGATACTTCAAAACCAGGATACCACCCACTTGCTCAATTTCTGTCGTAGAAGTGGCGAGCATGACGGCACTGGGTACCACCATCAGTTCTGCAAACCTCTCTTCGGCATATTGAAAAATTGCCTTTAACTCCTCTGGGGTAAAAGACTCGGAAAACACAACAATTAGGGCACCGGCAGGAATGTCCGCCTTGGCCAAATTTGAAATCACATCTTCCCTGGTATCCGTACGGAAGATATGGCGAACAATTGAATAACCAAGCGTACGGTGCTTTTTTAACTCCTCCTCCAGAAATCGTCTGCCGGAAGCCTCGCCAAGAACCACAAGCGGTTGCGAAAAAAGCCCCACCTTCACCAGCAAACGTTTCAATACTGCCCGAAACAAAGAAACAAAAACGACGCTAATAATCGCCGCTAAAAACACAACAAACCGGGAAACAATCCAGAGCCGGGTCATAAAGAGAAGAATGGTTAACAGTGCCGTCCCAACTACTACCCCCCGGAAACAACGCCGTCGTTCCTCCCAGTCAGTCAGCCGCTTGGTATAAAGCCCCTCATAGGCAAATACAAACGGATACAAAAGCAGAAAATAAACCCGCTGTAACAGTGTTTCCGATGCCACGCCACCCGCAAAACTCCCCGCGCCTCCCACCAGAACTCCCAACCCGCCCCGAACCAGATAACCCAACAGAAAACTTCCCAAAATCGCCACCGTGTCGCCCAGTACCAGAATGCCGCTCGTTATTATTCCTTTAAACCGTTTCATACCTCATCGCTACTCTGCCAGGAATGCTCATACTCACTTAACCCGACCAGACCCGCCGCTTCCAGCATAAACAAATAGCCGGCAAAGACAAGGGCCAAAAATAACCGGGATACCCAGGAGCGACCCTGGACAAAAAAACGGTACAAACCCTTCACCCGATGAAACTCGGTAAACCGACGCCACTTCCTTCGCACGCCGCCGTAATAATGTCTGATTCTGACCGCGGGCAGGCAGAATACTTCCCACCCACTTTTTCGCAGACGCCGGCAGATATCCATGTCTTCGGCGAACATAAAATACCCCTCATCAAATCCCCCAACGGCAACAAACGCCGCCCGCCGGAACAACATAAAAGCCCCGATAACCGCCTCAACCGCCACCGGCTCATCTGTCATACCGATATCAAGATAAAGAAACTCCTTCCCCGCTGCCCAGTGGGGGAAAACCCGTCTGACGACCGAACGCCGACCGGCAAAAACATAACGCAATCGGGGAAATCTCCGACAGGAAGGTTGCCGGGTGCCGTCCGGATATAACAACTGGGGCGACACCACCCCAACCCGATGATTTTCCTCCAGAAACCGCGTCAACGGCGCTAACGTTGGAGCGATAAACTCAATATCCGGATTTGCCACCGCCACAAACTCTCCCCGGGACAACCGAACACCCCTATTGGCAGCGGCGCCATAACCGATGTTTTTCTTTAATGCCATCAACCGGCAACAGTAACGCCGGCACATCTCCCTGACCATCTCCCGGTCATAAGAACAATTGTCCACCACGATTATTTCCCCGTTTAATCCTACCTCCTGCTCACGGAGACTTTTCAATGCCCGTTCCAGCAACCGGCTGGAATTGTAATTCACGAACACCACCGAAACTACCGGTCCAGCGTCTCTTTGGGATTCAATACCGGCGATAACTTCCTCCCCTATCTCCTCATCCGAACAATGCGGGCAATACCACACCCTTTGGATAACAATAACAGAAAAACGTCGCCTCCTGCACCGGTGTTTGATTTCTCCACCGCTAACCTTATAGCCGTTTGCTGTACCCTGTCAATATTGCCTATTCGGAAGGGAAAATTCGCAACCGGAAGGTATCAGACCATTCTGACTCGTGGCGGTCAATATCCCGTGCTTTTACCCGTACGTGATAGGTGCCAACATCGTAATAGATATGAGTCCGGGGTATCGTCTCGCCGCTCGGGAAAAAATATGACCATCGTGGCGTTGTCGTATCCCCCCACTCCAGCCAGTATGTCACAACCTGGTCTTCCGGGTCAATAGTAAAAATACGAATGAGCACCGTATCAGCCACAGTAGCGCTGTTCTTACCCATTATTACCGGCCGCGTCGGCGGCAAATTTTCCCCGCACCCAAAAAACAAAAACCAACACAATGACAAAACTGACAAAAATCTCCCGCTCATCGCACCACCTCAAACCTTTGAACAAAACTCTTTACCGTACCTCGTTCTTTTACCTGCAACCGGCAGAAATAAATCCCCGCCGGCAGCCCCTCTGGTGATAGTTGCACCTGATGCCCACCCGCAGGCTGAAATCCTCGCACCAGTTGCCGGAACCGCCGACCGGTAACATCAAACAGGGCAAGGTCAACCTGCCCGGGTTGAAAGACGGTATAACTGATCAGTACTGTCCGATTCACCGGATTGGGTCGCACTCCGGCCAAACCAGAAATAAGCGGAAATATTCTCCGCTCCTCGGCAGAGCCGGTTACCCCAAAAATACCAACTGAAAGATAAGCGGTAGCAGCATAACCATCGGCCTGAAGGTTGAGTCGGAAATCAAGGATAGAATCCTGCGGTGTATTGGAAATCTGAACCCAAAATGGGGTGGCAATATTACTCGCCGTATCTCCAATTGGAATCACCCCTAACCCCGCCAAAGAATCGGTTACTAGGGCATCACCGTCATCAGAACGGAGAACTGCCGTGGCATTCACCGCCTCGGCACCCCCTTGATTTCGTACCACCACGCCAATTTGGACTGTTTCACCGGGTTCCCAGAGACTGTTGCCATTTCCCGCTAATGTATCACTTACCAAAACCTGAACAAGCACCAACCAGGGAACAATCTGCATACGGGGAGGATTGGTGGTCCATTTTATCGCCCTTCCTGCCTGAAGGTAGGCGGCGGTAGGAGCATAGAGATTATTGTAGAGATATTGCACACCGATGCGCTCAGTGCTATCCTCAATCCCCACCGTACACCCGGAACTCAGAGAAACCCGCTGATAGTAAAACTCAATTTCACCATCGCCGGTAACAGTAGGATAATAAACGGGGTCATAGAAAACAACCTGAAATGTCTCTCTGATATTGGGCTGATTGTAATGGGCAAAGTCCTGAAATTCTACTATCCAGCGGTGATTTGCTGTGTCGTAATACTGATATGCGGTACCATATCCGTTCCGCCTCTCATCTGGATTCAAATCATCCCAGAAAGGCGCAATCATTAGTGGCGCTCCGCCGCTGTCAGGAACAGGGTAGTTTGTCCCCCGCCGATAAGCCGTTACACCAAGCGCGAGGAAGCCATTAGAACACACTGACATAAAACTGTCGTTTTTGCCGTAATAACGGAATGGAAAAGGCATTCGCAAAGTTACCGTCACAGCGTCTGAATCCGACACCGCAGGAATAACCTCACCCGGTCCTGGTGGTGCCAGTTCCCGCCATTCGTAAACCGGCGCCTGACCGGAGGCGGTATCAGTGTCATCATAACAAAAATAACCGTACTGGTCAGGACCGGTGGGCTCATTAGTCAAACCCTCCTCACCGGCAATTTCAAAACTGAAGGTATCGCTATAACGATAGGTCCCCCCAGCTCCAGATACCCGCATCTGAAACCGCACCGGCCGATTCTTCACCAACGCCGGACCTGCCGAAATGGCAAACCGATCCCCAACACCGGAATGAATCCCTCCTGCTGCAATTAACCCGTAAAAGCCCGTGGAATCCACCACAACAACGTTGGAGTCCCCACCGGTAAGAACGCAGGATACTGCTGCCAGACCACCACCCCCCCGATTTCTCACCGCAATCTGAACTCTACCGTTTTCTGATCTCCCTACCCGCCCGTTGCCATTTCCCCCGGGCGGAGAATCAAAAAATGCAGCGGTATCAAAAACAATCTTTCCCGCTCGCACGAAAAGGTCTAAAGAACACCACCAGGAGTCACCCGCCACATCCCGAACAAAAATCCGGGCAGGAATTGGAGTTCCATCCCCTACCAGAGTATCAACCCACATCTCAAACTGATCACCGGTAGCGCTGCTTTCCGGGAGAAGCATTCCATAAACGGCAACCGAATCAAAAATCCTTACCCAGTTAGCGTTAATGCGTAGCAAACCGTTAACCCCCTCCGCCGGAGCACCGCCAACATTACGCAGTGTTACCAGTAACCGCACCCGTTCACCGGGGTTAATCTGGTGGTCCTGATTGCCAATATAATCATCCACCGCTGTTCCCCCAACCACAATATAGGGCATACCGGTCGCTATTACCCGAGCGGTACCAATAAAGGGCAAAATGTTCCTGCCGGTAACGACCACATCCATTGTTCCGATATGCATCGGGTTAATAACGAAATTGGCTTCTCCCTGGCTATCGGTGAAAGCGGTTACGTAAACCGTGCTGTCCATTGACACACACACCAGAGCACCAGGCACCGGGGCTCCGCCGCGGGAAACCGTTACCCGAAATGTCTGGGGAACCCTGTTGATCACAGAGTCATAACTCACCGTTACCTCTTTTGGCACTCCGGTCCAGACATTCAGTTCTGGATCACCAAGAAGATTCCACTCCTGATAGAATTGTTGCGAATGAAACAGCGAATCTACCCAGAACCTTCCTCGGAGCGTTGCCGGACCCAGACGGAACTCTCCCTCCTGAAACAAGGCGGTAAAAAATCCCCGGAAACAGGCACTTCTCCGGTCCGAAATATGGGACCCGGTGTAGGTAGTCCCAAAATAGGCTAAGGCACCGCCCAACGATTGAGGTGTACCGGTGCGAACAAAACGGTCACCTTGAACATCGCCACTGCTGAGGTCGATCATTGCACAAGAACCGGAAATAACAATCGGAAGTTTTCTTCCATTGTTCCAGGAACTGGGGGCAACGTTATTGAACGGCGCCCACCAGTTATAAACCCCTTGACCCCGATAGGCAAGAAACATCCTGCCGTCCTGTGCCGCGGCATTGACATCGTTTGAATTGTGCCCCTGGGTGCTGAGCAAACTCTCGCACACTGTGTAACCTGCTGACCGCCACAAACTACGAACCAGCCGGGCATCCGCCTGATAATAGGCATCCGGTGGCTCGTCCTCCCGGACAATTGTTGTTCCCTTCAAGAAATAGAGCGTATCAATGGCACCCATTTCTGGCCGCTCATAACTCATAACCTTTGCCACCATCGTGCTGCACTCCCGGGCGGTAAAGACAAAAAACCTGCCGACAGAAATTTCCATCTTGTAATCACCGGTCATATCACCATAGTAACAGTCGGTCGTTCCGTTGTAAGAAGGAATCTGGTTCGGCGACCCCACAAGTAAAACAAACTCTGGCCTGACCGGCCAGTTATTGTAGGCAGCGCGGATATAAGACTGAATCTGCTGGGGGGTCGTACCCACCTGTGACACTGGGACGACTTTCGCAAGGACGCCCTTCTTTGTTTTCCATTCGGCCAGAGAGCTAACTATAGAAAGATAAGAATCATAAGAGATTATCAGATATTTCGCCCCCTCCTCAGCCAGCGCCAGAATCACAAGAAACAAAAACAGAATCGTCAATCTTCTCATCGGCTACTCCGTGACCAACACAAACCGACTCACTACCCCAGGAATTGCAAGCAACCGAGCAAAATAAACCCCTGTGCCAGCCCGGCGATTATTTTCACACCTCCCATCCCAGACAAAATCATTTCCATCTGGACCAACATCGGCCGAGTAGAGACTTCGTCCGCTGCCATCAAAAATCACCACCCGCTCCTTGCGGGAAAATCCTGCGCCACTAATCCGGACCTCCCTCCCGGGTGTCCCGTAGCACTTTAACATCGGCACCCCGGCTATTCGTTCTGCCTTCTCCTCTTTTATACCAATCATAGCAACTCGCCAGTTAACACCGCCATCTGTCGTTGCAACTACCATCCCGTTGCCCGCCGCCATTCCATATTGGTAATCGACAAACTCAATATCAAACAGAGTACTATCGGCACCCGAGTTCTGTAAAACCCAGTTCGCACCGCCATCTGAAGTATAAATGATCGTACCATTTCTACCACATGCCCAACCCTGATTTCGGTTAACAAATGACAACGCTCGGAGAAATTTTGTTCCCTCGGGCACACTCTGTTCATGCCAAGTATTGCCTCCGTCAGTGGTATGCAAAACCACCGCTCGGAAGTTCCGGTCATCACCACCAACCACCCATCCTTCCAGTGTGTCGGCAAAAAATACATCGTAGAAATCATGGGTGGTATCCCGATATACCACCTCCCAGCTCGTTCCTGCTCCCCCTTCCCGGGTGCGGGCGATAAGCCCCTGACCACCTAAAAAGGTATCGCCCATCGGCCAACGGCCAGCAACCAGCCACCCGTGATTGCGATCAACAAACCACACCCCTTGAAATTCAGCGGTATCACCCAAAGGAAAAGGCGGACGGGATAAAAACACCTGTTCCCATGTTGCACCGCCGTCACTACTACGCAGCTGAACGATGTCCCCCCCTGCTGCCCAGCCAAATTCGTTGTCAAAGAATCTTATTCTCGCGGCGTGTTTTGGCCCGCCAAGATTTACTCTTAACCAGGTGGTTCCACCGTCGGTTGTCCGCCATATATCCCCTGCCTGTCCGCAGGTCCAGCCGGTATTGGCATCACGGAAAAAAACATCAAAAAAATCCCTGATCGTGGGGATATTTATTTCTTCCCATGTTAAACCAAAGTCGCCGGTATGGTATACCGCTGTGGTTTCTATTGTTACTACCCAAGCGTTCAAACGATCAGGTACAACAGCCACCCCGTGATAAATCAGGGCAAAAACCGGCACCGTAAAAACCGTTAACCCTAAACCAAATAAAATTCTTTTCATATTATTTCCCCTCTATTTCAGTACCACTACCCTTTGTTCCCTTATTTTACCTTTCTGCTCCCTGTCCGTCAATTGGACAAAATACACTCCGGCACCAACCTCCTTACCCGCTACGTCTCTTAAATTCCACCAGAACCTCCCTTCCCCGCTAAACCGCCATACCTCCTTACCCGCGATGTCAAAAACCCTGACCATACCGTTCTCAATTCCTGTCACTTCTAAATACAAACCCCGGTTGGTAACCGTAGGAAACACTCGCAGTGTCGCAAGCGCCCTCTCTCTTACTTTCTCTTCCTTGATAAAGGTAAATGTATCGGGTGGGTTAGTGGTAAATTTAATTGCCCGACCCGGCACAACCTCCGCAGCTGAAACCGGATACCTCCCGGCATAGGTCCATTCTAATCCATCCTCATGGTCCGGACTCTGGATACCCACCGTGGCATAATTGTGATTGTCCCCCCAGACCGTATCATCGTTCTGAACAAAAGAGTACTGGAGAACAATCGGACCGTCGCCCGTTAACGTCTGATGATAAGCAGGGTCATAGATAATCGCCTGAAATGTCTGCTGTTCAGCAATGCGGGGGGAACGAAACCCGTGAACATGGAAAACCCTGCTCCATTCCACAATTAGACGGTGTCCCACCTCATCGTAATAATAAAACACCCCAGATGCACCCAGCGTATCCGGACGAAAATCATCCCAGAAAACCGCAATTAACCCGTCCGGCCCCTGTGCCGAAGGAATGTGCCAGTTGTACTGGTCACTCAAAGACGTCCTCCCCATAGCAATATAACCATTGTCAGCAATAGAAATTGTCCGGTAATCCCAGCCGTAAAACCGAAAACTAAAAGGCAAATCTATCGTCACCGTTCGGTCATTCTGGAGGTTAAGACGGGTACCCGCCCCGCCATGAGCAGGATCAATCTCCACCCAGCTAAACTGGGGTCGCTCCGAATATCCTAAATCAGTATCGTCATAACCATAATAACCGTAATAATCCGGACCCAAAGGCGCATTGGCTGCCGGTTCACCAACGGTAATGGGAAAACGGACGGCCTGCTCAACACCATTACTACCTCTTAATAAAACCGACAGAAGAAACTTTCGCCCCACACCTATTCCCGCGGCGGCGCACACCTGAAAACGGTCACTATTATTGGCCACCGAATCACCAGGGGCTATGTCACCGAACCCACCCAAGGAATCAAGAACTGTCACCGCTGCCGGATTGGAAGACGACAAAATCCCGGTTACCCCGCTCGCCCACCCTTGCCCGGAATTGACCAGCATCACAGAAATTTCCGCCGTCTCTCCTGGATCAAGAAACCCGTTGGCGTCAAAAACTGTGTAATGGCTTGCCCTAAATGTCGGCGCCTCCACCGCAACCGTAAAAGCGGAATGCCAGATACTATCACCACTTCTAACCTCAAGTAAAAATCTGATCCGCTGTCCACTGGTACAGGAAGGAGCGAGGAGAACATTAAATGGTTCCGTGGATACCTCTTCTCCGGGAAGAATAGCGCCGTATTCACGAACCGAATCAATAACCGTTACCGCCGCATTACCTGCCCGCAGAACTGCCCGGACGCCATTAGCGGTTTGGGTGGTGCCAAAATTCTTCAGCCGAACCGAGAGCGCCAGCGGCACACCGGGAGAAAGAGTGTCAGGGTGATGGCTAAAATGGCCGACAAAAACCGCCCGCGTTTCACCAATACTGTAACCGAAGTGGGGCCTAATGTTCTCTCCGGTAACGGTAATAAAGACGGTATCCGGCGTATTAGTGGTAATGGCAAAATGCGCCCGACCGGCATTATCACTCCGCTGAACCTGAGGTGTTTCATCTGGTTTATAAAGACAGACCAGTGCGTCGGCCACCGGCATTCCTGTCCGGTCGCGCACATAAACATCAAACGAACTGAGCCCAACCGGATATGTCCCGGGATAGAAAACGTCTATTTCTCGGGGCACTGCGGTCCACATCTGCAACGCTGGATCGCCAAGTAGATTATACACGTGGAAGTAAATAATAAGGTCTCCAGAGTCAGCGGGAAGCGGAAAGTTAGCCAGCTGTTCCAGTTTACCCGCATACATTGCCGGCCCTAAAACATCTACCCCCTGGTTGAAAATTGCGTGATAGATGCCGTAGTCCATACAGTTGTTCCAGCGCGTTGATGTGCCGCTATAGGAGGAACCCCAGAACGCTACTGCACCTTTAGGTGCAGCAGGAGTCCCCGCTCTCAACCAGGCCTCACCAAAACAGGGATTTGCTTGATAGTTACCGGTACCGCAGTAAATACTGGTAACAATCGGCAATTTCCACCCGTTGTTGAGATTATACACATCGTTAATTTGGAATTGCGGATAATTCCAACCAGTCGCCTGCCCCCATCCTCTTCCATTGACAAAAAGCACTCCCCGATTTACCGCCGAATCAACCGGACCGCGGCCGGATGGCGTCGGCGGATAAAAAACCGTGTCAACAATAAAAAAACCCCGGTTAAATAACTGTTCGCGAATGCGGCGCTTGGTCACCAGTGCTGTTACTGCCGGGGTCCCTCCTTCCTGATAACTGGTTCCAACCATCAACGCTCGGCGAAACCAAGATGTATCCTGGATCCAGGGATTTGATTCATAGTTTACTGTCTTGGCAACAATACAGTCCAGTTCCGAGATGTTCGCTGCCGGCAAGCGACCAACAAAGAGGTCTGCCAGATAATCATCACCGTCAACACAGGCATAGGTATGATCGGTAACACAAGACGTTGCCCCCGGAGTAGGGAAAGCGGGGATTTTATTAATTGCCCCTACCAACAGAACATAAGTTAATCGCGGCACCCAAGTCTGATAGGCGGTACGAATATATTCTCTAATTTGTTCCCGTTGGGTTCCGGTCTCCGATGTTTTCTTCACCCAGACGACAAATCCTTTTCGCTCTTTCCAGCGGGCAAAGGGCAGAATATTGTCATAAAATTCATCAGGAACAATGATAAGATATCCGGGCGCCTGCTCTGTATGGTCACCACCGGCAAGCCAAGGAAAAAGAACTTTTGCCATCTCTCCTTTTTCCCCTACCCGGTCGAGCGAGGCATTGAATTTAAGGAAAACCGAAACGTCTTCATCAGTTGACTCAATTAACAATGGCACAACTTCAATCCCGGCAGCAATCATCTTTCTCCCAAAACTCCAGGAGCAACCGCGGGATGAAATCACCTCGGGCTCCCGGCCCGCGAGAACGGGCACAATAACCGCCCTTGTGGTAGCAGATTCTCTGAAAACGGCCCTAACCACTACCATATTTTCATCCTGTTGCTGAACAGTTATTCCGGTAGCGCTGATTATACTGCTCGCCAAGAAAAACAAAACTCCCATCCCCGTCATTTTTCTTCTATTCCTCCTTTCTCACCGTGACAATCCCGAGGTCACGGTCACAAACAAAGTAATGCGTGTGGTCAAAGGCGACCCCAACCGCATAGGCATAAGGCGTTTTTATCTGGGCAATCAATTCTGGCTCTTCTGTCCGGGCACAGTTAATCACCGCCAACCCTCCCGACCCACAGGCAATAAGCACCAGGGTATCGTCAATCGCCACCGAGTTAGCGTACCCTTCTACTGCGAGACTCCCGGTCAATCTCATATTCATCGGATCGCGGGCATCAACAACCACCAGTCCATTAACTCCATCCGCCACAAACAAAATGCCATTTTTAACCACTACACCCCGGGCATTGCCCGGAGTATCAAAACCTCCTATCTGGACCGGTGGAAATGTGTCCAAGCGCCATGCGGCAACGCCGATCTGTTCGCACGCCAGATAGCCCCTGCCGTTCTCAATTGTGATTCCCCGACAGTTCCGGGGATAGTAGAACTGGAACCGCAGATTGGGATACCTGGGATCAGAAACATTCACCGCAATAAACTGGGCTCCTCCTGCAATATAAACCCAGGAATCCCGGAGCGCTAAATCATAACCAAAACCGGGCTGGGGGTACTCTAAAACCCCCACCACCTTCATACTTTCAGGACAGGCAACATTTACAATCATCAGTTCTTTATATCCATAGGCGACAAAGGCCAGTGTTTCTTGAACCGCCACTCCCCAGGCAGAGTTAAGGGAATCCATAACCTCTCCTAACAACCGCGGCGACCTAGGGTCACTTAAATCAAAAACCGCCAATCCTGCCTGACCCTGAGCTACATACCCGCGGTCCTCCAGAATTGCCAGTCGGTGGGGATAACCGCGCGTTCTTATGGACCCAATAACCCGGAAACGTTCCACGGTAAAACTCCATATTTCTGACCAATCACCCCAGACACTATCTTCGCTTTGTACCTTCACTCGCCACCAGTACTGTCCGTCGGCTTGGATTTTCACCGTTACCGAATCAACAGTGGTTGTTTCTTCAACCACTACCCTCCGGAATTTACTGTCCTCGGCAATCTGGAATAGATACCTGAATGCGGTGGTTTCCGCCCAGTGAAAGGTAATTACAGATGAATGCCAAACCGTCCCATCCAATGGCGATTCCAGGGTAACCGCTGAAGGAACCGGCAGCGGCCGGATACAAGTTAAAATAATAACAACCGCGAAAACAAAAAATCTCTTCACCCCTTGGCTCCTTTCCAGCTAATTTTCCCCGGGCTATTTTTAAGCGGAAGGGTCACCCCGAAAGAAAATCTACTTGCCCGGTATTCTTTGATGTCTTCAACATCAGCCCTTTCCGGTAAACTTACCTCCCGCCACTCCAGCTGATAAAAAAAGACCAAAACCACCGGTGACAGCCGATAGTCACACCCAAGTTTCATTTCCTGAATCTGATCAATCCGCCCGTAATGGTAAGTATCTGTTCTGGTAGTGTACCGCCGATAGACAAAACTGTAACCAACTTCTATGCCAAAGCGATTGAACCTCCGGGGGCGGCTTTCAGAACCAACTGTTATCCCATGCTCGTAATAAGAAATATCGGGCACCGGGCCCTTCGCCCGGGCGTTTTTGAACGCGTAGGCACAATCAAAATAAAGGTTTTCTTTGGGTTTCCAATCCACCTCCAAACCAAACCGATGGGCCATTGTATTGTAATATTCAAACGGCCTTAAATAGTTGTCAAACTCCAGGCGATACCCCGGTTTAACAACCACCGTCCCTAATTTCTGGCGAAACTGTATGCCGAGGAGATACTCGGCAAAACGGCAGGGGGCATATCGTTCTCCAGACACTGTTCGGTCACGGTAATAGCGAATAAGATAGTTGGGCATCCAAACATAGGAAAATACCAAACTGTTGCGTTTAGTTAAGCTCTCTTCCCAACCAGCTTGCAAAAGTCCGTAACTTTTTTCGGCATTAGATAGAAACTGATGAACCCGAAACCCCAACTGCGCTTGCCGTCTTCTGTTCTCCCATCGCAACCTTCCGCTCAACATAACATCCAGATCATCAACACTGCGGTAGGGAAACTTGGCAGGGTTCTCGGAGCGTTGAAACTGTTCTCTTTCCAATGGTGAGAGACAAAAAATATTGTCATCATAGGTACAGCGAGCGACAAACCACGTCCGCCACTGTGTCTTCCCTTGGACCAGCAAAACCATCAAAAAAACCAGCCCGAATATTTTATTCGTATTTCTCATTGGCGCTTCTCTCAACTGCAAATACTCCATTTTTTGCCGCTGCCCCGGTAATAACAACAACTATCCGGTGCACCCCTTCCCCGATAGAAAACCTTACCTGACGCTCAACCGAGGGCAATACCCCGCTAATCTCACCATACCGGGCATTAAGGTCCCGCCGAACTCGCAGCGTCTGTTCTACAATCGTCCTGCCGTTATCTTCAATTCGAACAAGAAAGTTCTGTCCCTCCCGCACTACTGGCTCAAAATTCAATCTGATCTTCAGTCGCACTTTTCCCGGACCGGTAAGTGTAAAGTAAAAAGGTTCTCCACTCTGCCAACGGTAATAACTACGTTCTCGGATATCATCACCATTTCGTTTCTTTATTACCGTTACCTCCTCAAGACGCGCCATCTGAACCCGGTCCCATGCCCGGGGCGACTGAAACGACAACCTGACGGCTACTGTCTCGGAACTCGCGCTATCAAGAACCAAAGAAAACCTTTGCCGGCCGGGTTGTAACCGAACAAAGAACGACCGCCACCTGCCCACCCGTTGCCCGGCTGGACCCAAAGTAGAAGAAGAAGGTGTGGTGGAGAGTTCAAACCGGCGAATGCTATCCCCCTGCTTAAACACAATTGAATAACGCCCGCCCTCACCGGAAGGCCGCCACAGTCGGGTGTAAACCCGTAACCAGCAACCGGTATCGGGAACGACACCGACCTTAAACTCTATGGGCTGATTTTTGCTCAATAAATAATAATCAACCACTACCCGACGAACAACACTTAAACCCACCCGGGGATAAGTTGCCTCTGGTTGAAGCTCAACCGCATGCACCAAGCCGATGACGATTAATAAACCGATAAAACACCCCTTTTTCATACCGCCCCCTTTTCTTCTTTCTCCCCGATACCAAAATATGATTCAATGTCATAGCGCACAACAACAAATAACAATATCAGTAATATAACTGCGAAAAGAATCGCCAATGGCACGGAATATCGCCTTTCATAAAACAACCTCCCCTCACCTAACTCCGGCAAAGGAGTCGGTGCCACCGGTAACCGATAATCCAAAGCCACCCGGTTTGGTTTGACGATATGAATCACCGGCAACCCTTGCTCAAGAAACGCTGCCACAATACCACTTCCAGCCCGGCGATGCCTGCCCTTCATAAGACCGGACGGCAACCTTAACAAAGGATCACCGGAATTACTCACCGGCATGCCTACCGCCACAAGCAGCCTCGTCCGGCTGAACAACTCCCGTCTTTTGGTCAACCCCTCGGAAATTGATTGGGGAACAAAAATCGTCACCCCGGCTGACTCCGCCGCCCTAATTAAAATTTCTCTGCCGTCTGGCGGCAATCCTCTTCCGTCGTCTGCCTCGCCTCCCAGTGTTGCCAACTTGCTCTTAAAATTCCATATCCCGGAACTAACCAGCACACGCTCAATATCCAGCCATGTCCAACCCGGGTAATTTGCCCCCCACATCCCCGAACTCTGTGCAGTAACAATAACCGGCTCCAGCCCAAATGTCCTGGCCACCGCCAAAACCGCAATATTAAGTGCCGGATAGGTCCCATCCCAGTTGACTGCTATTGTATCCCCCTTCTTCACACCCGCCCGCAAAAATAATTCCACCAAAGCGGCGCTAAAATTAACATTGGTCGTAGTAAGCGCATCGCTCAAATCACTCCGCCCGTAAACAACCGACGACGAGTACAGCCCGACCAACCCGGTAGAGTTCGGATCATTGACGCTGTCAATCGGCATAGAGAGATTTTTCAGCCGGTAGTTACGGACCAATTCAAACGCCTGTCTGGTAAGTTCGGCTGCCTTTATTTTTGTCTCATAAAACCTACTCCGAACCGTTCGTCGGGACTGACCTTCTAAAAACACGAAAATCAACGCCAGCACCGCAAGCGTAAAAAGCACCCAGCGATTAACCCTGCCCTGCCGACGGCGCATCAAAAACTCCCTCCGGAAATAGCGATAATCAACAAGCGGGTAAGAACCGCTGCCACAAATAACAGAGAAATGGTTTCCACCATACCCTGGCGGTGCATCCAGTAAGCAACCAGACCGGGAATGACATACCCGATTACGCTTAAATCCAACCGCAGACTATCAACCCTCATCACCGGTGCTATCTTCGTCGCATATCCCAGAAGATAGCCGACCAGAATTCCCAGAAGCAACATTCTTCTGCCAAATAAAATCATAACCCGGGAAAGTACTTTAAGAATCAAATATGTAACCAGAGCAACTGCCATCGTCGCCACCACCCGGACCGGTTCGTTCAGCGTCAAAGCAAAATAACCCGGCACTACTATTCCACCTGCCGCCAAGCCAACGGTTTCAGTAAGAAAAAAAGAAATGAACATACCCAGACCAATAGTTTCTACTATCATTTTCCCTCCCCTTTGCGGGCAAAAAAACCGATCAACCGTTCTCCATAACCAACGGTATTCCCAGTAGCAAAAATCAGCCCCTTATCCTGTACCAGTTCCCAAACCCGTTCATAGACCAGGGTTGGGTCAATCTCTTCTCCGAGGTCAATTATTCTTTCCCGCGCCATTTTTAATTGCTCGGCACGGGATAAAAACGCCTTCGTCAAACCACCGGTAACAACCACAAAATCCTTCTCCCACGTCGCTACCAGTTCTGCCAATTGTCTTGAGCGGTCGGCCCGGTCCCGCCGGCAGTTCACGAGAACAATACGGTGCTGGCACCGACCTTTTACCATCTGCCATAGCATTCCGATTGAATCCGGGTCATTGGCCGCTAAAGTATTTACCACCTCCAGCGTCTTACCCCGATCCCGGATGGAAAAAATCCTCATCACCCCGGAATCCGGTAAACTCCGCTGCATACCGGCAAGGGCGACGGACCTCGCTACGCCCACACTCGCACATACCGCTAGTGCCAACGCGACGTTTTCCTTATGCTCAACATAACTGAATCCAGCCATTTCGGCATCGCTTACCGTATCCGGTTCGGCTACTGTCATTACAACACTCTCTCTCACCCGTTGCCTCAAGATTTTCAGCGGCCTTCCCCTCTCGGCGGTAAAAAAATAGCCTCTCTCCGGAATAGTATTGCTCAACGCCCGGCCAACATCATCAACCGTTGGTCCCATAACATCAAGGTGGTCTGCCCGCACATTGGTAATCACACCATGGGTCGGTTTTATCAACCGGTGATTTTCAATCCACTGATACTCCGGCACCAAAGCCATACATTCAATCACCAACGCCTCTGCCCGGTAGGCGCATGCCAGACGAACAATCCGTAACTCCTCCAGGATATTTGCCTTTCCCAGCCGACGCACCGGGTACTCCTCTTGATCACCGACGATAAATCGCGGCTTGGTTCCGGTAACTTTGGCAACCACCCGATAACCGCCGGCACGCAAACCCGCAGCAATTAGCCTTGTCACCGAAGATTTGCCTCTTGTCCCATTTACCTGGACACGAACTGGAATTTTGTTCAAATTACGGCGGTGAAAGTAATATTCCCCAATCCCGTACCCGACAAAAGCAAGAACCAGAATAAAAATTAAAACCATTCACCAGGACTCTAAAAATTATATTGCCTACCACCTATATGTCAAAAAAAACTTAAAGGTACTTCCATATCGCACCGCTATGCAAACTTTATAAAAACTGTCGCACTAAACAACCCATTGAAAATCCATAAGGTTAGTTTTTGCCCGCCTGCACTACCGGCAAACACAAACAGAAAAATGTACTCAGGGACATCGGTATAACAGTTCATATTGCAAATAGTTATAACATCTTATTTAAGTTTTAGAACAGGAATAATATTTGCTTAATAAGGGGTTGAACGAAAGCGGTAACGGGATGGCCGTATTGGGTTACATTCGTCGGTAACAATAATTTATGGCCATCCCGTTATAAAAGGGATAGTGCAACAAATAAAACGAGGGGGTGGAAATGTTAGCAGAACTACTTAACATTGAACGGGGAGAGGGTATTCTCCACGAGTTACTTGAGTCCTATCCTTTTAAACCCTATATCTGGGCGCTGGGTAAAGAACGCCAAACCGCCGCTAATCAATACCTTCTTGCTCAAATCGCCCAGGTAATCAATAACGGGGGTATTGCCCGCGCCTATTGTCTTGATAACAAACTCGTTGGGCTGTGCACCATTTCTCCTGACGAACTGGCAACAAAGGAAATTCGCCGCCGCACATATCGCCTCTCCCATCTGATAGCTCTCGGGAAATCTCCGATGGAGTCAATTGTCAAGCAGGCTCTGATTAGAGAAACTCTGCGCCAGCTTCCGAAGAATGCATGTGTTGTAGCCAGCTGTCCATCCGCCGACATTTCTACAATTAACGTCCTCCAGCAATGCGGCTTTGTTACTACCCATACCGCCTTAATTCTCGCCCGTGATTTAAGTAATGCTGACTGGCTGACTACCCCGGTGGAAAATTACGAAGTCCACACCATCAAAGCAGAGGAACTGGAACAATTTGATGACGACCTCCTGGACATACCCCGGGGATTCCTGGGCTGGGATGAACGATTACCGCCAGAAACTCGGTCCCGAGTTTACAAAGACTGGTTGCGGACCTATGCCCTTGATAACTCAAAACTGTCGCAGGAGGTGCCGCAACTGCTCGTTGCCTCTAACCATCAGGGACAGGTAGTCGGGCTTCTGGCCGAAAAAGCGAAAACCGAAACCGGCAAGATATTTGGCTTCGGGATAGGCAAAATTGAGCTGATAACAACTACGAGTGAATATCGCTCCAATGGCGTTGCCACCACTTTAGTGAAGAACGCCCTCCATTCCTTCGCGCAGAACGGAATTAGAGTGACAGAAATGGTGCTTAACGCCGCTGACACCGCTAACATTAACAACTATCAGGAAATGGGATTTTCTATTGTCGGGGCTTATGTCACAATGGTTAAAGGAGGGGCACCGTAGAGATAAATAAGCGAAACAGAAAACTTAAAAGACATACCTTGGAAAAAGGAGGAAGTATGATAAAAAAAATAACTGTTATTCTCCTATTGGGCATAATGACCCAAATGGCAATGGGACAGTTGGATGCTGACCGGGTAACCACCCCTGCCTTATCTGTCCGGGCAGCGGTCTGGGGACAGGTAAACCGTCCGGGGCAGTTTTTCCTTTCCGGTTCGCCTGACCTTTTTGAACTCATCTCTGCGGCCGGCGGTCCTACCGCTGGGGCTGACCTCAACCGGATCATTGTTATCAGCGAACGGGACGCCACTCGCCGACATATCAATCTCCACCGCTTGGCCTGCTCCGGTCAGCCCTTTTTTATTGCCACCGGGGACGTCGTGATTGTCCCGGAATCGTTCTGGAGTAAATTCCGCAACGGCTTACCGGTAATCACCGCCGCTGCTGCGGTTGCCAATGTCGCCATTACGGCAATTCTCCTGGCACAACGCTAACCATGAAATCACATCTACCCTCCTGCTGGCTCGGGCTCTCACCCAGAAAAAGACGCCCACACTCCATCCCGAAGAGTAAATAATGGAAAGCGGATGAACGCGGTAATAACAAATGCCCACCACTCCTACCCGATGATAACAAATCCAAACGACTCTCTGATCTTGATCGTGGAGGACGATGTAGATTATGCCAACACCGTCAGCGTTATCCTCTACTCCAAAGGCTACCAACCAGCAGTGGCAACAACCGGTTGGGAGGCAATTGAAAAGATAAAAGAACAACCTCCCGCGGTGCTGCTTCTTGACCTTAAATTACCAGATACCGATGGCATTAAACTTCTCCCCAGATTAAAGGCCCTTGTCCCTGATACTGAGGTAATCATCCTCACCGGTTATGCCACTGTTGACACTGCCGTCCAGGCATTGCACCTCGGTGCATTTGCCTATCTCCAGAAACCCTGCACTAGTGAACGATTGTTCCTGACGATTGAAAATGCCCTTATTCATCGTCGTTATCGTCTTTTTCCCCCGGCAATGGTTTTCGGCAAGTTGTTGTTGAACTCCTCCCTTCCCGTGATCGGTTTTAACCCGGAGTCTGGCACCGTTTTGTTTACCAATCAAGCGTTTAACCAGTTGTTCAACATCCCGCCGGATGAACAACTTTTACCCCGGGTTATTCATTTGTTTTTCCCGGGAAACGAAAACAAAATTGTCCAACATCTTCGGCGTCTCCGCTCGGAAAACACCGCCGTTACCGAACTCCTGATATCCGACCCATCCGGTACCTCGCGTTGCTACCTGCTCTTTTCGTTTCTCTCTTCCGCGGAAGCCATTTTCTCGGTCCCGAATACCCAACCGACCGCCACGGCAATTCTGGTTGACATTACCCAGCATCACAACGAGAAACTTGCCTATCGCCGCACTGCCGAATACCTGCAAGCAATCTGGAAAAACATCGCCGCTGGCGTTGCAATCATTGACAATCATTTCACCTTTCAAGAAGTAAATCCGCATTTTGCCCGCTTCTATCAAACAACCCCTGCCGCTCTGACAGGGAAAAAATGTTATAAAATCGTCCACAATTTCAACCAGCCATGCCGATACTACGGCGAAAACTGCCCGATTTTTAATTCCCTGGTGTCCGGTACTGTCAGTCGCGTTGAACACCATCACCGCGACCCTGAAGGTAAAATCCATTTTATTGAAACAAAGGTCGCACCACTCCACGACGAAAACGGAACCGTTGTTGCATTCATTGCCATCTATAGCGACTTAACCGACATCACCGTTGCCTACGAGCAACTTAACCAGCAGACTGAAGAACTAAAAAAAGCGAACATGGAACTGCTGCGCCTCAGTGCGGCAAAAGACGAATTCATTGCCACCGTCTCCCATGAACTCCGCACCCCCCTTACAACCATCGTAGAAATAATTAACCTCTTTAACGACGGTTCATTAGGACCGCTTTCCGAAAAACAAAAACACTTCCTGAAAGCCGCTCGGCGCAATTCATCTCGTCTCACCAAAATTATCAATGACCTCCTTGACCTGGCAAAAATTCAATCCCAGAGCTTTCCGATACAACCGGCGATATTCAATATCTCACAGGTAATCAACGAATTGGCCGAAGCATTTACCTCGTCAATTCAAGAGAAAAAAATTAGTCTTACCGTTTCATTGCCATCGCAGCCACTACTGGTTTACGCCGACGAGGAACACATCCGACGGGTGCTCTTCAACCTTCTGAGCAATGCGATAAAATTCACCGACCACGGCTGGGTGCGGCTAACCGCTGCCGTTGAGGACGGTGTGGCGCTGGTAACTGTTGCTGACAGTGGCGTCGGTATTCCGGAATCAGAGCAACCCCATATTTTTGAAAAATTTCATCAGGCACACAGCCAGGTCGGTTCGCGTCCTCCCGGTACCGGACTTGGTCTCGCTATCAGCCGGGAACTGATCCTTCTCAACCGGGGTAAAATCTGGTTTAAAAGCGTCCCGGACCAAGGAACCTCCTTCTTTTTCACCGTACCACTCTTCTCCCCGAATGCTTCTCAAACTCAAAATCTCCAGGGAGAAACAAATGGCTGAGGAAAAAAGCAATACCACCCGGACAATTCTCGTTGTTGACGACGAACCCGACATTCAGATGGTTCTCAGCGCCCGGCTTGAAGCCGCCGGTTATCGGGTAGAAACTTCCGGCACCGGTCTGGAAGCATTAAACCGCATCCGCTCCAACCCACCGGACCTCGTAATCCTTGATCTGATGTTGCCCGGTATGGATGGCTTTGCCGTCTGTGCAATGCTAAAACGGGACCAGCGTTATCGCCACATCCCGATTATTATCCTCAGCGCCCGCTCCCAACCCCAGGACCGACAAACCGGCAAAGACCTCGGAGCAGACGCCTATCTTACCAAACCATTCCAACCCCAGGAACTTCTCGGCACCGTCTCCCGCCTCCTGCAACCAAACCCGGCACCGCTGCCCATTCCTGACCATGAGTGAAGAAAAACTAAAAAACATCCTCCGCACCCGATTCGGTCTAAATGACGAAGAAATTAACACGATGGCCAACGAATCACAAAAAACCGGCATCCCCCTGGAAGAAATTATCCTCCACCGCGGGGTGACCACCCGGGAAGAACTCTACCAGGCTTATGCCGCTACCTTAAACATTCCCTATATCGACCTCAACCATTATCTCATTGACCAGGAAACCATAAATACCATTCCTCCCCCCCTCGCCCGGCGCCTCAAGGTCCTGCCCCTACTCCAGTTGAATAACAACCTCACCGTTGCCACCGCCAATCCTGAAGACATCTTACTTATTGACGAACTAAACCGGGAACTTCACCTGGACATCAACCCGGTACTTGCCTTACCCGAGGCCATTCAAGTCGCCCTTGATCAATATTATCCAGAAACAACAGCCAAAACCGCCATTGATACCACGTTAATTGACATTGAAGCTGAAGAGGCTCTGGCGGCGATTGAAAAACAATCCGAATCTCAATCTCTGGAAGAACTGGCGAGTCAGGCACCGGTGGTCCGGTTTGTTGACAATCTTATTGACCAGGCGATTACCGACCGGGCATCCGATATTCACATTGAACCCGAAGAGAATACCTTGCTGATTCGTGTCCGGGTTGACGGCGTTATGCAAGAACGAGGGCACTTTTCTCTTAACCTCCACCCCCTGGTTAACTCCCGGATAAAGTTGCTTGCCGGCATGGACATCTCGGAAAAAAGAAAGCCTCAGGACGGACAGTTTACTTTCAAAACCACTTCCCGGCACATTGACATTCGGGTCTCCTCCTTTCCAACAATTTATGGTGAAAACCTGGTCCTGCGCCTTCTGGACAAATCATCCGGTCCTCTGAAACTCACCGAACTGGGAATGGACGAAAAACTGTCCCACCGGTTTGAACAGTTGATTCATCAACCCCATGGCATTATCCTTGTGACCGGGCCAACCGGCTCGGGCAAGTCAACCACCCTCTACTCAATTCTCAACGAACTCAACTCGCCGGAAAAAAACATCGTAACCCTTGAAGACCCGGTGGAATATCGCATCCCCGGTATCAGACAGTGTCAGGTAAATCCCAAAGCCGGAGTTACATTCGCAACCGGGCTGCGGGCAATACTGCGCCAGGACCCGGACATAATTATGGTGGGTGAAATCCGTGATTCCGAAACAGCCGAAATTGCCTTTCAAGCCGCACTCACTGGCCATCTGGTTCTTGCCACGCTCCATACCAATGATGCCGCCAGCGGCCTTACCAGAATGATCGATATGAAAATTGAACCGTTTCTCATCGCCTCCAGCGTTATCGCCATTTTGGCCCAGCGCCTGGTGCGCCGGGTATGTCCGCGTTGCACTGAAACTTACCTGCCGGACCGGGAAATTCTGGAACGCCTCGGCATCAAACCGGACACCTATTTCAAACGGGGTAAAGGTTGTCCAGCCTGTGGTAACAAAGGACTGCGCGGCCGCCTCGGCATATTTGAGCTGCTGGTGGTAACCCCGGAGATTCGCCACCTGACAATGGGTAATCACTCCAGCGAAGAAATTCGGGAAACGGCGATAAATCAGGGAATGACCACACTCCGACAGGACGGCATAAGCAAATCTCGCCTCGGGCTCACCACCCCGGAGGAAATCCTCCGGGTCACTCAAAACATCTGAAGTTACCTACTTACCTACTTCCTTCAACCAGGGAAGGTAGGCAGAAACCTTCAGCACTAAACCAAGGACAACAATTGACACCATTGACTGTAACTTCAGAAGGATATTCAGCGAAGGGCCGGCCGCGTCTTTCAACGGATCACCAACCGTATCACCAACCACACTCGCTTTGTGTGCTTCCGAACCCTTGCCGCCGTAATTCCCCTTCTCAATAAACTTTTTGGCGTTATCCCAGGCACCACCGGCATTCGCCATAAAAACGGCGAGGCAGAAACCGCTTGCCAAACCGCCAATCAAAAATCCGGCAACGCCCTCCGGACCAAGTAAAAGACCGGTTATCACCGGCGCAATTATCGCGGTCATTGCCGGTGCCACCATCTCTTTCTGCGCTGCCCTGGTACAGATAGTTACCGCCCGGGCGTAATCCGGTTTTGCCTTTCCCTCCATCAATCCGGCAATCTCCCGGAACTGCCGCCGCACCTCGTCGGCAATTTTGGAAGCGGTCCGGCCCACCGCCTTTAAAACCATTGACGAAACACCGAGTGGAATAACCGCACCGGCAAACAACCCTGCTATCAGTCGTGGATTTAAAAGCGACAGATCCAGTAGCCGGACATAACCCAAGAACCGCTCGCTGACGATACGCACTTCATCACGGTAGGCGGCAATTAGTGCCAGAGCGGTTAAAGCCGCCGAACCAATCGCGAACCCCTTACCGGTTGCGGCGGTGGTATTCCCCAAGGCATCAAGGGCATCGGTCCTTTCCCGCACAATCGGTTCCTGACCGGTCATCTGGGCATTACCACCGGCATTATCCGCCACCGGACCATAGGCATCGGTAGCAAGCGTTATCCCGAGTGTAGACAACATGCCCACCGCCGAGATGCCAATACCGTAAAGCCCCAGGGCTGCCGTGCCGCCACCGGCAAGGTAATAACTGGTGATAATCGCAACTACCACCACCAGAACAATCGGCAGCGTCGACCTCATTCCGACCGAAAGCCCCTCAATTATCACCGTTGCTGCCGATGTCTTTGCTTCAGCTGAAATCGCCCGCGTTGGGGCATAAGAATCCGAAGTGAAAAACTCGGTGAAGAAACCGATCAGAACACCGGCAAGCAGACCGGAAACAATTGCCCAGTAAACCGACCAGTACTGTGGCAGTAGCCACTTTGTTATCAGAAATCCTAAAACCGCGGCGAGAATTGACGCCCCATAAATACCCCGCCGTAGCGCCCTGAGTAACACCCGCTGCTCCGCCTTTTCTCCCGCGCGCACCAAAAAACTGCCCAAAATTGAAACGACAATCCCAACACCGGCAAGAACCAAGGGCAGAATTACTCCGGCAATCTCAAAACCGGTCCCCTTAAAAGCGACCACCGAAAGCGCCATTGAAGCAATAATTGAATCTACATAAGACTCATAGAGGTCCGCACCCATACCCGCTATATCACCGACATTATCACCAACATTATCGGCAATTACCGCCGGATTACGCGGGTCGTCCTCGGGAATGCCGGCTTCAATCTTACCCACCAAATCAGCGCCGACATCAGCCGCCTTGGTAAAAATTCCTCCAGCTACGCGGGCAAAAAGCGCTTGGGAACTGGCGCCGATGCCAAATGCCAGCATTGTGGAAGTAATCAGCTCCAGTTTCCGCACCAGGGATTCGTGGGCATAAACCGCATTGAGAACCGCATACCAAATAGAGAGATCTATTAACCCCAGTCCCACCACCACCAGCCCCATCACCATGCCCGAGGAAAAAGCTACCCGCAGCCCGGAGTTCAAACTCTGTTTGCTTGCCCAAGCAGTCCGGGCACTGCAACGGACACCAATGGACATACCGATAAAACCGGCGAGCCCGGAAAAGAAACCGCCGGTCAGAAAGGCAAAAGGCACAAACCATGACTGCAACCCCATCAGTGCCAGAATAAAAAGGAGTACAAACACAACCAAGAAAAATAGACTTACTCCTTTATACTGTTGCTTGAGATATGCGGTAGCCCCCTCTTTTACCGCCCTTGCCACCTCTTTCATCGGCTCGGTTCCTTCACTTTTACGCAGATTGCTTATCGCCAGATAGAGAGCAAACAAAAGTGCTAGAACCGCGCTCGCCGGAGCAATCCAGAATGCTGAACTCATAACACAACTCCTTTCTTACTCTCTTTTATTTTCCTGTTGTAAAACTGAATCTTAACACCTTATTATTTCTGTAGAATGCCAAGTATAATCAATGATCCTCGGTCAGTCAATAAAATCCTCACCCTGCATTACCACAATACCCGGAACCATTATCCCGGCGCTGTCTAGGGCATTCAGGACTGGTTAACCTAGATAAAGAAAAACACCCCTCCCCCACTCCCCGTTGCCCCCATCCGGACAAAACAACAAGCCCCAAATACCGATCATAAGGCAAACTGGTGGCTCACTACATATAAGAGAAAAAACGGCGAATAAATCCTTGACAACCACCAAATTTCCGGTAATTATTCAACTGGATGCCCAACCGGATTAACTCCCTATTTACCATAGAAGACACCCTGGTCGCCTATGCGGCAGGCGACGCTGGATTACTTCTGATTACCACCGATGGCGGAGCCAACTGGCAGAAACTCAACACTCCGGTATCGGAAAACCTTTACAGCGTCCACTTTCCAGCAAAAAGTGATGTCGGCTATGCCTGTGGCGACCGGGGGACAATTCTAAAAACCGAGGACGGCGGTAAAACCTGGCAAAAACTGGCCGCCGGAACTGATGTGGATTTGCGTTCGATAAAATTTCCCGGTCAACCGGAGATTGGGTTTGTCGCCGGTGACTGCGGCACCGTCATCAAAACCGAGGACGGCGGTAAAACCTGGCAAAAACTACCCACCGCTACAACAGAAAAAATTATGGATATCCACTTCCCGACCGACGTGATGACCGGTTATGCGGTCGGGCTTCACGGCACTATCCTCAAAACCATTACCAGCGGCACAGTGTGGTTCTCTCAGAAAGAAAATATCCAGGGAATGGTAACCGGAATCCACTTCACCGCGATTCATTTCCCCGCTGACGATGTAGTCGGTTTTACCACCACAACCGCGGGCAAAGTATTCTTCACTCCCAGTGGCGGCGAGGTCTGGCGTCCCCTCCCCATAGAATACCCCCTGCCACCCCTTTACTCTCTGGATATGCGCCACGACACAATGGCCGGTTTCTGTGTCGGTGCCAGAGGAACACTAATCCATACCAATGACGGAGGCGAACACTGGGAAAAAATTAACCCCGGGACGCTGTTAGACCTGTTCAGCATCCGATTCTTTGCCGACGGTATAATCGGCATAATCGGCGGCGACGAACGCACCCTGCTTTACACCCGGGACACCGGCTACACCTGGGCACCGGCAAAAATCCTGGCTTGATACCGGGACAGCTTCCTTGACTATGAGTCAGAATATTTTAAAATAATTATTCTATGCCATTCGGCGATTTTCGCTTGTACCTTCTCTCCGATGGGTTTTTCGGACTGGACGGCGGCGCCATGTTTGGCGTCATACCCAGACCCTTATGGGAAAAAACCAACCCCCCCGATGAACGCAACCGGATAAAACTGGCGCTTCGCCCTCTACTCATCGTTACTTCTGCTGACCGAATACTTGTTGATACCGGTGTCGGCGATAAGTACGACAGTAAATTTGCCGAACGGTACCGGATTGAAAAAACTGACCATCTCCTTGCCTCGCTGCAGCGGCTCGGGTTTAAACCTGAAGATATCACAATGGTCATCCTCACCCATCTCCACTTTGACCACTGTGGGGGTTCAACCCGCCTCGTTAACGGCAAACCGCTTCCGACATTTCCCCGCGCCCGTTACATAGTACAGAAAAACGAGTGGGAAGAGGCGCTCAATCCCAATCGCCGCTCCCGGGCGTCCTATCTTCCTGAAAACTTCCTGCCCATAGCGGAATCCGGACAACTGGAACTCCTGGAAGGTTCTAAAGAAATTCTGCCCGGGATAGAAATCATTCACACCGGCGGCCACACCCGCGGTCTCCAGCTGGTAAAAATTACCAGCCGCGGCAAAACCGCCATTTTCTGGTCCGATATGATTCCCACCCGCGGTCATATTCCCGTTCCCTACATTATGGGCTATGATCTATTCCCGCTGGACTCAATGGATCAGAAAGAAAAACTTTTAAACCGGGCGCTCGCCGAAGACTGGATCTCGTTTCTGGAACACGACTCGGAAATCGGCGTCGGTAAAATAACTCGGACTGACGACCGTTATAATTTTACACCGATTAATCAGGAGGATTTTCAATGATTAATAAAAATAAATGGCAGGAAAAATATAAAAACAAAATAAAATTACCCGAACAGGCACTGGAGGTGCTGCAGCCCGGCGACCGGGTTTTCATCGGCTCGGCCTGTGGAACCCCACAAAAACTGGTCCAGGCACTTGCCAAACGCCCGGTGGAGGATGTTGAAATCACCCACATCCTCACCCTGGGCGTGGCCCCGTATGCCGAAGAAGCACTTTCCGGACGCTACCGGGCAAACTCGTTCTTTATCAGCGCCAATGTCCGGGATGCGGTACAGAAGGGCAGAGCTGACTATACCCCGATATTCCTCTCCGAAATCCCCCGGCTCCTGCGCTCCGGACGACTGCCGATTGACGTTGCCCTGATTCAGATAACACCACCCGACGAACACGGCTTCTGCAGTCTTGGCGTATCGGTGGACATCACAAAACCGGCAGCCGAAGTGGCAAAACACGTCATTGCGGAAGTCAATCCGCAGATGCCCCGGACACTCGGCGACAGCTTCATCCACATCTCCCAGATTGAAGCAATTGTGGAAAATAACGCACCGATTTACGAATTCATCACCCCTGGTGAAAGCGAGGTTGCCCGCCGGATTGCAAAAAATGTTGCCGATTTAATTCCCGATGGAGCAACGATTCAGGTTGGCTACGGTGGTATCCCCAATGCCCTGCTCCTTTACCTGAAAGATAAAAAAGACCTGGGTGTCCATACCGAAGTATTTTCAGATGGTATCATTGAGTTAATTGAAGCCGGGGTAATCACCAACCGCAAGAAAACGCTCCACCCGGGAAAGGTCATCGCCTCTTTTGCCATGGGCTCGCAGCGACTATACAACTACATCCACAATAACCCGATGTTTGAATTTCACCCGGTTGATTATACAAACGACCCCTTTGTCATCGCCCAGAATGAGAAGATGATCTCCATCAATTCGGCACTGGAAATTGACCTCACCGGACAGGTTTGTGCCGATTCAATTGGCTACCAATTTTATTCCGGAATCGGTGGACAACTTGACTTTGTTCGCGGGGCAGCGCGGTCCAAAGACGGTAAACCGATAATCGTTCTGAAATCGACTCGCGACAACGACCAGTTTTCAAGAATTGTACCGGTTCTTTCCGAAGGGGCTGGGGTGGTAACCTCGCGGGGCGACGTCCATTACGTCGTAACCGAATGGGGGGTCGCCTACCTCCATGGCAAGTCTATCCGGGAGCGGGCCCTGGCTTTAATCTCCATCGCCCATCCCAAGTTCCGTGCCGAACTGTTAAGAAAGGCAAAAGAACGTTGTTATGTCTATCAGGACCAGCCCGAGGAAGCACTGGTATCTGCCCGGTATCCGGAAGAGTTTGAAACCAAAGTAAAACTCTCGGATAACACCACAATCTTTATCCGACCAATCAAGCCCACCGATGAGCCGGCGATGCGCGAACTCTTTTACTCCTTCTCCCGGGACACCGTTTTTTACCGCTACTTCAGTTATATCCAGGCAATGCCGCACGAAAAACTGACTAGGTTTGTAAACATTGACTACGAAAAAGAAATGGCGCTGGTGGCAATTGTCCGTCGCAACGGTGAGGAACACATTATTGGCTCCAGCCGCTACTATGTTGACCCGGCAACCGGCTTGGCAGAATTTGCAATTGAGGTCCAGGACGAATTCCAGAACAAAGGTATCGGTACCGCCCTCTTTAATCACCTCATTCGGATCGCCCGCATCAAAGGCATAAAGGGCTTTGTCGGTTATGTTCTTGATTCTAACACCCGAGCCTATCGGCTGGTAACCAAAACCAGTTTCCCCCTGGAAACGAAATGGGAAGACGGCGTTTATACATTAACCTTGAGGTTTGAAAAATGAACCATCCACTTGACTTTCTCTTTAAACCCCGTGCGGTGGCGGTAATCGGTGCCTCCAACCGGGAGGGCTCAGTTGGCCGGGCTATATTTGCCAACATTCTGCTCAATGGCTATACCGGCGTAGTCTATCCGGTAAACCCAAAAGCAAGAAGTATCCTGGGAGTAAAAACTTACCCATCAATTCTGGATATTGAAGAGGAAATTGACCTGGCGGTAATAATCGTTCCTGCCATCGCGGTTCCCGCGGTGATTGCGGAATGTGGTCAACGCAAGGTGAAATCCGCCATCGTTATCTCCGCCGGGTTTAAAGAACTTGGCCCCACTGGCGCCGCTATGGAAAAAGCGGTAAAGGAACGCGCCCGGACCTGGGGCATCCGGCTTGTCGGTCCCAACTGTTTCGGAATGATCAACACCAGCCCCCAGGTGAGGCTCAATACCACCTTCGGAAAACTCATGCCCCGACCGGGAAACATCGCCCTGGTGTCCCAGTCCGGTGCGGTTGGTGCTAACGCCCTGGAGTACTCCGAAGCCGAAGAGGTGGGTCTATCAAAGTTCATCTCCATTGGTAATAAGGCGGACATCAACGAATGTGACCTTTTGAATTATCTCAAAGACGACGATGAAACCGATGTTATTGCCCTCTACTTAGAAGACCTGGTTAACCCTCAAGAATTTATGCGTATTGCACGGGAGATAACCTCCGATCCCAAACGACCCAAACCAATCCTTGCTATCAAGGCGGGCAGGACCTCAGAAGGTGCCCGGGCTGCCTCCTCACACACCGGCGCACTTGCCGGCTCGGACGAGGCTTACAACGCCTTCTTTGCCCAATCGCGCATCCTCCGTGTAGAAACCGTTCATGAACTCATCGCTAAAGCCGCTTCACTGGCATACCAACCCGTTCCCAAAGGACCGCGGGTAGCCATCATTACCAATGCCGGCGGTATCGGCATTATGGCAACCGACGCCTGTGTCCGTTACGGATTGGAAATTGCCCGGCTATCCGAAAACACCCACAACGAATTGAAAAAGGTTCTACCTCCTGCCGCGGCAATCCACAACCCGGTGGACATAATCGGTGATGGCGACGCCGAGCGCTATCGCGCTGCCCTCCGGGTACTACTGCAGGACAAAAATGTGGACGCCCTAATCCCGATCTGGACGCGCTCAATTGTCTCCGAAGCAATTGACGTCGCCAATGTCATAGTTGAAGAAGCCCAGAAAACAGACAAAACCATCCTTGCCTGTATCCAGACGATGGGCGACAATACCGACATCCGCCGGACACTTTTCCGTGCCCGTATCCCTCACTTCCTCTTCCCGGAAAACGCCGCCCAGTCGTTGGCGGCAATGGCTGAATTTTCCCGGCTTAGCAAACGACCGGCAGGGGAAATCCGGCACTTTTCTGATACCAACCCGACAAAAGTAAAAGAGCTAATCAATCGGGCAAAAACCCGCCCGCGTCCGTTTCTTTCTGAACCCGAATCCTATGAAATATTGAAAGCCTACGGTCTACCTGTTGCCGACTTCGCAATGGCAAAAGACATCAAAGAGGCGCTCCTGGCAGCACAGACAATCACTTATCCAGTGGTGCTGAAGATTGTCTCACCCGATATTATCCACAAAACCGACTTCGGCGGCGTCTGCGTTAACATCAAAGACGAAAAAGAACTCCAGAGCGCATTTGAAGAAATGATGAAAAAGGTCGCCGAAAAGAAACCGGATGCAGAAATCTGGGGAGTGATGATTCAGAAGATGGCGCCGGCGGGCGGGCTGGAGACCATCCTGGGAATGAAACGTGACCCCCAGTTCGGGCCATTGCTGATGTTTGGCCTCGGCGGTATCCTGGTAGAAGTCTTAAAAGACGTTGCCTTCCGAGTCGCCCCGGTAAACGACCTCTCAGCCGAATCAATGGTTACCAGCATCAAGGCAAGTCGGCTCCTGGAACCATTCCGAGGTAAACCGGCACGGGACAAAAAGAAACTAATTGAAGCAATCCAGCGACTCTCCCAACTGGTGACCGATTTCCCAGCAATTCAGGAAATTGACATCAATCCTTTGCTGGTATTTGAAGAAAAAAATGGTGCGATGGCAATAGACGCACGAATTCTGCTATAAAGGCTAAACCAGACTTTTGTCGCAACAGAGAAAGTGGAGCTGACCCGATTCGAACGGGCGACCCCCTGCTTGCAAAGCAGGTGCTCTCCCAACTGAGCTACAGCCCCGAAAGCTAACTTAAAAATAATAATTGTCAGGACTGCGGTTGTCAACAGCCACCGCC
>CAYPNB010000004.1:0-86399 GCA_964412225.1 uncultured bacterium | reverse complement strand
AAAGCTAACTTAAAAATAATAATTGTCAGGACTGCGGTTGTCAACAGCCACCGCCTGCCTGCCCGCCTGCATTGCGGACAGGCGCAGGCAGGCCAGTTTACGGCATAAAATAACCAGCCGGAACTTAAAGGCATTACATTCTACTTGACCCCCTGCCAGTGCCGGTTAAAATTCATTTTAAATGCCGGCGTAGCTCAGCAGGCAGAGCAGCGGTTTCGTAAACCGCAGGTCGCCCGTTCGAGCCGGGCCGCCGGCTATAAAGAAAAACTGAAATATGATCTTTCCCAAAGGTGCGGACCCGAAACGAATTTTAGAAGAACAGGCCGCTTTTGAAGAGACGGAAAGAAAACGTGCTGAGGCGCGCGCCCGGGCCATCTTTGATAGCTTGGTGGATTTCTGTCCTACGGCAATAGAAATCTTCGACCTCCAGGGGAATTTGACCAAAAGCAACAAGGCGGCGGAACGTCTCCTTGAAAAAGTACCACCGCCAGGAATCAACCTCTGGGAAGAAAAGGGTCTGAAACGAACCGGACTGCTTGAGCCTCAGATCCGGCGCATTCTTGCCGGCGCCCGGGTAGAAACTCCCCCTTTCTGGTATGACCCGGCTGCAATCGGCCTGATCCCGCTTCCGGGAAAAAAGGTCTGCCTCCGCACCACCGCCCTGCCTCTTTTTGATGCCGAAGGAACGGTCAAACAGATTGCGGTTGTCTATGAAGACCTAACCGAACTGAAAAAAAACGAAGAAACACTGAAGGAGTTAAAAAATACTGTTCCGGAAAATTACCTGGCCACATTGCCTCCTGACGCCCGCGAAATTGAGTTTGCCCGTCGGAAAATCCAGGAGGCGCTCCGGGAAAGTGAAGAACGTTATCGGACACTCCTGGAATCGGTGACAGGCGCCTGCATCATCCGGTTATCTGAAGACGGACGCATAATTGCCATCAGCCCGTCGGTTAATGAACTGCTCGGTATGTCCCGGGAAACGGTAATGACCGACAATTCGCTCCTATTTGCCAACATCCATCCTGAAGACTTACCTGGATTCCGAAAAATTGAAGAGGAAGCACGAAAGACCGGCATTTATCCGCCCGGATATCAGTTTCGGGTAATCAAAAAACCCGATAATGTAATCGTCTGGCTGGAAATCAGGGGAAAGGCATGCACATTCGCCAGCCGCCGGACGTTTGAAATCCTACTCATTGACGTCACCGAACAGAAAAGACTCGCCGCGGTCATCGCCCGCCAGGAACGCGACCTAGCCACATTGCTGAACAGCCCCAATGACGGGGTATTTGCCCTAAACCGGGAATGGATTATTACCGCATGGAGTAAAGGCGCAGAAAGAGAAACCCGCGTTCGGAGCGACGAAGCGATTGGAAAACGAATCTCCGAAGTTTACCCGGAACTGGAAAAAACCGGGATGGCATTAACGATCCGTCACGCCCTCGTTGATCGTCAACCCGGCTATCAGGAATTCTTTTATTCTGATGGCAGAGAACGCCTTGCCGGCTGGTTTGCCTTAAGCACCTATCCGGTTAGCGACGGTCTCATTGCTCTGGTCAGAAACATAACCAACCGGAAGAAAATCGAAGAAGCATGGCAGGACGCCGATTCCCGCCTACGCCCAATTATGGACAACCCGTTGGTATTGATTGCCTTTAAAGACAGGGACCTTCGTTATGTCAGTGCCAATGCGACCGCCCAGAAAATTCTGGGCGGCAACCAGGATATTATCGGCAAAACCGACGCCGAACTTTTTCCCGCGACGGTCACCGCCCTTATCGGCTCCTATGACCGCCAGGTCCTGAACGAAGGTAGAACAACCACTGTGGAGTTCGCATTAGGTGATCCACGCAATGAAGGAACGGTCTGGCTGGCGCTCACCAAACAACCCTGGCGTGATGTCGCCGGAACGGTTATCGGCGTTGTGGATATTGGCCTTGATATCACCAACCGGGTCAAATACCAGCAGGAACTCGCCCGGCGCCGGGAATACCTGACAAAACTCCTGACCGATGCTCAGGAAGAACTCAGCCGCTGGAAAAAATAATTAATGCCCGCAAAAACATCCCCAGCAAAAATTTCTTCTACCACCCGCCGCCTAAATCAACCCGATAAAAAACTATCCACTCCGACTGCCAGCGTTGAACATTTTATCGCCCGCCACTTCTACCTACTCCTCGCGCTACTCCTTGTCATCGCTCTGGTCCTCCGGGGTGCTGACCTCCGCGCCGACCCGCCCCCCGACCTCTCCTGGAGCTTCGCCCCCTATACCGACGAAGCACTTAACACCTATTCGGCACGTAACCTCGTTCTTTACGGTTCCTGGCAGCAGGATGACTTTCTCCCCTTTTGTATCTATCCGCTGGTAAACATCCTGGTAGCGCTGGTATTTAAACTCCTGGGCATTGGTTTTGTCCAAGTAAAACTAATCTCACTGCTTGCCGGCGTCCTCAGTGTCCTGATTATGGTGCTTTTAATTAAAGAACAAGCCAGTAAAACCGCTGCCATTCTCTCGGGTTTACTGCTTGCCACCTGCTACCCACTGGTGATGTACAGCCGCCTGGGCCTGGTGGAAACGGTCCAGATACTGTTTTTACTCTCTACCGGACTGTTCTGGGTTAAAGGATTGAAGAAACCGGGTTTTATGTTCCTGGTTGGTCTTTTTGCCTTCGCCACATTTCTCCTTGTAAAAATCTCCGCCATCTTCATCCTTCCGGCCCTTGTGGTTCTTTTTATCCACCAGTTTATTACCGGCCATTCTCAACCCGAAAAACGCCGCCGGCTACTCGTCGGCATCAGCTGGTTTCTCGCCGGAGCGGGCATCGCTGTACTCATCTGGTTTATTGTGGTTTTCCTGCCCTATCGTCAGCAATATCTCCGCTATGTACTCCGCCATTCCAGCGAATCACCGGCCGGCCATCCCACTAAATTCGGTGCCTATCTATTCAACACCTTCACCATTGGCCTCCGTTCGCAACTGCTCCCCCGAATGATATGGCCGACACTCATCGGTTTTATCACCCTGCCCCTCCAAACATCCGGCAAAAAAGCGGTCTCTCGCTATCTTCTTCTCTGGCTTGTTTTCGGAATGTTGATGCTCGGTTATATGAACTACCGACCACCCCGTTATGAAATAATCATCCTCCCCGTCCTCCTCGCCAGCGCCGGTATGAGCATCGCCCGCCTACTTTCACCAGAGAAAACAAATCACCCCCTGCCCCAGAAAGGCAGAAATACTATACCGGGAAACCGCATCCACCCGGCCACCGTCGTCCGGGCTGTTCTCTATGCCATTTACCTCTGGCCCCTTCCCCTTCAATTAATCCTCTACGCATCACAATTCCGCACCCAGCCTTCCCCGGGAACAGAAACCGGCATATTAATTGGTGCCCTTGGCATAAGTTTAACCGTCTCCGTTATCGGCTTCGTTTTAACAAAAACCCGCCATCAGGGTAAAAGCATAAAATCACCCACTTTACGCATTGCGGTTGCCTCAATCCTCCTGCTCCTTTCCTTCCGCCTTGACTTCGGACAGTTCTTCAACTGGTTTTCTAATCGTACCTACAATATGTTATCCTATGCACGGGACCTGGACCACCTTCTTCCACCGGATGCGGTCGTCGCTGGCTCCTGGGCACCACCACTGATGATTGAATCCCGCAAACGGGCAGTTGCCATCACCGACTGGGCAAACATCAACAACCCCCTTACCCGCTTTGGCGTGACCCACCTGATTCTTGGCGAAAATCAGGTGGACCAAATTTTAAAGGAACAAATCAACCCTGCGATTTGGCAAGAAATGAAACCAATTCGTGAATACATAGTGCGCGGTCAACGGCTAAAGGTATACCCCCTCTCTCTTCATCACAAACCAGACAACAAAAATACCCACTGATTGTCAATCAATCTGATGAAAATATGCACAACATAACCTACAAGACATTGTAAAATATAATATTATAAATTTTTCTTTGATTTCACCTCCAATAATGGGCACCACCCCGGGGGTGACCCCCGGGGTCGCTTCCATTGCCTTTAGGTTAACTCATCAACGATTTCTACTCAACGCCTCAACAAGGATGTTTACGTTGTAGGTAATGAGTTTTAAATATGTCTCCGCCCCCGGTATAGAACCGGTAATTGAACCGAGAACAATCACCTCGGCTCCCGCATCCCGGGCAAGCGACATTGCGACATCCCGGTTATGATGGGGTTCAACCACGATAACTCGCACCGACTCCGCCCTCATTGTTTTTGCAAGAGAAGCGAGGAACCGTACCGATGGTTCCTGCCCCGGCAACGGCTCAACCGCCGCTCGCATTTTAAACCCAAATGCCCGACAGAAATAAACCCAGCTATTATGCATAGCAACAAACTCCCGGTTGGACACGGCGTCTACCTTTTTGCGAAGTGACGATACGGTACTGTCCAGCTCGCGGATATATTCTGTTGCCCGGTGCTGGAAAAACTGGCTATCCGCCGGTTGGAGACCGCTGAATATCCAACTTAACCGTTCCACCCATATCCTCGCCACCTCCGGGTCCAACCAGATGTGCGGATTTCCCTCGCCATGAATGTGTTTCCCTTCCTTGCCATGGTGTTCGCCATTATCATCACCGATAACTGTGACCCCTTCAGAAATCTTTAGAATTTTTAACCCGGGATTTCCGCTATTGGCAAGTAGCCCGTCCAGCCAGTCATCTAATCCCAAACCGACCCGCAAGACAACCTTTGCCCGGTTCAGCAACTCCACATCACCCGGATTGGGCTCATAACTGTGGGGCTCCTCGCCACCGCTCAATATACTTTTTACCAGAACCCTTTCTCCCCCAACCGCTTTTACCCAGTCGGCGATGTCAGGTATCGTCGTTACCACAACCAACCCCTCGGCATTCCTGCTTTGACAAAAAACAGCAAAGGAGAAAACCCCGGCTAAAACAAAAATTATCCCCCGCTTAAATCCCATTGCCATCACCCCTCTCTGCCACATACTTTACACTTTCTTCTTTTTGGTGAACAAAGCGCCGCCACAGCAAAAATAACCGCCGCAACAATCACAATTGTAGCACCAGAAGGAAGGAAAAGAAAATAGGATAACGCCAGCCCGATAAGACAGGCAGCGATTGCTACCAGCCAGGAGATGAAAAACATCATTTCATAACGGCTCGTCAGTTGATAGGCGGTCGCCGCCGGAATCACCAGCAGCGCCTCAACCAGAATGACCCCGACCGCCTTAACGGCAATTACAACCGTCAAGGCGATAAGTATCAATTGCATCCCGCTCAAAATGCCGGTCGCCACCCCGCTCGCCTGTGCCAGTTCCTCGTCAAATGTAAGAAGTTTAAACTCTTTGTAAAACAGCACCACGACAGAAAACACAGCCGCTGCCAATACCGCCATCAAAATAATATTTGGACCAGTCACCCCGAGAATATTGCCGAAAAGATAACCGTAAATTCGGGCATCGTACCGCCGCATCAACCCGACAAACACCACTCCTAACGCCATTGTAAAAGAAAAGAATATTCCAATCGCTGTATCCTGTCGCAATCCGGTCCTCGCCCTGGTAAACTGAATCAACCCTGCGGTCACACAACAGAAAAGGATAACGGTAACAAGCGGTTCAACGCCAAGGAGAAACCCCAGCGCTACACCACCAAAGGCGGCATGGGCGATACCAGCACCGGCAAAAGCCAGCCCGCGCAGGACCACAAAGACACCGATAACCGAACATACGGTCGCCACCAGAATTGACCCGAAAATGGCGTTGCGGATAAAATATAAAGAAAAAAGTTCACTCATGCCGGTCGTCCACCATAACAAAACAGCGCCCATTCTTTTCCAGCATTTCTACCCGGGTACCGTAAAAATCTGTCAGAACCTCGGGAATCATAACCTCTTCAACGGTGCCAAACGCCCGCAGGGTCCGGGAAAGAAACATTATCCGGTCGGCTAAAGGAACAACCTCGTTCAACTCGTGGGTTACGTAAACCGTGGTCAACCCCAATTCTTTGTGCAGCTTTGCCACTAGTTGAATCAACTGTCGACGACTTGGTACATCCACCCCGCTGGTCGGTTCATCCAGAAGCAAAAGCTGTGGCTCCACAACCAGTGCCCGCGCTAAAAGCAGGCGCTGCTGCTGCCCCCCGGATAAATGACCGGCGGTATGAAACGCAAAATCGGATAACCCCACCGCTTCTAAGGCCCGAAACACTCGCTCCTTTTCTCTTTTTCCAGGCCATTGCCAAAAACTTAACCCAGCATAAACTCCCATTAATACCACATCAAATGCGGTGGCGGGAAAATCAGGGTCAATGGGCTTGCGCTGGGGAAGATAACCGATTTTATTCCGCACCCGACCGAGATTTTTGCCACTTACGACCGATACCGTTACCCGGCCCTGAACCGGTCTTACCAAGCCCATGATCGCCTTCAATAACGTTGTCTTACCTGAGCCATTGGGACCGATGACGCCCAAAAATTCGCCCCGGTTAAGAACAAAGGAAACGTTTTCTAATGCCACACGGCGGGCAAAGGCAACCGTTACTTCCTCAAATTTAATCATCCTTATTACTGAGTAAAGCTATCGCGGCTTGGCTATAAAGTCAATAGCCCCACTGCTCGTTCAGGTAAACCCGACGCCGGCACTCCGGACAGAGCACCCGCATCGTCCCCGAGCGGTAAGGTAAAGTGGTCTCCGGTGCCGATTGTGGCACGGCAACACCAAGGTGTTGATAATAGGTGAGCAAAAGGGTCGGATTGGCATTGACCAGGTCCCCGACTTTCTGGGCGATCCATAACAACTGGGCTTTGGTAGCAAATGGTTCACCGCAGGCTTCGCAGTAAACAAGTTCTTTTTCTACTGAAGTCTCCCAGCCACCACGTTCGGTACGAGAAAGATCAAATTCCGGGGTGTGATAAATCGCTTGGTTGGGACATGCCTTGACACACTGAGCACAGTAGATGCAGCGCTCCGCATAGTGAATGTTGCGCATCACCATCTTTTTTCGGTCCATTATTAACTCCCGTGCATTGGTGGGGCAAACCTGAACACAGGCACCGCAACAGATACAGTTTTCCTCGCGAAACTTCAGAATACCACGAAAGTTGGGATGAACTGAATCAACCGCCTTGGGAAATTTAGTCGTAAACGGACCCTTCACCACCGCCCGAATCGCTTCTCCTAGTTCACGCAGCTTTGGTAATGGAATCCTCATTTTTCTTCCTCAATTATCGATTTACCGCCCCGGTCCCGGGTAAATTCATCCTTAACCGTTCCCTTCCAGAGTTTTACCCCGGCAATCAAGGAACCCCGCGCCAGGGCATGACTTGAAACCGGAACCGTCAACAAGATAAACACCGCACAGATTAACGCCTTCACCCCCAGAGCGGTGAAACCGGTTTTAAGAAAAACTCCTAGCATAATTCCACAGGCGCCGAGCGTAACACATTTTGTCGCCGCCTGCAGCCGATTGTAGATGTCCGGAAAGCGGGTGAGGCCTAAGGCACCGAGGAGAACAAAAACCACCCCGAGCCAGAGAAATATCAGGGCTAAGGCACTAATCATCCAGACTCCTCCCCTCTAAATACTTCGCCAGTGCCAATGCGCCAATGAACGAAATAACCGCCAAAGCAATGGATATGTCCAGTAGATAACTCAGCCGATAGCGCAGCGCCACCAAAGCGGTAATTGCCGAAAATACAACTCCCATCATATCAACTGCGATCGCCCGATCGGCAATGGACGGACCCTGAAGCGCCCGGTAGAGACAAAAGAACGCCGCCGGCACCAAAACAATAATCGGCACCATTTATCTTCTCCTAATCAAATATTCTCTTCAAGAAAAACTCAAACGGACCTTTAATCATTTTCCCCATCTCCTCCGGGTCCTCCGTTTTTACTTCAATCCAGTGAATGTAAAGCGTATCGTCCTTTATTTCGACGGTCATCGTCCCCGGCGTCATGGTAATCGAATTCGCCAGAAAAACCTTGGCAATATCGGTCTTCAGACTTGTTTTTATCTTCACAATGCCCGGCTTAAGATTCAATCCCGGCGAAAGTACTCTAAGCGCAACATCAATATTCGCTTTCAAACATTCCCAGGTAAAAACCGGAATATAAACTAGTAACCAGAACCAGCGGACTGGATTCAATAGTTTCACTGGCTCCAGTGGTAAATAACCACCGAACATACCGGTTGCGATAACCGCCACCACCACACCAACCAAAATTTCCTGATAATGAACCGTCCAGCTCAACAATAACCACACCAGCAATGCGGCAACAAAGTAAGCAGTGCGGCGTGCCATCTTACCCCCCTAACATTAACCGGGTGTAATCCAGGCCGTTCAAAAGCACCTTTACCGCTGGACCCACCAGTTGCTCCAGAACTTCGCGGAACCCGATACCAACAACCAACAATAAAATCACCAGAATCGCCATCGCAAAAACCATTGTCGCCGGCGATTCCTTCGCGGGTGTTAACTCCTCGTCTTTGCGGGCAAAAAATGCCGTGTTAACCACCTTCACCAGATAACTCAGCGTTACCACCGAAAACAGCGCTGCCAAAAATGCCAGCCAGTACATCCGGGCGGCAATTGCACCGATGATAATAAATAATTTAGAGAAAAACCCGGCAAACGGCGGCACCCCAGCCATAGAAAACGCCCCCAGAATATGCGCCCAGGAAGTAAAAGGCATTGTCCGCTCCAACCCCCTGAGTTTTTCCAGTTCCCGGGTCCCCGCCTGCATTTCCACCGAACCACTGGCGAAAAACAGCGTCCCCTTACCCAGGGCGTGGGCAAGGACATGAAAAAGGGCACCGGCAAAACCCCAGTAATTACCGATCCCTAGTGCTATCAGAATATAACCGATCTGGCTGATGCTGGAATAGGCTAAAAGCCGCTTATAATCACTCTGAGAGTAAGCCAGCAGTCCGCCCAAAACCATTGATACGGCACCGAAAGCGATCAAGAGATTAAAGAAAGCCGGCGTCTCCGCCCGCGATACGCCAAAGACATTGAACATTAGCCGGCACATTGCATAAACACCGGTCACTTTAATGAAAACACCGGAAAGCATAGCCGAAATCGGCGCCGGCGCAGAGAAATGGGCATCCGCCAGCCAGGCGTGAAATGGCTCCATCCCCATTTTAATTGCGAACCCAATCAAAAGTGTGGCGATTACAAACCAATAAAAAGGCGTCCTCCCCATTGCCGCAAGTGCCTGGCCTAACGTACCAAGATTTAAAGTAGAAGTCCGGGCATAAAGCAGGGCGATAGCAAACAAAAGAACAGCACCCCCCACCTCACCCAAAACCATATACTTAAACGCCGCCTCCACCTCTTCCTCTTCTGTGCCGAACGCCACCAGGGCATAACTGGCAATCGCTGAAATCTCAATAAAGACGAAGATATTGAACAGGTCACCGGAAATCGCCAAACCGTTCAAACCGGCCAGCAAAAGTAAAAGCAATGTATAGAATTTCCATCGCCCTGTCGTATAACGATCAAGGTAGCGAATAGAATAAAGAGTAGCACAGAACCCGACGACGTTAATAATCAGAACAACAAGCGCGGTCAGAGCATCAAACCACATCGCAATACCGATAATCCGCCAGCCGCCAACCCAATGCTGCAATGGCAAACCCATTGCCCGGGAAAAAAGCCAGCCGTAAATTGAAATGACGAGTAATCCCGCACTAGCGATACTCGCGATAATATCGGAAAAACGTGACCACAGCTTGGAAAGCAGCGGCACTAAAAACGCCCCTGCCAGCGGCACAGCGATAAAAAGCGGTAACAATCTGCCTTCCATTTAATTATCCCTTCAACTTTCTGATCTCCGAAATATCAAAGGTCTTGTATTTTTCATAGAGCCGGAGCGCAAGGGAAAGCATCAGTGCGGTAGTAGAAAGTCCGATCACAATCGCAGTTAAAACCAAAGCCTGGGGGACCGGGTCAACAAAATTCCTGTTTACTCCCATCGCCACCTCAGCCTTTTGAGTAATAATCGGTGGTAAAGCCCGGTGTTTAAAACCGACCAGTGCGAAGAATAGATTGACCGCATATTCAATCAGACAGAAACCGATGGTGATCTTTATCAAATTACGCTTTGATATAACCACATAGAGTCCGATAAGGAATAAAAGGACACAGGCGATGTATACAATCATCACTACTCCTTCATCACAAACCTTGAAGCCCCAAGCGCGAGAAAAATAGCAAATAACCCGGCGCCCACTTTAATCCCAATGGCAATATTGGAGAGGGGAATCAACCCGCCAGAAATTAATTCCAAAGGTTTACCCAGAAAGAAAACGCCGTTGTTGCGAAAGAACGCGTCAGCAAAAAAGTACCCCGCGAACGCCAAACCCAAAAAGAGCAGCCCACCAAATCCCTCAAAAACTGACGACATAATATAACGCCGCCTTTCTATCTGCTCTACGGAACCAAAAGCCAGAGAAACCAAAATCAATGCCGCCGCCGCCAGCACGCCACCAGCAAACCCGCCACCGGGCGTCAAATGACCGTGAACAATTATATAACCGCCGTAGAGCAAAAGCATTCCCGCCATCAGACCGGCAATTACCTGAACAATCAACGACATCCCCCGCATACTATCGCTCTCCTGGTTTCTTTTTGCCAACCATTCGCATCACTGTCAAAACCCCTACCACCGCGGTAAAAAGCACCGTTGCCTCACCCAGGGTGTCATAACCGCGGAAATCAAGGATTATCGCCGCCACAATGTTCGCCGCCCCGGTTCGTTCCAAACCAAACTGAATATATTCGGTTGCCAGACGCATCGCCGGCTCACCAAAACGGGGCAACTCTCGCAAAATACCGACAATCAAAGAGAGAAACAATCCGCCAAATGCCAGAAAGGCAGCAACAAACATTGCCGTCTCCATCCGTAACCCCGCCGCCGTGGTGTCAATTTGCGTCGTGCGCAAAATTACCGCCGTAAAAAATACCACCGTTAAAGTTTCAACAACAATCTGAACAATCGCCAGATCCGGTGCCTGAACCAGAATAAACATTATCGCCACACTGAACCCGACCAATCCTAATGCCACCGCTGCTGCCAATAGGTTCCTGGTTTCACTGGCCACCAACGCCGCCGCCAGCATCACCGCTAAAAGTATATAAAGCTCAACCATTCGTTCACCTCAAAAACAACAACAGATAAAAAATCACCGCCCCCAGAAACACCCAAGACAGATACAGGGGTAAATTACCGGTATGAATCCTTGACAACCCGAATCCAAAGTAATAAACTAATCTACCAACAAAGTCGGCTAAGGAATCCAGCACTCGATCAACGCCCTCGCGCAGACCGGCACCAATTACCTTGAAAATCCCGATTAACCAGTTATAAACATCAAAAGCACCTCGTTCCCCAAATACTAAGAGTTCACCAACAATGGGCAAGCGCTTAACCGAAGAATAAAACGCTGTCCCGGGCACCCGGCTTTCTTCTTCATAACCGATTTGCTCGCCGCCGACAAATGTGCTGCCAACAAGCGGTTTGGCAGCGGTTCCAACAAGATAGATAATTGCCCCCAAGCCCAGGGCGGCGATCAAGAGAAGTGTCGCTGGAATCGGGCTCCAAACCCCGGACAAATTCAACTCAAAAAACTTCAACGCCGGAACAATCAACCCTGGCAGTAGTATCTGATAGGCAAACACCCCGAACACCAAACTGGTGATCGCAAGCAGAAACGGCGGCAACCACATTGTCATACTGACCTCCCGCACCCGTTCAAGGTTCGCGGGACGCTGACCGAAAAACAGAGCATAAAGCATCTTCAGAAATGAGGCAAGGGTGAGAACACTGCCAAACATCGCCGCAATCAAGAAAACGGGGAACAGCCGGTTGCCTTCCACACCGATACTTAACACCCCCTGATAAACCATCCACTTGGAGAAAAATCCATTAAGAGGGGGGACACCGCTAATTGCCATGGCACAGACAAAGAAGGAAACAAAAGTCAGTGGCATCTGCTTTGCCACGCCACCCAATTTCTCCAACTCATCGGTCTTTGCCCAGTGCTCAACCGCACCGCCGGCAAGAAACAACCCGGTTTTATAAACCGCATTGTTTATCATATGGAAAAGTCCGCCGGCAATACCAACCGGGACACCGGTTCCGATACCAAGAACCATATAACCAACCTGTGATACGGCATGGAATGAAAGCAACTTCATCATCCGTTTCTGCACCATTGCCATCATTACCGCAAAGAGAATTGTTGCCGCACCGATTCCCATCAGGACATTGCGCAGAACCATATTGCTGGAGATATCAAACATATAAACCGAAAGGCGAATTAACAGGTAGATACCCAGTAACTTGTCTAATGAGGCCGGTATTAATGCCATCACCGTTGCGGGCGCCGTCTCCGCCGCAGCAGGAATCCAGGAATGCAGGGGCATCGCTCCGGCTTTGGCAAGTGCACCAGCGGTAATTAAAGCAAAGGCTGCTATCATCCCGGGGTCGTACAAAGGCATTGAAACCCGCGGCGCCAGGTCAATCCATCCCCCGGGAATAAACGTTCGGATAACTAAAATTGCGATTCCCAAAAGCATCGCAAAGTCAGAAAGCCCGACAATCACCAGCGCCTTACGGGCAGTTTTATATGTCTCGCCTTTGCCAATGAGCATAATACCATAAAGGACCAGAAGAAGAGCACCCCAGAAGAAGAAAAGGGTTACTATGTTGGATGCCAGAACCACCCCGTTAGCAAAGGCAAGAATCAATAAACAGTATAAATAATAACCTCTTGTTCCCTCACGATTCCGCATGTAACGGAAAGAGTAGAATACAATCAGCAGGGTAAAGATACTGACAAACAAGAGAATAAATCCCGACAACTGGTCAAGACGGAAGCCTATCGGAATACCGGCAATATTGGTCACCTCCAACAAGGTCGGCTCATTGCCCCGGGAAACCAGGAAAAGCCTGATGGTATAATAAAGTGACGCCAGCGTCCCGATAAAACTGAACTCGTTGCGCAGCCGGCCAATTAGATACCCCAACAATCCAGCAGCCGCCGGAAGAATAATTATCAATATAAATGGATGGGCGAACATCACCACCCCCGGGAAATTATAACCCCACCGGTCTCAAGAAAGCGCACTATTGCAAACCATAAAATACCCGTCCCCACCGTAATCACCGCCATCACAACCACCAGGGCAGCCGCTATTTTAGAACCTGGATTTTGGTACTGCCCCTGCCCCTGACCCAGGAATATCCGCGCATAAAGCCGACTGAGATAAAGCACCGTGAACAATGCGGTAACAATCGCACCAATACCTAAAAGCAAATCTTTCTGGACCGCCGCGACAACAACGCCCAACTTGGCAAAAAAGCCCAGCGTGGGCGGCAATCCCATTATTGATAACGCCAGCACCGCAGTGGCTCCAGCCAGAACCGGTAAACGTCCTGCCAGCCCTCCCATTTTATCTAAATCACCGGTACCGGTCACCTCTTCTATCGAACCGGTAGCGAAAAACAACCCCGCCTTGGCAATTGCGTGGGCGATCACATACAAAACCCCACCAGCTAAACCGTAGTACCCGCCAGCAGCAAAAGCGAGCAAAATAAACCCCATCTGACTAACTGTAGAATAAGCCAGCGTCTCCCTCACGGTTTTGGCATTTAACGCCACCCCCCCGGTTACAAAACTGGAGATAACCGCCACCGTGGCAGTAAGAATTAAAAACAACGGCGGTGGGAGCATTGCCACAATAAAAACTTTAAAGAATAACACTACCCCGAGATTCTCTCCCACCCCGGAAAGGAGGGCACAAATCGACGCCGGTGCCTGACGATATGCTTTGGGCAACCAGATATAAAACGGCAGTGTTGCCGATTTCGCCAGAATCCCCGTTAATAACAAAAGCGCCGGTAGCAGGTTAATTGTCTTCCCGGAAAGTCTTGCCAGATTCCAGGTTCCATAATCAAACTGGATTAAAACCAAACCTATCAACATCAAGGCGGCCGCAATGAAATTAACATAAAACGCCCAGGACCCCGCCAGTAAAGTGTCTTTGTCCCGGAAATAGCTCACCAATCGCCAGAGCGCCACGGTTGCCAGTTCCCAGAACATGAAAATTACCAGAAGGTCATTGGCAAAAACCACCACCAGAGCAGCCCCTACAAGTATAAATAAAAATATGTAATACTCGGCTATTTGCCCGCCACTGCCCCGTATCCTTGCCAACGAATACAGGAATACCAGAAAACCGATTAAACCGAACAGAACCGCAAAACACAACTCAAGCCGTCCCCCGGTAAAACTCAACCAGGAACCGAAGCTCATTTGAACCTCGCCCTCAACCTTTCCGTTTTCTCCCAGGAGAGTTGTAAAAGTTCCTTACCGGAAAACCTTATTTTACCATCCTCAAAAGCCGCCATTCTCTCGGTACAGCAATAACAGGGGTCAACCGCCGCCAAAGTAAGTGCCGCATCCGCGATGGAACCACCCCGAACTGCTACCACATTGGACGCGATATTCATATAACTCGGCGCGCGAATTTTGTGCCGCAATGGACGATTAGAACCGTCAGACCGGATATAATGAAAAACCTCGCCCCGGGGCGCCTCAGTCCGACCAATTCCTTCTCCCGGTGGAATTTCGTCAATCCTGGTCTCAATCGGACCGTCAGGCAGATTTTTCAGACATTCACGAATAATCTTTGCCGACTCAAAAATCTCCAGTAACCTTACTTTAGCCTTGGCAAAAACATCGCCCTCAGGAAGAACAATCACATTCCATGGTATCTGGTCATAAGCGGCGTGAGGGTCGTCTCTCCGGACATCAATGTCCACTCCAGAAGCCCGGGCGGTAGGACCAACAACTGACCAGGCGATCGCCTGCTCTTTTGTCAAAACCCCTACCCCCTCTAACCTTGCCCTGATAACAGGATCGTCCAGCACCGCTTTAGTTAACATCAGCGTCTTTTTTTCCACCACATCCAGAGCCGCCTCAATCTGAGAAACCTGTTCCGGTTTTATATCCCAGCGGACACCACCGGGCTTATTGGCACCGTAATGATTCCGGTTGCCGGTAATCATCTCAAAAATTTCCAGAACATGCTCCCGATACCGCCACGCCCACATCCAGACGGTATTATAGCCAATAAAATGACCGGCGAGTCCAACCCAGAGAAGATGGGAGTGTATTCGCTCCAGTTCATGGATAATACTTCTGATGTAGTTTGCTCGCGGCGGAGGTTTAATTCCCGCACAGTCCTCAATTGCCAGAACCGCCGCCAGTGGGTGGGAATTAGAACATATGCCACAAATCCGCTCAACTAAAAATGGCACTTGGTCATAAGTCAACTCCGGTGAAATAAACTCGTGCCCCCGATGGTTGTAACCAAGATGAATCTCCAGGTCAACTACCGTTTCGCCTTCAACAATAAGTTTGAAGAATTCCGGCTCTTCCTGAAGTGGATGATAAGGACCAATCGGCACTATCCGCCGTGTCTTGTCTTCACCGCCCATGGGCCTCATCCCTTTCTTCGTAATCCCGGCGTAACGGATAACGGCCTGGTTCCCAATCGGTATCCGAAGTTAAAAGGGGCACCAGATTGGGATGACCAATAAAATCTACTCCTAAAAGTTCGTGCATTTCTCGCTCAATCCATTGTGCGGCCGGAAACCATGAACCAAGCGCTTCAACTTTTGGGTCATCCTTGGGGGCGATTACCTTCAGGGTGTAGATAATACCGGTTCTGTCTTCGGAAAAATGGTAAAGCACCTCAAAGCCATCCCGGGTATCAATGCCGGTACAGATAGAAAGTCTCATACCCAGTTCCTCGTGGAGAAACTTTGCTGCTGCGGTTAACCGCTCCCGGGGAATTGTCAGATAAAGACGCCGGGGATTCTTCTCAAATACAATTACCTCCGGAAAACGCTCTTTAAACAACGCCAATGATTCGCTCATAACTTACTTAACGCCTTTACCACACCCATTATCATTGCCTCAGGTTTTGGAGGACAACCAGGAATGTAGGCATGAACCGGGATATGTCGGTCATAGGGACCGACCACATTATAGGAGTTGCGAAAGATATGGTTATTACACGTGCAGGTCCCGATCGCAATAACTAAACAGGGTTTCGGTGTCTGCTCGTACACTTCCAGAACCCTCGGCAGTGACTTACGGTTAATCACGCCGGTAACCAAGAGTGCATCCGCATGCCGGGGTGAACCAACAAGCACAATGCCAAACCGTTCCACATCATAACGAGGCGTCAAAAGTTCCAGAATCTCAATGTCACAGTTATTACAGGACGCCGCCGCCACATGGTAAACCCATGGCGACTTCTTTAAACCCCAGAGTCTCAAGTCTTTCATAAACCAATAAATGCCAGCACTAACCCCACTATCCCCAACGGAGTAAAAATTAACCAGAAAAAAGTAAGCGCCTGGTGGATCGTCATCCTGGGATTGGTATTTTTCATAAGAATAATCAGCACCAATATCGCCAGAAACTTAAGAATTGCCCACCAATCCCGAATGCCGCCCCAGAGAACGGTAATAAGAAAAACCGGCAGAAGAACAAGCATCATCGCCCGGGTAACCCGGAACACGGCTAACGGTGCTCCCGAATATTCAACCAGGACCCCGGACATTATCTCCTGCTCCGCCTCAGGAATATCAAACGGCACATAACCCAATTTTGCCTGAATTGTAAAAAGAATAATTATCCCCGCAATTACACCCGAAATTGAATAGAGAAATGGCCCGAACTGCTCCTGATAGGCAACCAATCCGCCCAATCGCAAGGCACTCGCCACATCCCATGTCCTTGCCACTTTTACTATTGGCACGAGCAGCGCCAGTAGAAACGGCAGTTCGTAGCCAAAATAAAGTGTCATCTCCCGGGATGCGCCCACCGCGGCAATCGGGTTACGCGAAGCAGAAGCTCCGACAATAAACGCCAACGGAACAAAGGCAAAGAGATAGAGCGATACAACAATATCCCCGAGAAACGAACTCCGCTGAGCAACAACAGCTCCGAAGTTGCTGAGAAAGATTATAAGGCCCACCAATACCATTCCTGCCAGCCCGACCAGCGGGGCAATTAGAAAAACCGACTTTGCCGCTCCTTGGGGAACTACAGTCTGTTTCAAAAGCAGTTTGAGAACGTCGGCAAAAGGTTGATAGAACGGCGGCCCTTTGCGCCACTGGACCCGCGCCGAAACCAACCGGTCCACCCAGGTTAAAACCAAGCCGGTAACCGGAACAATCAACAGCATTCCGAAAAGAGCCAAAATTAGCCGCCAACCAGTAAACCAGGTACTCATACTCGCCTCCAGAACGGCATCCTCGCCCCAACTCTTTTACCCACCATCTGTTCTTTCACCTCATCCTCGGTTAAAAACTGAAGCGCCCCGGTAGAACAGGTCGCAGCGCATCTCGGCCCGGCTTCCCGGTCCTGACACAAAGAACACTTCTGCGCCATACGACGCAAAAGCTCTTTATCCAGAACACCAAACGGACAGGCAAAAATACAGGACTTACACCCGACACAATGAACGCTGGACTGATATACAATTCCCTTTTCTTCGTTTTTTTTGATTACCCCGAACGGACAAGCCGCGACGCATAACGGCTCCTCACAATGCCGGCAGGGCAAAGGCAGAAGCGCGGTCTCAGTCACCGGCGCATAACGGATGCGCGCCTCGCCCTTAAACCGGCTCCGACACGCCGCCTCGCACGCCCGACAGCCAATGCAATAGTCCAGGCGGAGAAACAACCTTTTCTGTTCTTTCTTTGCCTTCACGCTCGCCATATTTCAACCTTGGTCGGTGGAATTTTAACGATCGGTGAATCATCGTCAACCTCTACCGAAAACAGCGCCCGATTTTCATGCCGATTTACACCCACGCTTACCACACCCGGGGAGACGATGGACGACATCTGAACCCGGAAAGAATTTTCCGCACTCCGACTTTTTACTCTGACAATATCACCGGTACAAACAGTCAGTTTTCGGGCATCGTCCGGATGCATAATTAGCTCTTCTTCGGGGTCAAAAAATCCCGCGATCCCTATCGCCCGTTTTTCTCCCACCAATAACCAACCAGCACCTTCACTTTCAGAAGACTGATTAAGCCGCCGCTTTAATAATCCTTCAACCCTGGAGGACAAAAACTCCTGCTCCACCTGCTCTGACCAGTTTATTTTCACGGAGACATCAGCCGTTCCGAGACGGCCGGCGATTTCACCAATTGGCTTTGTCCCGCTCAACGGTCTGGTCACCGCATTCCGGACCACACTACCCCAGAGGGTCATCGCCATCCCCTCTTTTTCGGCATCACCCGGAACAGGTAGAACCAATCCCGGAATGGTCCATTTAGGTTTAAATATACTCGTCGCCACCCGAAACTCCACCTTATTCAGCTCAGGAAAAATTTCTGGATAACTATAAGGATGGAGCGCCCCGAACCATAAAACCATCCGGATTTTCCCCTGTCCCACCGCTTCTCTGAACTTTCCAAAACCGAGTTTCCCGGGTGGGAGTAGCGCCTCACCAAAACCAGCAAATGGCATATTTGCCTTAAGGGCAACGAGCTGCGCCAGAAGCGCGTACCAGAACGGTTCTCTCACCCTGCCGGTAGTTGCCGCGCAACCGACAAAACCTCTACTGCCCCCCTGCAAAATCTTCGCCGCCTCCTCCAGTTGACTCCTTGCCACACCGCAGAATTTCGCCACACCATCGATATCCAGTTTTAACTTCTGGTCCAGCAACGCCGCAAGCGCCAGAATAACCAAATCTTCGGTCCCCGCCCTTGGCTGAATGAATAAATGGGCAAATCCCGCCTGTTGTGTCTTTATTGAATCAATCACAACCAAACGACTCTGCCGATCGGCGTAACGAGCCTCTATTATCCCCTTTGCCGCCACCGGCGAAGTACTGAACACATCCCCGGCGAGTAAAATCGTGCGTGCCGCCGTGATGTCTTCAAGGGTTGCCGACTTCGCCCCTTCTAACCGGTAGAAAAACGCGTTGTCTGAATCCAGATAGCCGCAAACTAAATTTTCTGTCTTCAGCCCTGCTGCCAGTCCGTAAACACTCCCCACCTCTTCTTCTGTCAAACCCCGGCTGTAGACCACCGCCATCTCCGCCGGTCTGACCTGGGAACGCCACTCGTTGATAACGGCAAATGCCCTATCCCAGGTTATCTCCTTGCCATCCAGAAGAGGATAGGCAAGCCGCTTCGGATGGTCAATTACAATATTGGTACTATTGCCCCGGGGACAGAGTCGGCCGTAATTCGGTGCCACATCGGTCAGATACTCAATCCGATACTGATAGCCGTCAAAACTTATCCCCAATTTACACCCGTTCCGGCAGAATCCGCAGGTGGTCTGTTTAATATCGCTCACAGAAAAGGCTCCTCAATCTCTTTTATCTGATCCCAGGTTAAAACCGGGCCATCCTTGCAGGTAAAATAGGGGCCGAGCCGACAATGCCCGCACTGTCCCAGACCGCAGGACATATTCATTTCCATTGACAGGTAGATGGAACTCCCCGGAAACCCCGCCTCCAGCAATTTTTTATTTACAAACTTCATCATTATCGGCGGTCCACAGACAACTGCCACACTCTTTTTCACATCACAGGGAATCTCGTCCATCAAACAGGTAACCACCCCCACCTTTCGCTCCCATGGCTCATCAGCACTATCAACCGAAAGGTCAATGTCCACTCCCTTGATTTTTTCCCATTCCTTTAATTGCTTCTTATAAACGATGTCCTTCGGTGTCCGTGCTCCGTAACGGAGGTAGATTTTCCCGTACTTTTTGATGTCATGAATCAAAGCCAGAAAAAGCGCTCGCAACGGTGCCAGACCGACGCCACCCCCGACAATATAGATGTCTCTGCCCACAAACTTATCTAATGGGTACGGCATTCCATAGGGACCACGGATACCCAGAAGGTCACCCGGTTTCTTTGTGAACAGTGCACTCGTTGCCCTGCCCACCCTCATAATTGTTACCTCTATCTTTTCCCGCTCAAACTGGGAAGAAGATGGGGTAAATGGCGCCTCACCGAAACCCGGTATCGTCAACTCAATAAACTGCCCGGCAAGAAAAGGAATCTCCGCTTCCGGTTTCAACACAAAGGTTCTGATATTCGGCGTCTCTTCAATAACATCCAGAATCTTGGCGGGAATTGGCTGGTATGGGTTCTTCATAATCTTCCCAAAATCTCTCTGATGTCTATTTTGCCCATACAGGTGGTGAAACAGCGGCCGCAGCCTGAACAGGCATAAAACCCGTGCTGGTTTTTAAAATGCATAAACTTGCAGTGGAACCGGTTGATGAACCGCTGAATAAAAGTCGGGCGGGGATTGGCACCACCACCCACCCGGGCATACATCGCCATATAACAGGCGTCCCACACCTTTGTACGCTCCATTTTATCACCTTTTGTCTGGTCATACAGCAGAAAACAAAAACAGGTGGGACAGGTTAAAAGACAACCAAAACACTCAACACAATCCTTTGCCGCATCTGCCCAGAACGAATGGTCCGGGGTCTTCTCGGCAATTGCTGCGGGCAGATTGGTGTTCCATACCCGGGCGTTCTGTTCGGCTAAAACCTTCATCGCCGCCTCTCGCTGGGCGGTGCGTTTCGCCACCTGAGCATCAACGGCAGAACGGAAAACATCCTTTCCCTCATCAACCAAAGCCGCACCGCGCTCCGAAAATATCTGAATCAACCAGCCGTCGTCCAGAACACTCAAACTCAGATCTGCGCCTTCGGTAACATAAGGGGTGCGCCCGACGAGATTACAGAAACAACTTTTCTCCGGTGCCGGGCAATCAGCAGCAACCAGGATCGTGTTTCTCAACCGCTCGGCGTAAAAGGGGTCGGGGAAATCACCTTCCAAAAACATCTTCTGATGCACCGCCAGCCCTAGTAAATCACACCCCTTAACACCAAAAAGAAGAGCCTGTCCCGCAGCGACAGGCTCCATTGATTCGGGAAACCCCGCCACCCGTTCCCGGGGTGAAAACAGAAATGCCTTTATTGGTTCGGCCGCACGAATCCGGCTCAGCGCCAGGTTTTCAACCTTAAATTCCGTGGGGTTAAACTGTTGCCAGTGAACCTTTTCGTCAACGGCTGCGGGTAGGAATAGTTTATATTTCTCCACTAAACGGCGAAGCCAACTCTCACGTCTTTCTGCTGGTAAGAAATACGCGCTCAAGGGATTTAATTTATAATTCTTCTTTCGCTTGTCAAGAAAAATCAAAAGAGAAAATTTGTCTTTCTTGACCCTGGAATTTTAGTCGGTAAGAATACCTTAATGAAAACGCCATCTCCTTCCAGCACCACAGCGGCCGGCAAGTTATTTAACCGCCTTGTCAGCAGCGGGCTCTCCCTGCTTGTGGTCCGAAAAAACCGGGTTCTATTTACATCCTCAGCTCCCGGGGTCCGTCCACTTCTGGAACTAACCCAACGTTTCCCTGACGGGCTTAAGGGGGCAACAGTGGTTGACCTAATTGTTGGTGGGTGTGCTGCCCGAGTCTTCATTTATCTCAAAGTAAAGGCGGTTCTGGGGCTAACGGTTTCGGCATTTGCCCTCCGGTTGTTAAAAAAAGCCCGCATCCCCTGCTACTACCAAAGACTCGTTTCAGAAATTCGGAACCGGCAAAACACCGACATCTGCCCTTTTGAAAAAATAAGCCGGCGCTATCCCGACCCGGCGAAATTAATTCCGGCAATTCAACGCCGGCTGAAAAAATTGGGGAGGGAAATTCCCTCCCCCGTGGCTAATAATTCAGAGAAAATCCCGGCTAATCGGCGGTTTTCACCTGATAGCAGAAGAGCCAGCCGTTAAAATCGTAGGGCGCATCCGGTGAATAAACCGTTGACCTGGTAATCAGGTCAAAAATGGCAAAACGGAACGAGGGCACCAGCTGGGCATTCCAGGTCCCCTGAAATACCCCGTCACCCAGGTAATTAAAAGGCACCCGAACATAGAACGGCCAGGCAAGAATGAAGGTGTGCAGGAAAGCCAGCCCTTCGGTCGCATTGGTATATAGTGTAACGGTAACCTGTTCACCCGGTGTGAATGAAAACAGGCTATCAACCGGGAAAAAGGTGATAAGCGGGCTTTTTATCACCAGATGCCGGAGCGATGTGTGAATCGTTACTGAGTCAATCCGAACCGTATTCACCGAATCGGAAGTCGCGGTGGCAAGGGAAATTTTCTTCAGACGCCAGCCCCGGTCGGCATCGGATTCCTTCCCTTCGCGCTTGAATATTGCGGCAATCCGTGCCGTTTCCGCCAGTTTCTTCGTCCAGAGCAACAAACTGGTATCCGGCGGTTTGGCAAGAATGTAAAAATCACCAAAGTTGCGTCGTGACCAATTCACCACCGCGGAATCCCCCAGCACCTCTACGTTAATCACCGCGGTGTCGTGCGTCTGCGGACCCCGCCACCACAATACCATTGTATCGCTGGCGGCGAAATAACCGCTTCCGCTTGTGGAATCGTGGGCGGTACCGGTAGCAAAATGAACGGTGTCCTTTTCCACCAATGCCATAATCGCTGCCCTGTCCGCCGCTACATCCTGCTTTTTACACCCGGTAAACCCGGCCACAATCACGATTGCCAGGGTTATCACCACCGTTTTTCTCATTTGTTCCTCCTTTTTTAACTGCCGGCTCTTCTTAATCATTTCTGGAGGAAGAAAGGCAGAGCCGTAAATCCGATCTTCCACCTTGCCAAAACTTTCCAAAGACCGAAATTATGTGGTAGATAATTCCCCAAAAGTCCAAGGGCTTTTAAACTATTTAAGCACACTTTCTACTATCAATTTTGCATGCCCGCCGTGTTCCGGAATAATAAAGTATGTTCCAGAGCGGAGACTTTCGGTAAAAATCACCGCCTCACCGCTGCCCGGAGGGACGATAACTTCGTTTACCACCCTCCCCGCTACATCACACAGCCGCACCCTTTCCGGAACAGCGGAAACGCGACTGAATAGAATTTTCGCCCTGCCCTGTGCCGGATTGGGGATAACGGTAATACCATTCCCCGCTTTTCTCAGAAAACCGCCCTTTTCCTCAATACCGGTTGGGTCACCGATAAAAAACTGCCGGGGTGTAATGGCAACGGCAACCTGTGTCCCTGTAAAAACCGTGTACCGAATGTAACAGTTAGCCGAACTAACCGCTGCGGGCACCAGCCATTGATAGCTACCGCTGTTGCGCAGGCTATCGGCAATCAACTCCCAGGGACCATCCGGTCCGGAGAAAGAAACCTCCAGTCGCACCCGACTTGAATCTGTCGCGGGCACCTCGCTCCACCAGTAAATAAACTGCACCGAGCCGTTCCAGAACCGCTCGCCACCGCGCGGGAAAACCGGAAAAATATCAAGACTGTCCCGGGGGGTTGTTTCCCGAAAGGCACGGGCATAGTTACGGTAATTGGGCCAGGTGCCCTCCTCAACAATCAAGGCAAAGTCGGGATAGCCATTGTGGTCAAAGTCGGCACCCGCCCGGAATGCAACATAATCGGTGGAGCGGTTTATTGGCACCGTTACCATCTCCTGCCAGTTACCGAGCCCGTCACCGGTCCAGATTTTCACATAACGGCGATGTAACCCTAACAGGTCAATAAAACCATCCCGGTTCATATCCGCCAGTTGCGTTGCCCAGAAACTGTCGGCAACCGGCAAGGCGCCGGAAAAGTTTTCCCAGCGCCGGGTCGCGTCGTTCCAGCGCCAGACCTCAATACCCCGCGTACGGTTCACCAGCGCCAGGTCACATCCGCCATCGTTGTCAACGTCACCGGGAGACAAGCCTTCAAATCCATAAGTGGATCTGGGCAAACCGGTGTCAGCGGGGTAAAACCAACCGGTCCCGTCGCCAAAATATACCGCCGGACCCGCGGTGCCGCAGATGATATCCGGATTGCCATCCCGATTGACATCCCGGAAGAAAAACTCCATTGCCGAGTTAATACTCTCCGGAGTACCAAAGGTCTGCTGCCAGGTGCCGTTGCCCAGGTTGCGATATACCCTTAAACCAACACCGTAGCCAAAGGAGCAGGAACCAACATCCAGCAGTCCGTCATGGTCAACGTCGGCAAAATCGGTAGAAAACATCCCCCACACCGCGCCGCCGGGCATTAAACCGTCATCCCAGGCGGTCCACATCATCCCGGTGCCATCCCCCAGCGCCACCTCCAGCATATCGTTTCCCAGATCCTCGCCGGAATAGTTATGATGCATTCCATAACCGACATCCCATCTACCGTCCCAGTTAACATCACCAATCGCAATCCCACCGTAGCCAAAGTTGCCGTACTGATAAAGACTCCAGCTGCCATTGCCGTCGCCAAACCAGACCATTACCCCGTGCTCCTGGGTATTGATATAAGGGCTACCGTGGTCGCCGATTGAAAGAATATCAACATTGCCATCGTTGTTGATATCGGCAAATTCGATCTCCGTTCTCCCCCCCTCCAGTGCCGGATTATTATAAAATCCGCTGGAAGACTCCTGATAGTTCAACTGGGCGTACTCGGAAGTGGCAAAAAGGACTAACCCGAGTACAACCGGTAAAACGGTTAACCGGCTCATCTCTACACCTCCTGCTTTTACCCTTTTTGCCTTCTTAAAATCAACTTTATCTCTTTGGCATCAGCCACCGCAATCCGGTAATGCCTTGCCACCGGGATCAAATAATCGGCGAAGAGCAAAAGAATCCCAATGCCCAGCAAAACCTGACGCACCAACCGGCCGCTCCCGGTATCAAAGAAACCAACCCGGAGCGGATTCGCCCACATAAATATCGCCACCGCCAGAATGACAAAGACAATCACATTGGCGGCGGTCCGCAAAGCCAGCAACAACCGCACCTTTTTAATCAACTCAGGCGTGGTAACTAGAATCTCAGGTTCCAGCCGCTTTACCGCCTGCTTCAGTTCGGCCGCGTTTGTTACCTTCATTATTTCTCCTTTTTATCTGCCGGACCTTGGGCAGTTCCAGTTTTATTATCGGGGGCGGTTTGCCAAACAGCTCCTGATACACCTTCGGGTAATCCGCCTTACCGGCGGCAAGAAGCAAAGCCAACGGCATCACATTCCTTGCCTGCTCCACCATCCGGCTTACAACATCCCGGATGTCCCACTGCGCCGAAGGGTCTTGACGCAACCGGGAAATATGATACATCTCCCGGGCGTTCAATGTCACAAGCACCCGGCGCTGATGGGAATTGGTCAGTACGTACTGCGCCGCCGCCGGACTGACACTAAAAATTTTATCGTACACCTCCTCGGTCTGCGCCAGTACCTCCTTGAAACTCTTATGCTCCTTTAACTCGGCAATAGAAACCGGAATCGTCCAGCCCAAATCCGGGTCATAAGGCTGCGCCGTAATTGTTGTCATCCGGTGGCGCTTCAACTGGGCAAATGCGGCGGCAGAAATAACCAGTTCAAATGTCAAATACAGATGTTCAAACTCCCTGAGCACCGCATCGTACGCCTGAAGGTCGGCGCAGGCCAGTTTAAAAATCTCCTTCTTCCGGGCCAGCGTCTGCTTTTCAGAACGGGACAGGCACTCGGCATAGGAAGCCCGGGAGGCGCTGTGCATCAGGGCCGCGAGCAGTTTATTGTCGGCGTTCTGGGTATAGTCAACCAGCACTACATCCGATGCCGACATCGCGATGAGATTGCGGGGTCGGCGCGGAAACGGTCGGGTCATAAAATTCTGGGCAAACTCCCGTAAACGGGGATAGGTATTCCGCTCGTAATCGGTTGGCCCGGTAAAGAGCAAAAGCGACGGCGCCACACCCTCCGCCTGATGAAACAACTCCTCACCCAGCGCCCGCACCTCGCTCAACTCACTCGCCGCCATCCGGCGCAACATCAACTCCAGGGTCCGGGCGTTAACCGTCATCCCCAGCTGGGTCTTCGTCGCCAGACTGGTGATATAACGGGCATCCTCCTTGGCAAGGTTTTCCAGTTTTCCCGGCTCCTCCTTCAGCTCCGGCCGGGTGGCGGCAAAATGCTCCTTCAAACGCTCAAACAACCGCTGATAGGTTTCATTCTGTAGCCGGATAATATTAAGGTAATCAACCAGAAATTCCGAACCCTGCACCTCGGGTGGCACAATAAACTCGTTCTCCAACCGCACATAGCGCTGCGACCGCTCGGTAAAGGCAGCAAGCCGGTGATGTTCAATCGCCTCCACCGCCAGCCGGGAGACCTCGGCAACGTCAAAGTTAAACACCGCATGCTCGGCAATGGAATGATGCCCCATCTCAAAAACGATTGTCTGATTGGACTGCCGGGCCCGCTGCAACTCCCGCCTTGCCTCCTGACGCAACTCCGCCACCGGCTTATCGCTCCGGCTGATCCGGGCATAGGCGGCGGCAATTGTCTCCGGTGTCGGGGTGACTCGCCGATTCTTGGTCAAATTGTGGATGATCTCCTCTTCAATGTTATATCCGGCGAGTTTAACCTTCATACGGTTAAGAGCATATCCAATCACTATCCTTTGTCAAATAGAGCACCAGACTCGCCTCCCAAATTATTACCGGCAATTAAACTCCGCCACCAAAACCACAAACCGCGCCACGGTCAACTTCCCGGATCAAAACTGAACCTAACCGAAAAACACCCCGGTTAACCAAAACACCTCCAGCCAGATAAACAACCACTTAAACCTCACCCGTCCCAGAACTAAAACCAGCCCAATCACCAGCCTTTACGCCAATCGCTAACATTGCTGGGGGAACCACCCCGGGGATGGGGTCTAAAACCGCAATCCATTCGCCTAACCTATTGAATAAAATAATCTTATGACTAAAATAGCCATCTGGAATTTTTCTACTTATAAGTGGAATTAATCCACCCGGAAAAACCGCCCACCAGACCCCGGGCCATCGCCGATTACCCGCTTACTATCTTGACATAAAGAAAATTGTGAATAATCTAATTGCGATGCGATTAGTGGCTGACGAAAAAGGGGAAAATGGACGCCGAACTGGTTAAACTTTTCCGGGTCCAGCTGGGCACCAAATGTTATGCCGAACTGGAAACAACCTGGCTGGAACTGCTGGAACTGAACCCGCCCCTGGAAGAACTTTTTCCCCTTATTGAACTGGTTCGGCGCTGGGCACCACCAGAAACCCTGCCCCCGCTTTTATGGGTCCTGGCAACCAGTCTCGCCGACCAAAAACGCCACCAGGACGAACTGACCGTGCTTCGCCTCCTGGTGGAATTGACCCCGGAGGACAACAAACTCACCAAGACAATAACCACCTGTCTGCACAACCTTTACCCGAACGAGCCGCTTCTGGATCGGCTCCTGCAGAAAGCCGGGCTGGGCTATGGCGACCCCACCCCCACCGCTTTAGCCCGGTTTGACCAGTTTATCAACCTTGTGCCGGGCCGGCTGGTTTACGACCCCCAGCGGGGCCTGGGCAAAGTCCAGAAACTGGACCTGTTATTTGACCGGGTAACTGTTGTCTTTAAGAACGAGGAAAACACAACTCTGGATGTTCTCACCGCCAGCAAACGGTTTCGTTTCCCCCTGTCTGGCGGCTTCTTTTACCGGTGGCAAGAAAATCCCGAGGAACTGAAAGAACTCGCCCTTTCTGACCCGGCAAAGGTGATAACCCTTTTTCTTCGTGATATCGGCGAACCGGCAACCCCGGAAAAGATTCAAGAAGCCCTGGCACTCCTGGTGGACCAGAACACCTCTGCTGCCCTATGGGAAAAGGCAAAAAGGACACTTTCCCGCGCCCCTCATATTGTCGTCGGAACCAGACCCACCCGCACCTATCGCTGGTCTCCTGCTCCCCAACCGCCCGCCGACCACCAGCAAAAGACCGCCGCCAATGACAAATGGACAGCGCAAAACGAACCCTCCAGCACTCTAAACGAATTGATGTCGCCAGCAGAGGTTTTAGCCACCTGGGAAAAACTGCGCACCGCCGCAGAAAGAAGGCGCTTCCTTGAGCAACTGCCCGACACCCGTCCGGAAGACTACAAAAATCTCTACGACCACATCTTCCGGACCACAACCGACAACCGGGCCCGCACGTTCATCGCCCAGAAACTCCAGGCCACCGCCCCGGAACAATACCGGCAACTGGTGGAATCCATCCTCACTGGCTACCGGAAAAATCCCGAGGCTTTTCTGTTTGTGGCAGAAAACCCGCCCCCTGACACCCGGCGCCAGATTCTCTCCCGGCTCCTTGACCTCCTGGAGATAGAAAACAGCCGCCCGCTGCTCAACCGGGCAAAGAAAATCCTGGTCCAGGAAAATTACCGCTTGATTCGGCAGGCGCTGGAACAGCTAAACGAACCGGAAGGGGCAAAACTCCTGGAACGGGTCAAACGGAACCGAACCCTGGAGGAGTTTCAACAGAAGGAAATTGCCGATATTATTACCAGCCGGTTTACCGGACTGCAGATCAGGCCGATTAACGATATTTTGTGGAGTTCACCGGCAGGCATCAAAAAGGCAAAAGCCGAACTGGAACGGCTCACCCAAGAAGAACTGCCCCGCTGCGCCGAGGACCTTGCCCGGGCCCGGAGTTTTGGCGACCTCTCGGAAAACTACGAATACAAAGCGGCAAAAGAAAAACAGGCCCGCCTGATGGTGCAGATTGACCGCCTCCGCGCCGACCTCGCCCGGGCCCAGCCCATTCAGCCGGAGAAAATTGACCCCACCCGGGTTGAAATCGGCTGCCGGGTCTGGCTTCAAGACAGTTCGGGCAACACCCAAGAATATACCATCCTCGGACCCTGGGACGTTGAACCGGAAAAAGGCCTCATATCATTCCAGTCGCCACTCGCCCAGGAACTTATCGGTAAAAAGGTTGGCGATAGCGTTGCGGTAGCAGACAAAAAATTGCTGATCACCCAAATCGCCATCGCCCCCCAGGTCCAAACAGAGGTTTCCTGAACATTGACCGCAAAAATTGTCCCTACCGATGAAACCGGTATCCTTGCTGCGGTATCGGCATTAAAACAGGGGGGTGTGATCGCCTTTCCCACCGAAACGGTCTACGGCATCGGTGCCGATATCCGGCAACCGGAAGCGGTGCACCGGCTGTTCCTAATCAAAGGCAGAAGTTTCCGCCAACCATTACTTCTCCACTGTGCCAGTTTTGAGCAGGCGCTGCCGTTTGTTCGCAACGTTCCTCAAACCGCCCGGATTATCGCCGAGAAATTCCTGCCTGGACCGATAGCATTGATCCTTTTCCGCTCGGCACTGGTGCCAGATATTATGACAAGTGGCGGCGAAACTGTAGGAATCCGGGTTGTTGACCACCCCGCCTTCACCCGCATTGCAGTTCTTCTTGGTGTCCCGCTTGCCGGCACCAGCGCCAACCTTTCTGGCGAACCGGCAACAAACGACTTTTCCCGAATATCCCCGGCGGTACTCAATCAGGTCAACCTGGCGGTCAATGCGGGCATCAGCGGCTCCGGAATCGCCTCCACCCTTATTGACTTAACCGTAGCGCCGCCCCGACTTCTCCGCACCGGCAAAATCGGCAAAATGGAGATTGAAAAAACGCTCGGAATTGAAATCGCCGTTGGCGAAAATTAATACCGGTACTCAACCCGGAACAAAAACTCTCCTTCGTTGCCGTTTTTCCCGCGCTCACCGTTCTTATTCCGGTAAAAAACAACCGCCCCTTGAGCAACAAGATAAAAACCGGCAAAAGGGGAAAACTCCAGTTGCGGACCGAACCGCACCGCCTGCTCTACCTCTTCAATAACCGCACCGGTGGCATAATCCCTGCCCCGCGCAGGAAACTCGTAATAATGGCGCAGAAAAACGGTATCCTCCATCTGAAAACTCTTCCGCAAAAAATCCCCCCGATTGAAATACCCCCGCCGGGTCAGGTCCCCCCAAACCGAAGCCTTCAACCAGCTCACCGGCGTGAACGAAACCCGTGCCCACAGTTTATCCGCATCCGGTCCAATTTCATGCCCCAATGGCACAGCGTAGTTTTCAAACATTATTGAGTAGATCCGGTGATAATAGGTAAAAGCGGTCACCAGCGCATACTCGGTCCGGAACTCAACCGGCAACCCCGGCGCGAAGAACACCCCCGCCTGGAAACCGACGCAATTGGGCGCGACCTGCCAGTTGTTGAACTCAAAGTTGTCCACCAGAATCTGACCGTAGACCTTGGTCCAGGGCAGATAGCAGACGATATCACTACCCAGAAGCAGATTGTCATTATGTCCGGTGCCCGCCATTGTGCCAAAAACGGGCAGTAACGGGTTCAACAAACCGCTGAAATCCTGGGTTCGCTCCCAGGAGTAAACGTTAAACATCGCCCCGCCGATTAAAAGCCGCCTGGCCAGCGCCAGTTCCAGCCGCTGGGCGGAAATGAATCGGTGTTCCCCGTTCCAGCGCGAAGGCATCGCGGTCCAGGCAATAAACTTTCCACCCCGACCGGAAACTACAACCTGTACCTGGTCCAAAGCCGGAGCGTTATCAGAAAGCATCACCGAAGAAAGATAACCCGGACCCCAGAAAAACTCGTCCCGACCCAACTCCAACCTCAACCAGGGAAGTTGCCATCCGAGATAAGCCCGCTCAATATCAAGCATCAGTCGGTCCCGCATCGTTACCCAGCGAAACCCCGGAACATGCCAGCCGGTAGAATCGCAAATCCGTGACGTCTCCGGATTGAACAGGATAAACTCTGCCCGTTCATAAAAAAAGAACCTCTCACCTGGCTGACTGGCAAGGACACCGCCTAATGTAAACAGCTGCCTTGTCCGCTGCAGTTCTGTCCAGCTAAAAAGGTCAAAACCAACCCCACCGGCTGGTAACGGAACGGCAAAAACCGGTTTTCTCTGTCCGGCCTGGTCACTCTTTTTTCCCAGTTCCCAGCGTAAGCGCCTTAACGCCGCCTCCTGTGCCGGATTGAGCTGTCTTTCTCCCTTAACCGACTCGGCAACACAAAGGAGATCAAAACACTCCCGCCGGGTCCACGGCCGGCTGCTGGAAGGTAAATTGGATATCAGCCCCGCAGTCTTCAGCAGGTCAAGGTCCTCATAAATCCGGGAAGAAGTCGGCACATAGTCATACCCGGTCAGGGTAACCAACAGGGAGAAAACCAGCCCCAGAAACGCCATCAAGACTTACTTAATAACGCCCAGCCAGTCGCGGAGCAAAAACTGAAACCTGCCGATCAAAAGCGACATGCGCGCCATCACCGTATAACCGAAAGACGCACCAAACCCAATCATCAGAAACACAATCCCGGTCTCAGAAGCCACCTTCAACGCCCCCTTTTGTTCCTGGGAGAAGAAAAAATACAACACTGAACAAACCACACCCACAAACGAGATCAGCGCCCAGAGAAACACATCCCAGCGGGCAAATATCTCCGGCATCAACAGGCTTCCCTGAATCTGCTTCATAATGTTCGTCTGAAAAAAAGCCGGAATCGCCACCCCGGAAGCCCAGCCAAGGACAAACCCCATCGGAATTCGAATTAACCAGGAAACCTTCGGAATAAACCGGGAGAAGTAGCACAGACCAAGCACAAACGGAATGATATAGAGCGGCTGTCCCTGTCTAAATAGCGGTGTGACCAGGTCGGGATAGACCGAATTATACCAGGTCAGGGCAATCGTATAGCCAACCGAAACCCCAACAAACAGATGCTCGCAGAACTTATAAAACGGATTGTCCTTCCAGAGAAAAGAAAAAATGCCAAAGGTGAGAATCACCGCCAACCAGGTCCAGATATTGGTGGAGATGTGCATCTTATCCCCCTTTCCTTTTTCTGGTGGCAAAGAAGGCGATGTTACCAATTGCCACCAGAACCAGAATTACAATATGGGCCATTGACTGGGAGTCCATCGCCGCCACCGCGGGCATATATGCCTTACTATAACCCTTTTTCATCAACAAAACCTCGTACTCGGCCGCCCCTTTCATTCCCGCTAAAAGCCCGGTCAACTGACCGCTCTGCAGATAAGGATAGGCATCCGCCGCTGACACCGCAGTAACCCCGGCACCAACCCGCAAACCGTAGCGGGATTGACCATAGAGCAACCAGTCGCCAAAACCCGGGGTGCCTGCCGATAGCGCAACCATAAATGGAATATCCCGCAACCTCGTAACCTCCTGCATCATCGGTAACGAATCCAGATGATGTCCGTAATAATCGGTAGGAAAAACGTTCTTGATATTCTCCCCCATCCCGAGTATCACCGCATCCACGCCTGCCTTCCAGCCGAGATAAACCACATCCTTACCGTACTCCTTACCAAACTCCGGTGGAATTTCCGTCACCGCCTTATCCGCCAGACCGGCGCCGGTAATCCACAAACCACATAACAACACCTTGACATCCCGGGCAAACGCATGACGCATCACCGCCACCAACATCGGATAAAGTTCTGGCATTGACGCCGGGTCAAAATCCACCGATATCAGCACCGTCTTGCCCGGGGGAATCGCCTCCACCGCATCAAAAACCGCCTTTGCCCTGGGACCGGAAATCACCCCCAAACCCAGCGGCTTCAAAAGCGGGAAGAGCACCAATACCGCCATCAACACAAATATTATCTTCCGGTCAATTTTTAGCAGCCTATCCCAGAAACTCATCCTTTACCTCCTCCTAACCATCCCCGCTCAATACCCAGGATCACCTTAAGGGAAGTGGCAATCGCCCCCAGAGCAACACCAAAAAGAATCGCCCGCTTCGCCGCCATATTCGGCACCGAAAGAATCCACTCTGCCACTTCGGGCAATTTCCCCCAGATTGCCGCACCAACCGGCACCATCCCCAGCATCACGATAAACGCCGCAATTAACAAAAGCGCCGCCTCCTTTGTCCGCGCCCGGAATGCCCGATAGGCAGCCGATGCCATATAAAATGCCAGAATCGCAAACATTGACGCATTCAACGGCACCAGCACGTTCTTAAACAAGACCTCCTGGAGAGGTGAACCAGGTTTCACCCCCCAGCCCAGACCAATCACCGCGGTCACGAGCAACGCCGCTAAAGTAACTATGGAATAACCCCAGCCCGGCCGCCTTCGCTGCAACCGGTCAATGTGATAAAGAAGCAAACTACCGACACCTAAAACCAGTGCAAATGCCGAAACAATCCGGATCCACTTGGTCGTCAAGTCATAAAACCCGATTGACACCGGATGGGGAATAAAGAACTGCAGCATCATCAAAATCCCCATCATCAGGCAGATCGCCAAAGGCAATGTTCTCCGCATTCTTCGCCTCCCTGCAGTTACTCAGACATTAAAGAAGTTGATAATTGCCCGGAAAAAACCCAGGGCCGGAATCTTAGAAAGCAAAAGCAGCCCCGAACCAACCACAATCACAATTAAAATCAGCATCTTCCCGAAATCCTGTCCCTTCAGGGAACCCAGGAGCAACGGTTCCCGAGAAAGATAAGCACTGGCGGCGTACAACTCCTCACCAATCAAAGTGTAATCGCAGGCGGTAATAAAAAACGGCAACTGGAATACCGAATCGGTCCCGGCGATCTGAATCGCCCCGGTGGTGGCACCGGTCTCGGCCAAAATTAAGGACTCCGCCCAGAATGTGCCGAGGAAAAAATTGGTGGCTGGTTTTTCCCGAACCATCAATCCATCAACCGCCGCCGCATAGGCAAACTGCTCCGAGGTAACAAAGAAGATATTATCCGGCTTAAACGCATCCGGCCGGCCGGCCCGGGTGTACGCCTCCTTCACCACTTCCCGGGCCACAGTATAGACGATCGGATCACGGTTAGGTACCAATAGCGCCGAATCGTACTGAGCGGTTTTCTTCGCCACCTCACCGAGAATGTTCAAGGAAGCAATGGTGGCAATATCAGCCACCGAACCCAGCCCGGGCACATAAACAATCGGCTTACCCATCTCTGTCGCCCGGCCCACCGCCTCCTCCACCGCATCCAACCCGGCGATCCGGCGAACAAAAAGATGCCTGCCCGCCTTGGCGTGTTCAATAAAATAAATCACCAGGGTAAAGAAAATGAGCATTGCCACAAGAATGTTAACCCGTGCCCAGTTGAACCACTGCGGCGAACTCTTCACCCTAACCGAATGTGCGCTCCATAACGTATCCGCTCCAGCTATCGCCGCCACCCGATACCGATAAACCTTGCCGTCAACCACCCCCTCATCAATAAAACTGCCCTCTCCGGCTGGCAGGGTGGCGACAACCGTCACCGCGCCGGTATCATCGGTCCGCTCCAGAACAAAACCATCTGGATTTACCCCTGCTGCCAGTTGCCAACGAATGGTGATACTCTTCCCGGCGTCATTCGGGGTATCAAACACCGTGAGCGTCGGGGGCGACAGCTGCCCGAACAACAAAAAAGCCAAACCGATTATCATCATCGTGCTCCTTTGTTCTTTCCCGTTACCTCCGGCTTGGACTCTGGACACCGGCAGGGTATGGCATGGCACTTCGGACATCCCTGCCGATACTTCTCGCATGCCCGCTCCATATCCACCCCGGCGAGACTGGCCAGACTCACCAACCAGGCAAAGACATCGGCAAACTCCTCCTCCTTTGCCGGAAGACGATCGTGTCTTAACGCCCGGGCCAGTTCGCCGACTTCTTCCACCAACCAGCGAAATGTGCCCTCGGCTCCGCGCCGGCGATCTTTTTCAAAATAAATATCCCGGATTAAACGTTGAAACTCACCAACTTTCACCAGCCAAGTATTACTGAAAAAAAACGGAGTGTCAACCTATCCCGCCAAAAATCACCCCTGCCGATTATCGCTGGTAATAACGCTATCGCTCAAACGCCTCCAGTAGCCGGACTAAAAAACGGCGCAGTCGGGTCCGATTCAAAATACTGTCGGCGCCAAAAATTCTCTCCCATTCCCCCCATTGTTCACCGGGTAGATTATCAAAGAACTCCCCCTCCTGTTCCTCCGCCTCCCCCTCCTCTTCGGAAACCATCGGGGGTATGGGCATTGCCCGCTCGCGCGCCACCACAATCAGCGCCGGTTCGCGCACCTCTCTTGATAACTCACTCAACCCCACCACCAGAATTAGAATGGCCAACGCCACCACAATAAGCATCTGTAAGTTCTCCCTCACCTTTTAAAATTATACCTGATTTTACCCTTTCTGGCTACTTTTTCCTTTGACTTATGTCTTCCCCCTTTTTACAATTTACTCTGTGCGTTCTCCACCTTATGATGTCATCGTTGTCGGTGGCGGTCATGCCGGCTGTGAGGCGGCGCTCGCCACTGCCCGGATGGGCTGTAACACCATCCTCTTAACCCAGAACATTGATACCATCGCGCTGATGTCCTGTAACCCGGCAGTAGGTGGTGTCGGTAAAGGACAACTGGTCAAAGAACTGGATGCCCTCGGCGGTCAGATGGCTCAGATAACCGACCGCGCGGGCATTCATTTCCGCCAGCTGAATACCAGCAAGGGCCGGGCCGCCCGTTCCTCCCGGGTCCAGGTTGACCGGCAGTTATACCGTCAGCTGATGCGCCAGATTCTGGAGCAAACCGAAAATCTCTGTCTCCGTCAGGGACTGGTAACACGGGTCCTCACCAGGGGGAAAACGGCAATCGGCGTTGTGACCGAAACCGGCGAGAAATTTTACGGTAAAACGGTGATCCTGGCACCCGGTACATTCCTCTCCGGACTGGTGCACATCGGTCTGGTGAACTTTCCCGCCGGCAGAATGAGCGAAGCACCGGCCAACGATTTAAGTGAAAACCTCCGGCAGTTAGGTTTTCGGCTTGGCCGGTTCAAAACTGGAACCCCGCCCCGTATTGACATTCGCACTGTACACTTGGAGAAAACGATACCCCAGGAGGGTGATGAACCACCCCTGCCGTTTTCCTTCTGGACCACCGACCAACTGAAAAACTTTGTCCAATGCTACATCACCTACACCACCACCAGAACCCACCGGATTGTCAAACAGGGGTTGAAATACTCGCCACTTTACACCGGCATCATTAAGGGAAGAGGGGTGCGCTACTGCCCATCTATAGAAGACAAGGTGGTAAAGTTTCCCGAACGGGAAAGACACCATATCTTCATTGAACCGGAAGGTATTAATACTACCGAATGTTATCCCAATGGCATCTCCACCAGCCTGCCAGTTGAACTCCAGGAAAAAATGCTCCAATCCATCCCCGGACTCGAGAAATGCCGCATGATCCGCCCCGGTTATGCGATTGAGCATGACTACTCCGACCCCACCCAGCTTCACCCCACATTAGAAACCCGGCTAATTAAAAATCTCTTCTTTGCCGGTCAGATCAACGGCACCACCGGCTACGAGGAGGCAGCGGTCCAGGGGCTCATCGCCGGCATCAACGCCAGTTTGCGGGTCAAGGAAAAAGCGCCCTTTGTCCTCACCCGGGCAGAATCCTATATTGGCGTGTTAATTGACGACCTGGTCACTAAGGGGACTGACGAGCCCTATCGGATGTTCACCGCCCGGGTGGAATATCGCCTGCTTTTGCGCGAGGACAACGCCGACCTTCGCCTCGGACCAAAGGGCTACCAGCTGGGACTCCTTGATGAAGAGCGCTTCCGCAAAATCCAGGAAAAAAAGAAACTGTTTGAACAGGCGCTGAACTGGCTTCGTACCACCCGCATCAAACCCACGCCGCGGGTGAACCGAATCATCAAACAACTCGGCACCAGCCCGCTTCAGGAGGCGGTCACCGCCCTGGAACTACTGCGCCGTCCGGAAATCAGCTGGCAGGAACTCATCAGAGTCATCCCCGCCACCCCGGAAATCCTCCGACCACTAATTGACCTGATTGAGGTGGAGGTAAAATATGAGGGGTATATCAACCGCGCCCGACGCCAGGTTGCCGAATTCACCGCACTTGAAAACATCCGCATTCCCGATAGTATTGATTATAATAAGGTACCAGGACTATCAAATGAAGCGAAAGAGAAACTCAACCGCATCCGCCCGGCGTCACTCGGTCAGGCACAGCGCATTCCAGGTATCACACCGGCCGCGATATTTGCCCTGCAGGTATTTCTAAAGGGGGTCCGGTGAGCCTCATCCAGCTGCGCTCCGAACTGGAGGCGTTCTCTCGGGCCCGGGGAATCAGCCTGTTTGGTGTTGCCGAACTCAACCAGGTGAACACCGACGAATTTCTTCTCCCCCGGGACACCTTCCAACGGCTGCCCTTTGCCATTTCGCTTGCGGTTCGGGTTGCCCCGGAAACCCTTGCCACCATTACCGACCGCCCCACACCCCTTTACGAACACCACTACCGCCAGTTAAACTTCGCCTTGGACCGAATCGCTCTGGAACTGGTCTGGCGACTGCTCCAGTTGGGCTACACCGGACTCGCCATACCCGCCTCCCAGATAGTTGACTGGGAAAACCAGCGTGCCCACCTCTCCCATAAGCGCATTGCCATTGCCGCCGGCATCGGCTTTCTCGGCCGCAACAACCTTCTGGTAACCCCGGAGTTTGGCGCCCAGGTGCGTCTGGTTACGGTTCTCACCGACCTGCCCCTGGACCCCGGGGCACCACTAAAACAGGATTGTGGCAACTGCTATCGGTGCCTGGCGGTCTGTCCGGCAAAGGCGATCAAGGAAAATCCGGCTGAGTTTGACCACCGTGCCTGTCTGGAAAAGTTAAAAGAGTTTCAGCGCCAGCGATTTGTCAACCAGTTCATCTGCGGGCTCTGCGTCCGTGCCTGTGCCCCTTCACCAACCTGATTCACCAACCTAACGCCGATACCGGAACTCCCGGCCCACGGACAGCAAAAACCGCACCCCACCGGGATGTGGTTTCGATCTGAGAAAATTGCCTGATGACACCCCGAGCCGCAATGGACCTAAGGGCGTATTGGTTAAAAGCCCGACCCCTGCCCCCCAGTGCAGATGTTTTAACTTATCCCCGCTGTTAACCAGTTCATCGGGCCGGGAAAATGTCGCCCCATTGGCAATCAGCTCCAGTTCCACCGGATAACTGTCCTGATTAAACAACCGGAACAGCCGGAACCGTAAACCCGCCCCGGCAACGACCTCTTGCGGACCACTCCACTCATCCGGCGCAAACCCCGCCAGTTCTCCTCCCGAACGAAAATAAAGACTCAACGGCAGCGCCCCCCAAGAAAACCCCAGCGTCGAAAAAAGCCTTAACCGCAGAAAAGAAAAAACCGGGATCACCTGCTCGCCATTCCATTCTACCTGTAAAAACTCCTGCTGACCGCCCAGTTTTGGGGAACCATAAACCGCGTTCAAACGATGGGCGGTCCCCCGGCTCGGCAGATAAACATTATCCTGATTATTAAACTCCAAATTAAACGCCGGACCAACTGAAAACTCTCTGGGCACGGTATCAACCAGCGCCCCGACATAATCCACCCGCTGCAGTCTCAACCCGATATTAAAAAACCCCTCTCGGCCCATAATATAACCCACCTCTGCCACCCCGCCCGCGTAATTCAGAAAATAACTGGAAAGAAACGAACCATCCTGCCACAGGCTTCGTCTCTCTACCCCGGCAAACCCATCCAGACGGTAACCGAAAGGCAGGTTCAAAACCTTTGTCCCGGTCAACCCCAACCGCAACTCCTGAGGGTTGCCCAAAACTCCGGCCACCCTTGCCATCGCCCCGGTTCCCCAAAGATTGCCCTCCCCCACCTCCAGACCAACCACCACCTGGTCATAATTGTCATACCTTAACCCCAGCGAATAAAACCCGTAAGGCCGCTCCCGCAACTCAAAAACCACCACCACGCCACCGTCATCAACCTCCTCTAGCCGGAAGTTTACATCCTCAAAAAGATCGGTGTTAAACAGCCGTTCCAGATCGCCCAACAGAACCGCAAAATTCAGTCGGCTCCTCTCCTTCGTCCTTATCTCCCGGCGCAAAAGCGATGCCCTTGTCCGGCGCACCCCCTCAAACCTGATCTTTCGCACCACTGGCAGCTCCCTCGGCACAATCCGATTCCGCACCCGTACCGGACTCCTCCCCGCCAGTTTCTCCCGCAACAAAGGCAATACCGCAATTGCCGCCGACTCGCCCGCAGCAATTAACTCCCGCGCCCGGGCAAAATCGGAATGCAAAAACCGAGAAACATCAGGCTCAATAACCACATCCGCCAACCCCTTCTCCCGCTCCACATCTCCCATCCCCATCAGGTCAATACTCCGCGAGACGATGTCAATCAACCCGGTACCAATTCTGCTGGTCCGGCGCATCGTCAGAACTGCAATGATAAAATCCGGCTGAAACTCCAGGAGCGGCTCAACCGGCAGATACTCCAGAACGCCACCATCAACAAGTTCCCGTCCCTCAATCACCTCCGGGGCAAACACCCCGGGAATCGCAACACTTGCCCGGATCGCCTGCTCCAGCCGCCCCTGACGCAGCACCACCAGTTCCCCTTTGTGAATGTCCACCGCCACCGCCCGGTAAGGCACCGGCAGGCGGTCAAAATCATAACCGGTATGAAATTCCACCTCGGCCAGAAGCCGGTTAAGCAAAAACTCCACGTTCTGTAACGGCACCAGACCTTCCGGCAGATAAGGAACAAAACTCCGGTGCCGAAACTGAAGTACATAACGATCTGCCCGCTGACGCTCGGGAAGAAACTGCGCACCAAAACTCGGCCGGGAAGAAAAAAGCCGATTCCAGTCTGTACTCAGGGCGATACTCTCAATTGTCGCCGCCCGGTAACCCGCCGCATAAACACCCCCGATTAACGAACCCATACTGTTCCCGGTAATACCGACGAAATCCAGCCCCTCCTGCTCAAGAACCTTCAAAACACCGATATGGGCAAGCCCGAGAGCCGCACCGCCGGAAAGTGCCAAACCTATCCTTACCGGCTTGGCCAGAACCAGAACCGGAAAAATAAACCAAAACCAAAACCTTTTCACACCATATTTTAACCACAATCGCAAAAATGTCCATTGCCATCTTAACTCAACCCCCAGCCACCCCCGGGGTGACCCCGGTGGTTACCTGCTCATCGCCTTAACACACTACCAGACAAAAACTTACAAAAATATCCCAAACCACAACCACCTTATGCTATCCCTGATACCTCGCCCTTTTCTTTCTCTGTCTATCGGTTGCAACCACCCGCCATATAAAGCACAGAAACGAAATAAATATTTGCTGCCTGAAATACAAAAAAGAATACCCGCTTCGTCACAGAAGTATTTTATTGAATTATGGTGTCGGATTACTGTATAATTACATCAGATGATTTGTAACGCCTGCCCATTTGAGTGTAACATTGACCGCTCAACAAGAACTGGTCGGTGCCGCGCAACCGATGACATTGAAGTCTCTCAGGCACAACTCCACTTCTGGGAAGAACCGCCCATTTCCGGTACCCGGGGCTCAGGAACAATCTTTTTCACCCACTGTAACCTTGCCTGTAAGTTCTGCCAGAACTACGACATATCCCAGGAAGGGTATGGTCGCCGGGTTACCACGGAGCGGTTAACCGAAATTATGCTGGAACTACAACAGCAGGGCGCCCACAATATTAATCTGGTCACCCCAACCCATTACACCCTACAGTTACTCCCGGTTCTGGAAAAGGTCAAACCAAAACTGAAAATTCCGCTTCTCTGGAACTCCAACGCCTACGAAAAAGTGACAACACTGGGTCTTCTTGAAGGACTTATCTCAATCTATCTTCCCGATATCAAATACTTCTCCGACGAAATCGCCCGAAATTTCTCCGCCGCACCAAACTACTTTAAATACGCAGCGCAGGCGGTGCTGGAAATGAAACGCCAGGTCGGCAGCAATGTTTACGACGAAAACGGCATCCTCCAGAAAGGGTTGATAATCCGGCACCTGGTCCTACCCGGACAGGTTGAAGACTCAAAGAAAATCCTTACCTGGATTAAAGAGGAACTGGGCAGCAACACCGCCGTCAGCCTGATGTGCCAATACTATCCCACCTATCGGGCAAACGAATTACCCGAAGTAAACCGGCGGCTGCGACCATCTGAATACCAGGAGGTCTATCAGCACTTCCTCAGCCTGGAGTTTGAAGAAGGCTTCTGCCAGGAACTCTCCTCTGCTTCCCCTGATTACACCCCGGACTTTGAAGGCAAGGGGCTGTAATCTCAACGATCCTGATTTGACTTGTCCTTTACCGGTCTTAAAATAAATGGGTGTGTGGCGTTCTCGGTTGCTTCTACAATAACCGCCCGGTTGCCGAAGACCTACTAACTGGCCTGCTGGCACTCCAGCATCGGGGACAGGATTCAGCCGGCATCCTGACCTCTGATATAACAATCCACCTGAAAAAGGGCAACGGCATCGTTAGCCGTGTTTTCAACGAAAAAAACCTCGCCCGTCTCACCGGCAGTATCGGCATCGGCCATGTCCGCTATCCGACAATTGGTCCCGGTTCCAGCGAAGACGCCCAGCCATTTTATGTCAACCATCCCTATGGCATTGCCATGGTGCACAACGGCAACGTAACCAATTACTTCTCACTTCGCCGAGAATTAGAAGAAAAGGACCTGCGCCAGTTAACCAGTTTCTCAGACGTTGAACCCATCCTCAACGTGTTTGCCGGCGAACTGGAAAAAACAAAGGCGAGGCAACTTCAACCAGAGCATATCTTCCGGGCAGTAAACAAGGTGTTTCACCGGATCCAGGGGGCCTATTCGGTAATCGCCCTCATCCACCAGGAAGGGCTGGTTGCCTTCCGCGACCCCTGCGGTATCCGGCCGTTAGTCCTTGGTAAACGAGGAAAGGAATTCGCGGTTGCTTCCGAGAGTGTTGCCCTTGACCTGCTCGGATTTGAACAGTTCTGGGACATCCAGCCGGGCGAGGCGGTATTTATTGACCACAACCGTAGGGCTCACGGTACGGTAATCAAAAAGGGACAACTTCACACCTGCATCTTTGAGTATGTTTACTTTGCCCGTCCCGATTCGGTAATTGATGGCATAGAGGTTTACGAAGCCCGGTTAAGGCTCGGTGACAAACTTGCCCAGGAAGTAATGAAACAAGGAATAGAACCGGACGTCGTCATCCCAGTGCCGGACACCGCCCGACCGGCTGGCGCCGCACTGGCCAGTGCCATCGGCGTACCGATGAGCGAAGGACTGATCAAAAATCGCTACATCGCCCGGACCTTCATTATGCCCAGAAACAGTAACCGCTCCCTGTCAGTGCGCCAGAAACTCAACCCGGTTCGCTCTCAAATTCGGAATAAAGACGTCCTGCTGGTTGACGACTCCATCGTGCGTGGCACCACCTCCAAAGAAATTGTCCAGATGGTCAGAGACGCCGGCGCCCGCAAGGTATTCCTCGCCATTACCGCCCCACCACTGCGTTATCCCTGCGTTTATGGAATTGATATGATGACCCGGGGCGAATTCATCGCCAAAGGCAGAACTGAAGCCGAAGTCTGTAAAATCATCGGTGCGGACGCGCTTGTCTATCAGACTTATCAGAGGTTGATTGAAGCGGTTCAGGGCGAAGATAAAACCCGTAATTTTTGCACCGCCTGCTTCAACGGCAAATACCCCACCGGCATCACCCGCCACCAGCTCGCCCAGATGGAAACCGAACGTCAGCGCTGGGTAAAATAACCCCTTTACCCTCCCCGAAAACCAGAGGCGAGCCCGACCGGCAAGGAGGCATAAATATAACCGCTCGGACCCGCCCCGGTATCAGTCAATCTGCCGACGGAGAAAAGTCGGCACCTCCAGGTCATTTTTATCAACCAGCGGCTCTCCCGGTTTCCCACCATGACGGCGCCGGGAAATAAATTCGCTCGTATTTAACAGCTCACTCACCTCTTCAAACCGCGGCAGCGGTTCGTTCAAACCGGTGGCAATTAACGTAACCTTCATCGCCTGTTTCAGATTATTAAGACGCGCCGCCCCCATTCTGATGTCCGCCTGACCGTTGGTGGCGTGAAAGATAACCGAAGCCGCCTCATCAACCTCCTTCAAGGTCATCGTTTCATCACCGGCGATGTTCAGGAGCACCCGCCGCGCACTCTCAATTGAGACATCCTCAATTAACGGCGAGCGGAGCGCCCGATGCGCTGCCTCAGAAGCCCGACCCTCACCCTGCGCAATTCCCACCGCCATCACCGCCCCACCTTTTTCACTCATCACCGTCCGCACATCGGCAAAGTCAATGTTAATCAACTGCCGGGTGGTAACGATTTCGGCAATGCCACTCACCGCATTTAACAGCACCTCGTCAGCTAAACGGAAAGCGTCATAGCAGGGATGGGCACCGTGGACATCCAGAATCCGCTGGTTGGGAATAACAATCATCGTATCAACATGGGGACGAAGCATTTCAATACCCATATTCGCCTTCTGCTGGCGCAGTTTTCCCTCAAAGTCAAATGGCCTGGTGACCACCGCCACCACCAGGGCACCATGCTGCTTTGCCTCCTGAGCTATGATTGGCGCTGCACCGGTCCCGGTTCCCCCTCCCTCACCCGCGGCAATAAACACCATATCAAATCCGGCGAGGTGTTCGCGCAGAATTTCAATTGATTCCTCGGCTGCCTGACGACCGATTTTCGGATCTCCTCCTGAACCCAGACCACCGGTTAACTGGGCACCAATCTGGATTTTGTTAGGCACGAGTGACATTGATAGCGCCTGCAGGTCGGTATTCACGGCATAAAGTTCCACGCCGTTTAAATGCGAATCAAACATATTGTTGACCGCATTACAGCCGGCACCACCGACTCCGAATACGCCGATTCGGGTAAGGTTTCTTTCCTCTACCGGTTCAATCATTCTTTGCCTCCTTTTATTTGTTTATCACAACTCACATTTTTACCAAAGCGGCATCAGCCACTAAACCAGCCTTTAATATCCTCCCAGAGCCGTTCGCCCAAACCCGGCGGCGGCAACTGATGAAACTGCCGGTTCTTACCCTCTATTGCGCAACGGATTAACCCAACACCGGTGGCAAACGCCGGATTCTGGGTAACCTCACGTGGTCCGTGCACCCGCTCGGGTCTACCCATCTTTACCGGCATCCCGCAAATCTGTTCGGCAAGAACGTCAATACCAGGGAGCATCGCTCCGCCACCAGTAAGAATCACCCCGCCGGAAAGCCCCTCTGCCATCCCGGACTTTCTTATCTCGGCATCGGCCAGATTCAACAGCTCTTCAGCCCGTTGCTCAATTATTGAAGCAAGAAGCCGTCGGGAAACCTGTTTTGACCCCCTTCCCGAGGCATCGTCAATCGTCAGTGCCTCGTCCTGCTCAACCAAACCTGCCATCGCCACACCCCGCTCTCTTTTTATCGTTTCCGCCTGGTGATAGGACGTCCGCAAACCAATCGCTACATCCTTCGTGATATTGGCGGCACCAAATGGCAAAAAAGAAGTAAAACGAATCTCACCTTCGCGATAAATCGCGATATCCATTACCCCACCGAAGTCTATCACCGCCACACCCAGTTCCTTGTCCTCCTCCTCGCAAACCGCAAACGATGTCGCCAGGGACTGTAACACCAGTGCCCGATTTCTTATCTCCAGACGTTCTAAGACCCGATAAATGTTCTCTATCGCCGTAACCGCACCAATTATTAAAAGCGCCTCCACCTCCAGCCGGACACCATAAAGCCCTAACGGATTGCGGACCCCTTTCTGACCGTCAACGATAAACTGGGTAGGAATTACATGGAGAATCTGCTCGTCGTTCGGTAACCGGATGGTCTGGGCCTGACGGATAACATCTTCAATATCCCGGGGCTGAATTCCCTTCTGGGGTCGGCTCACCGGTACCGTCCCCAATCCCGGCAGATGTTTGATGTGTTCCCCGCTAACCCCGGCAAATACCTGACAGGAATGAATCCGACTTTGCGCCATCTTCTCCGCCTGCTCAATCGCCTTTCCCACCGACTCGGTCGCCTTATCCAGACTAACCACCACACCGAGCCGAAACCCCTCTGGCGGAGCGGTGCCCAATCCCTTTATTTCCGTCTTACCGGTCTGGTCAATTTCGGCAATTAAACAGGCAATTTTGGTGCTGCCGATATCAATTGCCGCAACCCGTTTTAACTTTGCCATAATCTGACCTCCTTTACACCTGGAAGGAAGTGAACCTCCTCTTCCAGTTCAATTCCCGTCTCCTCCTCAACTGTAGCCTTGACTATCTGTATTAGTTCATAAACATCGCCAAACTGTGCCCCACCTTTATTCACAATAAAGTTGGCGTGTTTCTCGGAAACCATCGCCCCCCCCACCGTCTTACCCTTCAAACCACACCGTTCAATCAATTTCCCTGCTGGTTCCGTCTTGGGGTTCTTAAAAAAAGAGCCGGCTGAAGGCAAATCCGGGTGTTTTGACCGACGTTCCTTGCGGATCTCATTCACGCCTTTTTCCGGCACCCCTGGTTTTAACTTGAAAGCCACCTCTAGGACTATCAATTTCTGGGGAATAACCGCCTGCCGGTACTCGTTCCGTATTTCCCTTTTCTCCAGCCTCCGCACCCCCCCGGTCTCATCCATAACCACCACCTCTTCAATTCGCTCGGCGATACTGTGACCGAATGCACCGGCATTGGTCTGAAGACCACCACCAACCGTTCCGGGAATCCCGGCAAGAAACTCCAGCCCCACCAATCCGTGCTTTTCTGCCTGTTCGGCCAAACGGTCCAGAGAAGCCCCGCCCCCGGCTCGCACCACATCACCGGTTATTGTAAATGTCGTCAACCGCCCCCCCAGTTTTACCACCACCCCGGGAATACCCTGGTCAGAAACCAAAACATTTGTCCCCCGCCCCAGCACCACCATCTCAACCTCCCGGCGCCGGCAGAACTCAACCACTAAAACCAATTCCTCCTCTCCACTCACGCTCACCAGGGCTGCTGCCGGACCGCCAATGTGAAAACTGGTATGTTGGGCAAGCGGCTCATCCAGCAACACGGATGCCTCTCTCCCCGCCAGTACCGCCATTAATTCCTCACGCCAATCCGCCATCATTCTCCCCGCAGATCTTTGAGAATTGCCTCTGCCAGGTGGGTAATACTCCCTGCACCGAGGGTCAGCACCACATCGCCGCTCCTCAAACGGGTACGAAGAAATTCCGGCACCCGATCCAGGTCCGGAATGTGATGCACTGTTAACCCCGCTCTACCCTTTGCCCGGATCGATTCAATTATCAACCGTTCATCCACACCGGGGATCGGCGGTTCCGCAGCTGGATAGACCGCAGTAATAACTACCTCATCTGCCCGGTCAAAACTGCTGCCAAATTCCGCGGCAAGCAGTTTTGTTCTGGTATAACGGTGCGGCTGAAATATCACAAAAAGCCGTCGGTCCGGATAGGCATAACGCAAGGCATCAATCGTCACCTGAATCTCTGTCGGATGATGACCGTAGTCGTCAAATACTACTATCCCCTTCTCCTCGCCCCGTTTCTCCAGCCGCCGGTGCACTCCGGTGAATGTCAAAAGCGCCTGTTCCATTTTCTTGAATTCAATTCCCAGTTCCACGCCCACCGCCAGCGCGGCTAAAGCATTCTGGACATTGTGCCTTCCCGGCATTCCCAGACTGAATCGTCCAACCTCCTGTCCTCGGTAGAACACGGTGAAGGCAGATGTGAATTGATATAACTGGATATCCTTCACCTGAAAATCTGCCTCGCGCGCTGTCAGACCGTATGTCACCACCCGGCGCTTTACCCGGGAACGAATTGACCGCACCGCCGGACAATCCAGACACAAAACCACACTCCCGTAAAATGGCACCCGATTAACAAACCGGACAAACTCCCGTTTCAAATCCGCCAGGTCCCGATAGAAATCCAGATGTTCCGGTTCAATATTGGTTACCACCGCAATTGTTGGATAAAGCAAAAGAAACGAACGGTCACTTTCATCCGCCTCTGCCACTAAGTACTCCGAACTCCCCAGCCGCGCCCCGGCATCACCGCCAACGATTATCCCGCCGATCACCGCCGTCGGGTCTAAACCAGCCCGCGTAAGAATGTGGGTTACCATTGAAGTCGTGGTTGTCTTACCGTGACTGCCAGAAATGGCGATTGAGAACTTCAACCGCATCAACTCCGCCAGCATCTCCGCCCGTCGGATTACCGGCACACCCCGCTCTTGGGCGAATACCAGTTCGGGATTGTCCTCCGGTACCGCGGTGGAATAAACCACCACCTCCGCTCCTTCGCAATTGACCGCGGCGTGGCCGATATTCACCCGGACCCCGGCGTCCCTTAACCGCCTGGTCACTTCGCTTTCCTTCACATCCGAACCCGAAACCTCAAACCCCAGGTTCTTCAGTACCAGGGCAATCCCGGACATCCCGATTCCTCCAATGCCGACAAAATGCACCCTTTTTAACCGGCCAAACATCGCTCAATCCTCTCGGTAATAATCTCCGCGGCGTTGAGTTTTGCCAGATCCACAGCCCGGCGCGCCATCTCCTCCCGACGGACCACATTATCCATCAATGACCGAACCAAACTGACCAGTCCGGACAGATGGCTTTCCGCAAGGACTATCGCTGCCCCCTGGTCAGCAATAAAACGGGCATTCGCCTCCTGATGCCGGTCAATAGCATAAGGAAATGGCACCAGCACCGTCGGAATACCAAACGCCAACAGTTCAGAAATCGCCATTCCCCCTGCCCGTGACACCGCAAGTGTCGCCCGCGCCAAAAACTCCTCAGGATGGTCTGTCCATTCCACCAGTTCACAGTTTTTGGAACGGACCATCTGCTGGCAAAACAGATAGTCCCGCTTCCCGGTAATCAAAATAAAATGTAAATTGCTCAGCGCCGCTGCCATATCTAACGCAGCCAGATTTAAACTCCTTGCCCCCTGACTTCCACCTAAAATCAGAACGGTTCTTCCGTCATCCTGACGACCCCGTTTTGCCGCATTAATGACCCCCTCTCGCAATGGCATCCCGGTCACCTCCTGACGACCCGTTAATTTTCCGACAACCGGAAAGGCGAGAAAAGTCTCCCGGGCATAGCGGGCAAAAAACCGTGTTACCCGACCAGGAATGCGGTTTTGCTCTAAAAGGAAAAAAAACCTCCCCTGCAATTGGGCAGCAAAAAGTGGGGCCGCGGCAACGAACCCCCCGGCCGCTATCAAACAATCAGGTTGCAACCGGTTCAGCATACCCTGACTTTGACAAAACCCGTGGATCAAACGAAACCCACCCACCGCCTTCGCCGCCAAACTCTTACCGGCGATCCCCGCCGCCGATACCGGATGAAACTCAAATCCGTGCTCCTGGGCAACAGTTCTCTCCGGGCCATTCGCTCTTCCTGTCCAGAACACCGTCAATCCCTTTCTCCTAAACTCCTGGGCGAGAGCGAGTGCCGGAAAAATGTGGCCCCCGGTTCCACCCGCCACTATTAACACTTTCCTCAGCACCATTCCTCCTGAATTTGGAAATCTTCAAAAGCAACCCCGCTGCCAGTAGATTGGCAATAAGGGCTGACCCTCCGTAAGAAACAAAGGGTAAGGGCTGTCCGGTTGTAGGGATCACGCTCAAAGTAACCGCCTGATGGACCAAAGCATAAACCATTATCATCACCGCAATACCACCGGCAAGGTACTGACTGAACGGCCGGGTCGTCCGAAGACTAACCCTCATTCCCCGGAGGAAAAACAATAGATAAAAAAGCATTGTGATAAAACAGCCGATGAATCCAAACTCCTCACCGATGGCGCAGAATATAAAGTCTTTATGCAACTTCGGTAAAAAATAATACTTTTGTCTTCCTTCTCCCAGCCCTCTGCCAAAAACCCCTCCTGACCCGAGGGCAATCAACGCTTGGTCCTGATGATACCGGTCGCCAGCCCGAAAATTATCCAGTCGCTCCGGAATATACCGATACTTCGTATTACGGAGCAGGGGCATCGTAAGCAGTGCAAGTGCTACAAAAATACCAACACAAAGGCAAACCAAGAAAAGATACCGCCAACGTACTCCCGCCAGGATAAATACCGCTAAAGCGGATAGAGTAACAATAACACTCGTCCCTACCGCCGGTTGCAAAAGCGTCAACAGAACCATACCGGCACTCACCGATCCCGGTTTGACAACTGAATTAATAAAATTCGGCGCTCTTTTTGACTCATTCAGATCAGCAAAATATCCTGCCAGCCAAATAAGTAAGACAAACTTTGTAAACTCTGCGGGCTGAATCACTCCCATAATATTACGTTTTGTCACCCCAACCACCTTACCTAAAAAAAACGTTGCCCCCAGCAACAGCACCGCACCCAGCAACAATAACCAACGTGTTCGCACCTGCGCCAGCCGGGAGACATTTAACTTTGTCCCTACCCAAAGGACAAAAAATCCTCCGAGCGCCCGCACCAGCTGCCACTTGAAATACCGCAACCCCTGATGATAAGTAGAAGCATAAACCATCACCACTCCCAAGAGGGTTAACGATACAACCAAAATCAGAAGGGAGTAATCAATCGGCGCATTGGGACGCTCCTCTGCCCAGGAAAAATCAAGATTCGCCAACGGCTGTCTAATGGTCCAGGCATTACCGCCCCTAACCCATTGCATACCCGAACTCCGAAACTTCGTGTTACCCAAGCCGTCTAACTTCATTTTTGAACGCCCTTCCTCGTTCCTGAAAATCACGGAACATATCAAAACTGGCAAACCCGGGAGAAAACAGAACGATATCTCCCTTTTTTGCCCGCTGTCGAGCCAGCCGGACCGCCTCCGCCATGCTCCCCGCAATTTCAAATCGGTTATAGCGATGCCGCTTCAACTCATCGGCAATACGGTAACAATTTTCACCCAGGAGGACCACCCATTTCGCCCGGGAGACAATCGCCATTACATATTCCTCAATCGGCACTCCCTTTTCTTTACCCCCGGCGATTAAAACAACCTTTTTGTCAAACGCCTGCAAAGAACGAACCCCGGCACGGGGATTGGTGCACATTGAATTGTTCACATAACGCACGCCCGCGAAGCACCGCACCAATTCTAAACGATGTTCTAAACCATGAAAACTGTGTAACCCTTTTTTTATCTCCTCTGGCTCCACGCCCAGTAATCTTGTCACCCCAACTGCCGCTAAAGCGTTTTCAATATTATGCCGTCCGGGAATTTTTAAATCGGTGCTTTTTGCTACCCGCTCACCATTGAAGCAAAGCCACCCGCGGGAAAAATAGGCGCCGGTTACCCGTCGGGTAATAGAAAAAAAGAGTTTTTGCGCCCTTCCCCGATTCCGAAGTCCATAAACTGTTTGGTCATCGTAGTTCAACAACGCCCAGTCGTCCGGTCGCTGCCGAGCTAAAATCCGGGCTTTCGCCTGAACGTAGTTACGAAATGTCCGGTGTCGATTCAAATGGTCAGGAGTGATGTTGAGAATAACCGCCACCTTGGGAGCAAAATAACGAGACCGTTCCAACTGAAAACTAGATACTTCAATTACATAGTAACTACGCGGGGAAAGGAGAAGCGCTTCCGAAAGCGGCCTGCCCGGTGCCAAGTTACCACCGTAGAAAACACTCCTGCCGCCGGCTTGAAGAATAGCGGCGATAAGGGCTACGGTAGTGGACTTGCCGTTTGTCCCGGTAACCGCAATCATTATCGGAGAAGACTTTGCCCTCACCCGGAGCATCTGTCCGGCAAAATCAAGTTCATCAACAACCGGCACACCCCGAGAACGCAAAAACCGAAGGAAAGGATGGGTGTTGCTGACCCCCGGACTGACAATCGCCGTCGTTTCTCCGAGAGTTGAATCTTGTATTGCTGGCTTTGCCAATCGCTTTAATCCCTGGTTAAGTAATTTTTGCACCGCTGCTGTATTCCACACCGTCGTATCATCATCAAAACCGTAAACCGCTGCCTTCATCGCCAAAAGAAAACGGGCTGCCGCCCTCCCGGCCCGTCCCATTCCCAAAACAATAAACCTTTTCCCGTTCGTCAACCAAGAATATCCAGATCTCATCGCACTTTTAATGTTGCTAGGGCGAGCATCGCAAACAGCACCGCTAAAATCATAAACCTCGTCACTATCTTCGGCTCCGCCCAGCCCATCAACTCATAATGGTGATGAAGGGGCGCCATTCTAAACAACCGCTTGCCGCGAGTGGAATGGAATACAACAATTTGCAGCAACACCGACCCCGCCTCCAGCACAAACACCCCACCGATGATGGGCAGAAGCAACTCATGTTTGGACACAATCGCTGCTAAACCCAGCGCCCCCCCTAGGGGCAAAGAACCGGTATCGCCCATAAACACTTCTGCCGGATGGGCGTTAAACCAGAGAAACCCCAGTGCCGCTCCGGCAATGGCAAAGCAGAAAACTGTCATTTCCCCGCTTCCGGCGACATATTGAATGTTAAGATACCCGGCAATCTTCGTATGCCCGGAAACATAACAGAGAAAAGCATAGGCAACGAACGCCACCGAAAGCAGTCCGGCAGCCAGTCCATCCAAGCCGTCACTCAAGTTTACCGCATTGGAAGACCCCACTAGGATCAGCATTACCAAGGGAATGTAGCTGAGACCGAAGTCAATCACGATGTTTTTAAACAACAGAAAGTTAGTCTTGGTTTTCAGCGCCGGGTCAACCGGGAAAAAATAGAGCACCGCGCCCACCAGAAGGGCGACGAAAAACTGTCCTGCTAACTTGGTTCGCTTATTTATTCCCCTTGCCCTCCCCCCTCGCACTTTAACGTAGTCATCCCATAATCCCAGCAACCCCAGAAGCACCAGCACTGCCAGGCCTAAAAGCACCAACCTGTTGCTTAAGTCACCAAAAAGAAGCACGCCGATAATCGCCGCTACCAGAATCAATACCCCACCCATTGTTGGAGTTCCTGCCTTCTGTTTATGCCGGTCCGGAACCTCTGCCCGGATGTTCTGTCCCAGTTGCAATCTTCTAACCAGCCGAATCAACGCCCCCCCCAGAGCCAAGGTCAGAATTATTGCCACCGCTCCAGCCATCGCCGCCCGAAATGTGATATAACGAAAAAGATTAAAGGGTGTGAAACTTTCGGAAAGAGGACTCAGAAAATGATAAAGCATCACCCGCCTCCCCTGCTAATTTCCGCAAGAATCTCCTTCGCCACCTCCCGATCATCAAAATGGCGCCTTTCGCTGCCGATTATCTGGTAATCCTCATGACCTTTGCCGGCAATTACCACCGTATCCTGTGCCCGGGCTTCTTTCAGTGCGATCATTATCGCCGTCCGCCGGTCCACCTCAGTAACCACCTTCTCCTTTAACCCTTTGACCATCGGGTCCCCGGTAATCTCAAGAATAATCGCCCCCGGGTCCTCGCTCCTTGGGTTATCAGAGGTAACCACCACCAAATCTGCCAGTTGCACCGCTACCCTTCCCATCAAAGGTCTTTTGGCTCGATCCCGGTCACCGCCACAACCAAATACCACAATCACCCTCCCCCGGGTAAACTCCCGGACTGTCTCCAGAACCTTTTGTAGTGCATCCGGTGTATGGGCATAATCAACAAATACATTAATCCCCAGGTCATTAGCGACACGCTCTAAACGACCAGGTACATTGGTTAACCGCTCCAGTCCAGCAACAACCTGCGCTAAAGGCCAGTTCAGTGCTTTTCCCACCGCCACCGTGGCAAGAACATTCCCAATATTATACCTGCCAATCAACTGCAGTCTGCAGATAACCTCTTCCTTGTCCACCCGGACCGCACAATCCAAACCGTCATTTCTAACCGCCACCACCCTTCCGGACACATCCGGCACCGGCTCCAAGTCTGGTCTTGTACCATAAGACACCACCTGGGCCCTGGTAAAATAGGGTATATCTCTTCCCATCCGGTCATCAAAATTAACCACCGCATAGGCTTTAGGCGATAAACTCTCAAAGAGTTTCATCTTTGCCTTTCGGTAGTTATCCATCGTCCGATGAAAATCAAGATGTTCTGGACTGAGATTGGTAAAAACGCCCACCCGGAAATCTATGTCAAAAACCCGGTCCAGTTCTAATGAATGGGAAGAGACTTCACTGATAGCAACAGAAACGCCTCGCTCTACCATCTGGGCGAGCAACTGAGCAAAATCCAGACTTTCCGGTGTCGTCTGGTTTGATGTCCTGCGCTCCTTACCGTCAAAATATTCTATGGTTCCGATAAAACCGGGTTCTACCCCCATCTGACGACACACCTCTCTCAGCATAAAACAAACGGTTGTCTTGCCGTTAGTCCCGGTAACTCCGATGAGAATAATTTTTCGCGAGGGAAAATCATAAAACCGGTTGGCTACCTGAGCAAGAAATCGTCGGGGAAACTGAGTCTGAATTGCCGTCACCCAGGATTTATGAACGTCTCCCATTCTGGTCGTAGCCACCGCCACTGCCCCTCGGTTTATCGCCTCCTCAATATAGTTGCGACCGCTTTCCCGGAACCCTTCAATTGCCACAAACAAAAATCCCGGTTGGACAAAAGCCGAGTGATAGGCAATGCCCTTGACCTCAATATTAACATTACCCCGAACCTCGCAGGGAATTCCGCGAATCAAATCGGCAAGTCTTTTTATCTTCGCCATCCCACTTCCAATCTCTCCTCGTATTTTTCCAGGTGCAACAGCTTTTCCCCAATTTTCTTAAAAACCGGGCAGGCAGCACTGCCGGCAAAACGCACCGTTGTCGGCTCATCTATCATTACCCCAATCACATACCGCGGCTGCTCGCGCGGGAAAAACCCAACAAAGGTCATCAATGAGCGGGTGCTTGAATATCCCCCCCGCGGTTCAACTTTCTGGGCGGTACCCGTCTTGCCACAAACTTCGGTCCCTTCTATCGCCGCCAGTTTACCCGTACCGTTCTTCACCACCCGGGAAAGAATGTCCTTAATCCTCTGCGCCGTAGTCACCTTCAATGCCTGACGCACCGGCACTGGGGTATATTGTACCAGTTTCCTCCCCCCCTGCTGAATTTTTTCAATAAGAAAAGGCTTAAGGTAAACACCGTTATTAGCCACAGTCAGATAGGCGGCCGCTAACTGAAGCAGCGTTACCGTCACCCCTTGCCCAAAAGATATCGTTGCAAACCGCAGCCGATTCCGCAACTGCGGGGGGGCGTCAATTCTACCGGCACCTTCATTGGGCAACCCTATTCCCACCGGTTCGCCAAACCCCAGTCGCCTCACTACCTGATAGTAAAGTTCTGGATTTAAGTCAAATGACATCATCACACATGCAGAATTGGAGGAATTAATAAAAACGCTGTCAAAACTTAACACTCCATTGGGATGAACGTCCTTAATTTTCTTGTTCCCAAGCTGAATAAACCCGGACGAAACATCATAAACCCGGTTGGTAAATCGCTCCGGCACCGGATCCTCTAACGCCGCTGCGCAGGTAACCAGCTTAAAACTGGACCCGGGTTCAAATTGATCACTCACCGCATCTGCCTTGTAGTTCCCCTGAGGATAATCAGCAAACCGGTTCGGGTCATAACTCGGATAGTCTACCATCGCCAGTATCGCCCCGGTCCGAGCATCCAGAACGACTACCGCCCCCCGCTTGGCTCCAGTTCGATTAACACCTTCTGCCAGTATCTCATAACAGAATTTCTGAATATCAATATCAATTGTCAAATAAACATCTGCTCCTGGGATCGGTCTCTTCATCGGGTGACTAGGATAAGGAGAGGCGTAACCCTTGGCGTCTCGCTGTAAAAGCAGCCAGCCCGGCTCACCCCTCAGGACCGCATCCAATTCCCACTCTAACCCCGCCAATCCCCGCTCCGCACCAACAAATCCAACTACATCCGCCACTCCCCCATAAGGATAAAGTCGTTTATAATCATCATAAATGAGGACGGCGTTACTGAGCTGGCATTTAATTAAAGCCCTCCGCAGAGAATCGCCCAGCCGATGATCAATACACCGCCGAAACCAGAAAAACTTACGATGTTTTTTAAGCAAGTCTCTATTTTCCTCTTCCGAACCCAGCCCCAATTCACTAAGGAGACGCACCAGATTATCCCTGTTTTTCACCCACTGGGGCAAAATTCCCACTGAACAGCAGGAACGATTAAGGGTTAAAAGTCTCCCCTTACGGTCATAAAACTTACCCCGCTCACCGAGTAAATCCACGCGTTTGTAGTAAAGAGCTTCACCCTTCCGCCTCCAGTGACGCCCGTGAATAATTTGGACATCAAACAACTTCCCCACCAACCCCACCCATACCAACAAAACCCCTAACTCCAGTAACCTCGTTCGCCGCCGCAACTGTTTCATCTATCAAATTTCTGATCTACGGTCTCGGCTATAAGTGATGAGGTGGTTTGGGTTATTGCCTCCTGGCCATCGCCAGAGACCACCGCGTGGGAATTGGTAACCATTGCTGATTGTACCAGAGTTGTCGCTCTCCTGCCACCGATCAAAGAATCCAGTCGACAAAAACTCTGCACTTTACTTAATTCCACCTCCAGACTATCTACCTCCTCGGCAAGAACCTTCCGCTCCTCTTGTACCCGCACCAGCTCCTGGGTAAGTCGGACACTCCAACAATGCTGGGAAAGATAGAGTATCGCCACCCCGGACAGTGCAAAAACAATAACAATCGCCCGTAAACTCCGTTTGGTTACCATTGCGTCAAATCCTTTCTACCGCTCGCAACCGGGCACTCCGGGCGCGCGGATTGACTCGAACTTCATCAACTGATGGCCTGATCGGTTTGGCGGTAAGCAGCCGCAAACGACTTCTCTCCTGCCGAAACAATTCCTTAAAACACCGGTCCTCGCCGGACTGATAACATATCACTACCAGACGCCCCCCGGGAGCAAGCACATCCACCGCTGCCTTTAAACCCTTCTTAAGAGTATCCAATTCATTGTTCACCACTATCCGCAAAGCCTGAAAAACCCGCGCCAGCCGCTTCCGTAACCCCTGTCTGGGCACAACACCAGCCACAACTCCTGCTAGGTCCCGCGTAGTTTTAATCCTGTTTTTCCACTCATAAATCCGACGGCTGATCCGCCCGCTCAAAGGTTCCTCTCCGTACTCCTTCAACCAAAACCTTAAATCTTGCAACGATGCCCGTCGCAAAACAGTTAACGCCGTCGGCCTACTGCTATCCGAATCAAACCGCATATCCAATGGCGTGTCCCGATCAAAAGCAAAACCGCGCTCGGAATCCAGCTGTGCCGACGAAATTCCTAAATCCATTAGCACCCCGGTAACCGGAAAAACGTTTAAACGTTCCACCACCTGACCAATATTCACATAACTACTACGCACCAGAAGTATCATCTCTTTAAATTCTCGCCAATCTCTTTCTAAAAAATCCACCGTGCGGCAACCAAAATCCGCCAAAGTACGCGCTGCTGCCGCGATCGCCTCGGGGTCAACATCCAGCCCGATTAAACGACCCCGAGTTTCACTCCCGCTTACCTTTTCAGCAATCCGTCGGGCAATTGCTGCCGCATGCCCCCCTCCCCCAACCGTTGCATCAACTATTGTCCCGGTCCCAAAACATGGTGCCAGAACCTCCAGCACCTCATTGACCAGGACCGGAACGTGAAAAATCTTGGCCGGCCCCGAATCCAAATTGCCCCATCCTTTCCCAACCCTGACGGGCTGCCTCATCACGGTCCCTCTGATACCTGGGCATTGCTTCTGCTACGAACTGCCGATACTTTTCAGGCTCCCAGATCAGAAAAAACCTGCCGGCACCGGCAATGATCACATTCTGGGCAATTCCCGCCCAATCCCGCAAATGCTTGGGAAGAAGAATTCTTCCCTGGACATCTAAAGTTGCTTCTCCGGCCATAGAATATGCCAAAATTGAAAATCGCTGCGCCTCTTCAGTATGTTCAGGCTGGTGGCGCAGGACGCGGTCCTCGTAATCGCTCCATTCGCTGTAGGGGTGGACTTCTATTGTATTAAATCGCCCCGGTATAAGGATAAATGCATCCTCGTCCGGACCGAGCTTCTTTCGAAACGTTACGGGGACCGCGAGCCTGCCTTTACCATCGATAGTATATTCAAAATTCCCAAAAAATCTGCCTCGTGCCACCATAACCTAACTCTCTCTCATTTTTCCCCACTAATCCACATAGTTAACCACATATTAGTGCTCTTCATTACTATATCCCCACAATACCATATGTCAAGAAAAATTTTTATCTTACTAACGGATTATTAACATATCATACGAAAATATGTTAACATATTATTTTTCAATCAATTAGATTTATTTTACGCCGTTAAGATCAAAGTAATAATGAAAATTAGCGTTCCTCACCTCTTATAAGGGTGTAGTTTAACCTCCGAAAAATTTTGCCTCTTAGAAATATCAAGAAACAAAATTACCAGCAGCAGCAAGCGGTACCATGAATCTCCCCGCATAACAAAGATTACCGCCCAGTCACAAACCAGACGTTACTGGATTGGCCAGTATTTTATCATCCAAACAGTTAGCCAGATGGAGTATGCTTCAAATCCTGAACTCCCGGCGGTTTATTGCACCACATTTAAGATGAAGACAGAGAGCCCATTCTAATTTAACCCGGTTGATTTTCCTTGATAACTTCTACCCATTTTTAAAATTCTCGTCTTGATGGTGAAATTTGGGAAACCTCAAGATTGCGGCTATATATTTTATAGATAACGAAACTGCATTAATTTCCTTCGTTTAATCTTTTGATCTTTGCTCTCCGGCCCGCTGCTGGATGCGGTTTTTATAAAACTCTTTTTGTCCGAAAAAGACGGAGTAACTTCAACGACTACTATCGGCAGCAAGAAAATGGGAGTTCTTGACACCGGCTTTTTTCTGCCTATGCTAAATTGATATGGCACACGCTTATACACCAGGGTTAAAAGTAACACGCCGCACCCACATTCACAAGGTGCGGCGCTTACCCCTACCAGGTGAAATTCTGGTCCAGAAAGGGCAATCGGTGAAAGGAGATGATATCGTTGCCCGCACGGCAGTACCGGGAAATGTCCAGACCATAAATGTGGCGGGTATTCTTGGTGTACCGCCGGAAGACGTTCCGCATCTGATGATAAAAAAAGTGGGCGATCCAATAAAAAAAGATGAAATTATCGCCCGTTCCAGGGGACTGTTTGGTCTGTTCAAAACCGAAATCCGGGCCCCGGTAACCGGGACAATTGAAAGCATCTCCCCGGTAACCGGTCAGGTTATCATCCGGGAGCCACCCCAGCCGGTTCAAGTTGATGCCTACATTGAGGGAGTGGTTGATGAAATACTTCCCGGCGAAGGAGTGGTTGTAGTAAACGATGTCAGTTTAATCCAGGGAATTTTCGGTGTTGGTGGTGAAACCCGCGGATTCCTCAAAAAAGTTTCGCAATCACCAGATGAGCCGCTGACACCGGAAAAAATTGACGAAAGTTGCCGGGATAAAGTATTAATCGGAGGCTCTCTTGTCCTCTATGAAGCAATCCAGCAGGCGCTCAAAATCGGCGCCCGAGCGATAGTCGCCGGCGGCATTGAGGATGCCACCTTGAGAAAATTTCTCGGTTACGACATCGGTGTGGCAATTACCGGTTCCGAAAAAACTGGCCTCACAATCATCGTTACCGAGGGTTTTGGGGAAATGCGGATGGCAAAGCGCACCTTTGACCTCCTCGCCTCTCTGGAGGGAAAAATGGCTTCGGTCAACGGTGCCACCCAGATCCGCGCCGGCGTAATCCGCCCAGAAGTAATTGTTCCTTGCAACGGCGGCGATGGGGAAATCAAAACCAGCCAATCAGAAGGCGGATTGGCGATCGGCATGGCGGTACGCATCATTCGCCAACCCTATTTTGGCAAAATCGGCCGGGTGGTGGCGCTACCAGTAGAACTGAAGACAATTGAAACCGAAGCCAAAGTACGGGTGCTGGAAGTAGAACTGGAATCCGGCGAACGGGTTGTTTTGCCCCGTGCCAACGTTGAAATCATTGAGGAGTAACGGTTGCGGCTCCAGGTTTCGGGACTAACGTTAATAGTGTTATTCGGGATAGGTTTCAGTACCGAAAGACAGGTTGGTTGTGCCTGGTTAAAAATCCCAGTCGGTGCCCGCGAGGCGGCAATGGCAGGCTGTGGCACCGCCACCGGTACTGGACCGCAGGCGCTTGTTTATAACCCGGCAAACAGCGCATTCATCTCCCCTTTCTCAATTCAGGCTGATTATACCAAATGGTTTCTTGACACTCGCCACCAATCGCTTTTTCTTATCCGGGACTGCCGGTATCTTGTTGTTGGAGGAGGGGTGACCAGTTTTACCAATGGCAAATTTGAATACCGAACCGATAGACCAACTGCCGAACCGCTGGGAACTTTTACCCCGGTTGACATCACCGGCTATTTCAACCTGGCCAAATTCTGGCATCGTTATGCGGTTACCGGTATCACTGTCCGCTATTTCTATTCCAAAATCATGAGTTCCGAACTCAACGGTTTCGGTGCCGACGTGGGAGTCCGCTCCGCACCGCTTAAAAATCTCACCATTGGCTTGGCGGTGGTGGACTTTGGTCGAACCCTGAGTTATCGGCGGGATGTTTTCTGGCTTCCCGCCCGGGCTCGGCTGGGAATTGGCTATCAACTACCGTTGGGCAACAACCGATTCACCGGTGCCATTGATGGCTCCTACTTTTTTTACTCCCAAAAAACAGCGCTTCAGATTGGAGCCGAATTTCAACTAAATCAGTTCCTCTCCTTGCGCGCCGGCTATGACCTCGGTAACACCGCCGGCAACCTCAACTTCGGTCTGGGCTTAACCAGAAATAAAATCAGGATTGACTACGCCTTCTCGCCGCTCGAATTTAACCTCGGCGCTGCCCATCGACTGGCAATTGGTTTTGGCTACTGAGCATGGCCGGAACAGCTCAGGGGTGGTTGGATTTTGAACAACCGCTTGTCGAACTTTTTGAACGATTAGAAGAAGTCCGCGCCCTGGGCGCCCAAACAGAAATCAAAAAAATTCGGGACCAGATCGAAGAACTCAAAATTAAACTCTACGCCCACCTTACCCCCTGGCAACGGGTCCAACTGGCTCGCCACCCCCGCCGTCCCTACACAATTGACTACATTGAGCGAATCGCCACCGATTTTGTTGAACTGCATGGCGACCGGGCGTTTGCCGACGACCCGGCGATTGTTGCCGGTCTGGGGAAAATTGACAATATTCCCTTCTGCATCATTGGGCACCAGAAAGGACGCGATACCAAGGAAAAACTGGCGCGCAACTTCGGTATGCCCCATCCAGAAGGTTATCGCAAAGCACTGCGGGTAATGGAACTCGCCGCCCGTCACGATGTGCCAATTCTTTGTCTTGTTGACACCCCGGGCGCCTACCCCGGCATCGGTGCCGAGGAAAGAGGTCAGGCCGAAGCAATTGCCCGGAACATCCGCGAAATGGCCACACTGGAGGTCCCGATAATCGTCGTCGTCACCGGCGAGGGTGGTTCGGGTGGTGCACTGGCAATTGCGGTCGGAGACCGAATCCTGATGCAGGAAAATGCGGTGTACTCGGTAATCTCTCCGGAAGGCTGTGCGGCTATCCTCTGGCGAGACGGCTCCAAGGCAGAAGAGGCGGCAAAAGTACTGAAAATGACCGCCCCGGACCTGCTTTCTTTGCGAATAATTGACGAAATTATTCCCGAACCGCCGGGTGCCGCCCACCAAGATTGGGATGAAGCCGCCCGACTGCTCAAAAAAGCGGTTCTTGCCAACTACTACGTCCTCCACGCACTTCCCGGTGACGAACTGGTCGCACAGCGGGTGGCGAAATTTGCCGGGATGGGCTTATTTGAAGAAATAAAAACCTGACCGCATGACCGGGACCGAAAAAAAAGATTTTCGGAGCGGCTACGTTGCTATCATCGGCAGACCGAATGCCGGAAAATCCACCCTCCTTAACACACTCCTCGGTCAACATCTGGCAATAGTCACCCCCAAACCCCAGACCACCCGCCACCGGATTCTCGGCATCCTCAACGGAGCAGACCACCAGGTCCTATTTCTTGACACCCCGGGAATCCTTGACCCCAAATATGCCCTTCAGCAAATGATGAAACGAGAAATCACCCGGGCGCTGGCGGATGCGGATGTAGTGTTAGCGGTAATTGATGCCACCGCTCCGGTCACCGATGACCTGACCCTCGTTGCCACGCGCCCGACCGTCATCGCCATCAACAAAGTTGATGCGGTTGCTAAACCCGAGCTTCTTCCTATCGCCCAGCGCTGTGCCGAACTGGGCTTGGAACGGATCTATATGATTTCCGCCCTCCGGGGTGACGGTATTGAAGAACTAAAGACCGGCATCATCTCACTGCTACCGGTTGCCCCCCCTCTTTATCCCCCGGATATCGTCTCCATCCATCCGGAACGTTTTTTTGCCGCTGAACTTATCCGGGAAGCGATATTCACTTACTACGGCGCCGAGATTCCTTATTCCACAACGGTAATGGTGGAAGAATGGCAGGAAAAACCAGGAAGCAAGGATTACATCCGTGCGGTTATCTACGTAGAACGCGAATCTCAGAAAGGGATTATCATCGGTGACGGTGGCCGGGCGCTGAAGAAAGTCGGCTCAACCGCCCGATTGGCAATTGAACAATTTGTCGGCCGACCGGTCTACCTGGAACTCTGGGTAAAAGTAGCCAAAGGCTGGCGCCAGAATGAAAACTTCATCCGTCGGAACGTCTACGGCGCCACCTCTCCGGGTTGATTCAACTCCACCAGTACCCCACCGGCTGAACGTGGGTGAACAAAAAATGTCCTGGTGCCACCCGCCCCGGTCTGGGGTGACTGGTCAACCAGTTTCACCCCTGCTTCAGCTAACCGCTTGAACTCCGCCTCAATGTCATCAACCTCAAAACAGATGTGATGAAGCCCCGGCCCCCGCTCGGCGATAAACCGGGCAACCGGCGCATCCGATGCATCCGGCTGTACCAGTTCCAGTTTTACCCCTCCGATGTCAATAAAACCAACTGTCACCTTCCGGTGCGGCACCGTCTCCTTTCCCGCCAGTTTCAGCCCCAGTTTTTCGGTCCAGAACCGTGCCGCCTCGTCAACATTATTAACCGCAATGGCAATATGTGCCACCCTTTTTACCATTACGCCTCCCTTCGGTTAAAACCGCTAACGCATCCGGTCATATTCACCAAAAACCTGGCGTAGGGCATCGCTGATTTCACCTACGGTGGCACCGACTCGCACCGCCGCCAGAAGCGTGGGCATTAGATTCTCCTCGCTCTGGGCAACCTCCACCACCCGCCGGAGTGCCGTTGCCACCGCCGGCGAACGACTGACGCGAAACTCCTGTAACTCCTTTGCCCGCCGCGCCGCCAGCGCCTCGTCAACTTTCAACACCTTCACCGGTGGCTGAATATTGTCAGTGAATCGGTTCACCCCTACCACCACACGGTTTCCCTTCTCTACCTCCTGCTGGTAACGCCAGGCACTCTCCTCAATCTGAGCCTGGATAAAACCCTGTTCTATCGCCTTTACCGCCCCGCCCCGTCGGTCAATTTCCTCAATCAGCGCCCGCGCCCGGGCTTCAATTTCATCGGTCAAACTCTCCACAAAGTAGGAACCCGCCAGGGGATCAACGGTATCCCCCACCCCGGTCTCATAGGCAAGAATCTGCTGGGTACGCAGGGCAATTGTCACCGAATCCTCACTGGGCAAAGACAACGCCTCATCCCGCGAGTTGGTGTGCAAACTCTGGGTTCCGCCGAGAACCGCCGCTAACGCCTGATAGGCAACCCGGATGATGTTGTTTTCTGGCTGCTGGGCGGTGAGGGTAACACCGCCGGTCTGGGTGTGAAATCGCAATTTACAGGACTCGTCTGAAGCCCCGAACCGCTCCCGCAGAAGTCGCGCCCAGAGCCGTCTTGCCGCCCGGAACTTCGCCACCTCTTCCAGAATATTAGAGTGGGCGGCAAAGAAAAACGACAGCCGGGGGGCAAACCGGTCTACCGGCAGACCCCGCTCACTTACCGCCCGAACATATTCCAGACCGTTGGCCAGTGTAAACGCCACCTCCTGCACCGCGGTCGCACCCGCCTCCCGGATGTGGTAACCGGAGATGCTCATTGCATTCCACTTCGGCATCTCCTCAGCGCACCAAGCGATGATATCGGTAACCAGCCGCAACGACTGCCGGGGCGGAAAGATATATGTGCCCCGTGCCACATACTCCTTGAGGACATCATTTTGAATTGTCCCCTGGAGTTTTGCCACCGGCACGCCTTGACGCTCAGCCACCACGCAGTACATCGCCAAAAGAATTCCTGCGGTTGCGTTAATGGTCATTGATGTAGAAACTCTGTCTAAAGGAATTCCCTGAAAAAGCCGTTCCATATCCGCCAGGGTAGAAATCGCCACCCCAACCTTACCCACCTCGCCCAGCGCCTGGGGTGCGTCTGAGTCATAGCCCATCTGGGTCGGCAGGTCAAATGCTACCGATAAACCAGTCTGCCCCTGGTGCAGCAGATAGTGGTAACGGGCGTTGGTTTCTTCGGCCGAACCAAAACCGGCATACTGACGCATCGTCCAGAACCGCGAACGATACATCGTCGGCTGGACCCCGCGGGTAAATGGGAAACCGCCCGGCAACCCCTGATCCTCAAGATAGTTTTCACCCTCCCGGTCAAGAGGGGTGTAAACCCGCCGCACCGGAATCCCGGAAACGGTACTAAACTCCTCCTTCTGCTCGGGCATTTTCTCCAGTGCCGGCCGCAGCGTCTCCTTTTCCCAGCGCGCCATCGCTGCCAGCAAATCGGACCCGGGCTTTTTCTTCTTTTCTGCCATCTCTTAAAGGGGAATGCACCCGTGTTTCTTCCACGGGTTGGTCAACTGCTTTGTCTGCAGCACCTGCAAACTCTCAATTATCTTTCTTCTCGTATTCTGAAACTCAATCACCTCATCAACATAACCCAGTTCCGCCGCCTTAAATGGATTGCCGAACTTCTTCTCGTACTCCTCAACCAGCCGGCGCTTCTTCTCCTCCGGATTTGCCGCCTCGGCAATTTCCCTCCGGAAGATGATATTCACCGCCCCTTCCGATCCCATCACCGCAATCTCCGCAGTCGGCCAGGCGAAATTAAAATCGCCCCGGATGTGCTTGGAAGACATCACATCATAGGCGCCACCGTAAGCCCGTCGGGTGATGATGGTAACCTTGGGCACCGTCGCCTCGCAATAGGCATAAAGCAGCTTTGCTCCATGCCGGATAATCCCGCCGTATTCCTGGGCGGTGCCGGGCAGAAATCCAGGTACATCAACAAAAGTCACAATCGGAATGTTAAACGCATCCAGAAATCGCACAAACCTTGCCGCCTTCACCGAGGCGTCAATATCCAGACAACCGGCAAGAAACTTCGGCTGATTGGCGACAATTCCCACCGTTTCGCCATCCATCCGGGCAAACCCGATAATGATATTTTTCGCCCAGTCTCGCTGTACCTCAAAAAAACTCCCCTGGTCAACCACCCGTAGAATTATCTGCAACATATCATAGGGCTGGCGCGGGTCGTCGGGCATTATCTCCTCAACGCCTTCCACCGGACGGTCGGGCCGGTCCCGTGCGGGCATCCGGGGTGGCTTCTCCCGATTATTCTGGGGAAGATAGGTCAGCAACTTCCGGATGCGCTCCAAAAGGTCCTTGTCATCAATATCCTTAAAATGAGCCACTCCGGAAACCGCATTGTGGGTATCAGCACCGCCCAGTTTCTCCTTGGTCACCTCTTCCTTGGTCACCGCCTTAATCACCTCCGGCCCGGTGATAAACATATAACTCGTCCCCTCGGTCATAAAAATGAAATCGGTCAGCGCCGGCGAATACACCGCTCCGCCAGCACAAGGTCCCATAATCGCCGAAATCTGGGGCACAACACCTGAAGCCAGGGTATTCCTTAAAAAAATCTCCGCATAGCCCGCCAGACTCTCCACCCCTTCCTGAATCCGCGCGCCTCCGGAGTCGTTCAAGCCGATAATCGGCATCCCGACCCTCATCGCCAGGTCCATTATCTTGCAAACCTTTTCCGCAAAAACTCGGGAAAGCGTCCCACCGAAAACGGTGAAATCCTGGGAGAAAACCGCCACCGGCCGACCGTGAATCTTGCCGTAACCGGTAACCACCGCATCACCGGGAATCTTCTTCTTATCCATACCAAAATCGGAACAGGTATGAACCCGCAACCGGTCCAGCTCAACAAAACTCCCCTTATCAACAAGCAACTCAATCCGCTCCCGGGCGGTTAACTTTCCCTCCTCGTGCTGCTTCTTAATCCGCTCCTCACCGCCACCGGAAAGCGCCTGCTCGTTCCGCCTTCTCAACTCATTCTGAACATCGTCCAATTTTGCCATTATTTATCTCCGGATGGTTACCAATTAAAATGATGGTAAACCCAACTTTGCCTCTTGTCAAATAATGTTAAAATCTTTTCCCCCTGAACACAACCCGCATCCCCTTTCCAGAAAATAACCCCGGCGACTGAGACTCAAAATCATCTTGCCCCTGAAAATAACTAATCCGTTACTACCCAATTTTCCCTGCAAATTTGTCTGCGGTTTGCTACCGCTTTTCCAAACTCCATCCGATGACACCGGCAACAATCCAAAAGACAATAAAACCAGACCAGACAACCACCCCCGGGGTCACCCCGGGGGTATACCCAAAAACATCAGGACAAATTACTTAACCCATTGATTAAATAAAAGTTAAAGTGATACACCGAGGTTGTCACGTTAAAAATCACAAATCTCGGGATCTTTATGTTTTATCATCCGCCGCCCCGAACGCCAACTGGGAAAATAGGCCGGTTAATCAGAACTGGAAACCCTGCTAAAAAACCGCCCTTCTCCATTTGACCGCTCTTTGGGAAACGCTAAACTTATCTTGTGAATCTACTGTTGATTACCATCGTCATTGCAACCGCCATACCGGATGTAACCGTCCTCCGCTGGATGAGCCCGGTTCACTCCCGCCCCACCGGTTACCGGGAGTGGCATCAAAAGTCTGCCGAAAAACCCTGGCGTGTCACACCATTTAAAACAGTCGGCAACGATTTTGACCCGCGGATTGCCCTCCTCGTATCCTCGCCTCTCTATCCTGACATCGCCCCCGCAATTGACACCCTGATTGCCGATCTGGTTACCGAGGGTTACGAGGTAGCGCTCTTTCTGGTTACCGGCGATCGCCCGGAATCACTGCGCGTTTTTCTCCAACAGGAATATCGGCACGGGCTGGTCGCGGCGACACTTATCGGTAACCTGCCGGTTGCCTGGTTTCAGATAATTGACGACTGGAATAGCAACGGACGCCGGGACCCGGACGAAGGTTACGAAGAATTTCCCTGCGACCTTTATTTCATGGATCTGGACGGAACCTGGGAAGACAATCAAATCCGCTACGACACCCTTGACTCGCTCATCCCGGGTAACGACTCCATTTACGATAACCACTACGGTAACGTGGCACCAGAAATCGGCATCGCCCGAATTTTTGTCGCCACCATCGGTAACGAAGACTCGCTTATCCGGCGCTATCTCGCCCGTTGTCACGCCTATCGCACCGGTCAACTTGCGGTAACCGACCGGGCTCTCGTCTATATTGACGATGACTGGACACCCTGGGCAGCGGAATGGAACGCCCAGGTTGGTTTTCTCTACCCCAGCCGGGTATTCATCGCCGATTCCGAGCAGACCCGTGTTCTTGACTATCGTCCCAGAATTGACACCGCCGCTTATCAATGGCTCCAACTGTGCTCCCATTCCTGGCCCGGCGGTCATGCGATGAAATATAACCACGGCCGGGACTGGGATTGGTTTTACGCCAACCTGATTCCCGGACTTGACCCACAAATCTGCTTCTACAACCTGTTCGCCTGTTCCAATGTTCGCTATGTTGAACCCGGTTACTGTGGCGGGAGATACGTATTTCAGACCGCCACCGGCCTCGGTGCCATCGGTTCCACCAAAACCGGCTCAATGCTTGAATTTGGGGACTTCTACAGTCCTCTCAGTTCGGGCGTAACTATTGCCGAGGCATTCCGTCAGTGGTTTTCCCGCCAGGCAGAAGACGGTTTTGAACCCTGGGAACGTTCCTGGTTTTATGGAATGTGCCTGATCGGGGACGGATTGTTAAAACCGCGGCTACCGACCCCGGTTGCCGAACCCCGGAAACCGAAATCACCCGGCACAACATCTACCATCACCACCATTCCCCGCAAAAAAACCCTGTTTTCCGCATCTCATGGCATTCTGCGCGACGTCACCGGCAGAACGGTGTTCAGACTTAAAATGGGTGAAAACGACCTCTCTTCCCTCTCCGGCGGCATCTACTTTATCTGTCCTTATGACCGCTCCTCTACCGCGGCGGTCGTAATCCTTCGTTAGCCGTCGTTACCGGCGAACCACCATTTTAACGGTCTGCAAACCATCATCGGTATCCAGCCGGATGATATAAACCCCGCTGGCAAGTCGGCCGGTGCCCAGAAACATCTCGCCACTTCCGGCAATTCGCCGTTGGGTAACCGGTACCATCAGCAACCTGCCGGTCCGGTCGTAGAAACTGACCGTCACATTCCTCGGTCCGGGTAAATCATAGCGTAACCTCACACCTTCACCACCAGAAACGCTGGGAACAACCTGAAAAACCGGCAGCCGGGATATACTAACCATTTCAGCAGGTCCGTTTTTATCCCCGGGCACAGTGATTTTGTCTGCAACCGGTAGCCCATAGCGCCAGAACTCCAGCGTCTTATTGCCCTTAAAAGCCCAGAAGGCATTAAGGGCGTAGACAATATCGCCACCGCCTTTAACCCGCTTTTTTCTACCGGTGGAACCGATCTGAGGAATCGTATCCAGTTCGGTCCAGAGCTGTCCGACCGGGTCACCCATCCAGAATTCACAGGTATTTCCTCCCTTCAGGCTATAGATGGCACCGTTAAACCAGGCAGCAGAACCACCGTCTTTAGACTTTTTGGTCTTGCCGGTTTTACCGCTTGTAAAGGGAACACCAATTAACCGCTCGGGACGCCACTGCTGAGAATTAAGGTCAAAAGCCCATAATTCGTGATATTTTGCCTTATGGGCATACAGGGTATTAGCGCCATCATACACCAGCCAGGAACCCCGGTCCCATTTGGCACGGGAGCCGCTCGGAGCATCGGGCAATGTCTGCCATTGCCCGGTTATTGTGTTATAACGAAGAAAATCGGTCTTATATCCCTTCAACAGGTAAACATAAGGGGTATCCCCCCGCACCAGGTAAACCATATCTGTGCCACCCTTGACGTTCTTGCCCGAATTACCGGGTAACACATCCGCCAGTTGTTGCCAGGAATCACCGTTAACCCAGTACCGCCAGAAACCAAGGGTATTGTTTCCCTTGGTCGCCCAGACAAAACCACCTCCATAGCAGCCAACCGACCCCTTATAAGGTGCCCTTCCCTCTCTACCCCCCAGCCAGGGGGCAAGATTAACCCAGCTGTTACCGAGGACATCATACCGATAAAAATCGCCAACCTTATAACCCTTGGCAGCATAAATCATCCCATTGTCCGCATCTGCCGCCAGCCATCCACCGTCCTTTATCTGGCGGCCTGAAGGAGAAGCAAGCAGTGATGCCACCTCACGCCAACCCGGAGGCCAGGTTATACCACGAGAACGAACAACCACAACACCCTCAACCCGGTCATTAACCGGATTGTTATCACCAGCAAGCCGCGTTGAACAACGCACCCCCCAAGTCCCGGTCGTAACCGCCTGCCAGTTGGTAAAACTCACTGCGGCGCTTTCTCCAGGCACCAACGTAACCCAACGTTCATCCTGATAACCGTCACCGATTACCATCCGTACCGGAAAGTTAGCCAGAACACCACCGTAGTTGCGAACCCAGACCCGGGGCTGGACTACCGCGCCAGAATCAACTGTATCAACCGGAGCAACAATTCGCAGACAACCAACATCAGGTGGCAACACCAGTACCGAATCAATCAGAAGATTATTCAGCGGTTGCCGGTCACCGGCAATGGCAACGGTACAGGCAATCGCCAGTTTGCCTATTGATTCAGCAATCCAGCTGGCAAAATTCACCAGACAGGATTCCCCCGGGTAAACCGGTGTGTTCCAGTTAACGGTACTATTGTAGCCACTGCCAATCCTGAGTCTTGCCGAAAAACGGGCAATGGTGTTTCCGGTGTTAACAAATAAAACCTGCGGGATTACTGTGTCCAGATAACCCACCGTATCACCGGGAGCAACAATCCTCTCCACGCCCATATCCGGATATGGGTAAAAAAGCCGGGCGGCAATCAAATCAGTCGGCCCAGCAACCATCGCGGTCCGCGCCGCCTGTCCAGCAACAAACACCCGGTTTGAATCGGAGGCGCAAATCGCCGCGCCAAAATCCTCCTGATTGTACGGTGAATTGTAGGTAAAAGACCAGAGCGTATCCTTAGGTACGCTATTGGCGGTAGTGTAACAGAGTACAAGCAGGTCATTTCCCCTCTGTCCTGCCACATAGATTCGCCCCTGATTATAGGCGATGTCAAAACCGTATTCGTCAACCGTGGTAGAAAATATCGCTCCCGCATTACCCCAGCGCGGAGTCAATGCCAAGTTTGCCTTATAGGTAATGATGTCAAACCGGCTGGTTGTACTCTGATAATAGGCGCCGGTAGCATACACATTCTGCGGATTGGAATCATCCAGGACCACGCTGAAAAAATAATCCTCATCATCCATCGGGTCGTTAACCCGTCTGACCGTAGGGCCACTGCCATCCGGACCGTAGCGTAAAAGTGTTGCGTCATAATAGGTGGCATCACTCTCCTCAAACCCGGCGACAAACACATAACCGTTATCCGCCACCGCAACATCAAACCCTGCGTCGTCGTAATCTAAAGAGAAGTAGTGCTCCCTTGCCCACCTCCTGGTTCCGTTGGGCAAAAACTTCATCGTCCAGACCTGGTAACTTCGGGCATCGCTATAACCAAAACCGGTGACAACGATATGACCGGAATCGGGCGAAATCGCCAGCGCCGCCGCACAGTTATCCCAGCGGTCCCAGTCAAACATTACAAAATCCGGATGCCGGTCCTGATGGCTATTAAAGGCGTTGGTGTCAAGGATATAACTCCGCGTCCATATCAGATTGCCGTTATCGGGATTGACTCTTGCTACCCAGAATGCCGAAAGAAAATGATGGGTATCGCTCACCGCCCCGCACAGATAAACATCACCGGCTTTACCGATGGCAACATCATAGGCGATGTCGTCTTCGGGTAACCAGCTCCGCCGGGACCACAACAGCGTTCCTCCCGGACTAAATTTCAGCCAGGTAATTTCCATATCGTACGGCGTTGCATATTCTGTTGCCCCAACTACAAACACATTTCCCACCGAATCCACCGCCAGGGCCTGGGCCATATCCTCCTCGCTCCCTGCCCCACCGCCCACCGAACGCACCCACAGCGTCTCACCCCACTGGTTAAATTTGGCAATTAACATATCGGTATTTCCCGCGACCTTTTCCCCGGCACCACACACATAAATATTACCGTAGCGGTCCATCTCTATGTCCGTCGCCTGATTCCAGTTACCGCTGGCAGAATCCGAACCCGGATAAATCCGCAACCACATCGTGTCCACAACTCCGCCAAAAACAAAAGCGGGGATTATCATTCCAGCCAAAATACACCAGCAGAAGATATTTTTCATCTCTGCCTCCTTTAATTTAATTGCCGCCTATTTTATTACCATCACCTTGGTTGCGGTTTCCCAAACTCTGCCCCGCTCACCGTCTACCTCTAATCGGATAAAATAAACACCCGCGGTTAATCTCGCTGTCTCCCATCGAAATTGATGCTCACCGACATCCTGACGACCTACGGCCACCTTCTTTAACATTCTACCGCCAATGTCATAAACCGCTATCCGAACATTACCGGGCTGAGGCAGAATATACCGAACCACGCCCCAATTAACCACCGGATTGGGGCTCACTATCAGCCTCACCTGCGGCAGCGCAACCGGGGCGATCGTTTGACCACTGGTGACCGGCGGGTTCAAAGGAAAATTGGCATTATAGCGCCAGAACTCCAATGTCTTATTACCCTTCAGGGCATAAACCTTACCGTTACCATAAACAAGCGCCGCGCCGCTATAAGGGGGTTTCTTATTCTCACCCAACGGAAATACATCCGCGCTCTCCGACCAGGTATCACCCAAAACATCAAAAACCCAGAACTCATTTACCTTTCCACCTTTAATCACATACACCCGCTGAAACTCCGGATCGTAGGCCATCGCTCCACCCTTTTTCATCTTCCTGCGCTTGGGGTTAATCCGGCTATCCGGAATATCTGGCATCCTGACCCAGGTATCCCTGTCCACCCGATAAACCCAGAACTCGTATGTGCTGCCCTTCAATAGATAGATCGTAGAATCACCGTCAAAGGCTATTGCACTTCCATCTTTAACGCGTTTATTCCTGTCCCCGGTTGGAATCGACTTCTTCGGTGCCCAAGAATCTCGGGCAATGTGGTAACTGTAAAAATCGGTAGTATTGGCACCCCGTGTGGCATAAACCACCATCTGATAAGGAACGTAGACCAAACCGGCACCGCCCTTTACCTTCTTATTTGTCCCGCCGGTAGGAAAATCGGCCCTCTGCTCCCAGCGGTTGCTGGCTATAGTATAACGCCAGAACTCCAGGGTATTGCTTCCCTTCAGGGCATATACATAACCCGCCGTATCCGCCGTCAGACTCGCTCCCGCCTTAAGCCGCTTTTTATTGCCACTGCGACCGATTGCCGGAATACTTTCTCGCTCTCGCCACTCCTGGCGATTGACATTAAAAGCGTAAAATTCGGTTGTGTTATTCCCTTTAAAGGCAAAAACCAGACTTTCCTGGGCAAAAGCCAGTGCCCCACCATCCTTTACCCCTCTCCCCCCAGAACCGGTGGGCACATTGGCGAGTTGCTCCCAGGCAGACACCGTGGTCACCATCCCAAAAACAGTATCATTAGCCGGCTCCCGGTCACTGGGCAACATTGTATAACACGCCACCAGATGCTCACCAATGTCCCTGACCGACCACGGAGAGAAAATCACCTCCGCTGAATCATAAGGCGCTAATGTCGGTACCTGTTGAATGTCAAAATAGAAATTGCCGATCTCCAGGCGGACCGGAAAGGTAAACGGCAACGCGCTGTAATTTTTTACCATTACCCGCGGCCGAACCACCGCATCAATCCGAAAGGTGTCCCGCGGTTGAATAATCCTGGTCACCCCCACATCTGGCGCCGAATACTTAACCAGGGCGTAATCCTCGCTTCCCTCCAGGTAGTCAAACCCAGCGACAAACACATCACCCTGCTGATTAACGACAACCGCATAAGGTTGATCGTCCTCATCAAAAGTGGCGTGCCTTGCCATCCAGACCTGACCACCGTTCGCATTGTATTTTAACGTCACCCAGTCAATGTCCCCCTCAACCGTATAAGAGTATCCGGTAATGTAGGCGTTTCCAAACCGGTCCACTGCCATTGCGGTAACGCTATCATCATCACTCACGTAGTTGTAAATCCGCTGCCACTCATTCTCACCGTCGGCGGTCAGTCTAAAAATTAGCATATCAAAATAGCCGATATTGGTTTCGGTGTAGCCCGCACAGTAAACCCCGTAATCAGGTCCAATCTGAATTTCTCCCGCTCCATCTAACCCATTTTCTCCCCAATCAAATCGGTTGACCCATACCACCACACCACTCGGTGAATACTTAATCGTTGTCGCATCATACCAGGTACCACTTTCTCCTGCTCTGCCGGTCACATAAACATTTCCGGAATCATCCACGGCCAGTGCCTGAGCATAATCGCTTTTAATTGCGCTATCAGTAGCGGTGCCATCATAACTCCTGGTCCACAGTGTCTCTCCCGCCGCGCTATATTTCACGGTAAGATAGTTAAAACGCGCTCCCGAACCCGCCCAGGAATAACCGGTAACATAAAGATTCCCATTACCATCTCGAACTAATGCGGTGGCGATATCGGTGCCATTAGCCACACCGTTATATCGCCGCCGCCAATCAACCGTACCGTCCGCCAAATAATGGACGGTGAGATAATCTCGATTCGTGCCGTTGAATGAATAACCGGTAACGTAAACCCCTCCTGCCTGGTCCGCCACCAGCGCCACCGCCCGGTCCGGACCACCGGTAGAATCATACACAACCGCCCATTCTTCCGTGCCGTCGGAGCGATACTTTATCGTAACATAATTGGTGTCCACCAGAGATATCCTTGTCCAGCCGGCAACAAATATATTGCCCATCGTATCCACGGCAATCGCCCACCCTTCATCCCGGGAACCGGCACCGCTGGCCCACCGTCTACTCCAGAGTGTTTCTCCGTCAACTGCGGAAAATTTTACTGTTGCAATATCCCGGGTATTATCGCTACCGGTGCTGAATCCGGTAAGCACAATATTTCCATCGGGAGTCATCGCCATAGCCGTTGCCTCATCCCAGCCATCCACGCCCCCATCATAACGAGCGGTCCACACCTCTATTTGCGCAGAGGCGCTGCTAATAAAAACTACCATCATAACAAAAAATACTCCCAAAACTGTTGGTTTTAAACCGGAAATTTTGTTTTGCATCTTTGCCTCCTTGCTCCGGGCCTCTTTTACTTCTGGATGTAACCCGCCAGGGGTCAGTTGACTATATTGTAACCGGGTTCCAAGAACTCATCCCCGGCTTGACCTCAAATTCATTATAACCCTCTGTGACAGAATGTCAAGGACAAATTGTAAACAACCTCCCGAGGACAGTTGACAGATCTTCCCAAAAAACTAAAATTGAGCGTGCCCAAAAAGAAACCGCTAACCGAAAAAACAAAGGTCAAAAATATCTGGCTCTGGGTAATTTTGGGGGTGGTAACTCTGTTCTTTATATTCCTTCTCGCCCGGACGCTCTCCCAGCCATCCAAAGAGGTAACAGGAAATAAAACTCCCGAACTGATTAAGCCCGACCTCGTTGCCTACACCCGGATAATCGGTGACATTACCATTGATACCACCGCTTTAAACGGCCTTCCGTCAGAATTTCGCCGGCAACTAACCCAGATTGACACGATGCTCAGCAATCGGGAATTACGTGATGCCATCGCCCGCCTGACTAAATTACAGCGCAAAGCCAGCCCGCTGGTGGTTGCCGCCACCCAGGGATACATTGGCTTCTGCTATAATGAACTTGCCCAGCCCACCGCCGCCCTTGCCGCCTTCCAACAGGGGTTGAAATCAATTGACACCACCGCAGAAACTGGTATCCGGCTGTTCAGCTGGCTCGCCTTTAATACCGGTTACCTCTTCCAACATTACGGTATCCCGGAAAGTGCCATAAAGTACTACCAGCGCAGCTGGCTGGCGGTCTCTCGTGTTCCCGCCCCCTCTTTTCCCCCGTTTACCGGTGCCCTGCTCAACAACCTGGGCGTCGCCACCGAAATGATCGGCGACACCACCGCCGCAAAAACTTTCTATCTTAGAGCCGCCACTTACATTGACACCAGCGCCGGAGACCGAACTGCCCAGCGGTTAAAGGAAAATCTCCGCCGTTGGCTGAAGTAACCTCTAAACTATCTCCCGCGGGTCAACGTCAACTCGCACCCGAATCCCGGGTCTTTTCAGCTGGGCCAAGGACAAAATTCTTCCCGGCAGGATACCGGGAGGCATTTTTATAAGCAGACGACCGGTTCCCTTTTTCCCGGGCTTGGGCAATGGACCAAAAAGCTCAACGCCGTTAACCGCCCCCAACCACTGGACCAGTTCTTCGCTGTATTCCCGGAGACGTTCGGCATTGGGGCTGCTGAACTCAATCACAACCAACCGACGGAACGGAGGAAACCCCGCCTCCCGCCGCTCTGCCAGTTCGGCATCCAGAAACCGGTGCACCGCGCCGGTCCGAACCCAGTCAATTAACGGTTCATCAGGACGATATGTTTGAACCACCAACCGGACCTGGTAACGCTGGGCTAAATGGCAGAACTCCTCCAGAAGGCGGAACGCCCGCTCGCGATTGCGAAAATCGGGCAGGGCATACTCAGTATCAAGATTAACGACGCCCAGTACCTGCAGGTTTGCGGGCAATGAACCGCTCAACACGCCGCGGGTCCCGACCAGCACCACTCCTCCCGTGACCATCTGTGGTTCCTCCTCTGCCCTCAACCCGCAATCCTGAATTTTCTTTTTCACCATCTTCACCCCGGGCGAACGATACACAAAATTCAAACCATGACATCCCGGACAACGGTCCGGTGCCTCGCTGTTAAAATTACAATAACGGCAGCTCAATGTCCCGTCCCCAACAACCACCGCCGGAACACCGCACTCTGGACAATTAATCACCGTTCCACACTCCCGACAGAAGACAAATCGGGCCAGCCCCTTCCGGTTAATATAGCAAAGTGCCGACCCGCCTCCGGCTACCGCCCGGCGCAATTCGGTTACCAGTCGGGGAGACAGCACCTCGTCACGATGACGACGCATATCAACCACAAAAACATTCTCCCGGCAAGAACCCCGGGGCAGCCGGTCCAGAAGCTGGAACTTTCGTCTTTTAATGTTCCAGTATGTCTCCAGTGTTGGAACCCGTTCACATAAAAGCACCGGACAATTTCGCTGTCGGGCCCGGTAAATCGCCACGTCTCGGGCGTTATAGCGTGGCTTCCGCTCCTCTTTAAACCCGTCCCAGTGCGCATCAACAATTACCACACCGCTTAAGTCCCGCACCGGTGCCCAGACCGCGGCCCGTACTCCGAGCACCAAACGCCGCCTTGCCTGAAGGAGGGAAAACCAGATCTGGCGTTGTTTCTCTATTTGTGGGCTGTGGTATTCAATTAAAAATTCACTAAAATATCGCCTCAATACGGGCAACCATTCTGAAATACGCCCCTCAGGAAGAAGAAACAACACCGAACCCCGTACCAGTGCCTCCTTTAAAAAACTGATTACCAACCGTTCTCTCCCCACTCCTTCCTGACAGCATACCCCCACCCCAAAGCGCCCAGCAAACCGGCCATCAAACCCGTCACCAGCCGGCTGGCACGTGTCCCGAACCAACATCTCCTCACGGACTGCTTTCCGCAGCATCTGTTGTCTGACTCCGGTCGGGATAACCAGCCCGAGTACCTCCCCCAGATGGGCAACGTAATAACTCGCCACCCAGCGGACCAGAGCAAGCATCTCTTCGATAAGAATACCCCGGGCGACCAGTCTACCTACCGGCTGCACCGAGAAAACGCCCCCCGCTGTCTGTTCTATCTGACCGCTGAGGGCAATAGTCTCCTTCACCCGAAAAACAACCCCCAGAACCTGCCTCCCCCGCAGGGGCACGCGTACACAATCACCCGGGAATAGCTCCCCAACCCTATCCGTTTCAAATGAGTAAGTCAATTCATCCAGTGGCGTACCGGGGATAACAACGTCGCAGAACATCGCGGCAACTCAATACCGGATTTTAAACCGATAACGCAGGGCATATCTGCCATCGGTAGAACGCTCCGCCAGCAACTCGTTCCGCCGGTTAAAATAGTATTCAATCAGAAAACCGGGTTGCAGTTCACCGGTAAAATTCTGGGTATACGATACATAAAGATTGCGCCCGATATACTTTCCTACCGTCACCCGCGCACCCTGTCCGGCCAGAATTCCCGTTTCAATCTCCAGATAGTCAAGACTTACGAATTCGCGCATCCTTTTTGCCACCTGGGTCTGAAAATACCCCAGCAGTCGCTCCGAAAGCAACCGGTTAACCAGTTCCTTTTGTTCCAGTGCCGAAATCTCTTCCATTGTAACATTAAGGCTCAGATAACTGAGAACCTGGGTTTCGTCCCACACCGGCGGCTCAGAACTAAAGGTGAAACTCGGCTCCTCTAAATCCCCGGTAAGTGTAAGCACAATTTTCTCCGGGGCGTTGTTTTGATTGCGCACCACAGGCAGTTCTGCTCTGATATCAAGCTGGGGGGTAAAACGGTTAACGTTATCAAAAATCAGCCTCCCCTTTACCACCCGAAGGATATGATCCAGATAGTAAATACTTCCCTGACGCACCACCAGTTCACCGGTATAAACAGCCTCTTCATTCACCTGTCGGAAAATCAGGTCGGCGCCCAGTTCAATATCGGCATCCCGGTTACGCAACCATATCCCCCGCTCACCCCGCACCCTAATGTCATAATCAACAGATCCGGTAGAGCCATTTCCTCTTCCGTTTCCGAAATCGATGGTAATCAACGCCTCGCTCACATCCACGGTGCCGGAAATCAACACCTGCTTCATTCCCTCTGCCCAACCGATTTTAATGTTACCATCGCCAATCGCATACACCCTGTTCGTTGGCACCGCCGAAACGCCGGAGAAGTTGGCGTTATACTCCAGAGACTCAACCCGCCACTGAGGGCTTAACTTCACAAAACCCTCGGCTGTCACCGTCCCCTTGGCACTCCTGCCGCTCAGTTTTTCCAGAACAACCTTTTCGCCATTAAAGGTCAACTCGGCCTGCACTCTATCCACCGTGGTGGCGATTGATGACACGAGCAGCAATCCATTGCTTACCCTTCCCCGACCGGAAAACCGCAGCTCCCCGGGGCGCCAGTTAACAGCCACCATCCCGTAAACCGTTCCCTCCTTTATATCAACATATGGTCGGGCAACAGAAAAAATCCACACCCCGGGATCAAGCAGAGACAAGTTAAGCGTTACCCCGGTTATCGCAAAAGACTTATCCCATTCCCAGGTAATATGACCGCGAATCGTGCTGGTATCCCGCTGGTGAACAAATGCCACCTCTTCCAGTACCGCCCCTTCCCGAGAAAATGCTATTCTCCCTCCCAGATATTTCAGGTTTACATCGCTGGCCGGCAGGGCAAAGTCAACGCCGGTAAAATTCATAATCAGTGTGTCTTTCCCGGCAATGTCAATATCCACCACCCCCCACAACTCGGTGTTCAGACCAACCAGTTTTTGCAATTTTCTCAGATTCAACCCGTGAACCGTGCCGATCAGCCGCGGCGATTCATTAGGACAAACGGCTAAATCCAGCTGTAGTTCCCCATCGGCGACCCGGGCTTTCACCCCCTTTATCGTCAGCAAATCTCCCCGCCAGAATATCTCACAGCTGTCGGCCAATGCCACTGTTTCCGCTTCAATAACAAACTCCATCGTCCGAACAACACACGCCATCCCCTCCGGATCAAAAACAATATCCCCCATCACCATCAGCCGCCTCAATTCATCTTCAAATCTCAGGTCAAACTCCGGTCCGGTCCAGACAAACTGCGCCGCATTCCACTCCTGTCCGGCAGCTCTGACCCCTTCACCACCAACCGCCACCCGTCCCACAAACGAACTTAACCGCTCGGGTTTAAATTCCCCTTTAAGGTCCAGTTGAATTAACCCGTTGGTAACTTCAACGCCGAACCCATTGAAACCATCAACCCGCACCAGACCCGAGACCGCCCAGGTCTCTCCCTCACGTTCCACCTCCAGCACACCATCCGCCCTTCCCTGTAAATCTTTATTGAGAAATCTGCCTCCTACCGCCAGGTCAAAATTATTCATCTCACACCGCGCCCTGATCAACCCCTGCCGGGCCACACCGATAAAGTCAAAATTGCCGGCTGGCCCGCGCAAATTCAAACCCCGCAGCTGGGCTCTGCCACCACTGTAGTTAACCTGAGCAAAAATGGTATCAACCCCGATATCCTTGGCCCATCCCCTGATTTCCATTTCCACCGAATCGGAATGTCCGTCCCACCGGGATGACGCCACCGCCTTTCCCAGAGAACCAAAAACACCATTTAACAAAATCTCCGCCGAGAGATGAAACAGAGGCAAACTTTTTTCTAACCGGTATACCGCAAGACTATCTACATCTGCCCGAGCAGAAAAACGGTACCGAATTAAATCCATCTGCCCCTGAATAAAAAACCGCCCCAGGACGGTATCACTCCCGCTTAAACTCAGATGCAACACCGAATCGCGCAGCTGGAATTTACCGGTAATCCTGGGTAATAACAGCCGTTGCCAAGACAACCCATCTGCCACCCAATTACCATCGGCGGTTCTCCTGGTGTCTTTTGTCTCAGCCGTCCCTTTAAACCATACCCGCCCATCAATCCCCACAAGTTCCTTCAGACCCACGCTCAATTCCGAAACCTGGGCAGCAACACCACCAGAGTCAAACTCCAGCACCAGACCGCCCCGGAACCGGAAAGCATCTGTCATCACCACCAGGTCTTGAACGAATAACGAATCTCCAGTAACCTTAACCCCGGCAGCAAACTGAGAAATCCTCAGACTCTCTTGAACCAGCCGCCCCTGGGCTGAATCAATGAACAGCTCCAGCCTCTCCGGAGCAGAACGCAACCTCAACGATACACCGATTGAATCCACCCGGGGCGTACCGTTCCAGCTCACCATTCCGTTTTCCACCACAAGTGTCCGGACCGTAAACCGAGGAAACCCCGGCATTGCCATCCTCTGGTCACCCCTTTTATCACCGCGCTTGCCAGTAAGATAAAACCGGGGCTCGGTAATAAACACATCGCGCAACACCATCCTTCCCATTACCAGTGCAATTGGGTCGTAGCGGAAACGCAGCTCTTTTATCACCACCGAATCCGAAGCCAAAAGTATTTTCAGACCAATAAGCCGAGGATGGGATATTATATCACCGCTGATCTCCTCGCAAACAACCTCCCCGTTGAGCTCCCGCCCCAGTAATACCAGTGCCCGCCGGAGCACAATCCGACCTATCGGCTGACGAAAAATCGCCACTCCGACAAACAGAACCCCGGCCAAAAACAACAGCCAGCCCCACCAACGCACTCTAAAACGCATGCAATACCCCAAGATACAACCTTCCCCAATCGCCTGCCGGCGGTGCCTTCAACCTTTTTCCCCAGTCCAGCCGTACCGGTCCAATCGGTGTTCGCACCCGTAGACCAACACCCGCCCCGGCTTCCAGACCACGGAGGAAAATATCTCGGGCACCCGCCACCTGTCCTAAATCCAGAAACCCAACCAGACCAACCCAACGGAAAAAATAAGGACCTCGCAACTCCACACTGCTGTTGACAATCACCGGACCATAACGACCGCTGCTGACACTGTCCGGTCCTATTGCCCGGTCCGGATAACCACGAAGATTGTTCCTGCCGCCCAGGTAAAACTCCTCGTAATAAGGAACCGCGGTTGTACGACCATAGGGGAAAACTCTACCCGTCACAACCCGCGCGGCAAACACCACCACCTTCCCAAAAGACTGATAGCAACGGGCATCAACCACCCCCCGCACAAAATCATTGTCGCCAAGAAACGGACCACCCGCCACTTCCAATCCGGGTTGGATATAAAAACCGTGCTGGGGTTCAAAAAAACTGTCGCGCGAGTCGTAGGCAAGACTCAACGCCAGTGAGTTGGTTATACCTCGGCCGGTATCGGCCACCAGGCGGAGCCGATTAAAAAACCCCAGCCGCAACTGGGGCAAAACATCACGGCTCATTCCGGTCTCAATTCCATACTCCCGTTGCCAAGTAGAATCCAGACGTTCATAATAAAAAAACGGATGGCTCTGAAAATCAACCCTCGCCCATAACAGGTATGGCACCCGCCAGGTGATATCAAAGTTCAACCGGTAATTTCCGCTCAGGTCCGGACTGAAAGAACTACCCGCCACCAACCACTGTCCCCGATTGGCAACGTTGTTGTGCTCCCATTCAACCTCCAAAAGCGCCCGACTGGGTGGAGTCTGAAATCCGATACCGAACGCCACCCCCCGTTGTTCCTGTTCCACCACATCAAATCTTACCAGAACACTGTCACTAACAGAATCGGTTCGAAAAACGTAAAACAGTACCCGGGAAAAAAGCTTCGTCGCATAAAGCCGGCGTTGCGCCTCTTCAAGCCGCCGCCGGGAAAACCGTTCCCCGGGTTTCACCTCAATGGTGCGCCGAACTGTCACCAGCGCTGTCTTGCGGGCACCCCTGACCGCGATATCTTTAATATAACAAACCGGTCCCTCGTCAATTAAAAATTGAACCACGACACCATCGTCTCTGTATTCCAGGCTATCGGTAATGTGAACAAAGGGGTACCCGGCGTTGAGATAAAATCGCCTTAACGCCTCTTTGCCCGCGGTCACCTGACCGGCAGAGAAATAATTACCCCGACCGAATGACAAAAGCGGCTCCAACCGGACGCGGGAAAACGAACGGTTGCCCTCCATCACCACATCATCCACCCGGGCCCGTTTTCCTTCATTGATATGAAATGTTACCACCGCCCGACCTTCTTTAATCCCGATTTCCTTATCCACCGCAACCGCCAAAAAACCATGGCCCTGATAAAACTCCTCTAATATTCTAACATCCTGCTCCAGTAACGCATCGCTTATCGGCCGGTGCGGTTTAACCTGCACCAGCTGTAGCAACAGTCGGCTGGAGAAACTCCTGTTGCCTCTGAATTTAACCGCTCCCACCATCATCGTCCCTGCTGACTGGCTGATGAGCAAAAAGAAGGCAATAAAAAAGTTCACACTTAAAAGGTAATGCTGTTTTTCTTGCCCCTCACGGGACTCTTCCTGCGCCGGGTGAACTTCTCCAGCTCCACCGCCCAGAAAAGCAGCCCGCTTAACCCGAGACTAACGGTTAAATCCCGCAAAGAAAGCGGAGAGGTTCGGAAAACTATCTGTAATAAGGGCAGATAAATTACCGCTAACTGCAACACCAGCGTGAAGACAAAAGTCCCGACCAATGCCCAGTTGGAAAATATCCCGATTGAAAAAAACGAATACCGCTGAGAACGCAGGGCCAGCGATTGAAAAAGCTGCGCCATTGTCAAGGTGGTAAAAACCATCGTCTGCCAGCCCGGATTACCCGAACGCCACCCCCAGTAGCCAATGCCAACCGAGATTAAAGCCATTACCAGCCCGGACCAGATAATATTCACCGCCATACCGTGGGCAAAAATACTCTCCTTAGGACTCCGTGGTGGCCGCTGCATCACATCCGGCTCTGGCGGTTCCACTCCCAGTGCCAACCCGGGCAGGCCATCGGTAATCAGATTGATCCAGAGTATTTGTAATGGTGTCAGCGGAAAAGGCATCCCGAGAAACGGAGCGATAACCATTGTCCATATCTCTCCCGCATTAGAAGAAAAGGTGTACCGGATAAACTTACGAATGTTGTCATAAATCGCCCGGCCCTCCTTTACCGCAGCAACAATCGTCGCAAAATTGTCGTCCAGCAGAACCATATCACTTGCCTCTTTCGCCACATCGGTGCCCATAATTCCCATCGCCACGCCGATATCCGCCTTCTTCAATGCCGGTGCGTCATTAACACCATCACCGGTCATTGCCACCACCTCACCCTGATTCTGCAGCGCCTGAACAATTTTTAACTTGTGTTCCGGAGCCACCCGGGCATAAACACCGGTTTTCCGAACCACTTTCTCCAACTCCTCAATAGACATCTTCTCCAGTTCACTTCCGGTCAACCAGTGCGCCCCTTCCCGAGAACTGACGATTCCGATATCGGTCGCAACAAACATCGCGGTCAAAGGATGGTCACCGGTAATCATCAGCGGTCTGATCCCGGCTTGCTGGCAAATCGCCACCGCATCCTTCACCTCTGGTCGCGCCGGATCAATCATCCCGCTCATCCCAACGAAACAGAGATCACGCTCCAGCACCTCCCCGCCATTCGGGTCTTCATCATTATCCAAAGGTCGAAAAGCCACCCCCAGCACCCTCATCCCGTTGGCGGTAAGACTGTTCAGAACCTCGGTTATCTGCCGGCGCCACTCCTCACCCATCGGCTCCATTCTGCCCTGAACCAACACCGAATTGGAATGCGCGAGAAGAATATCCACCGCCCCTTTGGTAAACAGAAACATACTTTTCTTCGGCCCGAGCTCCGCTAACGTCCTGACGAGCCGGACCTCATTCTCCCCCCGTGGCTCACCCCTCAACCGGTGCACGGTGCTCATCCTCTTTCGTTCCGAAGAAAACGGCACCTCCCCCACCCGCGGCAGCAATCGGCGCAACTCATTCGGACTAAAATTAAACTCCTCCGCTACCAGGAGCAAAGCCCCTTCGGTTGGATCGCCAAGAACCCGGGAGGCTTTATTATTACCCTGCCCGTTATTTCCCTGTAACACCGCATCATTACAAAGGGCACCACCGGCAATTAAAAGCAAAAACTCCGGTCTGGACGCCGCGGCGAAAACCGGTGGCGGGCTCTCCGGAATCACCATTAAATCCAGCCGCTCCCCTACCACATCCAGCATGGTTACCGTCATCTGATTCTGCGTCAGGGTACCGGTTTTATCCGAACATATCACCGTCACCGACCCCAGCGTCTCCACCGCGTTCAACCTCCGGATTAACGCCCGGCGCGCCAGCATCCGCCGGGTCCCCAGCGTCAGAGCAATGGTCACCACCGCCGGCAACCCTTCCGGAACCGCGGCCACCGCCATTGACACCGCGATGAGAAACATATCCCGGAAACCTTCGCCCCGCAGCACCCCGAGCACAAACACTACCACAACAATAATCCCTACCGCCAACGCCAATTCCTGCGCCATTCGCTCCAGACGTTTCTGTAACGGGGTTGGCTCCCGCTTCACCGTCTGCAGCATCTCGGCAATCTTCCCCAGTTCACTGCGCATCCCGGTCTCGGTAACCACCATCCGCCCCCTACCGGCAACAACCGCTGTTCCCATAAACGCCATATTCCTCTTTTCCGCCAGAGGAATATCTCCGTTTTTCGCCTCAAGCGTTGCGCTCACCTTATCAACCGGCTCCGATTCACCGGTAAGCGCCGCCTCCGAGACCCGCAGATTTACCGCCTCCAGAACTCTTCCGTCGGCAGGAACTTTTGTCCCCGCCTCCAAAAAAATAACATCCCCGGGTACCAGTTCCCGGGCAGAAATCTCTTTCACCACCCCGTCCCGCAATACCCGTACCCTCGGCACCGCCAGCTTCTTCAACGTCTGCATCGTCATCTCGGCCCGATACTCCTGAATGAACCCGAGCACCGCATTGAGCACCACAATCACAAAAATTGCCCCCGCATCCACAAATTCACCCAGAAATATGGAAACCACTCCCGCGACCAGCAGTATTATTACCATTATTGAGGTAAACTGACCCAGGAGAATCGCCAGGGCGGTCCTTCCCTCTCGCTCCTTTAACTCATTTCTTCCCAGCTCCTGGAGCCGGCGCCGCGCTTCTGTCTCACTTAAACCCCGGTCCGGATATGAACCAAGCTCTGCCAGAACCTGTTCGGCGCTTTTAACTTCCCACTGACTCATCTTCTCACCGCCTCAGTGCCGAAAGTCACTCGCTGTGGTTCAACTTCACAGCGAAGCAATAACAGACCAATTGACAACGGCCGCAAGTAATTTGCCGTCCAACGCTTCTCCCCTAACTGGCGGAACTTATACCTTCCCCTCTGACTTTATCTCCGCCTTTTCCTTCACCGCCTCAGCAACCACCGCCAATGCCCCCAGAATCCCGCTCGCCTCATAAGGCACAAACACCTTTGTCGCCTTGCCTTCTGCCATCTTGGTCAACGCCTCCAGATACTTGATCGCAATCAGGTCCCTGGTCGGATTACCCTTATGAATCGCTCCATAGACCCTTTCAATCGCCTGCGCCTCACCTTCGGCAACCGTCAACAACTTATACTTCTCCGCATCTGCCACCCGTTGAATCGCGGCCGCCTGCCCTTCCGCCTCCAGAATCCGCGCCTGCTTCTCACCCTCCGCCTTCAGGATCGCCGCCTGCCTTACGCCCTCCGCCTCCAGAACTATCGCCCGGCGGTCTCGCTCCGCCTTCATCTGCCGGTGCATCGCCTCGGTAACATCCGCCGGCGGCTCAATCCGCTGTAACTCCACCCGGGTGACCTTCGCCCCCCACTTATCAGTCGCCTCATCCAGAACATCCCGCAACTTGGCATTAATCCGCTCCCGGGAAGTCAACGACTCATCCAGGGTTAAATCACCGATTACATTACGCAGGTTTGTCTGAGCCAGTTTAATTGTTGCCAGACGGAAGTTCGCCACATTATAAAGCACCTTTACCGGGTCGGTAACCTCATAATAGACAATTGCATCCACCGTTACCGTCGCATTGTCCTTGGTAATCACCTCCTGCGGTGGCACATCAACAACCTGCTCGCGCATATCAACCTTAATCAAGCGCTCTAAAAACGGAATGATAAAATTCAACCCTGGATGAACCAGTCGCTGATACTTACCCAACCGCTCAACCGCTCCCCTTTGATAGGGACGGACAATCTTCAGACCCAAAAGCGCCCAGATAAAAAGAAAAATTAAAACCACGATCACCAACGCCGGCATCATTACCTCCTTTGTTCTAAAGGTTCAACTATCAACCGGGTACCGTCGACCCGCACCACCTTGACTTTTACCCCCTCCTCAATCGGCACCCCTGCCTCAGCCCGCCACTCCTCACCGGTTACCTTCACTCGTCCCGCTTCCGGAGGATTAATCGCCTTCACTACCACACCAACCACCCCGGACAACCGCAAAGCACCAACCGGTTCTGGCTCCGGTTTCGTAATTTTCTTGCCAATCCACTGGGCAAGGAAAACCCCCAGCCCGGAAACCACCAGAAATATGCCGTAATGCACATACGGATTGGAAACAAAAAACGCCACAACCCCGGCAACCACCGCCCCCACTCCAAACCAGATAATCACCAACCCGGGCACAACCATCTCCAGGGCGGCAAGAACCAACCCGATACCAATCCAGACCGCGGGCTTCAACGCAGGCATACTTGCCTCCTTTTACTTATTACCATCACCCATTATAATGCCCGTTCCATGATAAAAGTCAAGACGATTTTACCTCTGGTTTGCCATTTTATGTCACTCTTAAGACCCCGAAAAAACAAAAAATTAACCGGCCAATTTTCACCCATTCATACAACACCTGAAACAGCATGCAGTTAGAAATACAAATCCCTTTCCGGGGGCATACCCCGGGTTACCCCGGAAGTCATCTCTGGGATCGGCTCAATCCCGGCGCCACTCCTATAATCCATTAACGAAAAAAGAGTAACCGAACTATTAATTGTTACCAACGAGAAGAAAAATGGCGCTCTGGTACTTTTGAACCGCCAAAGTGTTAAAGATTTATCACAAACGCTTCTATCAAAAGATGGGGTAGTTAGAATTTAACCCGGCCTACTCCGAATGATTGCTAAAAAGTACATAAACCAGTAAACACAAAAAGTAATTAACCCCTTAAGTTGCTTTTGTGGATGTTATTATTGACTTCATAATATTCTGTAAAATAAGCATAAATGGAAGCGCTAAAGTGGCGAAGCGTCTCCATCTCCTCATCATGCCTTTCTCTCTTTCCGATGGGC
>CAYPNB010000003.1:0-246888 GCA_964412225.1 uncultured bacterium | reverse complement strand
TCTATGGCGCTCCAGAAATTATTTCTGGCAATGGCCGTCTGTGCTTTCAGTAGAAAAACATCGGCTTTTTGAGGTGCTGAAATATTTTTCAGAGCATCTTCTATATTCTGCTGGCATTTTTCCAGTGCACGCAGGGTATAAAAAATTTGGGCGCGGTTGTAATAGGCTTGGGCAAAAATGGGGTCAAGTTCAATTGCTTTAGAGAAGTTGGCAATCGCTTCGTCAAAAAGATTTTTTCCCACGGCTTCAGCTCCGAGTGTAAAATAATATTCTGGACCTTGGGGGTATTTTTGCTCAGCATCAGTAAATTATATACCGAAAGGTTATACCAGAGTTAATTAAATGTTCGGTTTACCGGTTTTAACCGGTTTGATGTCCGGGGTGTCCTATAATAATTAGAGCCTGAATATTGATAAGATTAACTGGCTGATTGGTGATAATGTCAGAGGTGTTTTGGTAAGTTTCGGTTTGGTAGATGATTGGGGAGTTGGTCCGGATTTAATTTTAGATGCGGGGGGCGTACCCCCGGGCTATCCCGGGGATTGGGGTCCTTTTTGGTATTAAAACATGTGTTGACATTGCTAAAACGAAGGAATATGCTTTTGATGAAGTTTATGAATAAGCCAGAAAATATGTTTCCCTCGGGTCCAAAGGAGCCGTGGTCATTTAAGAATGAGCCAAAGGAGTTGAAGTTTGAGCCGGATAAAGATAAGTTGATAAAGATCGCCCGTTTTCGGCGCATTACTCTGTTGGTGACACTGGTTTTGATTGTGGCGGCGTTTATCTGGGTGTTGTTTTTGCCGGCGCGTTTGCCAGTTCACGAGAGGGACAAAAAAACAGAATCCCGGGTTACTGAAGAGTTGCCGGTGGCGATGGAGAAGGAGGTTGCGCCCCGGGTGCCGGAGCGGGTTGTTCAGTCAGCCGGTTTGAATATGGCCCCGGCGCGGTTGGCGGTTGCCCGGATAGATTCCGGATTAGGCGCCGCGGTGCAGGCATGGCCGAGGGCAGAGAAGGTGCTTGCCGGCAATTATCTGAGTCAGGAAACGGTGGCAGAGTTTTTGAAAAGAATTGAGGTGGCAAAGGCAATTGCCGATACCGTCAGCCGGCTGGTGCAGAATGTAGAGATAGAACTGGAGCGGTTGGGAGAGATAATGTTAAAGGCTGTCGGCAAGGAAAGGGTGCGGGTGGGGGCGGTTTTTGCTGCGGCGCGGGATTATCTGAAACTGGTGAAGGAGGAGACGTCGGACCGGCAGAATTGGCTTGTTGCCTATGAGCAGGCGGCGCAGGCGCTGGGACGGAATGATAGGGCGGAGTTTGAGATTAAGGAGAATGTGGCGGTGGGGTTTCTTCGGAAATGCGAGGCGCGGCGGCGCCGGCTTTACCGGGCGGGTGAGCGGTTGCGCGAGGTTAACCTCGGCTTTTAACTGGATTTTTTTCCCCGGTTGGTTATAATTTTACATATGGGAAGGCGGGAAGAGGAAACCGTGGAAGCGCTTCCAGCGGTGCCGGTTGTTGAGCAGGCACTGCCCCTGGAGTATCGTTATCAGACAAAATTTGCCGGCAGTTTGACGGCGGGCGGGTTGTTGCTGGTTTGGGTTCTGCTGATTGGTGCGGGGGCGTTGTCTCCGGTGGTGATATTTCTGGGTCTGCTGTTGGTTTTTTTCGGGTTGATAGGTTTTTTGGCTGACCCCGATGGGGTTGTTCGTTCTCCGGGGCGGCGGCTGGTGATCACCGATTACTGTTTGCAGGAAATTGATGAGCGGGCAAGGGTGCGTTGGGTTCTTACTCCCCGGGAGATAAAGGAGGTGCGAAAAAGGTCGGGACGGCGGGTGCTGCCATTTGTCAACAGAGTTGATTGGCAGGTGGAGATCTGGGATATTGTGCTTTTAGATGGGAAGCGGGTGCGGGTATGGGTCTGGCTTTTGCCGGAAAACGGGCGCCGGTTCAAGCAGCGGTTTGAGACGTTTCTGAATTTCAGCCGGCAGCGGCAGAAGGAGATGGAGCAGAGGTGCAATTGACAGGGGGAGAAATTTTACTATGATAAGTTAGTGTTTGACTATAGTCTGGTTCCCATTGAGCCCAACGACAAAAAGATTTTACTTGTGATTCTGGATGGTCTGGGGGGATTGCCCAGAAATGACAAAACCGAAATTGAGAGCGCCTGGTTGCCCAATCTTGACCGTCTTGCGGTGAGTTCCAGCCTCGGGACGTTTTTGCCTATTGCTCGGGGTGTTACTCCGGGGTCGGGTGCGGCACATCTGGCGATTTTTGGTTATGACCCGGTGAAGGAAATGGTGGGCAGGGGAGTGTTGGAGGCGCTGGGTAGCGGGCTTAATCCAGGGCCAGGAGATTTATGCGCCCGGGCGAACTTTGCTACGGTTGACCGGGATGGGGTGATTGTTGACCGGCGGGCAAAGGAGCGCGGAGAGCGGATGCGGACCGAGGAGTGTGAGGAGTTATGCCGGCAGTTGCAGGCGGCGATAAAGGAAATTGACGGCGTTCAGGTGACAATAAAGGCGGGGAAAGGGCACCGGTTTGTTGTGATGTTTTCTGGTCCGGGTTTAGAGAGCGGGCTTGGCGATTCTGACCCGGGTAAAGAGGGCAGGAAGCCTATGCCGGTGCAGGCATTTGTGCCTGGTGCGGAGAAGTCGGCAGCGGTGGCAAATCGGTTTATCCAAAGGGCCGGCGAGATACTGAAAAACCGGGAGCGGGCAAACTTTGTTCTTCTGCGCGGGTTGGCTTTGCCTCCGGTGCTGAGACCTTTTCCCGAGCGGTACAGGTTGCGGGCAGCGGCGGTGGCTACTTATCCAATGTATCAGGGGCTAGCACGGTTGCTGGGAATGACGGTTTTGCAGTGCGGGAATACCTGGGATAGTGAGGTGGCGGCGGTGGCAGAGAATCGGGAACTATTTGATTTCTTCTTTCTTCATTTCAAGGAGTTTGACCAGGCGGGTGAAGACGGTGATTTTGAACGGAAGGTGGAACTGCTGGAGCAGTTTGATGAGCGAATTGTTCCTCGGTTAGTGGAAATGAAATTTGATGTCCTCTGTATTACCGGCGACCATTCCACACCTGCGGTGCTGGGTAGTCATTCCTGGCACGGGGTTCCGCTTTTATTACACTCCCGATTTTGCCGTCCCCATTCCTATGCCGAGGAGTTCGGGGAACGGGCATGTCTGCGCGGTAGCCTGGGGGTTATTTATGGCCCGGAGTTGATGCCGCTATTACTTGCCAATGCCCAGCGACTGGGGAAGTTCGGGGCTTAAATGGCCAAACGCTGGGCGCTTTTTTCTGTCTGGGATAAGGCCGGCATTGTGGATCTGGCAGGAGTTCTGATAACTGCGGGGTATTCGTTGCTTTCCACCGCCCGGACCGCAGCGGTTCTGCGCGCTGCCGGGCTGGCGGTGACTGAGGTCTCGGACTGGACCGGGGCACCGGAGATACTGGGGGGTAGGGTGAAGACAATTCATCCTAAGGTGGCGGCGGGAATTCTTTCTTTGCGGGATGAGCAGGAGATTGAGCCAATTGACGTGGTGGTGTGTAATCTCTATCCATTTCAGGAAGGTCTGAGGGGGGGGCTGGAGTTGAAGGCGATGATGGAGTTGATTGATATCGGAGGCGTGACGTTGCTGCGGGCGGCGGCAAAGAACTGGTTTTTTGTTCTGTCCGTGCCGGAACCGGTTTACTACCAGCGGGTAATGGATGAGTTCCGGCGTTATGGCCGGGCGAGTGGAGCGCTACGCCGGGAACTGGCGCAACGGACATTTGAGTTGACCAGCGGTTACGACCGGTTAATTGCCGATTATTTTAAAGCAATTATTGACAGATATCCAGATTTAAATGTATAATGGCAGTTGTCTTTTTGATATACTTTGAAAAGCAATTTACTTAGGAGGATATAAGTGGCTCGTATTGTTGGTGTAGATTTGCCTGACGGCAAAAAGGTGCTTTACGCCCTGCCCAGTATTTACGGGATAGGGCTGGCTTCGGCGCGGAAAATATTGGCCAACGTCGGGGTTGACCCGAACAAACGAGTTGGCGCATTGAACGACGACGAACTGGCCCGCATCCGTAAGGAGATTGAGTCGGGTTACAAAGTGGAAGGCGAACTGCGTGCCGAGGTGGCGGCAAATATCAAGCGGTATATTGAGATTGGTTCCTATCGGGGAATGCGGCATCGGGCAAGGTTGCCGGTACGCGGGCAGCGGACAAGGACCAACGCCCGGACCCGGAAGGGGCCGCGGAAGACTTCCGGAGTAATTAAGGTGAAAGCGGCGACGACACCGAAGGAGTAACGAATGGCGAAGAAATCGGGAAGAAAACGGGCGGCGCCGGTTTGTGTGGCGCATATCAATACTACTTTTAATAATACGATTGTGACGATTGCCGAACCGAACGGTGCGGTGGTCTGTTGGTCATCAGCCGGGCGGGTTGGTTTTAAGGGTGCGAAAAAGGGCACGCCTTATGCGGCGGGACAGGCAGCAGAGAATGCGGGCAAGGAAGCGGTGGCGCTCGGGGTGAAAAAGGTTGAGGTCCGGGTGAGCGGTGCGGGACCGGGGCGGGAGGCGGCAATTCGTTCTCTGCAGAACGCCGGTCTTGATATTGTTTCCATCCATGACATTACCCCAATTCCTCATAATGGTTGTCGTCCGCGAAAGCAGCGAAGGGTTTAGGAGATTGTTGACACTGTCATTACGGATTTTATAATCAACGATAATTATGGCAAGAGATATTGGAGTAAAATGTAAACGATGCCGCCGGGCCCGAGAGAAGTTGTTTTTGCGCGGCAACAAATGTCTTTCCGATAAATGTGTGTTGATGAAACGCGGCGAGGAGGCGGATGTCAGTGGTCGTCGCCGGGTTTCTGCCTATGCGATTCAGTTGCGGGAAAAGCAGAAACTGCGGATGATGTATGGGGTTCTGGAGACTCAGTTCCGGAACTATTTTGTCCGGGCGGCGAAAAGCCCCAATACCGCAGCCGCCCTGCTGATTCTTCTGGAAAGACGGCTGGACAACGTGGTTTTTCGGCTGGGTTTTGCCGATTCCCGTAATCAGGCGCGGCAGCTGGTGCGTCACGGACATTTTACCGTTAACGGCCGGACAATAGACATTCCTTCTTACCCCGTTAAACCCGGAGATGTGATTGCTGTTGCTACCGAAAAAGGGAAAAAACTGGTAAGTGCGATTTTAGCCGGAAAGGACGCAACAGTGGTTCCATGGTTGAGCGTCAACCATAATCAGTTGACCGGTCAGGTGCTCCGGCTACCGGATATACAAGACCTTAAAGATGTGCCATGTAATATGCAATTAATTGTGGAGTTTTATTCAAAATGAAGCTGAAACCTTTTGTAATGCCGGAAAAGTTGGAGATGGATGCCGAAACGGCAACTGACAGTTATGCCCGTTTTATAATTGCCCCCCTGGAAAGAGGCTGGGGAACGACGGTAGGGAACGCCCTGCGTCGGGCACTGCTTTCTTCAGTTCAGGGAGCGGCGGTGGTAGCGGTGCGCATTGACGGGGTGAGCCATGAGTTCACAACGATTGAGGATGTGGTGGAAGACGTACCCGAAGTCATCCTTAATATCAAGAAACTGCGGTTTCGACTCTGGTCAGAAACTCCCCGAGTGTGTTATCTCAACGCCAAGGGGAAACGGGCGTTTTTTGCCCGGGATTTAACGGTGCCACCGGAGGTGGTGATTGCCAATCCGGACCAGAAAATTCTTACTATTGCCGACAACCGCCGGGCGGTGAATATTGAGATGGTCGTAGAAAACGGCCGGGGCTATGTGCGGGCGGAAAGGCTCAAGAAGGACCGGGCCGTTCCCGAAGGGACCATTTTCCTTGATGCCTTTTTCTCACCGGTAAAAAAGGTGAACTACTGGGTGGAAAGTATGCGGGTGATGGACCGGACCGATTTTGAGCGGGTAGTGCTGGAGGTTTGGACGGACGGCACTGTGCGTCCGGAGGAGGCGCTGATTCAGTCGGCAACGATTCTTAAGAATCATATGACGGTGCTGGTGCCGGAGGAGAAGGAGCCGGAGTTCATTGAGGAAGAAAAGGTTTATCGTGACCGTGACCGCCTGGCAGAATTGCTGGCAATGGAGATTGATGAACTGGAACTTTCCAATCGGGCGCTTAACTGCCTGAAGAAGGGGCGTTCCAAACGTACGGGTGAAAAAGTTGCCATTCAGACCATTGCCGACCTGGTGCAGAAGACGGAAAAGGAAATGCTGGAGATTGAGAATTTCGGTCGGAAATCATTAGAGGAGTTAAAAAGGGTTCTGGAGGACCTGGGATTGACGTTGGGAATGAACATTGCCGGTATCCCCATTGGTAAGGTGAGAGAGGAAAAGAAGGAAAGGGAAGAGATTGAGGAGTAAAGATGAGGCACGGTGATAAGGTGAAAAAACTGGGACGGAAGCGTGAACACCGGCTGGCACTGATGAGGAACCTGGTTGCTTCGTTAATTAAATATGAGCGCATTCGGACGACAATTGCAAAAGCCAAAGAGGCACGACGTTATGCCGAGCGACTGGTGCGTCAGGCGTGCACGGGAACTCTGGCGGCACGGCGGGAAGTGGCGAAGTTTATTTCTGATCGGGCGCTAATCAAAAAGTTGTTTAATGAGATTGCACCCCGGCTGGCAGACCGACCAGGGGGTTATACCCGGATTTACCGACTGGGAAACCGTCCTGGGGATGCCGCTGAGATGGTCTATTTAGAGTTTGTTGTTCGGGCAGAAAAAGAAAAGGCAGAAGCGACAAAAGGGAAAGGCAAAAGGCAACCCAAGAAAAAGGCGGGGTAAACCCGAAATATGTTACGGAAACTGGTCGGGGCAAAAATCTCCGGCTTACGTATTACCGATAAACAACTGTATTATGAAGGTAGTCTGGAGGTTGACGGTGAGGTTTTGCGTGCCGCAGGTATACTACCGGGTGAGATGGTTCAAGTGGTTAACATTAACAATGGCGAGCGTTTTGAAACTTACGCCATTCCCGGTGGACCCGGTGTGTGTGTGTTAAAAGGCGCAGCAGCACGATTGGGCGAGGTCGGTGACGAGATAATTGTGATGGGGATAGTCTATCTTCAGCCCGCAGAGTTAGCAAATTATAAAATGGTCCGGGTAAAGGTTGACAGAAATAACCAGATTGTTGAGCGAAGTTAATGGTTGGGCAGCTTTTTCAGCCTGGTTTTTTTGAATAGGCACATTGTTTTTTACTTCTTTCTGGTATTGGCGGGAACGACTGTTTTTAACGTTGGCTGCCGGCAAAACAGGGTTCCGCCGCCTCCCAAAATCGCCATGAAAGTAATTAATGGAACTGGCGTTGCTCGACTGGGGCGAGCGGTAGAAAGGGATTTGTTAAATCGGGGGTTTGATGTTTACGGCGTTGGTAATACCTCCCGGCATTACGATAGGACCACGGTGGTTGACCTGAAAACACCGGATGGGAAAAACGGTCAGGCGGTAGCGCAGGCGCTGGCGGTGCAGCGTTATCTGTGGTGGATTCCCATCGGAAGAAAACAGGTGCCACCGGTTGTTGTTGATATTGACTCCAGTCAGTTTATTGATGTCTTCGTGATTATCGGTGACGATTACCAAAAATTCTTTCCTGGTGCGATCCCAATTTACTGATCAATGGGCACAGAGCGAATGCTTAATAGACTTGTTCAGATAATAGACAAAAAACTGGGCGAAGATATTTTAATCCTTGATCTGCGCGAGGTATCGCCGCTTGCTGATTTTTTTGTTATTGCCACCGCCGGTTCTGCCGTTCACGCCCGGGCAATTGCTGAGGCGCTCCTGGAGGGTGGGAAAAATTTGGGCATGAGGAAGCCACATCACATTGAAGGGCTGGAAGGGGGGCAATGGATACTACTTGACTATTTTGATATAATTGTGCATATTTTTCTTGCTGATGTCCGGGAGTTTTACGGACTGGAAAGGCTGTGGGGCGATGTTCCCCAGCGCCGGGTTGGTGCCGATGTTAGAAAATGAAATTTTTAAAGGAGGTGCTTGTTGAATTTAACATCCCTGCTCCGGGCGGACCGTATTAATCTTGACCTTAAGAGTCGTAAAAAACCAGAAGTCCTTCAGGAACTGGTAAAGATGGTGAAAGAGGGGGATAGTGCCGAGATGCTGCTCCAGACACTGCTCAAGCGCGAAGAACTTGGGTCCACTGGTATTGGCAAAGGAATTGCCATTCCCCATGGTCGTTCTCTTTTACTTGACAAATTGGAGATTGTTGTGGGAAGGTCAACGAAAGGGGTGGATTTTGAGGCGATAGACCAGAAGCCGGTCCATCTTTTTTTTCTGGTGATGGCACCACCGCAGGATCCGGGTAATCAGTATTTAATGACTCTGGGGCGGATCGCGATGGTGTGCCAGGAGTTGACCAAACGAAAACAGTTTTTTACCCCTCAGACGCCGGAGGAGTTTATTGAATTGGTTCGGACTCTTGAGGAGAAGGTAAGATGAACCCGAAGATTGAAACACTGCGTTCCTTGGAGGAGTTTGATCACATTTTACGGGATATTGAGCGAGAAGATTACCAGGAACTTGGGTTCAACGGGGTAAAGGTTTCTGAACAGTTTATTAAAATTGCGGAGAAGGAACGAGCAAAACTTACCAAAAAGATCGATCCGAAGATTCTCGCCCAGTACGAGAAGATAATGAAACGATACGGCGGCAGGGTGGTGGTTCAGGTGGTGCGGGAGTTCTGTGGCGGTTGTTATGTTCGCCTGCCGTCGGAACTGGTGGCGCGCTGTCGCACCGAATTGGTTACCTGTCCTAATTGCGGTCGTTTTCTCTACTGGGTTAAGTAGTACTTGGTATTCATTTGGACGGTTATCGTTACGGCATTTGAGTTCTATTTGCCCGCCGGTGCGGTGGGGGGTATCGGAGCGGGGGTGGCGGTGGAAGATTGGCAACATGGTTTTGGGGTTAATCCGGCAATGGCCGTTTCCGGGGTACGGTTTGGAGCAGGAGTTACTTACGCTCGGCCCTATGGGCTTAGCGGTCTTAATTGCATTCGGTCAGTCGTTAACTTTTCTTGGGGAAAAATTGCGACGGTGGCGGGAGGTCAATTACTCGGTCTGGGGACATATAAAGAATGGGATTGCGGACTGGCGCTCGGCACCGAGCCGATAAAGGGTTTAAAAGTCGGGCTGGGGGTTCATGGGTTTGTTCAGGAACTGGGCGATTACGAAGTACGGGGAGTGCCGGTGTTTGATCTCGGTGGTGTGTGGCGAAACGGAAGGTTTGCGTTCGGATTTTCGGGTCAGCGGTTAAATTCACCGCAACTGTCCGGTGGAGATAAAATTTTACCACGGTTTATTTTGGGCGGGTCCTGGGAGCCGGTCCAGGGACTCGTAATTGCCATTGAGGGGCGAAAACAGGGCAATGTGGACGGTGGTGCCGCGGGGGTGGGATTTCAATTTTTCCCCGAGCTCATTCTTCGTGCCGGGGTGGAGACTGCTCCCTTATTATGGCGAGGCGGATTGAGAATTCAACTGGGTTGTTGTGGAATTGATTACAGTTATCAACTCCATCCCGAACTTGGGGATACTCATATCCTCGGCATCAGCGGCCAATGGCATTAGTGCTTTTACTACTGGGAAGCGTGTTGCCCCTGGAATTGATTCCAGAACTACCTTTGAACCCCGACGATGAAGCGGTTTATCAGACAGTAGAGGACAGTCTGGCAACAACGGAGCGGGAAAGACCGCGGACCGTAAAATTGCTTGTTCGGTATCGGACCGATTCGCTGGGCACCGGGTTTTCCGGTTCGGCAGGGTTTGTTCGGGTTCAAATCAGAACACGGGAAAGAAGCGCAGTTTTTCTATTAGATAAAGATGTCGGCGAGGCCAATCCAGTGGATTTTATCGGCGGCGGTATTGCTCTAACTGCCGGGCGGTGGCGGATTAGTGGTGGCGACCTGGTGTTTGACTTCGGACGGGGATTGCTCTTTTCTGGTCCGCAGAGGCGCTCCCGGTTTAACCTGGTGCCGGAGAGTTTTGACGTCCTCACTCAGTCGGCACAAGAGAATCGGAATCTCCGCGGGGTGATGGTTGATTGTTTTCTATCGGGGATGACAGTTACGGCACTGGCGACTTATTCCCTCCGTGACGCCCGTTTAAACCCGGATGGGACAATTGCCCGTTTAAATTTTTCTGGCGTTCATGATGATTCATCGGCAATAGCGGACCGGGCTCAGGCAGGACAACTGCTTTTGGGCGCCAGTGGCAGGTACTTTGACCGCTGGGGACGGTTTGAGGTTGGTAGCGGTGGACAATGGGTAAGGTTTAACCGTGATTTCGCTCCGACTGATTCAACCGATTCCTTTTACGGCCGTTCACTGGGCGGAATCAGTGTCTATTTCCGTTTCGGTTCTGTACAGCGGAGTGGTGAAATTGAGGTTGTCCGTTCCTTTCCCGGTGGTTTCGCCGGTGCCGCCCGCATTCGGTTGCGGGAAAGGGGTGTTAATGGAGTTCTGGGTGGTGCGGTGTACCAGGAGCGATTTTTTGCCCCGGCGGGTCGTGTTTATTCGCTTGCCCGAAGAAAGAGCCGGATGGAACTGAGCGGCAGATTGGACTATGAGACCGGACCGCTGGGAATTGGCTTAACTGGTAATACCCATCGGGATTATTTCACCGATTCTATTCCAGCGAAAGTTGAAATTGATTTCCGATATGAGTCCCGGCCGGTTCGCCTCCGGCTGGTACTGGACCGTAAATACCGGATGGAAACCGAACGTTCCCGTGCCACAATGGTGGAGATGGAGACCGGCTGGCGCTGGTGGCGGTGTTGGGTATTTCTCGGCGACGAATACGCCGAGCATTCTCAGGGGCAGGGGAAGACGGTGGGTATTAATATGAAGGTCAGGTTAGGAATAACGGAATGGGCAGCAAGCGGCGCCCGTTTTTTTATTTCCGGTGATGGCGTGAGGATGACCGTACCGGAGTTCGGGCCGATGCGAGTTGGTTCCAGTTATAGTTCTGGTCAGTCGGGATGGCGGTTGTCCTTTATTGGTGTGGTGCGAGTGAAGGAGCGGTTTAGACTGGGAGCTAAAATGGGTTGGAGTTACCAGCAGAATTGGGTTCCGGACTTCGGACTTCAACTGGAGATGGTGAGTATCAGATGATTGATTACCACATTCATCCGGATTACTCAGCCGATGCCCGGGGGAGCATTTTAGAATACTGTGAGCGTGCTCGTGAAATAGGAATAAAGGAGATATGTTTTACCACCCACTATGAGCCAGACCCGATTCGGGCCGAGTTGGAGCGGGTGATTGTCGCCGGGCAGATGCGACCGGTTGATTCCGACTGGGTTGATTTTTACCTGGCTGATATTGAAAATTGCCGACGACGGTTTCCCCAAATAACCATCCGGGCCGGAGTGGAGGTTGGGTATGAGTTGGGTCTGGAGGGTGTGATATTTGATTTTATTCAGGAGCATCCTTTTGACTTTGTACTGGGCGCGATTCACTGTCTTGACCACATTGCGATTACCGCGAGCCAGGAGCGGGAAGATTTTCGTCAACGGCTCAAGCCCCGGGGTGGTGAATTTATCGCCCGGCGTTATTTTGAGTATGTTCGGGCAGCGGCGGGGTGTGGTCTGTTTGACTGTCTTGCCCATATTGACATATGGCGGAAATACATCCTTCCGGAAATGGGGTGGGAGTTTCTTAGCGAGATAGAAAAGTTGCTCCCGCAAATGATTCAGGAGATAGTTCGCTCGGGGGTTGCACTGGAAATCAACACATCGGGTCTCCGGCGTAGTGATGGCATGGCCTATCCCGCCCCACCGCTGCTGGCGCAGTTGGTGGACGCCGGGGTCCGGAAATGGACAATTGGATCTGACGCCCATCAGGTTTCTGACCTGGGGCGGGGTGTGAAAGAGGCGGAAAAACTGCTGTCCGATTTTGGTTTGCAGCCGCTGCGGTTTGTAGCGCGCCGGACACTCGGTATTCCGTGATCGTCTCTTTGCTATTGACTTAATGACAGGCGGGCATTAGAATAAAACGATGCGAATCGGGTTGCCCAGAGCCCTTCTCTATTACCGTTATGGACAATTGTGGCGTCGTTTTCTTTCCGAACTCGGCGCGGAGGTGATTGTTAGCCGGAAAACTGATAGGGAGATACTGCGCCGGGGTCTGCTTTGTGTTCCCGGTGAAGTGTGTTTGCCAATCAAGGTTACCACCGGTCACCTGCTGGCATTAGCAGATGAGGTAGATGTTATTTTCTTTCCGCGGGTAAGTAGTTTGAACAACGGGCTGTTTGCCTGTCCGAAAATGATCGGGATTGTTGATATCGCCCGGATGCTATTGGGTGACCGGGTGCGGTTAGTTGCTCCGACAATTGACGGCGATTTTACAAGCGCTCATATCAAAGCCGGTTTGAAGATAACTTCCAACCCCTTTTTAGTCTGGCAGGCATGGCGAAGGGCGAAACAGGAGTTTGAGCGCTCACAGACGAAGGAGTTCCGGGTGCCGGTGAACAGGGAGCAACAGGGGGTGGTTGGGTTTCTCGGTCATTTTTATAACATTGGCGATGAGTTTATATCCCGGGCAATAGTGAAGACTTTTAACAGTTATGGTTACAATATTTTGACCAAAGATGACTTACCGCACGGTTTACTTTTAAACAGCGATGGTTTTGCCGGTAATATTCGCTGGTTGTATGAGCGGGAGATCTATAACGGGTTTGAGTACCTGCTGGACAAGGTGGATGGGATGTGTGTGATAGTTTCAATGGGGTGCGGACCGGATTCACTGGTGGCAGAGTTTATGCGGGAGGAGGCACAGCGCCGGTCTCTGCCGTTTTTACTTCTGGTAGTTGATGAGCACACTGGAGAGGCGGGACTGGTTACCAGGGTGGAGGCGTTTATTGAACTGCTCCGCCGGAGGAAGCGAGTTAAAGGTATATGCGGGTAGCGATTCCCTATTTTGGTTATGATACCATTGCGCTCAAGGGGTTTTTAGAGGAACTGGGCGCCGAAGTTGTTCTGCCACCGCCGACATCCAAACGGACAGTAGAACTGGGGGTTCAGTTCGGACCCGAATTGATATGTATGCCGTTTAAAATCACCCTTGGTAACTTCATTGAGGCGTTAGAGCAGGGGGCGGATACATTATTGATGGCGGCGGGGGCACGCAAATGCCGATTCGGTTATTATCATTATCTTCAGGAGCGAACCTTGCGGGCGATAAAAAAGGATTTTACTCTGGTGCCGGTCAGCCAGTATTCGGCTTATGAGTTTATCTTTCGGTTGATGCCCGATCTATTTGAGGTTTCTCCGCTGCGGGTGATGAAGGCGGTATATCTGCTGCTGGCGAAAAGCCGGCTTACGAGAGATTTTCGTCGCTGGTTGAACCGAAAACGGGCGGTGGATTTTGATGCTGCCGAGCGGCTTAAGGCGCCGGCGCTGAGGGCAATTGACCGAGCGCGTTCCTTCCGGGAGATAGAGCGAACAAGAAAAGAAATTGCTCAGTTGTTTGCCCTGAATGGCAAGAAGCCGGTTGTGCAGGTGGGTTTGGTGGGTGAGATTTTTTTTACCGTTGATCAGGCGGCGAATCAGGAGATTGAGAAAGAACTGGCCCGGCTTGGTGCTGAGGTTATTTTTGAACGCTGTCTCTACAACCATCTGCGCTATCTTCTGAAAACCGACCTGGGTTTCTGGCGGTCCCGGAACCTTGCCCGTCCTTATCTTAAAGAGTGTCCTGGTGGTGAGGCGATCCGGACTGTGGGCGAGGCGGTCTGGTTTACCCGGCGCGGTGTGGACGGTATTGTGCATCTTTTTCCTTTTACCTGTATGCCGGAAAACATTGCTCTGGAGGCGCTGCAGCGAATAACCGAATCCGCGGGTATTCCATTACTTTCCCTTTCGTTTGACGAACATACTTCCACTACCGGACTGGCGACCCGGCTGGAGGCTTTTGTTGAACTTTTACGACGGCGACGATATGTTAGAGGGTTATCTCGGAATTGACGTTGGTTCCATCTCCACAAAAGGGGTGGTTATTGATCGCAATTTCCGGGTCCGGGCAAGTCGTTATCTGCGGACCCAGGGCAATCCGATAGGTGCAATTAAAAGACTTCTGGCAGAACTCGGAGAGGAGGTGAATTCCGGCATAAGGATTGTCGGGGTTGGCACCACCGGTTCAGCCCGGCGGTTAGCCGGGGTGATGGTGCAGGCGGATGTGGTGAAGAACGAGATAATTGCCCACGGTGTGGCGGCATGTTATTTTTATCCTGATGCGCAGACGGTAATTGAAATCGGAGGACAGGATTCCAAAATTATCGTCATCCGGGAGGGGATTCCGGTTGATTTTGCCATGAATACGGTGTGTGCCGCCGGCACCGGTAGTTTTCTTGACCATCAGGCGACAAGGTTGCAGATTCCGATTGAGGAGTTTGGTCAACGGGCGCTAAGGGCGAGAAATCGGGTGGCGATTGCCGGCCGATGTACAGTTTTTGCCGAAAGCGATATGGTTCACAAAGCGCAACTGGGGGTGCCGGCCGATGACATTATTGCCGGCTTATGCGATGCGATAGTCCGCAATTATCTCAACACCGTTGCCAAAGGGAAGGAGATAAAGCCAAGGATTTTATTTCAGGGCGGGGTGGCGGCAAATATTGGAGTTCGGGAGGCTTTTGAGCGGGCGTTAGGGCAGGAGGTTACCGTACCAGAAAATTTTCTGGTGATGGGAGCGATCGGAGCGGCGATTTTAGCTGGCGAGGAAACCAAAGGCGGAGAGAGTCGGTTCGCCGGCTTTACGGTGGCGGATATTGATTTTGAAACCCGGGTTTTTGAGTGCGACGGCTGTCCGAATCGGTGTGAGGTGGTAGAGACATGCCGCGAGGGACAGACAATTGACCGTTATGGTGACCGGTGTGGAAAATGGGCGGTGGGCGGGTAATTATGATGCTGGTAATGGTAGTGGCGCTGGCTGGTTTAGTGTGTGCCACCCCGAAAGAGACAAAGGAGGTGAAAATGGTGAGAGAACCGGCTGTCGCAGGGCAGTTTTATCCTGATGACGGCAAATTGCTGGCCCAGATGATTGATTCAATGATTAAGGTGGCTAACCCGCCGGTTATGAAAGGCAAGGTCATCGGGGTTCAGGTACCGCATGCCGGGATTGAGTATTCCGGTTTAACCGCGGCGTTTGGGTATAAACTATTAAAGGGAATGGAGGGGGTAACGGTGGTGATGTTTGGTCCCAGCCACCGCGCCGAATTTAAAGGGGCGGCGGTGTTCAGTAAAGGGGTCTGGCGAACGCCGCTGGGCGATGTGCCGGTTGATGAGAAACTGGCGCAGGAGATTATCAAAGAAGACGGTTATTTTGTCAGCCTGCCGCAGGTTCATTTTCAAGAACACTCACTGGAGGTGCAACTGCCATTTCTTCAGCGGGTCCTGAACGATTTTAAAATTGTTCCGATAATGCTTTTGTTTCCGAGTTATGAGGAGTGCGTAAGAGTGGGAAAGGCGGTGGCGCGGGCGGTGAAAAATAAACCGGTTGTACTTTTGGCGTCTTCGGACCTGTATCATGGCTATTCTTACACTGAAGCGAAGCAGACCGACTCCTTCACCCTCGGGATAATGGAACGCTTTGCTCCCGAGGAGTTTTATCGATCACTGACCCGGGGTTATGCTGAAGACAGGCCATTGGCTTGCGGTGGTTATCCGATTGTGGCAATGATGATTGCGGCAAGGGAGATGGGGGCGGACAGTGCGCTGGTCCTCTACCGGACCAACTCCAATGATGTGCTCAATCAGCGGGGCGGTTACTGTGTTGGCTACAGTGCAGTGGCATTTTTGCAAAGCGCAGGGGAAAATAAAAAGGATGCGGAAGACCTAACACCCGAAGAGCAGCAAAGTCTGCTGGGTATTGCCCGCCGAACAGTTGAGCAATACGTGCGCACCGGGCGGGCACCGGAGGTGACACCGTTAACCGAACGGCTGAAGGAAAAAAGAGGGGTGTTTGTTACCCTTCACAAACATGGTGAGTTACGGGGTTGCATCGGATATGTGGAAGGGGTGAAACCGCTTTATCTTGCCACCCGGGACATGGCGATAGCCGCGGCAACCGAGGACCCCCGTTTTCCGCCGGTAACGGCTGAGGAACTGCCGTTAATTGACGTAGAGATTACCGTTCTTTCACCTTTAAAACGGATATTTAATCCTGATTCGGTAATAGTCGGTAAACACGGGCTGGTGATTCGGAAGGGGTTTTATTCCGGGTTACTTTTGCCCCAGGTCCCGGTGGAACAGGGGTGGAACCGAGAGGAGTTTTTAGAGTATACCTGTCGCAAGGCGGGTTTGCCACCCAACGCTTATAAAGAGGCTGATGCCGAACTTTACGTGTTTACCGGTCAGGTGTTCGGTGAGAAAAAAAGGCTCGGTGAGGAGAGGTAATTTATTATAAATAAAAGAGGAACAATGAAGCGAATTTTAGTGTTGATAATTCTGGTTTTGTTCGGCTTCAGTTTTGCCGGCTGGTTAGGAATCACCAGTCCGGCACCGGTCAATCCCGGGGTGAAGATAAATCCGGCAGGCAGTAGCACAACCAGGATAGAGGTTGTCATTCCGGGACTGGAGATATTAACAAGGACGGTTGACAATCAAATCTGGACTGAGGTTAAGATTCCCGGTGAAGCCGCGGTAACCGGCGAGGTCGGTTTGCCCCAGTTACCGGTGATAGTTCGTAACATCGCCCTGCCGGACAATGCGCCGGTAGAAGTAAGGGTGATTGAAGCGGAGTTTGAAAAGGTTAGCGGTGTTTTGGTCGCCCCTGCCCAGAAGCCGTTACGGGAGGGGGAGCAGCCCGGGACGTGGATGATTGACTGGCAGTTTTACACTCAGAATCGGGTTTATCCCGAAGCGGTGGCAACCGTGCGATTCCAGTCCGTTTGGCGGGGATTGCCGTTTGCCACCTTGGTGATAAATCCGGTGCGTTATAATCCGGGTGAAAGGGAACTACTGGTGGCAAAGCGGCTGGTGCTGGCGGTAGAACACCCCGGTGTTTTTCAGCCCCATCGGGTAGAGCCTTGGGCGCTGGGAATGTTAAGAACTCTTGTTGACAATCCAGAACGATATAACCTTGATGTGGACTGGATTGACAGTCCGGGTGTCCGCTATCTGGTTATTGCCCATTCCAATTACACCGGGGGCTGGCTGGATTCTTTAGTTAACTGGCATTATAAAAGAGGGGTGGAGACCCGGGTGATTGCTAAGTCTTCCTGGACCGCTACCGAAGTCAAGGATTCAATCCGGGCCGAGTACAACCGGCATACCCCACCGGTGCTGCGCTGGGTGCTTCTGGTGGGTGAGTACAACGAGGTGCCTGGATATGCTTATCCGGGAGTTGGGTTTTCGGACATGTGGTATGCGGATCTTGAGCCGGTTAACGGTGATGATTATTTTGAACTCGGCATCGGCAGGTTCAGCCCATCGTCAGTTGACGATCTGGCGAATCAGATTCAGAAAACCCTGAAGTTTCAGATAGACCCGCCGGGTGGGGTGTGGACAACAAAGTCAGCGCTTGCTGCTCATAGTGAAGAGTATCCTGGGAAGTATTCGGCATGCACCAGGGGAATCTATCACTTCCCCTATCCGCTTTATCGCTACGATTTTGATACGATTATGGGTGGTGCCGGCGGAACCAATGCGATGGTTACCAGCGCAATTAATGGGGGAAGGGTGGTGGTTAATTATCGCGGTCACGGTTCACAAACCGACTGGTCGTCATGGGATGCGAATGGTCAGTCCTGGACGATAAGTCATATCAATGCGTTAAATAATGGCGATATGACCCCGGTGGTGATTAACTGCTGTTGTCTTAACCATGTGCTTTCCAGAGATAGCTGTATTGGTGAGGCGTGGCTGAGAAAGTACCCGGGTGGGGCGGTGGCATCACTTGGTGCTACCCAGGCTTCTTATACAATTCCCAACCACGGCTGGGATTCCACACTTTTCCGCTGTATCGGTGATACATTCACAATTTCAATCCCTGGAGTGCGGAACTACATCTGTCCTATCTGGGACCTGGGTTGGATGCTCTGTAATGCGAACGCCTATATTCGGAAATATTATGAGGGGCAGGGTGGTACCGATAACGCGCGGATGTATCTCTGGCTGGGTGATCCGGCGCTTACTGTGTGGACTGGTCCTCTGGTTTCCGTGAATGTTAATCATCCGCCGGTAGTTCCCCTGGGGTTATATTATCTCCAGGTAACGGTTACAAAACAGGGGAACCCGGTGAGAAACGGGCTGGTCTGTGCGTGGAAGCCGGGTGATTTCTATGTGTTTGGTTATACCGATGCCAGCGGTAATGTTACACTGGAAATAAATAGTACCAGTGAGGGTGAAGTTTCGCTTACCGTTACCGGTCAGGGGTTTCCACCCTATCAGGGGACAATTACTGTCCGGACTTTCGGTTCTCCTTATGTGACCTATCTCCGTTCGGTTGTAAACGATTCGCCACCGGGTGGGAACGGTGACGGATGTGTTAATCCGGGTGAGGATATAATTCTGCCCACCTGGGTGAAAAACTACGGCGATTCTACCGCCCGCTCGGTTACCGGGAAAATCCGGACCGCTGACCCGTTTGTGACGATTATTGATTCCCTGAAGAGTTTTGGTAATGTCCTGCCCCAGGATTCAGCCTGGACCGGTGCCAACGGGTTCAGGTTTAGTGTCGCGCCCACCTGTACCAACGGTCATAGCATTCGGTTTGATATGTTCTGCCAGGATGCCAACGATTCGCTCTGGCCATCCCGCTTTTATCTCCGGGTTGGGGCTCCTAATCTGGAGTATGCCGGATTAACGGTGATTGATACAATTCAGGGTGGCAATCGTAACGGCAGACTTGACCCCCAGGAAACAGCACAACTGCTGGTCAATTTGCGCAATATCGGTTTGGGTAATGCCAATGGTGTTTCGGCGATATTACGTTCTGGAGACTCCAGGTTGATAGTTGAGGACTCAACCGGTTTTTACGGGGTAATAATGTCGGAAAGCAGCCGGGTAAACACCGCGGACCCGTATCAGATAAGAGCCCTGACCATGCCTCCAGAAACAAGGTTTTCTTGTACCCTTTATGTGAGTGCAGCAGGTGGCTATACCCGGATTTTACCTTTTTCAATCGTGGTGGGTGAAATTCGTGCCTGTGACCCGATACCGGACACCGGTGGAGCGACTATAGCCTACTGGGCTTATGATGATGTGGACACGTTTTATATCAAACACCCGAGGTTTGAATGGGTGGAAATCAGAAATCTCGGAACCCGGCTTACCCTCGGTGATGACGAGACCGTCCAGATCAACCTGCCCTCCGCATTCGGACCGTTTGTCTTTTACGGTCAGAGTTATAACCAGATATCAATCTGCTCCAACGGCTGGATTGCGCCCGGCTATACTACCCAGACTACCTACCTCAACACCGAACTGCCCAACAACGATATGCCACCGCTTCTTGCTGCCAACTGGGACGACCTGTATCCGCCAACCGGTAACAGCGTCTGGTACTACCACGATACCGCCAATCACCGGTTCATCATTGAATGGGATTCGGTGCATTACTACGATCCACGCAACCAGTGGGATAAATTCCAGATAATTCTCTATGACACAACAGTGAGCGACGGTGACTGTGAGTTTCTCTTCCAGTATCTTACTTCAAATTACAATACCTCTGCTACAGTTGGTGAACAGGACCCGACTCTCAGCCGGTATATTCAGGTGGTTTACAACGGAGCCTATCATCGCGGTGCCGCACCGCTGGCACCAGGTCGGGCGATTCTTTTCACGCCAATTGGGCCAGAGGTCGGGGTGGCGGAAAATGAGGTTGCTGGCACCGGTCTGGTCCGGTTTGCCCTGGCTATTACACCCAACCCGGTCCGGACACGGGCGATTATTCGCTGGCAGATGCCGCTGGCAGGCAGGGTGAATCTGACCGTTTATGATGCGCTCGGACGGGTGGTGCGGAGGCTGGTGCGCGGTGAGTTTGCCGCGGGTCGCTATGTGGTTAACTGGGATGGTGCTGATGATGCGGGGAGACCGGTGGCAAACGGTATATATCTCTATCGTCTGGATACCGATAGCGGCACCCTGACCACCAAGGCAATTTTGCTCCGTTGACGATCAACCAAACTCAGGTGGAGGCGGTTTTTCCCGCCTCCACCTTTTTGTTTTCAATAGCTTACCACCACATCCGAGGGGATGACCTTTGCCCGTACGAGACGGATACCGTTGCGGCGTTTGGCATATACCCGGATGCGGTAGTTGTAGTTAGTGCGGGGTTCAAATCTGACAATTGTTCCGGATGTGCTGCGGTTGGGTTTAAAAGGACCCGCCCAGATGAAGACGACGGTTTCAATTATCGCCATCGGGTCATAAAGGAAAGATTCCCGGTCTTCAGGAGACAACCCCTTAAAGACTTCACCGGCAATCTCCACATGAGAATGGAAGTTGCCCAGAAAACGCAGGCGCAGGCTCCGGGCGAGTTCCTTCCGACGACGGATTAAGCGGGAGATGGTGGCCCAGTTTTTAAATATCACTCCGGTTCGTCTTTTTTCACCGCCCCGGTAGTAACAGGCATGGCGGACGATGATCCGGTTGTCATCAGAGAGGGTGCCGAATAGAAAGCCGAAGGTTTCTTTTTTGAATTTTGCCTCATAACCCCGACGGGCAAGACAGCACAGTTCCTGCACCGCCTTTTCTTCAAACAGAATCGGGGTGCGAAATTTTGCGGGGTAATTGTTCATTTTTACAATGATAACTGACCGGGTCGGGCGGTCAAATTAAGGCAAAATAAAAGCCGCCGGAGGGCCTATGCTTTAAGGTTGATACACCAACCAAGCAATTGCCCGACCAGCAGCCAGAAAATAAATAACCAAAAGCAAATTTTCTGTCAAGAAAAAATTTTGCCGTTGTTGAGCACACAATCAGAACCAGGTAAAAACGGTTGATGGAAACATATGAAGATTTGACAATGGAGTCAAAATTTTTTAACTGCAGAAAATATATAAGCAACGGATTATAAACGGGTTAACCAGAAAATTAACCAACACCCTCCACCGTCCCCCCGACCGTCCCCCGGGTTATCCTTCTTTAAGCAAAGAAAAGTGGTAAGCGGTTGGGTGGTTTACCTGTCTCGGGCAGGGGAAAACGGGCAAAGAAGAAAAAGAGGCAGAAGGGAGATGGAGGGAGGGGGCAGATGGATTATATTTGGGAGATGATTTTGACGGTTGGCGCTGGAATAAATATACTTAATTGTGGTAAATGAGTTTCAGCTCAAACAGCGGCGGATGGTGGAAGAGCAGATTATCAGTCGCGGGGTGAAGGACCGGCGTGTGCTGGAGGCGATGATGAAGGTTCCCCGGCATCTATTCGTTCCCGAGTCTCTGGTTCATCAGGCTTATGAGGATTATCCGTTACCAATCGGACACGGGCAGACAATTTCTCAACCTTATATCGTTGCGGCAATGACCGAGGTGCTACAAATAGGGAAGAAGGATAAGGTGCTGGAGATTGGCACCGGTTCCGGTTATCAGACCGCTATTCTGGCAGAACTTGCCGGAATGGTCTGGACAGTGGAGATTGTTGCGGAGCTTTCTGTTGCTGCCCGCCTGGTCCTCAATCGTCTGGATTACCGGAATATCCGGTTTCGCATCGGCGACGGTAATGAGGGTTGGGCAGAGTTCAGTCCTTTTGACCGGATTATCGTGACCGCGGCTGCCGAGACAATGCCGGTTAAACTGGTGGAACAGCTTGTTGATGGTGGGAGAATTGTGGTACCGGTAAAGCAGAGTACCGGAGGGCAGATGTTGATTCTGGGAATAAAACACGGGAAAAGGCTGGTGCAGCGAGCGCTGATGGATGTGGTGTTTGTGCCGTTAGTGAAGAGGCGGGATTCTGTTGACTGAGGTCGTTTATCCTCTATATTTTATTTGGCGGGGCGTAGCGCAGTTGGTTTAGCGCGCTTGGTTCGGGACCAAGAGGTCGCTGGTTCAAATCCAGTCGCCCCGATTTGTTTTCCGATGGTTTTCAACTAGGCGAACAGGCAATGTCCGGCGGGCAGTTTCCGGAAGTGAAAGTGCTTTTGTCGCGCGAGGATATCGCCCGCCGGGTCCGGGAACTGGCGGCGGCAATTTCCCGGGATTACCAGGGTAAGGAGCCGTTGCTCGTTGGAATTTTGAAGGGGTCCTGGGTTTTTCTTGCCGACCTGGTGCGTGAACTAACCGTTCCGGTTTTTATTGATTTTATTACCGTTGCTAGTTACGGGGCAAGCACAGAGTCATCCGGAGTGGTGAAGATTGTGATGGATTTAAAAACTCCGATTGAAAACCGGGATGTTCTGGTGGTGGAGGATATTTTGGACACCGGGTTGACATTACAGTACATCGTCAGACATCTGCAGTTGCGACATCCCCGGAGTTTGAAACTGTGCGTTTTGCTGGATAAACCAGACCGGCATAAGGTGCCGATTAAACCCGATTATCTGGGGTTTGTTGTGCCTAACCGTTTTGTGGTCGGTTACGGGGTGGATTTTGCCGAGCGGTTCCGCCATTTGCCGTTTGTCGGCTATATTGAGCAAAGCGGAGGCGAGGATGGCGGTGGCGAAGATTAAAACAAGAAAGCTTATGGAGTTTATTAAAGTAAGTCGGGGAGATGCGCCCGGTGATATGTTGCTTCAGGGTGGTTCGGTGGTTGATGTTTTTACAGGTGAGGTGCGGCGGGCAAATGTGGTGATTAAGGATGGCAGGATTGCGGGCGTTGGCGAGGATTATTGTGCTGCGAAAACGGTGGTTGACGTATCCGGGCGGTTCATCGCTCCCGGATTTATTGACGGCCACATTCACATTGAGAGTTCGTTGCTTTCCGTTGCCGAGTTTGCCCGGTTGTGTCTTCAGCACGGGACCACGGCGGTTGTCGTTGACCCGCATGAGATTGCCAATGTCCTGGGGGGGAAAGGGGTTGATTTCATTCGTCGGTCAAGCGTCGGTTTGCCTGTGGATGTGTTTATTCTTGTACCTTCCTGTGTGCCGGCAACGGCTATGGAGACATCCGGTGGTCGTCTGGATGCCAAAGAGGTGCGGCGATTGCTGAAGCTTAAAGGGGTGCTGGGGCTTGCGGAGGTGATGAACTACCCCGGGGTGATTTTTGGTGACCCGAAGGTGCTGGAAAAGGTGATGATTGCTCGGGAGATGGAGGCTGTTGTTGACGGTCACTGTCCGGGACTGACCGGAAAGTTACTGCAGGCTTACGTGGCGGCAGGAATCGGTTCCGACCACGAATCGGTTGGCGTTCATGAGGCGAAGGAGAAGTTGCGGGCTGGAATGCGGCTTTTTATTCGGGAGGGGTCGGCAGCCCACAATCTGGATATGCTGCTGCGGGCGGTGAACGAGACTTCTTTGCGGCGTTGTTGTCTCGTAAGTGATGACCGCCATTCCGGAGATCTCCTTGAGCACGGGCATCTTGATGCCATTTTGCGGAAGGCGGTTGGTACCGGCATGAGCCCGGCAATGGCGATTCAAATGGTTACCCTGAACCCCGCTGAGCATTTCGGGTTGTCTGATCGGGGGGCGGTGGCACCGGGATTGCTTGCCGACCTGGTGGTGATTGGCGATCTAACTTTGATGGATGTGCAGATGGTCATTAAGGCGGGCAGACCGGTGGTGGAGAACCAGCGATTACTGGTAAAAATACCGATGTATTGTGACAGGGCGGTTAAGAACACAGTCCATCTGGGCAGGTTGAGTTTGAAGGATTTTGCCATTAAAGCAGAAGGTGAGTTGTGTAATGTTATCAGGATTGTGCCGGGAGAGATAATTACCGAGAAGCATATCCAGAGACCAACCGTGGAGGGTGGATGTGTTGTTGCCGATACCGAGCGGGACCTGTTAAAATTGGTAGTGATTGAGAGGCATCGGGGTTCGGGTAGAATGGGGAAGGGGTTGGTTGCCGGCTTTGGGTTGAAAAAAGGAGCGCTCGGGACGACGGTGGCGCATGATTCTCACAATATAATTATTTTGGGAACTAATGATCGGGATATGCTGGTGGCGGCACGGGCACTACAGCGGATGGGCGGGGGATATGTTGCGGTAGCGGATGGCAAGGTGGCGGCGAAGTTGCCACTGCCCATTGCTGGATTGATGTCTGACCGACCGGCAGAGGAGGTAGCGGCAGGGCTGGGGGAATTGCTGGCGCGGGCACAGCGATGGGGTTCCCGGCTGGAGAATCCGTTTATGACGTTGTCTTTTCTCGCCCTGCCGGTGATACCGGAATTGAAATTAACCGACCGGGGTTTGGTAGATGTTAGCCGATTTGAAATCATCGGTCTTTTCGTTAAGAGATAGGCGGTTTGTCGGGGTGATTGGGGCCGGAGAATGTGACGCCGTGCTGGCGGAACTGGCCGAGGCGGTGGGTAGGGGGATTGCCCGGATAGGCGGGGTTCTGGTGTGCGGTGGAATGTCCGGTGTGATGGCGGCTGCCTGTCGGGGCGCAAAAGAGGCAGGCGGGGTGACAGTTGGTATTCTGCCCGGTTCTGAGCGCAATCAGGCAAATCAGTACGTTGATGTGCCGGTCGCTACCGGGATGGGAGAGGCGAGAAATTTAATAATTATCCGGACTGCAGATGTGCTGATAGCGGTGGGAGGGTCTTATGGGACACTTTCGGAAATTGGTTTTGCCCTGAAGATGGGTAAGAGAGTTATCGGAATTAAAAGCTGGAGTATTCCCGGTATGGAGGTTGCCGGGAGTGTTGACGAGGCCTTAAAGTTAATTGAAAAATAGGAGGAGCAATGGCAAAGGAGTATCAGAATTTTATTAACGGAAAGTTTGTTTCCGCCCGTTCGGGCAAGATTTACGAGAATCGTAACCCAGCCAATACCGATGATTTAATCGGTATTTTCCCTTCTTCTGGACCAGAGGATGTGGCTGATGCGGTGGCAGCGGCAAAGGCGGCTTATCCAGGTTGGCGGTCTTTGCCGGTTCCGAAAAGAGGGGAGATTATCCGCCGGGCAACCGAGATTCTGATTCACCGGAAGGAGGAACTGGCACGGCTGATGACCCGGGAGATGGGTAAGGTTTTAAAAGAGACAAGGGGGGATGTGCAGGAGGCAATTGATACTGGGCTTTATGCGGCAGGTGAAAGCCGACGGCTCTGGGGCAAAGTTGTACCGAGCGAATTACCCAACAAGGCGGCGTTTGTTACCCGCCAGCCGATGGGCGTATGGGGGATGATTTGCCCGTGGAATTTTCCGATGGCAATCCCTTCCTGGAAAATATTTCCGGCACTGATTTGCGGTAATACCGTAGTAATTAAACCCGCTACCCTTACCCCGGCGTCGGTCCATGAGTTTGTTGTCGCTTTAACCGAAGCCGGTGTTCCAGCAGGGGTGGTGAATATCGTATATGGGGAGGGGTCGGTTGTCGGTGAGGCGATGCTGGAACACCCGGACATCTACGGGATATCCTTTACCGGTTCTTCGGCCGTGGGAAGGCATATCGCCGAGGTGTGCGGGAAACATTTAAAGCGCTGTTCTCTGGAACTCGGGGGAAAGAACGCGCAGATTGTTCTTGATGATGCCGATTTGGAACTGGCACTGGAAGGGGTAATCTGGGGTGCCTTCGGGACTACCGGTCAGCGTTGTACCGCCACCTCCCGTTTAATTCTGGAGGCGGGAGTTTACGAGCGGTTTCTGGCGATGGTGGTGGAAAGGGCAAAAGTGCTGAAGGTGGGCAACGGTCTGGACGAGACGGTGGAGATGGGTCCCCTGGTAAGTGAGGGGCAGCGAAAAACGGTACACCGGTATGTAGAGATCGGTAAAGCAGAAGGGGCGAAAATTGTTTGCGGCGGGGAACCCTTGCGGGGTGATGATTATGAAAAAGGGTTTTTCTATTCGCCAACAATTTTTGCCGATGTGACGCCCGCGATGCGGATTGCTCGGGAGGAGATTTTTGGTCCGGTGCTGGCGGTGATTAAGGTGCGGAGTTTTGACGAGGCAATTGCGGTTTTGAATGACACTCCATATGGTCTTTCTTCTTCCATTTATACCCGGGATGTTAATCGGGCGTTCAAGGCGATTGAGAAGATTGAGGCGGGAATTACCTATGTTAATGCCCCGACGATCGGTGCCGAGTGTCATCTGCCGTTTGGCGGGGTGAAGGAGACCGGTAACGGACATCGCGAGGGTGGCTGGACCGCTTACGAGATATTCTCCGAGTTGAAGACCGTATACATTGACTACTCGGGTGTGCTCCAGAAGGCACAGATTGATAACGTGGTGGATTAAACCTTTTCCGATTACGGGAAGATTTTGGCTATTACGCCGATAATTGATGTAGACCGACTTACGAAAGATTTCAAAAGGTTGCGGGCGGTTGACGGGGTTTCTTTTTCGGTTGTGCCCGGGGAGATATTCGGTTTTCTCGGTCCAAACGGCGCGGGTAAGACGACGACGGTCCGAATGCTGTGCACCCTGACCAGACCAACCAGCGGCAGTGCCCAGGTTGCAGGATATGATATTGTGCGGGAACAGGATAATGTGCGCCGGGCGATTGGAATTATATTTCAGGAGCCTTCACTTGATGACCGGCTGACGGCAAAAGAAAACCTGCGGTTTCATGGTCTGGTTTACCGGGTACCAAGGGGAGAGTTAACAGAGCGGATTACCGCGGGGTTGGAATGGATGGAACTGGCTGACCGGGGTGATGAACTGGTAAGGAACTTTTCTGGAGGGATGAAACGCCGATTAGAGATTGCCCGTGCTCTCCTGCATACGCCCCGGGTTCTGTTTCTAGATGAACCGACACTGGGACTTGATCCGCAGACCAGAAACCGCATCTGGGATAGGTTGTTGAAGTTGCGGCAGGAGAGAAATACGACCATTTTTCTGACTACCCATTATATGGACGAAGCCGAATACTGCGACCGAATTGCGATAATTGATCACGGAAAGATAATCGCGCTGGATACACCGGCGCAATTAAAGGCACAGGTGCAGGGTGATTGCGTTGTCCTTGCCACCGTTGATGACCAGCGGGCGGCGACTGAACTGAAAGGACAATATGGTATTGTCCCGACCGTGGAGAAAGACGGATTACATTTTGTGGTGGATAACGGGGCAGAATTTGTGCCCCAGCTGATAAAAGCGTTATCGGTTGCGGTTCTATCAGTGGCAATTCATCAACCGACTCTGGATGATGTGTTTCTAAAACTTACCGGGCGAGAAATCAGAGATGATGAGGCTTCTCCCAAAGAAAAGTTGAAGAACCGGTTGCGCCGGATGGGACGGGCATGGCGGTAAGATGAATTTATGATTGACCTGGGTTGTATTTATATGGTCTGGCTGCGAGATACGATTCGGTATTTCCGGGAGAAAAGTCAATTATACGGTTCACTTACGCGTCCGATTCTCTGGCTTTTCATATTCGGCCTGGGATTAAGGGGAGGATACCGGTCGGTGGGTAACTTTAACTACACCCAGTTTATCTTTCCGGGCATTGTGGCGATGGCTTCAATATTTACTTCTATCCAGTCGGCCATTTCAATAATCTGGGACCGGGAGTTTGGTTTTTTGAAAGAGATTCTAGTGGCACCGGTCCCCCGAACCGCCATCGTTATCGGCAAGGCGCTGGCCGGGACCACCCTTTCCCTTATTCAGGGGTGCATCATTTTGTTGCTTGCTCCTTTGGTGGATGTTAAGTTGCGTTTTTTAAATATCTTGCCGTTAATTATTGCAATTGCTATTATGTCATTTGCGCTTACCGGAATCGGCATTATTATTGCGGCACGAATGACATCTTTTCAGGGATTCGGGACGATTATGAATTTTGTTATTATGCCGATGTGGTTTTTGAGTGGGGCGCTGTTTCCGATGCAGAATTTGCCGTGGTGGCTTAATATCCTCGTCCATATCAACCCGCTGACTTACGGGGTAGATTTAATCCGAAGACTCGTGCTGGGTTTTTCTTTTTACTCGCCTTGGTTTGACTTTGCTTTTCTTGTTGGGTTTAGCGTTATAACCACCTTTGCCGCGGTTTACTTTTTTAACCGGGGCGAATACTGAGTGGATCAGACGGTTTTGAGGGCGTGTCCCAGCGCACCGATAAGGTCAATAGCCTTTACCGAACAGACCAGAACACACTGACCGCAGCCGATACATTTTTCCGGAATGACCCGGTGCTGTTTTCCGGGTTCTCCTTCTATTGCCTTGAATTGACAGACTTTAACACATTCACCGCAGCTATTGCACCGCGGATTGATGGAGGCTTTTGGTCTGCCCGGTGCCCGGTCAATAAACGAACGGGTAGGACATTTGTGGACACAGATTCCGCAGTCAATACACCGGGAGAAGTCCATTACCGGCAGGTTTCTTTCCATCGTCAGCGCGCCCACCGGACAGACTTTAACACATATACCGCAGGCGATGCAGCCGACCGAACAGACATCTTTAACCGCCTTGCCCCGGTCATGGGAGACACAGGCTAAGTAGACCAGTTTGGAACGGGGGATTAGACGCAAGGTTCCTTTCGGACACTCCCGGACACATTTACCACAACCAATGCAGGTTTTTTCATCGATTACGGGCAGACGGTTGTCTCCCATTTTAATGGCATTAACCGGACAGACCTTAACGCAATGACCCAATCCAACGCAACCGTAGATACAGGCTTTCGGTCCTCCTAAAAGCAGCGCCGCCTGACGACAGTCTTGTGCCCCCCGGTATTCAAATCGGTGGGGTGCTTCTCTTTTGCCACCGCGACATATGAGAACCGCTACCTGAGGTTCGGTGGTGGTGACCTCCTGTCCCATTATTGTGCCGATTTTTGTTGCTACTTCCGGTCCGCCTACCGAGCAGGCATTTAACGGTGCCCTGCCAGCCGCTACCGCAGCAGCGTAGCCATCGCAGCCAGGATAGCCGCAGGCACCACAGTTAGCACCGGGCAGAACAGCCCGGATCTGTGCTTCGCGTTCATCAATTTTGACGGTGAGTTTGAGCGCGGCGACGAGAAGAATTACCGCGAGGAGCAGACCAAGACCGCCGAGAGCAAGGAGCGATTTAATAACAAGTAGCCAGTCCATTTAGGAAATCCCGAATAGTGCGGTAAATCCCATAAATGCCAATGAGACCAGGGCGGCACCGATGAAGGCAATCGGATACCCCTTAAAAGCTGGTGTAATCGGAGCGTCTTCCAGTCTTTCCCGGATGGCGGCAAAGAGAATGATTGCCAGTGCGAAGCCGGCGGCGGTGCCGATGGCGAAGACAGTTGCCTGGAGGAAGTTGTAGCGGTAATCAATGTTTAAAAAGGTAACGGCGAGAATAGCGCAGTTAGTGGTGATCAGGGGCAGGTAGATGCCCATTGCGGAATAGAGATTACGGATGTATCGTTTTAAGAACATCTCCACAAACTGGACCAGTGTGGCAATTACTAAAATAAATACCGCGGTGCGTAAAAATACCAGCCCCAGCGGTAATAGCAGTAAATGGTATAAAATCCAAGAAACCCAGGCGGCGAGGAGCATTACGAAAAGCACTGCGGCACTCATTCCGACCGAGGTATTGAGCGCTGCGGATACACCGAAAAATGGACACAGGCCGATGAAACGCATTAGAATGATATTGTTAACCAAAAAGGCGGCGAGGAAAATTTTTGCCGGATTCATCTTTTTCCCATTCCGGTTTTATTTACCAGTGCCTTTAACAGACCGATTAAGAAAAAGGCACCTGGGGGGAAGATGGCGAAAAGCATCGGAGAAGAACGATAGACTGAGGGCATAATCGGTTTACCGAAGAATGTGCCGTTGCCGAAAAGTTCTCTTGCTGTTCCCATTATAAAAAGAACGAGGGTAAAGCCAATTGATTTTCCGAGGGCATCAAGGAGGGAGTCAAAAACGCCGTGGTGATAGGCGAATGCCTCGGCTCGACCGAGGATGATGCAGTTGACCACAATCAACGGGACAAACACCCCCAGGACGCGATAGAGGTCGGGCTGATATGCCTGCATCAGATAGTCAATGAGGGTAACAAATGTGGAGATGATAATGATAAAGATGGGAATACGAACACTGTCAGGAACCAGTTTGCGCACCAATGAGACAACGATATTGGAACCGATGAGGACAAATGAGGCGGCGAGCCCCATTCCCAGTCCATCCCGTGCCGACACAGTAGTGGCTAAAGTAGGGCAGAGTCCGATCATCAGTATCAAAGTGGGGTTCTCTTTTATAATTCCTACAGTAAAATAAGCGAAGCGTGATGTCTTTTTATTCATTGGTCCTTTATAATACTGTCATACTTTTCCAGAGCCTCACGCAGTCCATCAACCACCGCCCGGGAGGTAATGGTGGCGCCGGTAATGGCATCAATGGCGCCACCGTCTTTTTTCAGACGTAGTTCGGCAGCGCTTTTCCCCTGAAATTGCTCCTGGAAATTTTCTTCAGTTGCTTTAAGTCCAAGCCCAGGAGTTTCCTTCAATCCTTCAGCAGCGTTTGCTACCCGAACCGCAACAATTTTACCTTCCCGGTCAACGCCGGCGGTTACCGGAACCGGTCCTCCATAGCCCGGTTTAGCAGCGCGGATGACGGTGCCGATACGCTGGTCGTTACTGAATGCGCGCCAGACAGTGGAATCTGCGGTAGCTAGCTCAAACCGATCGCCTCCCGGCATTACCGCTTGCAGGGCGTTACGTAGTGCCACCACCTGCCGCTGATATTCAATTTTAGGTTTGGTGATGATGTAGACCTGAGACAAGGCAAATGCCGATATGAGACAGATGAGTACTAAAGAAATCACCATCCAGAGTTTGCTGTCCTTCATTTTTGTCTCCTGGTGCCAAATACCCGGGGTAAAGTGAACCGGTCGATAAGAGGGGTGGCGACATTCATCAACAGTATGGAGTAGGAAACTCCTTCCGGGTATCCACCCCAGAGTCTGATCAATGTGGTGAGGATACCGCAGCCAATGCCAAAGATAACTCTGCCTTTGTGGGTTAACGGTGAGGTAACATAGTCGGTGGCCATATAAAAGGCACCCAGAATGAGCCCGCCGGAAAAAATGTGAAAGAGGGCGTAGTTTAAAAGACCGGTTTTGTGTCCCGGTAAGACGGTAACGAGAACGGCGACGGTAAGAAGATAGGAGACCGGGATCCGCCAGTCAATTACTTTTGTTAGGATGAGAAAGATGCCACCAATAAGCAAAAGCAGAGCCGAAGTTTCACCCAAACAGCCGCCGGTGTTGCCCAAGAACAGTTGTTTGATTGAGTCCCAGGACTGGAGTTGCTGATATAATGACTGGGGGTCACAGCCGGGCAGGACCAGTCTTTCTCCCTGTTTTAGCACATTAAGCGGGGTTGCCGAGCTGACAGCATCGGTGCAGATTTTAAGAGCGGTGGGATTAAGCCCGGATATTAAACCACCTCGGGGTGCGAGCCAGGTGGTGGTCATCTGTGTTGGCCAGGAGGTAACCAGAAACGCCCGGGCGGCAAGTGCGGGGTTGATAAAATTATGCCCCAAGCCACCGAAGAGTTGTTTGGCGACAATCATTGCAAACGCCGCTCCGAGTATTGGTATCCACCACGGAACACCCGGCGGTAGATTGAAGGCAAGCAACAGGCCGGTGATTACCGCACTGCCATCACCGATTGTAATCTGACGTCCAAACAGGCGCTGTCCAAGAGCATCAAAGCCTACCGCAGAGGCGATGCTGAGGAGGATCAGGAGCAGTCCTTTTAACCCGAAGAAGTAGGTTGAGCCACCGAGGGCGGGGGTAAGGGCAATTACCACCGCCCACATCAATTTATCTACGGTGACTCCTGAATGGATATGAGGAGAAGCGGTGACCAGAATGGAACTGGTTCTATTTTCACCCATTATTTATTCCCCTGAGCGATAAGTTCTGCTTTGCCAAATTTGAAGTTGTGGACGAGGCGGATATGAGCGGGACAGACATAGGCACAACAGCCGCATTCAATACAATCAAAGAGGTGTTCCGCTTTCGCTACGGCCAGTCTGCCCGATTTGATATGATAGTTTAGTCGGGTAGGGGACAGTCCCATCGGGCAGGCTTCAATGCAGCGACCGCAACGGATACAGTTTTGTTCTTCTGGTTCACGCGTAGAGACAAAAACCAGAACACCGGATGTGCCTTTAAGAACCGGTACTTCGTCATTCGCCAGGGCAATGCCCATCATCGGGCCTCCCATGATTAATTTTTGGGGTGGTTGGGTGTAACCGCCGCATAGTTCAATTAAATCTCTTATTGGCGTGCCGATTCGGACCAAGAGGTTTTTGGGTTCTTTTACACCCGGCCCGGTAACGGTTACTACCCGTTGATAAAGCGGACGGTTAAATTTAACCGCATCCCGAACTGCCACCGCTGTTCCAACGTTCTGAACGATGCAACCAACATCTGCCGGTAAACCGCCGGAGGGAACTTCCCGGTTGAGGCAGGCTTTTATCAACTGTTTTTCCGCACCCTGGGGATATTTGGTTTTTAGGGTGCGGACGACAAAGTTGGTGTTTTGTGCTGCTTGTTTTATTGTCTGGATGGCATCCGGTTTGTTGTCTTCAATGGCGATAATTACGTTATTTACTCCCAAGGCACGAGCGATGAACTTTGTCCCTTCAAGGATGTCAGCGGCATTTTCCACCATTAATCGGTGGTCAGCAGTTAGAAATGGTTCACACTCACAGCCATTGATAATTAAGGTGTCAACTGGTTTTTCCTTGGGGGGTAATAGTTTGAAGAAAGTGGGGAAAGCGGCGCCCCCCAGACCAACAACGCCAGCCTGTTGAACCGCTTCAATAATTTCCTGGGGGGGCATTGCGGCGGTGTCCCGTTCTTTGATGGAATCGGCTAAAGTATCCTGACCGTCAGAATCAATTATCACCGTTGTGGTTGGTTTAGCAGTTAACGGATGAGGGAGTTCTTTTATATCGGTTACAGTTCCCGAGATAGATGAGTGGGTGGGTACGGAAATTTTGCCTCCCGGTTCACCGATTATCGTACCGGTCTGAATGGTATCTCCTTTTTTTACCACCGGTAATGACGCTGCTCCGGTGTGCTGGGAAAGGAATATAAAGGCCCGTTTCGGCAAAGGAGCAACCTCTATCTTTTTATGTTCTGTTGCTTCCTTGCTTTCACGGGGATGAATGCCGCCGTGAAATTTGAACATTTAGGTTTGTCAGTATAGTTTTGTCGCCCTACCTGTCAAGTTTTGCCGATGCTGATTTAACCAGGAGATTAAGGTGAGGGCGCTTTTTTCCTTGTCTTTTATTTCTAGCATTAGGTCAAATTCGTACTTTGCCAGGGTGTGGAAGAAATGACGGAAGTTATTGAGGTCTATCGTCGTGGCATGGGTGCCGGGACGGGCTCCTGGTTGCTGGGAAGAGTAATCAACCATCGGGGTGCCATCATGTTTTCGCCAGGTGCGGGCGCATAAGCGAAAAGCGGTTTTGAGGTTGTTGCCATCGGGATTTACCTCATGGTGGAATGAGTCTAACAACACCGGTACGCCAGTAAGTTTATGGACTTCCAGACAGTCAGAGACATTGTACATCCGGTCGTCATTTTCAATTACCAAGCGTCTTTTAACCGCTCGGGGAAGTCGATAGTAATTTGCTGCGAAACGTTTGATGCTCTCTGTTTTATTGCCGTAGACACCTCCGACATGGATTTGGATTTTGGCGCTCATGGGCAGGTTGAGGAGATCCAATATCTGGCTATGATAGACCAGTTCCCGGATAGAGTTGTTGAGAATTCTTTTATTCCGGGTATTTAGCAGAACAAACTGGTCGGGGTGCATTGAAATGCGGATATTGTGTTTGTGGATTAAACTGCCTATTTGGCAAAACTCTTTTTTGAATTTTTGTTGCCAGGGGTAAGTACAGATTGGGTGTGATGCAAAGGGGACGAGGTCCGAACTGATGCGGAAGAATAATATATTGTGGGCAATATTCCAAGAGATTATCTGGTGGAGACAATTCAGGTTATTCGCCAGCGTTTCCTTAAATCGGGGGACAGAATAAGAACTTAGGCGAAATGTTCTGCTACTGCGACAGCCGATGGAGGTGTTAATGCAAGGATAGCCAATATGCATCGTTAACGGTTGCGATCTTTGCCAGAGTCGCTTATGTTCTGTAATTGTTCTGGATAAGGGTTAAAAAACCACTGCCGGGACAAGTATGGTTCATTAAAGCGAACCACCCAGGAGCGAAGCAGGTTAACCGGGACAGAGAGAGGTAGCTTCCCCCGGCGGTATTTCTCAATGGTGTCAAGGAAGAAACTTTTTTCTTTTGAGGTGAGCCGACGCGAAAAATAACCTAGAGCGTGGAACAGGACGTTTATTGCATTGCTGTATTTTGGTGGCCGGGCAAGGGCACGAGACAAGACGGTTTCGTAGTCGTTAATTAAGATGGGGAGAGGGCGATGTTCATGGTTGGCGACGATTTTCCCCAAGTAATGAAGGTCCTGCTGATTGTAGGTCATTAACAGGAGTTTATGAGTGGTGTGAAATTCAATGAGGTTGGCTATGGTTGGGCTAGCGCGGATCATTCGGAAACGAGTAAGCGCAAAGACACGGGTAAGAAAGTTTTCCCGGATGAGAAAATTTTTCAATCTTCCTTCATCTGTTACCGGTGTGTTGGGAAAGTGGGTTAATACCATTTTGCCAAATAGGCCGGTGCGTATTGCTGCTGGGTGGGTGTTGTTGTTTTTGTCGGTTGAGAGTACATCACGGATGCCACAGGATGGCGAGCGAGATTTTAGAAGAAATCCATCAACTGGCGGGAGATTTTTGAGAAATTCGCTGGCGAAACTGCGCATTGTTATCGTCAGATTTCTGTTGGTGGCGGGTTGGATTAACTGGGGGTCGTTGTTTTTGTAGACGATGCGGATTGGATCGCGAGGTACCCCCAGGCCGATTTCTTTTTCCGGACAGACTGGAATAGGTTCTACAAAACCCTTTAGCAACTCGCAGAATTCATCCTGTATGATACCACCGTTGTAACGGCAATGGTCAAAACCCAGGCAGGCGGAAAACACCAGTCGCGGTAACGGATGCTCCATTTTTTAATTTTAGCAAAATGGTGCCTGGCAAGCAATTAAATTGTTAGATGGGGAAAACAGGTTGGTTTATTTTTGGGAACCGGAGCGAGGATGGGCTTTGTTGTAAACTTTTCGTAATCGTTCCACCGTGAGATGGGTGTACACCTGGGTAGAAGAGAGGGAAGTGTGCCCCAGTAATTCCTGCACGGCACGAAGGTCTGCACCTCTTTCTAAAAGATGGGTGGCAAAGGCGTGACGCAGAGCATGGGGATTGGTTGCGGTGATTCCGCTGATGCGAACGAGAGAGCGGTGGACAATGTTTTGTACTGTCCGGGTAGTAATCCGATTTCCCCGGTTGTTAATGAATAACGGTTCGGCATCCGGAAAACCGCGGGCGGCGAGGTACTTTTCTAAAGCCATTTTTTCCCTTTTACCCAAAGGGAGGATTCGTTCCTTGCCACCTTTACCACGCACCCGGAGTATTTCTTGCTTGAAATCTACGTCAGAGCGATTCAGGCCAATTACTTCCGCGGCACGCAGTCCAGAGCCGTAAATCGTCTCCATAATGGCGTTATCCCTTAGAGAAACAATGGAATCATCTCTTGGTGTTAAAGCTTCGGCGACCTGAAACTGGGTGATGACAGGTGGGAGTTGTTTTTCCAGACTTGGTCCTTTGATGCTCCGGGCCGGGTTGTGGTTAATTTTGCCGGTTGCACGCAGGTAACTAAAGAATGATTTGACGCTGGATAGTTTTCGGGCGGTACTTTTTCTGGTATAGCCATAACGCATTACAGCACCGATAAAATCCCGAATGTCAATGCGGGTTATTTTATCAATCGGTTTCGCCTGGAGTTGGTCGGTGCAGAAGTCGAAAAAATGTAAAATGTCAATTCGATAAGAGCGGATGGTATGGGGTGAAAAGCGACGCTCTTTATGCAAATAAAGGAGAAAGTCTTCCAGTAGTTTGTGGTAATGGGGCGCTACGGTCACATCTTCAGGATAGTCTACCGTTGCCTGGTGTCAAATTTATAGGTTCGGTTTCTTTATTTCATTTCGTTACCACAATCGTTTTCGCTCCCACTGTGATATGATTTTGCTTAATCTGGAGAATGTAAACACCCGCCGGAAGGGAAAAGAGGTCAACTGTCCATTTTAAGTGGCCCGAGGAAGAAGTTATCTGTTTCCAGTACTGAACCAATCTACCGGAGCGGTCATATAGTTCTAAGGAAATCGGGAAGTCGGTTGGGAGATGGGCGGTCAGGGTTAACGTACGGCGGCAGGGGTTGGGTTCCGCTGCAATAACCGGAATCCGGTTGTGCTGTGGTTTTTTATAATCATTGATACCGGTGGGGGGTGAACTTGTGAATATCCCGGCACCGTTCGTACCCACAAATACCGTTGCGTTTGTATCGCCGCGAATGGCAAGAGATAAAACGTTGGTGTTATTAAGACCTTGGTTAATTTGTTCCCAGGTTGTTCCGCCATCGGTGGTAAGGTATACACCGGTACCGGTTCCTGCATAAACTACATTTTCGTTTTCTGGGTGCACACATACTGCCCGAACGTTGGTAAATGAGCCGGTGCGGATCCAGTTGCTACCGGTATCGGTTGAACGGAAGAGTCCCTGACTTGTCCCGGCATAAAAAAATCCGGGGGTGGTAGGGACAGCGGCAAGGCAGTAAACCGCGCCGGTAAGTCCACTACCAATATGATTCCAAGTTGCTCCTATATCGGTACTCACTAGGAGGAGTTTATACGAGTAGAGAGAATCTCCTCCAATAAAGATACGATTGGGGTTAAAGGGATCAAATACCAGTGTATTGGCCCGGGCCATGGAATCGGGTAACGTATCGTGTAACCAGGTGATACCACCGTCAGTTGTCCGGGAAGTCTGTATCCGATAGGCATTATTAATATAACCATGCCCGACGGTAAATATCAAATCGGAATTGAATGGCGACATCGCCATTGCACCACCGTCACTGAGATAACTTTCTACTTGCGTCCAGACGGACCCGCCGTCTGTGCTCTTAAAGAGCTCGGCGTTTCCTCAACCCGATCCTTCCAGTGCCCATACGGTAGCGGGTTGAAGGGGATTAACCACCATTGCGCAGATGTTCCCGCAGGAGAGAAATTCGGAGCATCGTTCCCAGGTAGTGCCGTTGTCTGGGGAACGAAAGACGGCATTATCCTGGCATTCGGTATAAATAGTATTTCCGTCTTCAGCAAGGGCGATTACCTTGATTTTGTTAAAAGAAAAATCTTCGGTTATATTTTGCCAAGTGTTTCCGTAATTTGTGGAACGAAACAACCCGGCTTTTGTTCCGCAGTAAACCGTGCCACCAACTGTAGGGTGGGTTAGAAGCGCAAAGTATATACTACCGGGTATTCCTGTGCCAATTGCACTCCAGGTGGTTCCGGTATCGGTACTTTTATAGACATTGGTGCTGGTGGTGGCATAGATTACCGCCGGGTTAATCTGGTCAACCGCTATCTGATACACGTAAGTAATAGTGCTTACCCTGGTCCAGGTGGTTCCTCGATTGGTGGAGCGGTAAATACCACTGGCGTAAGGTGCAACAAGGAGAATATTGTTGTTTGTTGGACTTACATGAATTGCATAAGGGTAATATCCGTTAACGCCGATGGTTATTTCTTCCCATGTTTCGCCCCGATTGGTGGAGCGGTAAACCATTGTAGCGCCGGTGGTTCCCCGGTATCCTCCTACATATATTACATTGGTGTCAATCGGGTCAACGTCAAGAGAGTAGCCGGAGGAAGAAGCGGTATCGCAATAAAATACCTGCCAGCTGGCTCCGGCGTCAGTGGTTCGTCCTAGAACGGCGCGGTATATACTGCTGGCATAATTGTAGCCCACAGCGTAGATCACCTCGGGGTTAAGGGGATTGAAAGTTAAAGTGCGGAAGTAATTGTAACTGGGGACCGAGGATACGCTCCAGGAGGCGCCGCCGTTGGTGGTTTTATAAATAGCTGAGCCGGTAAGGGCGTAGACTATTTCTGAATTGGTGGGGTGAACAAGAATTTTCATCGGATAGGTACTAATCTGACCGGAAGTGAAACCCCATGTGTTTCCGCCGTCGGTTGACTTTATTAGAGCCGTGGGGGTTGCGTATGGGGCAAGATAGATTACCGGGGAGGCGGTTGTACTGATGCCACCTGAATAGACCGGACCGCCGTTTGGTCCGATTGCTACCCAATCGGCGTAGCTAATGGCAGCTAACGCCGATAGTAAGAATAAAGTAATCCGCATGTTTCGCTCTCCTTTTTTCAAAAAATAATGCATAATTTCGGTTTTGTCAATAACGTGAGATAATAAAGCAGGGGTTGACACCGGATAATTAAGCGGTAAATTATTTTTGATGAAACTTGATTTGAAGGAGGCACAATGAGAAGTCTTTGTTTCGTTGGTCTGTTATTAATAGCGGTGTTGCCAGCGGTAACATTTGGTCAGCTCGATACTGTCTGGTTACGTCAATTTGACGGTGGCAATGGTGGTGAGGAGATTTTTTCTGATATGGTGGTTGACCGTGCCGGCAATGTTTATCTGGCTGGCTGTGCGGTAATAACTCCTCCGGAAGCCGATATTATTGTGCGCAAGTACAGCGCCACGGGTGATATGCTCTGGATGGCGAGTTATGATGGTCGGGCGCATGGCGATGATTCGGCAGCGGCTCTGGTTGTGGATAGTTTGGGGCAGGTTTATGTTTGTGGTTGGAGTATGGATACTTTGTTTGATATTGATATGGTAACCTTGAAACTATCTGCCGATGGACAGTTGTTGTGGGCAAAGACTTGGCGCCGTGCTTTTAACCAAGATGACGCGGCAAATGCAATATGCCTGGACCGACTGGGCAGGGTAATAGTTACCGGTTACTCATCAGACAGTACCGGTAATATTGACTATTGTACGATTTGTTACAATGGTACTACCGGCGATACCGCATGGGTGCGTTATTATAATCGCACTCCAGAGAATGATGAGGACATTTCCTACGCCGTGTGTGTTGACGATTCCAATAATGTCTACGTCACAGGTACAAGTTATGACGATGGAACAGATTATGATATTGCGACAGTTCGTTATAACCCCAACGGCACCAGGACATGGTTGCGGCGGTTTAATAACTGGCCATGGGCGGGGGATGACTACGGGACAAAAGTGGTTTTTGATCCAACGACAAGAACAATTGTGATTGCCGGGATTGTGTATGACGACAACCAGGATTACAATTATTTTACGATGAAATACCGGCGCAACGGAGATTCGTTATGGGCAAGGACTTATAATCGCTATCCGGCCAACAATGAGGACCTACTTTATGCACTTGCCGTTGATTTAAATGGCAATGTTTTTGTTACTGGAACGAGTCTTGATGACGTTACCGATTACGATATTGCTACTGTCTCTTATACTCCTGCGGGAATTCCGCGTTGGACACAGCGATATGATGCTTTCGGGTTAGAAGAAGAGGGCAATGATATTACACTGGATTCTCTCGGGCAGGTTTTAGTTGTCGGGAGTGTTGATACGCGAACGAGCATCCGGGATGTTGCGGTGTTAAAATATCGTAATACCGGCGAGCGGCTTTACACTTACCTCTGGGATAATCCTTATAGCAATGGGGAGGATTTGGGATATCGGATGTTTACCAGAGGCGGCGACAGGAATATCTATATTGGTGGTATTAGTTATGTCGAGTCAACAAATTACGACTTAGTGGTATTGAGATTTTACGAGATACTACACGATTTTGGCCTTGGTGCGTTAATTACACCCGACTCTCTTTGGATAACCGATACGATGGTGCCGATAGCGGTGGTCGGTAATTACTCCATCAACAATGATAGCGGTTGGGTAAAGTTGGCGGTGGAACCCGGCAATTATCGTGATAGTGTCTGGTTGACCCTTTTTCCCGGTGCGGTGGATACGGTGAATTTCGCTGGTTTTCAGGCTGATAGTGCCGGTTTATTCAGGGTTACCTGCTGGTGTGAGTTGGTTGAGGACGAAAGACGCTGGAATGATACGCTGTGGACAGAGGTTGTGGTCTGGGATGAAAGTTCGGGAGTGGCCGAAGATTTTGAGCCTGGGCCAATTTTGTTATCAGTGACTCCCAATCCCTTAGTTTCCACCGGGGTAATCCGATTTACCTTGGGATCGGGAGGAGGTGCGGGGATTAAAATTTATGACCGTGCCGGAATGCTGGTTCAGCGATTCTTTATTCCCGTTATTGCCAGCAGACAGCAACAGGTGGTATTAAGGCTGGATGCGCAAAATTGGCCCGCGGGAGTGTATTTTCTTTCTCTTGAGCAGAAAATGGGGAGTCGCATAGAAAAGATAGTTATTCAGCGTTGATGGGTAGTTCATTAAGCGGAGGCGGATGGGTGCTGGTGTGCCTGGCGGACTTCAAATCCGTATGGTCTGCGAAAAGTGGACCGGTAGGTTCGATTCCTACCCGCCTCCGCCATTTTGTCAGAAATAAACGATGAGTAGAAATAAATTGCCGGCATTTAAGATGCTGGTTTTGTGGTGGTGTTTAGTTGGAATTGCTGCTGCAGAGTTAACACTGGTTCCAGGAAGGTTAAGTATTGACGGCATTTTATGGGGCGATGCAATTTTCTGGCAGGGGAGTGCTCAGGGGTGGTCCAAAAGTGGTTTTGAGTTTCAGAGGCGGCTGGCGCTTCTCGGTTTAAGCGGTGCAGTTACAGAACCGATCGATATGAGATTAGAATTTGATTTCAGCCAGGTGGTCCTACGCGACATTTTTGTTGATTTCCGTTTTCGGAACGGCTTTCTTCTCAGAGCGGGTCAGTTTAAATTACCGTTGAGCTTTGAATTTGAAACACCGGAAGGCAAGTTAAAATTGGACGATTATTCTCTGTTGTATTTAATCAACATTACGAAGCCAGTTGATTCCCGGGATATCGGGCTGATGGTTTCATATGTTAATCCGTGTTCGGAAACAAGTGCTTTTCGGGTAATGGCGATGGTGGTCAACGGTACCGGACCGAATGTTGGCGATGATAACAGCTGGAAGGATGTCTGTGTTCGAGCGGTCTTTCGGCCATGGCTGAGGGATAACTATCAATTCGCCGGGAGATACTATTACGGCTGGCGCTATGGGGGCGGTGCCGGTTGGATGGGGTTGGGAGCGGAGGCGGTTTTAACCCGTGGCTGCTTTTCAATTCAATCTGAATTAGCAGCGCGACGGTATTTGAACAAGTGGGCACCGGGTGGTTACTTTCAGGTAACAGGAGATTTTGGTTTATTTGAGCCGGCAGTTAGAGGAGAAATAATACGCTGGGAAGACGACAAATTTCAGTGGCGTGTTCTTTCTGGCCTTGGTTTCAAATTTGCGGGAGAACGGTTAAAAGTCATTTTTGGTTATCAATATCATACATTAATTCCGGACTGGACATATAAGGGAATTATTCTTCAGCTGCAGGCGGTCCTTTAGTTCTTTTTAATTCGGCATCGGTTTTCCGGATATAGCGAGGTTCCAGAAGGTCAATTTTATCCGGTCCTTCTGCAAACAATAATTTGCCTCCGATGCACGCCACCAGAGCGGGGGAGGGGTAGTTTACATTGCTCAATTTGAACTCAATTTTCTCTTTCCGGAGAAATGGGAGGACAAAGGGGGTGCCATTGCCAGCGAGGAGTAACGGCCCTTTTATGCTTGCGTTCCTGCGGATGAATAAAGGGAGTTCCCGGATAGGAACGAGCGTATCTGAAATTAGTGTTTCGTTGCGATAATAGATTCCGGCATAAACTTCTTCTTTCCGGGCGTCAATAAGGGCTAAAACCGGGAAGTTTTCTTGTGCTGCGGTCCAACCTAGAGCTAAGAGGGTATTGATACCCTTTAATGGTAATCGGTGGGCAACCGCTAACCCCTTGGCAAAACTTAAACCAACCCGGAGAGCGGTAAACATCCCAGGGCCAATTGTAATGCAGATGCCGGTAAGTTCTTCGAACTTTAATCCGGTAACGGTCAACGCTTCGTTAAGCAGCAAAGGTATGGTTTCATTGTGTCCCCGGTTACTGTTGAGCACAGTTTCAAACAGGGTTGTTTCTTCGCTGACCAGAGCCAGTCCAGTGGCGGTACCGCTGGTTTCCAGCCCCAGCAAGACCGACTTCATGGTATTGGAGTGAACGGTTCGGATGTTTCGTCCCATTCCCGACTGGGAAACTGCGTTTTTACCGCTCCTTCAATTTCATCCAGATTAATGTATTCATCGCAGGCACGGATGAGTTCCACTGAGGTATAACCACGGCCCAGACCGATGGCGACAACCCGTTTACCTTTTTTGGAGAGCCAATCTACCAGGGCGACAAAGTCACCATCGCCGGTAACAAGGACAATCTCATCCAGGTTTTCACTCATGGATAGAATTTCCAGAGTGATTTCGATGTCCATATTTGCTTTGATCGTGCCGTCGGGTCTTTCTCGTACCGGTTTGACCACTACGCGGTATCCTTGAAAAGACAGGGCATCAATCAACCGCTGCCGGCGTTCGTCATCACGCCGGAATGGCACAAAGGCAACGAATTTACATTCTTCTCGTTCCCGTTTACCCGTAGTGAGAACGTGCCTAATAACAGCATCGTAACGCACTTCTTTTCCTTGGCGCTCAAATGTTTCTTGAACATTCTGAACATCAATAAATACTCCGGTTCTACTCATTTTTCCTCCTATTGATGTAAAATAATGCAGCCAGACCCCGACTGGTAAGATCGGGGTCAATTCTGTTTATTAGTTTAAGGTGCTTTCGGAACAGAGAAGAAGCTCCACCAGTTCCCACTATGAAATAATTCCTTTTTGTTTCAGCATTAAGGCGGTTGACCATATAATGGAGACCACCGACAATAAGATTGAACACCCCACTCTGGATTGCTTCTTGGGTAGTGGTGACGGTTAGCCGCTGGCGACGGACAAAGTTGACTTCCGGTAGTCGGTGAGTTTTTTGAGCCAGAGCAGATAACATCATCTGGACTCCCGGGAAAATCGGTCCACCAAGAAAAACCCCTTCTTTATGAACGATGTTGAGGGTGATTGCCGTTCCGAAGTCAACGACAATAAGGTCGCGATGGTAACGGAGATATCCACCAACTGCAGCGCAGAGCCGGTCGGCTCCGAGAAAACGCCGGTTGTAGCAAATTTTGAGCGGTGATGCGGTGGCGATATTAACCAATAAGGTGGGTGTGTTTCGGGATAGATACTGATATATTAGTCGGGTGGCCCTGGGGACGACCGAGGCAAGCGCGGCGCCGAGCGGTGCTGGTGACAGTGGTAACTGATTAATTTCCCTAAGCAATTTGGCGCTGGGAATCGTTTGACGTCGGATGATATTTTTCCCCTTAAACCACGCAAGACGGGTATTGGTGTTGCCAACAAGGACGGTGAGAATCATCGGAGTTGTTTTACCTGACCGACGTTAAATAGCGTCAGTTTGCCAGCATCTGTGCGGAGAACGATTCTCCCTTCGTCGTCAATGTCAATGACCGTGCCCACGTGGCGCTGAAGCAGGGTGCGAATTTCTACCCGGTGGTGAAGAATTGCTGAGCGGTCTCTGATTTCTGCCCATAAGGTTGGGTCGCCTTTTTGCAGCCGTTCCAGACAGGAGAAAAATTCGGTTAGAAAGGCATTGATGAGCACGAAGCGGTCAAAGGGTCGGTTATAAGCGATGCGAAGCGAACCGGCTTCCGGAAGGTTTTCCGGCAACGATGTCTGATTGATATTGACGCCGACCCCCACGACCATTGCATTCCGACGCTGTTCGCAGAGGATCCCAGCAACCTTTTTTCCTGTAATTAGTATATCATTGGGCCAGCGAATAAGCGGGTGAGGTACGCCGGTGTTGTCTTGCCCCAGATTTATTTTTATCGCCCGACACAGGGCAAGGCCGGCGATCTGGGTGATACGGGCGGGCGAAAAACTTCTCGGTTCCGAGAAAAACAGTACCGAAAAGGTGAGGCTGTCTTTGTCGGCAAACCAGTGTCGTCGGAACCGGCCCCGGCCTTTTGTTTGCCGGCGGGCAATAATGACCGCCGGTTCCTGTTTTTCCTTGGCAAGATTGAAGGCATAATCATTTGTTGAGGATACAGTATCAAGGAGATAAACCCGACCAAAATTGGCGATGCGGTTTAAAAGTTCGCCGGGAATCTGTTCTGGATTTTCCACAGTACTCTCCTGATATGGTTAGAATCTGATCAATTTAACCCTTTGATAATCGGGGGCGACAATAAGATAGACACCAGGGACAACCGTTCGGCCGGTTTCATCGGTTCCGTCCCAGCGAATTTGTTCCCGGTTGCCGGTGAGTTTTTGAATCAGTCTGCCGTCTTGGGCATAGATATGAAGTTCGGTGGGCGGGTCTTCGGGATAGACGATAAGAAAAGGACCGCTACCAGGGTTAGGATAAACACGGAGATGTTTCTGAGGTCTTGAACTTCGTTCTGCAATGGCGGTGGCGGTGGTATTGAGAAAGAGATGATTGCCGGCATCCGAATCCCAGTTGGTTACCGCTAGGTCAGGATGGGTGGAGTAGCGATAGTAAAGGATTACATTACCGGACCCCACCGGTGGCGGTGTGGCAAAACTTATCCAGCCAACCAGTGGGTCAAAGCAGAAAGCCGATACCGGAACGTGGGCGCCGTTAACCTTGACACTGTCTAGAAATTGAATCGGGCGTCGGGAAAAATTAAAGAGTTTCCGCATGCCGTTACCGTTAATGATATCGGTAACGGGAATAAGGTGACGGTTGGCGACATCGGTCCAGATTAGCGCTTCGCAGACCAGATCCTGGGGATTTGCCGGTGACCAGGACCAAGTAGGCAGGGTGTCCAGGATACCATTGTTATTGGCATAGACCACAACCGGATGCCACCACCCGCCAGCGGCCAGTTCGGGGTAACCATCACCGTTGGCGTCGCCCCAGGCAACACAGGAGGAATAGAGTCGTGTTCCCCGACGTTGCATAATAAACGCGGGAATGGTATCAAGGGTACCACTATTGTTATGGAACACCCGGATACTGTTTGGGTCGCCCTCCAGCTGGTCATTGGCGGCAATCGCAAGGTCAAGATAGCCATCCTGGTCATAGTCACCGGGTTCCATCCGGAGGACCCACCCAATTCCGCGACGCACCGTCCATTCGGGAACAGTGTCAAATACTCCGTTTTGATTACGATACATCACTACTTTACGACGGTGTCCGACAAAAAGGTCAAGGTCGCCATCAATGTCAACGTCGACAAAGCGAATCGCGTCGGAGGCGGTATCCAGTTTCGCCTGCCAGCAGGGGAGGGTGTCAAAGAATCCGCTGTTGTTGCGGTAGATGCGGGTCCGGTCCAGCTGACCGCGGTAGGCATCACCAGTGCTGATTGCTAGATCAAGGTCGCCGTCAATGTCAAAGTCGCCCAGGCAACAATCAAATGAGGAGGCGGAATCTTTAGATTTCCAGTAGGGAAGTGGTTCCAGTGCGGTGCCGTTGTTACGGTAGATACGGGCGCGCAGTTCACTTGGACCGTTGTAGTCACCCAGATAGGCAACCGCTAGGTCAGGATGACCGTCGTTGTTTACATCACCTGAATAACAATGGCCGAAGAATCCCTGATCAGAGGAACGCCAGGAGGCGTTGGTTTCAAGGTTACCATGGTTGTTGAGATAAACCGAGTTATAATTGCTGGCCATGTCATTGCCATTGGTGATGCAGAAGTCAAGATAGCCGTCGCCATTTATATCGGCAAAGGTACCACCGGTGGAGTAGTCATTTTCCACCGAGGTCCAGTCCGGGGTGAGGGGAAGAGGGATTTGCGCTGGGGCGATGGTTATTAGAATAAAGCAGAAATTTAAAAAGGTGGTTTTCATAACTTTAATCAGTGTAGCCGAACCCGCCAAGTGGGTCAAGTTGATATGACCTATGTGTGTTGTTTCTGGTGAGGGGGGTCATTTAATTTCTTCTCGGACATAATCGGTAAAAGCCTCTTGGAGTTGCCGGGTAAGCGGACCTGGTTTACCGTTTCCAATCGGCCGGCCGTTGACTATAGTCACTGGAACAACCTCCCAAGTGGTGCTGGTGACGAAAAGTTCGTCCAGCTGAAACAGGTCTGTTTCCGGAATGGCAGTTTCAGAAACCGGGATGCGTTCCCGGTTACAGAGTTCCAGGAGAACAGTGCGCGTAACGCCAGGAAGGATGTGGTTATTTAGAGGATGGGTAAGGACAGTGCCATTTTTTACCCCGAAAAGGTTGGTATGGGTTCCTTCGGTGAGAAAACCGGTACGGACAAATAACGCCTCAGTCGCTCCTGCCTCCAGAGCTGATTGACGGGCCAGAACGCTGGGCAAAAGTCCAATTGCTTTGATATCGCAGCGGTGCCAGCGGATGTCCGGTACAGTTATCGTTTTTATACCTTTTTGTTGTTCTTCAATAGGATGGATAATCGGAGCGACTGAAATGTAGAGGGTGGGGGGAACCGAAGGCGGAGGAAAAAGTAGGTTGCGGTCCCAGACGCCACGGGTCGCTTGAATATAGAAGAACACGTCTTTTACCTTGAGATTATTTCGGGCGAGGAGTTCCATGCAGATTTCACCGATAAGATCTATCTCGGACAGCGGGATTCGTACCGCAGCAAGACTGTTTTTAAACCGGTTGAGATGGTCCTTTAACCGGAACAATCTTCCAGCGTAAGTGCGCATTACCTCGTAAACGCCGTCGGCGAAATAGAAACCCCGGTCGTCAGGGGAAATACGGATGACTCGTTTAGGAAGAAAGGCGCCCTGAGGGCAATCAATTGAACGGATATAACAGATTTGGGCTGTTTCGTTCATCGCCAATACTTTAAGGAGTGATGAAGCCAAGTCAACACTAACAGTGGAAGCGGATGATATTTGAAAGTATTGCTGAAATAAATTATGCTAATTAAAATGCGGTGGTGGTTTCTTGGTGCGGAATCGCTGGGTGTGCGGAGTATGTGTTGTGTGGTGGAGACGGTAAGGCGGAGGGTTCTTATTGACCCGGGTGTGGCACTGGCACCCCGTCGGTTCGGACTGCCGCCCCATCCTCTGGAAATAAAAAAGGCGGCGGAGATCAGGGAGAAAATTCTGGCTGAAGTCGGTGCGGCGACAGATATTGTTTTCAGCCATTTTCATGGCGACCACACGCCGCTGCTTCACCCGGATCCATTTCAAATATCTTTGACCGATTTTGTTTTCCATCTGAGGGGGGCAAAGGTATGGGTAAAAAGCCGGGTGGGGAATACCCGATTGATGGATGAGCGATATCACGAGGTAATGGGGATACTCGGCAAGTCGGCAACTGATGCCGATTCTTGTGATACAGGTGATCTGGTATTTTCTTTCCCGGTAGCGCACGGTGAAACAGGAAAGGGAAAAGTGTTGATGACAATGGTAAGAGATGGCGAGGATGTGTTTGTCCATGCTTCAGATATCCAATTGCTGGACGAGGAGGCGATAACGGCGATCGTTATTTGGAGACCGAAGGTGGTTTTTGTTGACGGACCGCCAATTTATCTCGGGGTTTTGAGTGAAGCGGATGAGAGTCGCGCCTATGAGAACGGATTGCGTATCGCCGAAAGAGTCTCAGTTATGATTTTAGACCACCACCTGTTGCGTTCAAAAGCAGGGCTGAGATGGTTCGATCGGCTGAAGGCATATGCTAAGGGAAAGGTTGTTTCGGTCGCAGAGTTTGTTGGTGAGAAGGGGCAGTTTCTGGAAGCAAATAGAAGGAGGCTTTATAGCGAGAACCCGGTTTCTTCTGAGTTTTAGAACTCGTGTTTTAATAAAATTATTGTAAACATTTGGTTGATAAGGGATTAGAGGAGTTTTTCTCTCTGTTGATGGTATACCACTGGGTTATTCTCTCATTTGTTTGTCGGGTTTAAACGATTTAAGGCCCTGGGAGGTTAATCTTGACCCGATGAATGATGGTGATATACTTTTAAGTTAACTAAAATTGGAATGTCAATTTGTTTCCAAAAGGAGGAAAGTTACAATGAAAGATACAAAAATAACGGTTTCGGTGATTAAAGCTGATATTGGCGGTTATGTTGGACATTCTGCCAGTCATCCCGATATTATTGCCCGGGCCCGGGAAATGCTGGAGAGAAGTCAAAAACAGGGTTTACTGGTTGACTTCTATGTAACCAGTTGTGGCGACGACTTGGAACTGATCATGACCCATACCCGCGGGCGGGATAACGGCGATATTCACAAACTCGCTTGGGATACTTTTATGGCCTGTACCGATCTTGCTCGGGAGTTAAAATTATATGGTGCTGGTCAGGATATGCTCGCCGATGCCTTCTCCGGAAATGTGAAAGGAATGGGACCGGGGGTGGCGGAAATGACGTTTATAGAACGAAAGTCAGAACCGCTAGTTGTTTTCTGTGGTGACAAGTGCGCACCAGGGGCGTGGAATTTGCCACTTTTTCGGATATTTGCTGATCCGTTTAATACCATTGGACTGGTGATTGATCCTTCAATGCACGATGGTTTTCGTTTTGAAGTGCACGATGTTTTTGCAGGGAAGGACATGGTTCTTTCCTGTCCGGAAGAGATGTACGACCTGCTGGTACTGATCGGTTCACCGGAGAATTACTGTATTAAGAACGTATATCGCAAGGATGGTGAGATTGCTGCTACCAGTTCTACTCAGAAACTGGCCTTAATTGCCGGCCGGTATGTTGGTAAAGATGACCCGGTGATGATGGTACGTTGTCAGTCAGGTTTTCCGGCGGTGGGCGAAGTTTTGGAAGCTTTTGCTTTTCCTCATCTGGTTTCGGGTTGGATGCGAGGATCCCACTACGGGCCACTGATGCCAGTTGCTCAGCGTGAAGCAACACCTTCCAGGTTTGATGGTCCACCCCGGGTGATTGCTCTTGGTTTTCAACTGAGCAATGGAAAACTGATTGGCCCCCGAGACATGTTTGATGACCCTGGGTTTGACCGGGCGCGACAGGAGGCAAATGAGCTGGCGGAATTGATGCGACGGCACGGGCCTTTTGAACCCCATCGTTTGGGCTTGAAAGAGATGGAATATACCACGCTGCCTCAAGTTTTGACTAAATTGCTGGAACGCGAGAAGAAACAGTAAAACGGAAAAGAGCAGACCGACTGTGAAAAAAGAAGAGCTAATAAGTGGTGATGTTGCGGCGGTGGCGCTGCTGGCTGAGGCACGACAGAAAATTGAAGCAGAGGTCGCGAAAGTTATCATCGGGCAGAAGGCGGTGGTGGAACAGGTGCTTATCTGCCTTCTTGCTCATGGTCATGCGTTATTAATTGGGGTTCCGGGGCTGGCAAAGACACTTTTAGTGAATACCCTGGCACTGGTGCTGGACCTGTCTTTCAATCGGATTCAGTTTACGCCCGATTTGATGCCTTCAGACATTACCGGGACCGAGATAATTGAAGATGACCCTCAGACTCAACGTCGGCGGTTTCGCTTTGTCCCTGGTCCGATATTTGCCAACGTTATTCTCGCCGACGAGATTAACCGTACTCCCCCCAAGACCCAGGCGGCGTTATTACAGGCGATGCAGGAGTACCGGGTAACTGTGGCGGGACAGACTTATGAATTACCTGCGCCGTTTTTTGTTCTTGCAACCCAGAATCCGATTGAACTGGAAGGAACCTATCCGTTACCAGAAGCTCAACTTGATCGTTTTATGTTTTCGGTGGTCGTCAATTATCCGAGTATGACTGAAGAAAAGGAGATTGTGCTGAATACCACCTCTGCCTATACTCCAAAATTGACAAAGGTATTAACCGCTGAGGAAATTAAAGAGTTACAGGAACTGGTGCGCCGAGTGCCGGTGGCGGATGAGGTGGTTGATTATGCGGTGCGACTGGTGGCGATGACCAGACCGCAGAGTTCATTTGCACCGCAGTTTGTCAAAGATTGGGTCAGTTGGGGCGCAGGACCGCGGGCTTCACAGTATCTGATCTTAGCGGCTAAGACGAGAGCGATGTTGGAGGGACGTTTTACGCCGGCAATTGAAGACGTGCGGGCAAGTGCCCTTTCAGTTCTCCGGCATCGGATTATTGTCAACTTCAGTGCCGAAGCGGAAAATGTTCGCTCTGAAGATGTGGTGCAGCGACTTATTGCCGAGTGTCCAGCGGGAACGGGACAGGAGAGGATATGAGGCGAATCGGGCTGGTACCGATTGCCAGCCTCAAAACCGGCGATAACAAGTTTGAACTGGAAGGTGAGCCACGGGATTTTGGCTATGAGTTGCGGGAGGTCAGAGAAAACCCGTCTTTTAGGAAAATTCTGGGGAAAATAAGGGTGACAGCAGTAATTACCCGCAGCGGACAACGTTTTTTAATCCGTGGCAGGGTTCATTTTAAAGCCAAGCTTACCTGCGCCATCTGTGGTGATGATTACGAACAAGATTTTGACGAGGAGATGACGGCGGAATTTACCAGTATCAGGCAGAACAGTACTGGTTATGCTCGAGAACTGGAACCAGAGGAGCTCGATCGTCTGCCGATAGATTCTGATTTCATTGACCTGACGGCGATGGTGCGCGATACAATCCATCTGGTGATACCAATTGCCCCGAGATGCCGGGATGACTGTCGGGGATTATGTCCATGGTGCGGGGTGAATCTGAATCAGGGGCGCTGTCGTTGTTCAGATGAAAAACCGGTTGGATGCCACGGCGTTTTTCTTGACAGAGAGAAAGGGATTAAAGATAATTTTCGAGGTCTATGTCATAATGACAATTACTTCTCGGATACAGGAGGAATGACAGATGAAAGAGAAGATACTCTTTAATCGTTACGGTAAATCGGTATACCGGATATGTGGCACGGTTATATATGACTTCCTGGGGAAACCGCGGGGTTTTCTCGTCGGCAAAACGGTTTATGATACACGCGGTCAACACCGGGGGTTTTTTATTGACAATGTTCTTTGGGACCGCGGTGGGCGGGTCATCGGATTTATGGAAGGAGCAAAAGTCGAAGGTATTAATTTTCCACCGGTGGAGTTGCCGCCAGTACCTTATAAGGACCTACCGGCACCGGAGCCACCAGCCAATGCGGTTGACCTGGAGTGTCCGACTCGGGCACCAGTCTGGTCAATAATGCGGCTGGAGAATCTTCTGGTTTGAATTGGTGGTGAGAAAAGGAGGAGTAATGAGACGGGTGATTTTCACCGCGGTGACTTTTTTGTTATTTGTTTCTAATGTAGCGGGATTAGAAATCAACGGTGGTTTGAATCGGTTCTGGGAGAAGAATAGCTTTATTCTGGAAACTCGCTCTGAGGAAACGGTACTCTGGATTGATATTCCAGAAGGGGCAAGGGTTTTGGTTGTTGTTGCCGGTGGGAATGAAGCAGCGAAAATTTTAAGGTTGAAATTATCCGAGCCTTTAACTCTGCGCGGAATGAAGGAGTGGACAGTTACTCTTCTCTGGGATTCAGTTGATGTGAATTGGCGATGTCGGGTTGGAGGAGGAGAGGAACCGGTGCTTAATAAAGTGCAGGGCTATGCTGATACCGTTCGGACTTTTCGTTGGACATTGGTTACAGAAGAGGACATGGAGAAATGGCGTTTTACTTATCCCAAGGAAGCCACCTTTATCGTTCGCCAGTCTTCATCAGGAATGCGCGGGGTGGAGGAGCAGGATTTGGCCGATAGTCCAGAGGTAAGCCTGATTGGTGCCGGCATCTTTAATATTGAGATTGACCCGATTGATGGTGGGGGGGAATTTATCGCCGAACGGGTGAGATAGAAGAGGTATTTTTTTTACTATCGGTTTGTTTATTAGATTAGGAAAATGGTTGTTCCATTATCGGGGGATAATTGGTTTCATCGCCTTTGTTGTCGTTTATCTTTATAGCTATCCTAATACAACCAGTTACCTCGGGTCACTGCCATTAATTATTTTGGGGCTTGGCCTTCGATTCTGGGCAGCGGGTTATCTCGGTGAAGCGGGGCGTTCCCCGGTAATCACGGCGCAAGGGATTGTGCGCAGCGGTCCCTATCGTTTTATTCGCCACCCGCTTTATTTGGGAAATCTGTTTTTGGTTGCAGGAGTATTATTTTTATTACGCCCGCCGGTGGGATTTTTTTTCGCGATCGGGAGTGGATTTATGATTGAGTATTACTTAATTGCCCGGGTCGAGGAACAGTTTCTGAATGATTCCGAATTACCATTGCTAAAGCCAGTTTTTGAGTGGCGGCGGGCAATGGTTGAGAAATGGACTTGGTTGGTTGTCAGTCTGATTTATCTTATGGGGTTAGCGAAGGCGCTCTGTTTTTGCCGGAGATAGGATGGTAAAATCGGCGGTCAGGGATATTGTCCTTTTGCCGATAACGTCCTTTATTCGGGCAAGAAGTTGGTAACGGCCGGGTTTTAAATCCATTGTGTGAATTCGTTCTACCATAACCGCAGTTGGGCCACTGCCGGTGACAGATCGGCTGGGATTGGGTATTACCGCCAGCTGACGGGTAGCGGTAGCCATCAATTCGTACGTTGTCTCCAGTTGATATTGATTTAATGTGTCGGTGGCAATCTGATATAGTTCGTATAGGATATAGGCGGTCCCGCCGGCAGGAATCTCTGGCGGGACAAGCGGAATTACACGGCGCCAATCCAGGCGTTCAAACTGCGGAGTTTGATAACAGGAGTCAATAAGCGAGTAAAATAGGATATCTGAACAGGGCTGGCTCCGGCGAATGTAATCAATCAGATTTAATTCTGACCGCTGGTAATAGCGGGCAGTGCCATTCCGGGTGACTGCGATTACCGAAATGAGATAGACGTCGGCAGGCAGGAGCAGTGTTTGTCTTCCTACGACCCAGGCGGTGGTCGTTTCGGGTGTAAAGCCAAACCAGCCGGTGCGGGTAAATGTGCCGTATTTGCGGGACTGGAAGTTAAAGGCGATATAGATTAGGTTTTGCTGATCCGGAATAATGCCGGGGTTGGTGGTGGCTATACCGTAATGGAGTTCCACTGTTACCGAGTCGTTGTTCTGACCGAGCCGGTAAATACGGTAGGCAAAGTTTAGTGGTGTAGTGGTAGGACCCGGAGAGGGGGGCGGTTTTCCGTAGTCAACTGCTTCCAGTGTTGGCGGGAACCATCTGTTGCCAAATCGGCTGATTCCCACCTTTTTGAAGGCGGTACCTTTACGGACAAAATCAATCTGGAAACCGAGTGAATCATAAGTCCAGATTTCCGCCGGGTTCACGGAGAGTGAGCTGGTTTCTGGTTGAACTGACTGGAGGATGTATTCTTCACGCCGGGCTGGACCATAACGGATGTAGGTTAAAACCCGTTCATCTCCGAGGAGGTCAATTTTTCCAAATAACTCCCGGGCTTTTTTTGCGCGCATCAAAAGCCGGTGGCGCTCTTCCTGGCTTTTTTGTTTCCAGAACCACTGCCGGTATTCGCTGCGGGCCAAGGGGGTGGAAAAAGAGAGAAATTCCCGGGCAGCGCGGGCGTCGATAACGGTAAGGAGGAGATACTCCAGTTTTTCATCAGGGGTGAGACGGTCGGCAGAAGAGAGCGTTTTAATATGGCTACAGTTCAGAGTAAAAAGCAAAAGGGAAAAATACGTCAATAACAGGGAACGCCAGAAATGGGACAAATGACTATCCGTCAATCAGTGGAATTTTTATTTTCCAGGTCCGGGCCACCGTTTTTGCTTCTTCATAACCAGCGTCGGCATGCCGGCAGATTCCGGTTCCGGGGTCATTGGTAAGGACCCGACGGATTCTTTCTTCTGTGGCTAATGAGCCGTCACATACTATTACCTGTCCGGCATGGACTGAGTAGCCGATTCCTACACCGCCACCTGAGTGGATTGATACCCAGGAGGCACCGGAGGCTACATTGAGCATGGCATTGAGCAGCGGCCAATCGGCGATGGCATCAGAGCCGTCAAGCATCGCCTCGGTTTCGCGATTGGGGGAAGCTACTGAGCCGGTGTCAAGGTGGTCACGGCCAATTACAATCGGGGCTTTGATTCTGCCCTCTCTCACTGCCTGATTAAAGGCGAGGCCGACCCGGTCTCGTTCACCGTAACCCAGCCAGCAGATTCTCGCCGGTAATCCTTGAAAAGGGACTTCGTTTTCTGCTTTTTTGAGCCAGTTAAGTAACGGTGTATTATCAGGAAAGAGTTCCATTACGATCCGGTCGGTTTCCAGGATGTCTTCTGGTTCTCCCGATAATGCGACCCAGCGGAATGGTCCCATTCCCCGGCAGAAAAGCGGACGGATATAAGCAGGTACAAATCCGGGATATTTCCAGGAGCCGATTTTCCCCGGTGTACGGATTTCTTCCTCTTTTAGAAAACCACCTTCAATTGCTTTGCCCCTGAGGTTATTACCATAGTCAAAGGTAATAGCACCACGGGCCTGGAGGTCAAGCATCAAACGGACGTGTTCCGCCATTGTCTGATAAGAGCGCCGGCGATACTCGTCCGGATCGCGGCGGCGCAGTTCCAGTGCCTCTTCAAAGGTTATTCCGGTCGGGACATAGCCGTTAAGTTCGTCATGCGCAGAAGTCTGGTCGGTTAGTAGATCGGGGGTAACATTGCGCTCTTTGAGGCGGCGCAAGAGATCAACGACATTGCCGCACCAGGCGATACTTTTTGTCTGGCGATGATTTTTGGCATCCAGGGCGGCGTCAATCGCTCGGTCCAAATCGTCTATCCGTTCATCAAGATAGCGCGGCTTCTTTGATGCGAGTCGGCGTTCAATTCGCTTCGGATCCACCTCGGCACCGAGATAGGTAGCGTTGGCCATCGTTGCTGCCAGTGGCTGAGCTCCGCTCATCCCCCCTAAACCACCAGAAACGACCAATCTGCCGGCAAGGTCACCAGTGCCGAAATGTTTTATCCCGGCAGTGACAAAAGTCTGGTGGGTTCCTTGGAGTATTCCCTGGGTACCGATGTAGATCCAGGAGCCGGCGGTCATCTGACCAAACATAATCAATCCGGCAGCCTCCAGTTCGTCAAAATATGTTTTCGTCGCCCAGTGGGGCACAAGATTGGAATTGGCGATGATAACTCTGGGAGCGGAGGAGAAGGTTTTAAAGACACCCACAGGTTTACCTGACTGGATAAGGAGGGTTTCGTCATTTTCCAATTCCTTTAAACACTGGATAATGGCCTGAAGACAACGCCAGTTCCTGGCAGCTCGTCCGGTGCCACCATACACGATGAGTTCTTCCGGTTTTTCTGCTACTTCGGGATCCAGGTTATTTAAAAGCATCCGGAGAGCCGCTTCTTGATGCCAGCCTTTGCAGACAATGGCGGTTCCGCGCGGGGCTCGCAACCGTTGGTATTGTTTTTGTTCGTTCATTGTTTTTTAAAATAATAATTTGCCGATAGAAGTCTGTCAAATGTTTAGAATTGATATATTAGGGAATAGAGGGTTAACGGTAGACCGGCAAGCGGGGTGCGTTGTAATTCCTTGAATCCGAGACGCTGATAAAAACGAAGGTTGTTTTTATTGACGGTTTCCAGGTAAATCGGAAGACGGAATGATGCGAGATTTGTCAGTTCCTGGTGAACAAGAAGACTTCCTATCCCGGTTTTTTGTTTTTCGGGGGCAACGCCGAGAAGGGAAAGATAATAGTGAGGATGGGGAACGAGACGACGGCGAATCCGATTTTGAATTCGCTCAATCTTTATCAAGAGAGATAACGCGTTGAAATGTAATTTTAGCGGGATTGAGATGCCGCCCAAGATTAAGGCTGTAAACAAATTTGGCTGAGTGTGGCTGGAGGGGAGGCAAATTGCAACGGCGCTTGCTGCTTCGTCAACCACTACGTTACCGTAACGGCAACCATAGCGCAACATAAAGCGGAAAATGGCGCTCAGATTACGTTTTCTCTTGCGGGGTTCAGGGAAAACAAATACCCAGAGCGGGTCCGAGAAGAATGCCCGGCTGAGGGTTTCTGCCGCGATTGTTATTGATTCGGTAGTATGGGGGAGAGGGATTACCTTCACCAGCCGGGTTAATGGTTAGCGAGGTCCCAGCCCAATCGGAGCGCCCGGTGGTTGATTTCCAAAAAACGTTGGGGAACGCGGCTGGCGACTGCCTTTTCTAATGACTCCAGTTTTACCAGTCCGGTTATGCGGGCAATTGTTCCAATTGTCAGAATATTGGTGAAAAGTTCTCGTCCCAGTTCACGGCGGGCGGTTTCCGCAAGGGGTAGACAGATGGTGTTGGGATGGGGACACTCGTGTACGTAAAAACCGTCAATTACCGCTATACCGCGAAATTTCAGGTCATCAAGATACTTTGTAAGTGCCGACTGGCTCAGGCAGACAAGGAGGTCCAGTTTCCGGCATTTTGGGAAGAGTATTGGTTCATCGGATATAATTACATCTGCTTTGGATGCGCCACCGCGCGCCTCAGGACCGTAACTCTGTGTCTGGACTACTTCCCAGCCTTCATAGACTCCGGCAGCCTCGGCGAGGACTACACTCGCCAGTATCACACCCTGACCACCGGTACCGGCGATTCTAATTTCTTTTTTCATTTTTGTTGAGCTTGTTCTCTAACAGTTTGATAGAGTTGGGTGAAAGGGGGAACTTCTTCTTGGTTATGGAGAACACCGATAACGAATTTGTCTTTGCTGTGCCAGGGGTCAGAAACTTTACTGACATCTATTGAGCGTTCCCGGAGCCACTCGAGCATTTTCACCGCATCACCTAACCCCTGGTAACGGCCGTAGAATGTCGGGCATTGACTGATTACTTCAACGACACTGAATCCCTTTTTACTCAATGCCAATTGAATCATCTTTTTCAAATGGATCACATGAAAGGTAGTACTGCGGGCGACGAACATCGCACCGGCAGCTCGGGCGATAAAGCAGACATCAAAACTGCGTTCTACATTGCCAAAAGGAGCGGTAGCTGCTTTTTCGTAGGTTGGCGTGGTAGGTGAGTATTGTCCTCCGGTCATCCCATAAGTAAAATTATTGACTATAATGACAGTAATGTCAATATTCCGACGAGCGGCGTGGATGAAGTGGTTGCCACCGATCGCCATAATATCACCATCGCCGCCGATTACCACTACCTTCATATCCGGCCGGGCCAGTTTTACACCGGTAGCGGCAGGTAGAGCTCGGCCATGAAGGGTGTGAAATGTATCACAGTCAAGATAACCGGGGACACGGGATGAGCAGCCAATTCCAGAGACCACACACAGTTCGTCCTGTTTGATGTTTAAATCAAGGAATGACCGAACCATCGTTGTCATTATTGTACCGATTCCGCAACCCGGACAGAGGATATGCGGGAAACGTTCGTCAAGACGAAAGAAATTAAGAAGGCTCTCTTCCGGCAATGGAATCATAGGGCAACGATGATTTCCTCTGGGGTTAGCATTTCACCATCATACCGTTGGACCGATACCATCGAGACGTTGAGACTGACGGTTCTTTCAATCTCCCGATATAGTTGTCCTTGATTCATTTCCGGAACAATCACTCGCCGGGCGCTGCGAAGCAATGCGATTAATCGTTCGGTTGGAAACGGCCAGATCATCCGGAGGCGGAGAATGCCTACCCGACGTCCAGTTTTGCGTTCAAACTGATATTTGGCTGCCATTGCGGAGCGGGCGGCACTGCCATAGCAGACAATGATCGTCTCTGAGCCAAGATCTTCGTAAGAAAGGTCCCAAAGCCAGGAGCGGTTGTGCTCGATTTTGTTCCGGAGTCGGTCCAGGTTCCATTTAATGATTTCCGGTTCATCAGTGGGGAAGCCGTCTTTTCGATGGGTGAGACCGGTAAGATGAATTCGGTATCCTTCGCCAAAACTGGCGATAGGGGCATCGTAATTATTGCTTTCATCGTAATGGAAATATTCTTCTTTCGGTGGTTTGGGTCGGTTCGGTCGCCAGAGGTTTACTTCTTCTGGCAATTCTACGACTTCGCGCATATGGCCGACGATTTCATCCATAAGGACGATTACCGGGATGCGTAATCTTTCTGAAATATTGACGGCTTCTACAGTAAGGTCAAAACATTCTCGGACACTCCAGGGGCAGAGGGTGACGATCGGGTGGTCACCGTGGGTGCCGTACCTCGTTTGCATTACATCGGCTTGAGAGGTTCGGGTGGGGGTGCCGGTAGCCGGACCACCGCGCATTACATTGACGATTACGCAGGGGAGTTCCGCCATTATTGAGTAGCCGATAGCTTCCTGCATCAAGGAAAATCCCGGTCCGGATGTGGCGGTCATTGCTTTAACCCCGGCAGCTGTAGCGCCATTCATGCAGCATATTGAACCGATTTCGTCTTCCATCTGGATAAATGTGCCGCCGACGCGGGGCAACTCACGAGCGAGGTATTCGGCAATTTCCGTAGAAGGAGTAATTGGATAACCAGCGAAAAAACGAACACCGGCGCGAATTGCGCCAATAGCGCAGGCTTCATTGCCAGATAGGAGCTGTCTCATTTTTGTTTTTGCTGTTTTGCCGGGGTGACGAAAATTGCCAGGTCCGGGCAACGGAGTTCACAGAGCCGGCAACCGATACAACGTTCCGGATGGGCAACTGTGATTTTGAATTTTTCATCCAGGTCAAGAGTCTGGGTGGGGCAGAATTCAACACAAATCCGACAGCCTTTGCAGAAATGTTTCAGCAGTCGGTGGCGGTGTCCTTTAGGACCAGCGGTTTCCACCGGTTCTTCAAGAAGAAACTTTTTCATTGCGTTAATTTGATTTAGCCTGCCGGTGGGGCAGGTAAAACAGCGCCTGTCTTTTATATCTATTTGGCATTGGTTATTAACTTATATCTAAATCAATTCTATTGTCAAACTTACCACAAAAACGGTTAGTAGCTGTTTGTAACTGTTCGCCGCAACGAGGGTGATTTTACCTAATACCGGATTATCCTTGCCGTCAGATTTTTCCCGCCAATATCAGCACGGTGGCTCATTTTTTATTATCAACTGGACCACAGCTCTTTGACCAGCCGGCGAGGCAGAAGCCACTGTCTCCTACCAGCGCATGAGCCTGTTCATCTATGCTATTGCCATAGATGCGGGCCGGCAGCTGTTGGACATCTGTTGTATTTCACATACAGAGAAGCACAGTTAAATAAATAACAAACCCACCGATTGAATCTTTATACAACTTCCTCTTTTATTCCCGCCAATCAGGTTGAGCTAATTTTTACTTTTTCTTTGTGGTGTAGGCAATGTTCAGTGTAGTTTTTTCCTTGTCGGCGGTGATAATTATTGAAACCGTTTCTTGTTCGTTCGGACTGACGAAAACCATTGTTGTTGTTTCTTGGGTTTCAGCGATCATTGACTGTTTCCAGCTGGCTAAGGCGTTTTTATAGAATTGAGCCACCTGAGTTGCCGGGTCTTTAGTTTCAAAAGACCAGATGGTCCCGGTTTCTTTTTTATCGGGGCCAGTTACGTCCAATTTGATTGAGGCAACGGCATTGGGGTAACGCAGATTTACTGGTAGTCCGGAGATATCAACTGTTCCGACATCCATTTTTGCTTTTCCACCAGTTGCCTGCTCCACCATTTTTTCGGCGATTCGCTCGGATGATTTTTCGCCGCATTTCATACAACCGGTGTTTGACCATATCGTCATCACCATTATTGTAGCCGTCAGCAGTCGGATATACCACATATAGTACCTCCTTATGTTTTAATATTATATTAAATCTATTTATCTCCAAATCAATTTTGGTTTGATTGGTTTGGGTTATTGCAGTAGAGGGGATAATTTAAGGTGTTTTTTTCGGGTGATTAAAATTGACGAGAATAATATTTATTAGTAAATTTAACCTTTAATGATTGATAATTCTGAAATGGTTAGCGAATTTGATACTGCCGGCAGGCACTGGGTGAATGCCAATGGTTTTCTTGCCGGTTTACACCGGGTGAATCTATTTGTTGGTGGTTATGGTTCTGGGAAAAGTGAAATTGCGGTAAATTTTAGCATTTCCCTTGTTCGGGAGGGCAAGAAAGTAAGCATCGCCGATCTGGATATTGTTAACCCTTATTTTCGTAGTAGAGAAGCAAGAGGTGTTTTGGAAAAAGAGGGGGTGGAGATTTTTCTCCCCGCTCTGACAATGGCGGCGAGTGACCTGCCCCTTATTCAACCGGAAGTTCGCGGTGCGTTGAAAAATAGCGACGGGTTATTTGTTCTTGATGTCGGGGGGGATCCAGTTGGGGCACGCGTGCTTGCCAGTTTTGCCGATGTCCTTGTGCCGGGTGAGTACGACCTGTTTTTTGTTTTGAATTCCCGCCGACCATTTACCGGAACAGCTGAAGAAGTTGTCCAACTTATTAACGAAATTGAGATTGCGGCAGGAATTGGCGTTACCAGTTTGGTCGTCAATTCTCATCTGATTGATGAGACAAACGCTGATATAATTGACGAGGGGATAACGCTTGCCCAAGAGGTTGTGCGGAAGATTGGGAAATCGATTGGATTCGTGGCGCTGGAACGGCGGTTGACGAAGGAATTTAATTTTAGCCGGTGTCCATATCCAGTTTTATTAATTGACCGAGTGCTTCTGAAGCCCTGGGAAATTGCCGGGAAACAGGCACCGGAACTTTTAAAACTACGAGGTGAATAAATGGCGAGGAAGGCGAAAGTAATAATTGAGAAAAACCGCTGTAAGGGGTGTGAATTATGTGTTCACTTCTGCCCCAAGCAGGTGCTGGCAATGTCCAAGGAGATTAACGATAAAGGGTACTTTTTTTCTCAGGTGGTTAATCAGGATGCCTGTATTGCCTGTAGGTTTTGTGGATTTATCTGTCCTGATGTGGCGATTGAGATTTTACTGGAAGAGAAAACAGAGGGGTGAAAATGGCAAAGATTTTGATGAAAGGTAATGAGGCGATTGCCGAATCGGCAATCCGGGCAGGGGGGCTTTGCTATTTTGCTTATCCGATAACTCCTCAGTCGGAAATCGCTGAATACCTGTCACGACGGATGCCCGAAGTAGGAGGGGCATTTTTGCAGGCGGAGAGCGAGGTGGCGGTATCTAACATGCTCTATGGTGCGGCTGGTGCTGGTGCCCGGGCATGGACATCTTCTTCCAGTCCCGGGATAAGTTTAATGATGGAAGGAATCTCGTATATCGCTGCTGCAGAATTGCCCTGTGTGATTGTTAATATTGTCCGATGTGGCCCGGGTTTAGGTGGAATTCTTCCGTCTCAGGGAGACTATTTTCAAGCGGTTAAAGGTGGTGGCCACGGCGATTATCGTTGTCTTGTTTATGCACCCTCTTCGGTACAGGAGGCGGTGGATCTTATGCCACTGGCGTTTGACCGGGCAGACCGGTACCGTAATCCGGTGATTGTAATTGGCGATGGGATGATCGGGCAGATGATGGAGCCTGTGGAGTTTAAAGAGAACCGGTTTCCTCCACTGCCACCAAAAGATTGGGCAACAACCGGCTGTCGGGGTAGAAAACCCAATGTGGTGAACTCGTTATACCTTGACCCGGTGGTGGAAGAGAAATTAAATTTTAAGCTGGCGGCAAAGTACGAGGAGATGAAGAAAAAGGAGCTGCTTTTTGAGGAGTATCAGACCGACCGACCGTTTCGGGTATTGTTGGTTGCCTACGGAACGACCGCCCGGGTGTGTAAGACGGCAATTCAACAACTCAAAGAACAGGGAATTGCTGCAGCACTACTGAGACCGATAACGCTCTTTCCATTTCCAGAAGAGAAAATCTTCGGGCTTGCTCAGCAAGCGGATTTTATTCTTACGGTAGAAATGAGTACGGGACAGATGGTGGAGGATGTGCGTCTCGCGGTAGGAAGGACTAAGCCGGTTTATTTTTATGGTCGTGCCGGTGGAATGGTGCCAAGTCCTGAGGAAGTTATGGAAGTGGTGAAGAGGTACCTGGGGGTGTAATGTGAAATCAATTTTTAAAAGACCGGAATCTCTTTCTTCTGTACCGACTCATTATTGTCCCGGTTGTACCCATGGGGTTATTCATCGTCTCATTGCGGAAGTAATAGATGAGTTGGAGGTGCGGGAGAGGACAGTAGGAGTTGCACCGGTAGGATGTTCGGTTCTGGCCTTTAACTACTTTAACTTTGATTTTCAACAGGCGGCACACGGCCGGGCACCGGCGGTTGCTACCGGCATAAAGAGGGCAAATCCAGACTTAATTGTTTTTACCTATCAGGGAGACGGCGATTTGGCATCTATTGGTATGAGTGAAATAATCCACGCCGCAAATCGGGGAGAGAAGTTTACGGTGATTTTTATTAATAATGCTATTTATGGTATGACCGGTGGGCAGATGGCACCTACAACGATGCCCGGACAAGTTACCACTACCACGCCGAAAGGAAGAGATGTTAAGGAAACCGGTTACCCGGTTAGGATGTGTGAACTTCTTGCCAGCCTTAATACACCGGCTTTTATTGAGAGAGTGGCGGTGCACAATCCCAAACAAGTAGTTGGTGCTCGTCGGGCATTAAAAGAGGCTTTTACTCTGCAGCGGGACAAGGTTTGTTTTTCTTTTGTGGAGTGTCTTTCTACCTGTCCAACAAACTGGGGGCTATCACCCTATGAGGCGACAAAATGGTTAGAGGAACATATGCTGCCTTATTATCCAGTGCAGAATTTTAAGCGACCAGAATTAAAGGGGGAAAGCAATGCAGGTTGAGGTTGTTTTTGCAGGGTTTGGTGGCCAGGGGGTGCTTTTGGCCGGTAAGGTGCTCGCTGAAGTAGGGATGAAGATGGGAAAAGAGGTGGTTTGGCTTCCTTCTTACGGTCCTGAGATGCGCGGGGGTACTGCTAATTGTGTGGTAATTATCGCCGATGAGGCGATCGCGTCGCCGATTATCGCCCATCCCCGGGATGCGGTGGTGATGAACCGTCCTTCTCTGGAGAAGTTTTGTCCCTTACAGAAACCAGGCGGATTTACAATCCTAAACAGTTCATTGATTACCATCAGACCGGAGCGGCAAGATATTGTGATTGTGGAGGTTCCTGCAAATGATATTGCTATTGAAGCCGGTGCCGCACGGGCAGCGAATATGGTTATGCTTGGTGCTTATGTCGGGGCAACCGATTTAGTTTCTATTGATGCGGTCCTTGAACAGGTGAAGGAGGAATTTCAACATCGCCCCAAAGTTATTCCAGTTAATTTGAAATGTATTGAGGAAGGGTTTAATCTTGCCAGGTCGGCTCTTGCCAAAAACAGATCGTAAATAGAGCAGAATTTTAACTCCAGTCTGCCTATAAGTTATTTGTTTTATGTTTGTTATAAAGACAGGCAGTTTTCCCTGTTAGTACTTATTATAAACAATAACGGGGTCACCCCGGGGGTGACCCCCGGGGTTATTTACGATTCAGGTTAAGTTATATAAGTCTATATTTTATAAAGGCTTAGTTCATTGAAAGTGTTTGTTATTGTTTTTCTGTTAATGATTCTGTTGAATTTAGGGGGCGGTAAGAAGGTTTTGTTGAAAAGCCACCCGGGCTGGATTTCTTTTATTCCAGTGCGATTTTAACGGTAATTATGAGGTGAAATTTAAGGCAACAAAAAGGCGCTAACCACAATGATGATTCGGTGTTATATAGAATCTTAATTTACAGTATCGTAGTCTAATTTAGTTGATGTTGAAGAAAGGACCAGTAAAGATTTTGTTAGAGCGAGCTTCAGAACTGGAAAAGAAGGTTCAGGGATTAAAGGAGGATTACTTAAGGGCACTGGCTGATTTTGACAACTTCAGAAAGCGGATGGAGCGGGAGATGAAGATGAGCGAACAGCTGGGGGTGGAGAAACTAATGGTAGATATTTTGCCGGTTCTGGATGATTTAGAGCGGGCGTTAAACGCTGCGGGTGCGACCTCTAATAACACCGATAGGAGTATAATAAGGGGGTTTGAGTTGATTTACAAGAATTTGTGTTCAGTTCTGGAGCGTCATGGGTTACAGGTGTATTGTTGTATCGGTGAGGAGTTTGATCCCCGGCGCGCAGAAGCGGTGGGGTTTGTTGAGGTTGAAAGCGGTAATGATGGTGTGGTGGTAGAAGAGGTCTGTCGTGGTTATGAACGTGGTGGTAAGGTTTTAAGGACAGCAAAGGTAAAAGTGAGTAAAGTTGTGGAGAACAAGTAAATTAGAATTTAACAATAAAGGAGGAATTAATGAGCAAAGTTATTGGCATTGATCTTGGAACAACATTTTCTTGTGTGGCGGTAATGGAACGAGGCCAACCAGTGGTGATTCCTAACCCCGAAGGAGGGAGGACCACGCCATCGGTTGTTGCCCTCGGTAAGGAGCGTTTGGTTGGTACGTTGGCTAAACGTCAGGCGGTAATTAACCCACAGTCAACGATTTATTCCATAAAGCGGTTTATGGGTAGAAGATACCCAGAGGTTTTAGATGAGATAAAGCGGGTACCTTTCCGGGTAGTTGAATCGGCAAATGGCGACGCTTGGGTTGAGGTTGATGGTAAGAGGTATTCGCCGCCGGAGATTTCGGCGATGGTTTTATCCTACCTTAAAAAAGCGGCGGAGGCATATTTGGGCGAAGCGGTAACCAAGGCGGTGATTACCGTCCCAGCCTATTTTAACGATTCCCAGCGTCAGGCGACTAAGGACGCAGGTAAGATCGCCGGTCTGGATGTCTTGCGGATTATTAACGAGCCTACTGCGGCGGCATTAGCCTATGGGCTGGACAAGAAAAAGTCTGAGAAAATAGCCATTTATGACTTAGGTGGCGGAACTTTTGACATTTCTATTCTGGAGATCGGTGATGGCGTTTTTGAGGTGCGCTCTACCAATGGGGATACTCATCTTGGCGGAGATGATATTGACCAGCGAATAATGGAATGGGTAATTGAAGAATTTAGAAGGGAGCACGGGATTGATTTGCTTCAAGACAAGACCGCTTTGCAGCGGGTAAAAGAGGCGGCGGAAAAAGCCAAGTGCGAACTTTCTACCTCTCTGGAGACCACCATCAGTTTGCCGTTTATATATGCGGATGAGAAAAAGGGGCCTTTGCACATTGACATCCGTTTGACGCGAGCGAAGTTAGAGGCGCTGGTGGAAGATTTGTTACAGAGAACACTGGGGCCAGTAAAACAGGCCTTGGCCGACGCCAAATTGACACCGCGAGATATTGATGAGGTGATCCTGGTGGGCGGCCAAACCAGAATGCCGCGGGTACAACAGCTGGTGAGGGATTTCTTCGGAAAAGAACCACACAAGGGAATCAATCCAGATGAGGTGGTGGCAATAGGGGCGGCGATTCAGGGAGCGGTTTTAGCAGGTGAGGTAAAGGATGTGGTGCTTTTAGACGTAACGCCACTTTCGCTTGGGATAGAAACTGCGGGTGGGGTGATGACAAAAATTATCGAGCGCAATACGACAATTCCGACCAGAAAGAGCCAGATATTTACTACAGTTGAAGACAATCAGACGACTGTGCGAGTGCACGTACTCCAGGGGGAACGGGAGATGGCAGCAGATAACCGGACACTGGGTGTTTTTGACCTAGTGGGTATTCCGCCTTCGCCGCGGGGAATCCCTCAAATTGAAGTAACTTTTGATATTGATGCAGATGGAATTCTCCATGTTACCGCCAAGGACAAGTTAACCGGCAAAGAACAGAGTATTAAAATTACCGCTTCTTCCGGGTTGTCAAAGGAGGAGATTGATCGGATGATCAGCGAAGCGCAGGCTCATGCGGCCGAAGACCGGCGACGACGGGAGCTTGTTGACAGCCGAAATCGTGCCGATACTATTATTTATCAGACAGAGAAAAGTCTGAAGGAGCTAGGTGAACGAGTGCGGGCCGAAGAGAAGCAGCAAATTGAATCGGCGATAGCTCGCTTAAAAGAAGCGATGAAGGGGGATGATAAAGGTGCTATTGATCGAGCGGCTGATGAGTTGCAGCGGTTGATGAGCAGTATCGGAGAACGGCTTTACCGAGAACAGGCCCAGAGCGGGGAAAAGAGCGCCTCTGGTGCTAACGAGAAGAAAAAGGTAGAAGCGGATTATACAGTGATTGACGAAGAGGAGAAGAGAAAGTAAGCAAATCAAGGGAGGTAGTATTAAACTGAACGTTCTAAGGAGGTGGATGTTTTAGCCCCTTTCAGGGCTTGACGATAACCAATGCCGGTAGCGAAACGGGACTATTATGATGTCCTGGGTGTTTCTCGTAACGCCACACCAGAGGAGATAAAGGCGGCTTACCGCCGACTGGCAAAGGAGTATCATCCAGACCGCAATCCCGATAATCGGACAGAGGCAGAGGAAAAATTCAAGGAACTCTCCGAAGCCTATGAAGTTCTAGCCGATCCGGAAAAACGACGGCTTTACGATGCCTATGGGCATCAAGGTGTTGCCGGGCAATTTGGTCCCGGCGGGTTTGATTTCCGACGAGATTTTACCCATACCGAGGATTTAGAGGATATTTTTGGTGATCTGTTCCGCGGATTCGGAACACAAACGGGAAGTTTGTTTGACTTGCTTTTTGGTACTGATTCAGAGCCGATTAGCCACAAACGCATCCGGGGACGGAATATTGTTGTTAGATTGAAGTTGACGCTGGAAGAAATCGCCAATGGGACGACCAAGGAAATTGCGTTTTCTCGCTATGAGGTATGTAGTGAATGTCACGGCGCAGGTGGTAGCGGGAAGGTCGTCTGTGCTACCTGCCGGGGGAATGGCAGGGTTAGACGGCAGACCAGTTCAGTTTTTGGACAATTTGTTCAAATTACCACCTGTCCAGATTGTGGCGGGACCGGTGAGCGAGTGCGAAACATTTGTCGCCAATGTGATGGTACCGGGAGAATAAAACAGACAAGAACGTTGAAAGTAAAGATTCCGGCTGGTGTTTCTTCCGGTACACCCATTGTTTTACACAATGAGGGGCATTGGGGGCCGGGGGGAAGTGGAGATGTGGTGATTGAGATTGAGGAAAAGGCGCACCCGCTTTTTATTCGGCAGGGGGACGATGTAATTGTTGAAGTGCCTGTTTCAATTCCAGTAGCGGTGCTGGGGGGGAAGATTAAGGTGCCAACATTGAACGGAGTTAAGGAAATTGATTTGCCCGCGGGAACACAGCCAGGGTCTGTTTTTCGATTGCGTGGATACGGTGTAAAACATTTAAATGGTGGAAGCGGTGATGAGTTGGTTCGAATTGTTGTTTTTATACCAGACCGTTTAAGTCGTGAGGAGAAAAGTCTCTATCGTCAACTTGCCGATATTCAGTCGCAACCCCTTCCGGAACCAAGAAAACCGGGTGGCAAGTAATGGAGTTATTTTATCTTCCCGGTGGAGCTGATGTTGACCAACGGGTGGCGATTAGCGGAGCTGAGGCACGGCATATTGTTCGCGTTTTACGGCACAGGGTTGGGGATGAAATTTCAGGCACTGATGGTCAAGGAAATCTTTTTCGGCTAAGACTGGAAGAAACCAGTGCAAGTAGGGTTATTGGCCGAATAGTGAATAAAAAGGTGGACTGTCGTGAACCAAAACGGTTTTTTGCGTTGGCTCCAGCGGTTCTAAAAGGGGATAAGTTATCTCCGGTAGTTGAGGCGGTTACTGAGCTGGGAGTTTCTGAAGTCATTCCATTTATGAGCAAAAGAGTAGTGGGGAAAATGAGCGAGACGAAGATTCGGCGACTGACTACAGTAGCAATAAGTGCGATGAAATCGTCAACCAGAACGATATTACCTAAGATTAGCAATGTTGTAGACTTATTCGGTCTACTGGACCGTTTTGGTGACTTTGACCAGGTACTGCTGGCTTACGAAGAAGAAAATCAACAGAGTCTAGACGCGGTATTGTCTCGGAATGCAAAATCGCTCCTTTTGATTATCGGACCAGAGGGTGGATTTGAAGGGGTTGAGGTTGAACGGATGAAGGCGGCAGGGGCGGCGGTTTTTACGCTCGGGCCGAGACGGCTGCGGGCAGAAACTGCTGCTGTAACGGCACTTGCCTGTTGTCTGGGGTTGCTAGGTGAATTAGGATAATTTAAAAAGAAAGGAGGTGTTTAAAAGCAATGGTGAGTATTACTGTTAAGGAAGGTGAGCCGTACGAGAGTTTTATTCGTCGGTTTCGTCGGGCGTGTGAGCAGGCGGGCATTCTGCGTGAGGTGAAGCGGCGGGAATATTACGAAAAGCCGAGTGAGCGACGTAAACGAAAAATGGCCGAGGCCCGCAGGCGGCTTTACCGAAAACAATTTAGCGAGAGATAAGTAAAGATAAGAGTCAAGTTAATGGTGGACAAAGAAAGTTTAAGGGCGCTTGACTTTGCTCATATTCGGGAGCTGGTGGTCGGATTTTGTGCTACCGATTTGGGGAAGGAACAGGCGGAGAAGTTGTTACCGGTGCTTTCTCGCTCGGAAGTAAACGCCGAATATGATTTTCTGGAAGAGGTGATGACTTTTGATGGGGAACCGTCTCTTTCGACTGTTGTTGACATTCGGCCGTTACTTAACCAGACACGGGCGGGAGCGGTATTGACTACTGACGAGCTTTTGAAAGTGCGGAGATGTTGCGTTGCACTGCGCAGTTGCCGGGAGTTTTTCCAGCGTCAGGGCGAGAAAGTTCGTCGTCTCCAGCGGATCATGGAAGGTCTGGTGGTTTTGCCGGAACTAGAACTGGCAATTGAGCGAGCGATTGATGAGTCTGGTGCCGTGCGGGACAATGCTAGTCCTAAATTACAGGAGCTGAGGAGAGAAATTCGGGAGCAACGCAACTTTTTAGTGGCACAATTGGAACGGATGGTAGAGGATAGTCCGGCGATTTTTGAAGGGACGGTCATGGTTCGTAGGGAACGTTTTGTCCTGCCGGTAAAGGTAACGGAAAGGAATAAAGTCCCGGGAGTGGTTCACGCTGCTTCGGCTAGTGGCGAAACGCTGTTCATTGAGCCGCTGGAAACCATTTTAGAGCAGAATCGGCTTCAGGAATTAAGAGATGCGGAAGCAGAAGAAGTTAATCGGATCCGGCGGGAGCTTTCGGAAATGGTGGCTCGTTATCAGGCAAATCTGAGTGAGGCACTAGAAAGATTGGCAACGCTTGACCTTCTGTTTGCCAAGCGGCGTTTTGTTTTGAAATTTGATTGTCATCGCCCGGCAATTACCGATGAATCAACGATAGAATTGGTCGGGGCGAGGCATCCTTTGTTAATGTTGCGCAAGTCAGTAGTGGTTCCCCTGAATTTGCGTTTTCCTGATGGCGTGTCGGTGGTACTTATTTCCGGGCCTAATGCGGGTGGCAAAACAGTGGTGTTGAAGACAATCGGCCTCTGTGCTCTATTGATGAAATGTGGCATATTCGTGCCGGCGGCGAACGGAACTAAGCTGTCGTGGGTGGAAAGAGTATTTGCTGACATCGGTGATGAGCAGTCATTAGAAGCGGGCATGTCTTCGTTTACTGCCCATCTTATGCGATTAAAAGAGATGCTTGATTGTGCCGATCGCCACAGTCTTGTGCTTATTGATGAGATTGGTGCTTCTACCGCTCCCGAGGAAGGTGCCGGGCTGGCGATGGCGATTTTAGAAGAGTTACGTAATCGCCAAGTATGGACAGTTGCTACAACCCATTTTAACAACCTTAAAATATTTGTTCAAAACGAACCGGGAATGGCTAATGCCGCGATGGAATTTCGGGATGCTCCAACTTATCGTTTGAAAATGGGGGTTGCCGGTGAATCGGGAGCTTTTGAAATTGCTAAACGTTTGGGGTTGCCGGCGTCGGTTTTGGAGCGGGCGAAGCTGCGACTGGGAAAAGAGTGGGTTGATCTGGGGGAGCGGTTACGGGCGTTGGAAGAGGAGTTAGAAGTTACTCGACGGACAAAGCAAGAGGTAGAGGTAGAAAGAAACCGGCTCGCGGAGCTGATGCAACAGTATAAAAAACGGTTGACCGATTTTCAGGAGTGGATGAAAACCGAAAAAGAGCGGTTTCGACAGGAGCAGGAAAGGTTATTGAAGGATACCCGGCGCCAGGTGGAGAATTTTGTTCGGGAATTGCGTGAGCGCCGCGCCGATCACGAGAGTATTGTTCGGGTAAAGCGATTCGTTGAGGAGAGACTGCAGACGTTGGCGGAAGAAATTCCGGTGGTATCCGACGGTGCGATTTCCGAGTTTCATGTGGGCGACTTTGTTGAGTCAAAGATGTTTTCCCGCCACGGTAAGGTAATGGAAGTTAAAGGAAGCCAGGTGGTGGTGGCATTTGGCAACATCAGGATGGAATTGCCGGCAAGTGCCCTGAGATTGGCTCGGCAGCAAGATACTAAACCTGAACCGGCAGCTGATGATTATGAGTTTGTCCCCAGGCTTAATGTGAGAGGGATGACCAGGGATGAGGCGGAGATGGCATTAAAACAGTTTTTGGCTGAAGCGGAGGTTGTTGGGGTAAAAGAGCTATCAATTCTTCACGGTAAGGGTAGCGGTGTATTGCGGCAGTTTCTCTGGCAGCGACTGCGACAGGATAGGAGGGTACTTGATATTAAGTTTGCCGAACCAGCTGATGGCGGAATGGGGGTTACGGTAGTTCAATTGAGGAGAAGCGGTGATCAAGCCTGAGGTAGTTGAACGCATTCGCCAGGAAACAGACATTGTTGAGTTAGTTGGCGGTTATCTTCCTTTGAAGAAGGTGGGGAAGTATTATCGCGGTCTGTGTCCGTTTCATCCTGAAAGGACTCCTTCTTTTTATGTTAGTCCAGAGCGGCAGTCTTACCATTGTTTTGGTTGTGGCGCAGGAGGCAATGCGATTAGTTTTATAATGGCATACGAAAAACTTGAATTTCCTGAGGCGGTAAAATTTTTGGCCCAACGCCTGGGAATTATAGTTGAAGAAGAGAGAATTTCCAGTCGCAACCAATCGTTATATGACGCCTGTGAGCGCGCCACACACTTTTTTGAAGAAATGCTCAGGAAATCAGAATCAGCTCAGAATTATCTTCAAAGACGGGGACTTAGGCCGGAAACTGTGAAGAGGTTTCGCCTTGGATTTGCTCCGGCCGGAAATCTTTTACGGGGGGCAGCCCGAAAATTGAGTATTCCCGACGAGGTTTTAGTTCAGGCTGGCTTGATAATTAAGAAAGACGATGGTGTAATTAACTATTTTCGTAATCGGATTATTTTTCCGATATTTTCAATTTCCGGTAAGGTAATTGGATTCTGTGGGCGGGTGCTTGATGACAGTGAGCCCAAGTATCTTAACTCTCCTGATACTCCGATATTTCACAAAGGGGACATTCTTTATGGCATTTTTCAGGCAAAAGCTTACATTCGCGAACAGATTCCAATTTTGGTGGAAGGAAATTTTGACCTTCTTTCTTTGGTTGATCGGGGCATAAACAACGTCGTTGCTGGATTGGGTACCGCCCTGACAACAGCCCAAGCTTTGTTGTTGCGACGATATAACGCCCGGGTAATTCTTTGTTACGATGGGGATGCTGCCGGTCAGCAGGCCTGCCGACGTTCTCTTGAGACGCTTTTGCGGAGCGGAGTGGACCCGCAGGTAATGAGATTGCCGGCTGGAGTTGACCCGGATAGCTGTATTCAAAAAGAGGGTAAAGAAAAGTTTCTCGCCCGGATGCAGCAGTTAGATGATTTTGTTGATTTTATAATGGCAAATAAGAACTTGAAAAAAGTAACCGACCAGCGGATGATTCTTGCGGAACTGAAGGGATTACTTCGACTGATTCCAGATCAAATAAGCCGGGAGCTGTATGGTAACCGTATCGCCAAACTCTTTGGCATTAATTCGAATCGCTTGCTCAGCGGAAGTTCCGAATCGGCTGACAGTCATAATGTTACCAGGAGAGTCAATTCAATTGAAGAAAAATTGGTAGCAGTAGCGGTTCAGGACCGGCGATTTGCCCAAGTGGCTTTGGAGTTTTGTCTGTCGGAGACACTGGAGGATAAAACCTTGATGGAAATTGCCCGATTGGCGGAGGAACATTGCAATGATCCGAATTTTAGTCCGGAAATGCTGATAGATTTAGTTGAGAACAAGGACGGGCAGTCCCTTATTGCTCGGTGGACATTTGATGAAGCCGCTCTGCCTTCGGTTGCTGAATTCCGAAAACGAGTAAGGCAGTTTCGGGCACGTTGGCTCCATCAACAAATAGTACTTGCTCACCAAGCCGGTGACGAGGAGCAGGCAGAGATTTTGGGGCGGGAACGGCAGAAATTATTGAAGGACAATGTTCAAGAAAGGAGTGTGTGACAATGACGAAAAATAAGCGGGGCAGAAAGAAAAAAGTTGTACTACACGAGAAGAAGAACGAACAACCGGAGTGGTTGGAGATGGTTTATAAGAAAGCCGCGGCGGACAAACAGATTACCTATGATGAACTTGAGGAATTGCTACCAGATGAAGTTTTGATGACACCAGAAAGATTAGACGAGGTTATTTCGGATCTTAATCGTAACGGAATTCAGATGGCCGACGTTCATACTGGAGAAGAAGAAGTAGTGGGACGTCAGGTGGTCAAGCCAGTAATTCAGCGGAGTGACGACCCGACAAAGGCATATTTCCGGGAACTGGCAAAGTTGCCACTGTTGACCAGAGAAGAAGAAGTGAAGTATTCTCGGGAAATGGAAGAGGGATACCGGAGTCTTATTCAATATCTGTTTGAACCGGTAACAATGATGTTGCGTTTAGTAGAGGAGTGTAAGCCGATTGAAGAGGGGACGAGGGCGCTGGACCAAGTGGCTCGGGTAGAGTTTGAATGTCTTTTTGACAAGAAAGCACTCGCCCGGGAGCGAACGAGATTTGTGCGTTATTTAAGAGAAATCCAACGCATAGCTAAACGAATTGTAGAATTGTCAGTCGGGAAACAAACTATTAAGGCCAAGAAGTTAGTTGCCGAACTCCGTCAGCGTGCTTTCAATCGCATTCAGGCACTTTCACTACAACACCATATAATCAACGATTTCCTCAATGAATTTAAGGGAATAGCAAACCAAACATTGGACGCTTGGGAACGGCTTCAACAGTTGCGAAGCCAAGGTAAGGACAAGACTGCGGAGACAAAAGAGTTAATGCGTCAGGTGGCAGAGGCAAGAAAGACACTGGGGAAAAATCCTTTACAACTCAAGCGAATTTTAGCTGAGATGGCGGTTTGCGAAAAACGCATTCTTGCTGCCCGGGACCGGATGATTGAAGGAAATGTTAGATTAGTGATATCAATTGCCAAGCGGTATGTTAATCGGGGACTGGAGTTTGCCGATCTTTTAGAAGAAGGAAATGTCGGACTCATTAAAGCGGTGGAGAAGTTCAATTATCGGAAAGGATTTAAGTTCTCCACCTATGCTACCTGGTGGATAAAACAGGCGATTACCCGGGCAATCGCTGACCAGTCACGAACGGTCAGAGTCCCAGCGCATATAATTGATGCTATTAACAAGGTGGCTAAGGTTCAACGGAGATTTTTGCAAACGTGTGGTCGTGAGGCAACAATAGCAGAACTGGCACAGCGGCTTTCTACACCTAAAGAAAAACTGGAAGCATTAGGTAAAATTGCACAGTTTGGGGTTTCAATTGACAAGCCGATAGATGAGGATGAATCCAGTTTTATTGGTGACTTCATTTGTGACGACAAAACCGTTTCTCCTTCGCATGATGCGGCGGTGAAATTGATCGGTGAAAAATTGGAGGAGGCGTTGAAAACCCTTACTTTGAGGGAGGAAAAGGTACTCCGATTGCGTTTTGGTTTGGGCGACGGTCAGCCCCGGACTTTAGAAGAGGTGGGGCAAATATTTAACATTACCCGAGAACGAGTGCGGCAAATTGAAGTCAAGGCGTTACGGAAGTTACGGCATCCATTGCGGATAGGTGAATTGGCCGAGTTAATGAAGCTTTTGCGATGAGCCGTATTGGGTTGTTTTCGGATACTCATGACAATCTGGATAAGATTCGTGCTGCGATAACTCTTTTTAATCAGTTAGAATTAAATCGGGTAATTCATTGCGGCGATATCGTTGCACCGTTTGTTTTAAACGAACTGCGCAGCCTTAAAATGCCGTTGGTAATAGTTTTGGGTAATTGTGATGGTGATCGGCAGACATTGTTCGCCCGGGCGGCAGAATTTGGATTTCAAATTAGTGCGGAGCCGTTGGTAATTGCTACTGATAACGGGGAATTGGTAATTAGTCATAAACCCCTACCGTCATTGCCGGATTGTGAATTCTATGTTTACGGGCATACCCATAAAACATATTATACTTCAGGGAAACCGGTGGTGGTTAATCCCGGTGAGGCATGCGGTTGGCTTACCGGCAAGAGTACAGTTGCGGTGCTTGATACCGTTGCTAAAGCGGTGGAATTCTTTGAACTGTAATCCGGTTGGATAAATGGAGATGCTTCCAGGGTTATATGTAGTTTCAACACCAATCGGCAATCTTGATGATATGACGCCACGAGCCCGGTATGTGCTTGCCCATGTTGATTTAATTGCCTGTGAGGATACCCGGAGAACAGGGATGTTGCTTAAACATTTCAACATTGAGAATCAAATGATTTCCTATCACGAGTACAATAAGCTTCGCCGCACGCCGTTGATTCTTAATTTACTCGCCCAGCACAAAAGGGTGGCATTGGTAAGTGATGCCGGGACACCGGGGATATCCGATCCGGGATTTTATTTGATTCGTGAAGCAGTAAAGCAGGGGACTCGGATTATTCCAGTTCCAGGGGCATCAGGTTTGCTGGCGGCATTGGTGGTATCTGGTTTGCCTTCCGACCGTTTTGTCTTTGAAGGGTTTTTACCTAAAAGAGCAGGGCGACGTCGAAAACGGTTGGCGGTTCTTATTCGGGAAGAACGTACGATGATATTTTATGAATCGGCACGGCGGGTAAAGCAATTACTGACAGAGATGAAAGAACTCTGGGGGGAAAGGAGGGCGGTAATTTGCCGGGAGCTAACCAAAAAATTTGAAGAAGTGCTGCGGGGAACTTTTACCGAGTTACTGGACCAAATTGCGGATAGAGAATTAAAGGGTGAGACGGTAGTGGTGGTTGCGGGTTATGAGGCAAGAGACTAAAGAGCGGGGAAGAAGGCTGATAAAGCCCCTGATAAGGCTTCTGGCTCATTTGAAAATTTCTCCTACGGCGGTTACCCTCAGTGCTGTACCGTTAAGTATATTAGCTGCAGTTCTTTTTGCCAAGGGATGGTTTATTTGGGCAGGGATAACTGTCTTTTTTGTGGGTTTATGCGATACCATTGATGGCGAACTTTCGCGTTTGTCAGGCAAGGTTTCTGCTCCGGGAGCGTTTCTTGATTCAACCGTTGATCGTCTCAGTGAAGGGACGATACTTATCGGTGTCGGTTGGTATTATTTTCTGAACAACCGTTGGGCAGTTTTGTTGACTTTTGTAACGTTACTTTTTTCTTTTTTGGTCAGTTATGTCCGGGCACGGGCAGAGGGTCTTGGGAAGAATTGTCAGGTTGGTTTCTTTGAGCGGCCGGTGCGGGTTAGCCTTTTGATATTTAGTGCGTTGATTTTGGGAAAAAGGTATTTGCCGTTTGGTATTGGTTTAATGGCACTGGGCACCTTTTTAACTTTTGTCCGGCGGGTAATCTATGTATTAAAACAGAATCAGCAATGAAGTCCCGAATTTTGTTGGTTGGGGTGATAAAGACCGGAAATGAACGGTGGGCAAAGATAGAGGCATTAGAAGAGTTGGCGGCGCTGGTTAGAACCTCGGGAGGGACGGTCGTAGAGAAAATTATTAGCGTTCGGCCACAACCGGAGCCGGCAACTCTGATAGGGCGAGGTAAAGCGGAGGAAATCAGAGACATATGTCGCAGTCACGGCATTGAATTGGTAGTATTTGAGGATGAATTGACTCCCACGCAACTGCGAAATCTTGAGGATATTATTAGTGTGAGGGTTGTTGACCGAACAGCGGTGATTCTGGATATTTTTGCTCTTCATGCCCGGACTGCCGAAGCCAAAGTTCAGGTGGAACTTGCTCAGCTGGAGTATTATAAAACCAGATTGACGGGATTGGGCGTGGCGATGTCACGATTGGGCGGTGGTATCGGAACAAGAGGGCCCGGTGAAACGAAACTGGAACTGGACCGGCGGCGGATTGAGCAGCGGATAACCGCATTGCGTAGAAAACTAAATCAAGTGGAACAGGAACGGATAATCCAGCGGAAACGGCGGAGCGATTTTATTCAGTTTTCTATCGCCGGTTATACCAATGCCGGTAAGTCAACTTTATTTAACAGATTGACCAATTCTCAGGCAAAAGTTTCTTCGCAACTTTTTGCTACACTGGATGCCAGTACCCGGCTTCTGGTACTGAAGCCTTTTCACCGTGTGTTAGTAACCGATACGGTTGGATTTATCCGCAATCTGCCTCTTCAGCTGGTGGCAAGTTTTCGGTCAACATTAGCAGAAATCAGGGAGGCGGATCTGATAATTCATGTCGCCGATGCAAGTGGTGAGGCGGTGGAGCAGAGAATTGAAGTGGTAAATGAAACGTTGGCCAATATCGGAGCCAAGGACAAACCAAAGTTGTTAGTATTCAATAAGATTGACCGCGTTTTTGATAATATGGTTATTGAGCGGTTAAGAAAGTATTACCCGCAAGCGGTATTTGTCTCTGCGCTTACCGGAGAAGGTATTAACAGTTTATTGGGAAGGCTCGTCCGGTTTGTAGAGAAGCAGATGGTAATTAGAACCTTTACCGTTCCAAGTGATCGCTGGGATTTAATCGCACGCCTTTTAGAAAGTGGTGAAATTCTTGCTGATGAAGAACACAACAAAAAACGGCGTTTCCGAATAAGGGGAAGTTCTATTGACCTTGCCCGTTTACGGAAACAGATAAACGCCGCTTTGCGTTAACGTAATGTTGTAATTAGAATTATTCTACTTTAATTGCACTCGCGGGACAGTCTTCTGCTGCCTGCTGGACACACTCTTCTGCGCCTTCCGGGACCGTGTCCACCTTTACGACAGCGGTGTCACCATCCAGCTCAAATACATCCGGGCAGCTGTCTACACACAGGCCACAGCCCGTGCACAGTTCTTTATCCACAGTGGCTTTCATTTTGCCTCCTTATAATATGATTAGTTATGTAGTTTATTTTAAAAAGGGAAAAGCCCTCTTGTCAAGAAATTACGCGGCTATCGGAGGTCTGATTTTTGCGTCAGATAGGCGTGAACAAAATCTTCTATGTGTCCGTCCAGAACAGCCGTGATATCTCTGATTTCCAAACCAGTGCGATGGTCTTTTACCAGTTGATACGGAAATAGAATATAAGAACGAATCTGATGCCCCCAGGCAATATCCGTTTTTGCCGCTTCGTATTTTTCCATTTCGGCATCCCGTATTCTTTTGTAGTAATTATAGAGACGGGATCGGAGCACTTTCAGAGCATTCTGGCGATTTTGAAACTGGGAGCGTTCATTCTGACAGGTTACGACAATCCCGGTGGGAATGTGGATAATCCGGACAGCAGAGCTAACTTTGTTAACGTTTTGTCCACCATGCCCACCGGCACGAAAGGTCTCAATTTTTAGGTCGCTGGGATTAATTTCAACTTCAATTTCATCTACTGCAGGGAGAACCGTAACTGCCACGAAACTGGTGTGACGGCGGCGGTTAGCATCAAAGGGGGATATACGGACCAAGCGATGGACACCCATTTCTGATTTGAGCAGTCCATAGGCGTAAGGACCGGTAACTTCCAGTGTTGCATCTTTGATACCCGCTTCTTCATTGGGTTGAATGTCGAGGATTTCATAACGCAATCCTTGATTTTCGATGTAATGAATGTACAGACGGAGGAGCATTTCTGCCCAATCACAAGATTCAGTGCCACCGGCACCGGGGTGGATAGAGAGAATGGCGGGACGATTATCCTCCGGGGAATTGAACAGCGCTCTTTCCTCCAACGCTACGAGGTTTTTCTGAATCCGGTTTATGTGTTCCTGTAGTTCATTCAGAACCCGGGCGTCTTCTTCAGCCGCAAACAGTTCTTCCAGAGCGTTGGTTTCCATCAGGTCCTGTTCTAATTGATTAACCCGGTCAACGAGGTCCGAGAGCATTGCGACCCGCCGCATAATTGTCTGTGCCTGCTTGTTGTCGTTCCAGAAATCCGATTTAGCCGAGGCGTTGTTTAAACGATTGAGTTCTTCCCGGAGTTGTTCAATGTCAAAGAAACTCCTTAATTCTTTTAAGCCTTTCGGCAAGGGCGTCTAACTGTTCACTCACGAGCGATGTTATTTATTTCTTTTTCGGTGCGGTGTCGCTTTGGCCATAGCGGCGGCGGAATTTTTCTACTCTGCCGGCAGTGTCAACTATTTTCTGTTTGCCTGTAAAAAAAGGATGGCAAGCAGAACAGATCTCTACATGAAGTTTAGGCTTGGTGGAACGGGTTTTAAATGTGTTGCCGCAGGCGCAGGTGACCACGCATTCACTGTACTTGGGGTGAATTTTGGGTTTCATATTATATTTTCTCCTGTTTTTAGCTTTCACTCATTGAATCTAAAAACTCTTTATTATTCCGTGTTAGACGCATTTTGTCAAGGACAAATTCCATCATTTCTACCGGGTTGAGTTCGGCGAGAAGTTTACGAAGTATCCATATGCGGTTGAGCTCAAACTCGGAAAGCAAAAGTTCTTCTTTACGGGTGCCCGAACGTTGCAGGTCAATTGCGGGGAAAATCCGCCGGTCTGCCAATCGTCGGTCAAGGATTAGTTCCATATTGCCCGTTCCCTTGAATTCTTCGAAGATGACTTCATCCATTCGGGAGCCGGTTTCAATCAGGGCGGTAGCGATTACCGTAAGGCTGCCGCCTTCTTCAATATTGCGGGCCGAACCGAAGAATTTTTTGGGTTTCTGGAGGGCGTTGGAATCCAATCCGCCGGAAAGGGTGCGACCGGAGTGGGGGACGACCAGGTTATGGGCGCGGGCCAGCCTAGTGATTGAGTCAAGCAAGATGACCACATCGTGTTTGTTTTCTACCAGCCGTTTGGCCTTTTCCAGAACCATGTCAGCAACCTGGACGTGTCTCTCTGGTGCTTCGTCAAATGTAGAACTTATTACTTCTGCCTTTACCGAGCGCTCCATGTCAGTTACTTCCTCGGGGCGTTCGTCAATTAACAGGATGATTAATTTGATTTCAGGATGATTTATAGTAATGCTGTTGGCTATTTTTTGAAGTAGTACCGTTTTTCCCGCCCGGGGTGGAGAGACAATCAGCCCCCGTTGTCCCTTGCCGATTGGAGTAAAAAGGTCTACCACCCGCATGGAGAGGTCATTGCGCTCCGTAACTTCAAGGCGGATACGTTCTTGTGGGTACAGGGGGGTCAGGGCATCAAACGGAATATGGGGGCGTCCTTCAGCAAGGGGAACACCGTTTATTGTTTCAATTTTTAGTAAGGCAAAATACCGTTCACTGTTTTTCGGGGGTCTTGCCAGTCCGGTAATAGTATCCCCGGTGCGCAAACCAAAGCGTTTGATTTGAGAGGGGGAAACATAGATATCGTCCGCGGAGGGAAGGTAACTGTATTCTGGGGAACGCAGAAAACCGAAACCGTCTTCAAGTATTTCCAGGACGCCGTCTACCTGGACGCCACCTTCACCACCTTCGGTGGTTGCTCGCTGCCGTGCTTCTGCTTCTAAAATTGCCATAATTAAGCCGTGCTTTTTCTTTTCCCGATAGTCAGGGATGTTCAAAGATTGAGCGATATCGTAGAGTTCGCTGATTTTTTTACTCTTCAGTTCTTCCTGAGTCATCGTTGCTCCTTTAGATTTAAATTGATGCGCCCTTAGTGCTGATCACCTTTATCTATATCTAATCTATTCTCCCGGCAATAAGAGTCAGATATTTATAGAATGACCTACTCCGAATTTTTGCCGAGGGCACATAGGATTTCCAACTTCCTAGATATAGTATAGAAAGAAAAAATTCCCTGTCAAGCAAGTTGTTTCGGTGGTAAACTCACGGCGCGGGAATAAAGAACGGAACCGGGAGAATACAACACTTGCATTCGTAATGGGGGCGATTAAGATTTTGTCGTGGTTGATTTGCAGAGGAAACAGCGGGTAAAAACCGATGAAGAAAATAAAAAGAGTGGGCTGGCGGATCGGATAATTACGCGGGCAAAAGCCCATCGGCGACGAGAATACTGGTTAGCGGTGGTGACTCTGAGTGGGATCGCGATATTGAGCATTATGATTTTTGGAGTGAGGGGAAAAGCGCGACCGGCGGTTTTCCCCAGACCATTTTCTCCCCGGCCGGATTATCGGTTGTTAGAGATTCGGGATGTGTCTGTTTCAGGGCAGAAAAGACTGGCCGTCAGTGTAATTGTTAAATCTACTTCTGCCCCGGACACAATAAGGGCAATTTTAGACTGGACGCTGTTTTCAGTTCTGGACAATTATAACCGTTGCCGGAGAAGGCGGGTGCGAGTGGTCTGGGTTTATCTTTATGAGGATTCACTATTGTCATCCGCCCGGTGGCGGGCGATGGCGGTCTGGGTAGACTCCCGACTACCAGCATCTCAACGTCCAGATGCAGCGCGGATCGGCGGCGATGCTGTAGTAGATGGTTCAGTAGAATATGATTTCACTAATCCAGTGTTTAATGGTAAATAAAGAAAAGAAGGCGTGGTGAGAAACTTCTGGGGTGATGTGGGAGTCGGATCTGAAAGAATAATCAGGTGAAAAAATTACATAGCGAAGCGGTAGTTTGTAATTGAGGTGCCGGTTTTAAAATATTTCTTGACAAAACAGAGGCGGGGGGGGAATATAATATGGGTTACGTCTCTATTCCCAGAATTTACAGTTGGCCAAAGAAAAATAAGTAACCAGAGGGCGGATAAAATAATCAGGAGGCAAAAATGAGGACATTTAGGGTATTTCTGCTCTTGGTTCCGGTTTTTTTAATTGCCGGGACTGCCGGAACCCAAGTTGCGGATACCGATGGTTGGGGAGGGATTACCAACCTCTCCGATGACGGTGTTGCCCAGTATATGGGCTATGGTTATCAACATACGATAGCAACCGATACCGGCGGTAACGTCCACGTGGTATGGTATGACAATCGAACCGGAACCAATCAGGTGTATTATCGGAAATGGTCAAAACAAAGCGGCAGTTGGGGGGCGGTGGTTCAGGTTACCAATCAGGCCCAGGCAGTTTATCGTCCGGCAGTGGCCTGTGATTATTCGGGTAACGTCCATGTGGTCTGGTACCATTCATCAGGAACCGGTACTTATGGAGTCTGGTATAAGAAATGGAGCGTAGCCACCGAAACCTGGGGGGACTCTTTGCAGTTGTATTACCCCGGAGGCAACTATCTTAATTATTATCCTTCTATTGTCTGTCGTCCTGGTGGTGATAACGTTCACGTTGTGTGGTATGGCCGGGATGCAAGTAGCCCCACTTATTTTCGGATCAGGCATATTGAATATACTCCGGGCGTTGGGTGGGGTTCAATTACGACAGTTGACCAGGCACCCAGTGATTCTAATGAAAACGCCTCTGTGGCGGTTGACCGTTCGGACAGTGTCTATGTCGTCTGGCGCCGGAAGGTTTCGGGTTATCAACAGATATTCTATCGGTGGCGGACCGGTACCGGGGTCTGGAGAGATATTGAGCAGGTTTCTGATGTTAATCCCAACGCAGCGATGTTTGCACCCGCAGTATCGGTAGACACCGCAGGTACGGCTGTGCACGTGGTCTGGAATGGCGATATTCCAGGGAATGCCAATGACCGTATATTCTATCGGGTTCGGACCGCTTCTGGCTGGAGTTCAACCGAAATTGTAAGCACCTATGGTGATGGTTCGCAATACGATCCGGTAGTGGTGGTGGCCCCAGATGGAGCAGCACACTGTGTCTGGCGTGGTTATACCGATGTTTCCAGATCTCGGCAGGAGGTTTTGTACCGTCAGAAACGAGCTGGAGCATGGTCAGAGGTAATGCAATTGACCAATCGGAGCAGTGGTTCCAGTGTTTTAACTCCGGCTCTGGCGGTTGGAAATTACGATGACCTGCATATCGCTTGGTACGATAACACCGATGGTGATAACGACGTATACTATATTCGGGGAGAACTGGTTGATGTTGGAATTAGTGACATCCTTTATCCGTCCGGAACAATCCCCAGAGCCAGCGTTGTGGTTCCTACGGTGATTGGGCGGAACTTCGGCAATTATACCACTGACTTGCGGGTGTTTTGTTTTCTTATTACTCCCGGAGGAAACAGGGTTTACACTGAATCGCTAGGTATAACCGCACTGGCATCTCAGGCTGAGACGACATTAATTTTCCCGGTGTTTACCATCAACGAAGCCGGCGTCTGGACGGTGCGCTGTTCAACCGTGGCGGTTATGGACAAGAACCAAACCAACGATTGGCGCGAGGGAACATTTTTCGTGGTCAATACTAATATCGAGATGTTTCAAATTCAAGCACCGGCCGGAACTGTTGATAGTGGAACGGTAATAACTCCGCGGGGGCGCTGGTGGAATCGGGGAAGAGAGGCGGTAGGGTTTACCGCCTATTTCCAGTTACTCAATCCGGGTGGAAGTGTCGTCTACTCAGAGTCGGCGGTGATAGCGAATCTTGCCGATAACCGGGATACGATTATTAACTTTTCTCCTTATACCTTCCTGACTCCCGGGACGTGGCGGGCGAGGTGTTCCACCTTCTGCATTAACGATACATTTCCTGGTGATGATGTGCGCAGCGTAGAATTTGTGGTGCGCATTATACCCCACTGGCCCTATGGCTGGCATGAGGTTAAGCCGGTTCCACTATTCCCTTCTAATAAAGGCGTTGGCGATGGCGGATGGATTACCCAGATGAGAATTGCTGGCGTTCGTTATCTGTTTGCGCTCAAGGGTAATAAAGTAGGTGATTTTTATATCTACAACCCGATTGCCGATACCTGGCATCAATTGTCTTCCATGCCCCTGGGTAGAGAGGGGAGATATCCCCGAAGGGCATCAGTAGGAGTGGCAGGCGGTGATTACATTTACGCAACCAAGGGGAACAATACACTTGGATTCTGGCGCTACAATGTGGAACTGAATTTATGGGAACAGTTGATTGATGTACCACTGGGAAGTAGCGGAAAGCGGGTAAAGGCAGGAACGGATATGTTGTATATCAAAAGACCTCGTACCGATACCGGCTATGTCTACCTGTTGAAGGGGTATACCGATGAATTCTATCGGTTTAATACCATCAGCAATTCCTGGGAGACCTTGGCACCGGCGCCACTAACGTTGACGGGAAGAAGATGGGACCGCGGTTCTTGGCTTGCTTATCAGGCGCGTCCGGGGCAGGGTAAGTTTTACATCTATGCCCACAAGGGAAAGTATCATGAATTATGGAAATACGATGTGCTTGCCGATACCTGGTTTACCACCCAGCTGCGGGGTATGCCCTTTATTGGCAGGTTGGGCAAGGCAAAAAAATGTAAAGAAGGTAGCGCGGGTACCTGGTACAATGACGCCATTTATGCGCTTAAGGGGGGCAATACCTGTGAGTTCTGGAGATACGATGCGCTGGGTGATTCCTGGGTAGAACTGGATACAATGCCTTCGGTTGGTTCCACCGGCAGAAAGAAGCGAGTTAAGGGTGGCGGTGACATTGTGTTTTATGAAGACGGCGTTTTCTTCGCCTTGAAGGGCAACAAGACACCTGAACTCTGGCGTTATGTTGTGGCAGATACAGTTTTTGCTGGCTCGCCATCCCGCACCAGCGTAATGGCGACTATCCAAGATGAGGAGAATCGTTGGTTGCTCATACCCAATCCATTAATCGGGCGGAATTTACTTGTAATAGAAACGAAAGGAACACTGAAAGCCGATATTTTTGACATTACGGGGAGAAAAGTTCTAACCCAATGGGCAGGTGGTAACAGAAACGCCCTGAACCTGTCGGGATTAAAGGCGGGTGTTTATTTACTCAGGTTGACCGGCGACGGTATCAGTGTGACCCGGAAACTGATAGTAGAATAGGAGAAATGAGTAGCCATAGGGAGGGGTAGCACAACGCCGCCCCTCCTTGTCGTTAATTGAGGTTGGGGTTAAGGGGATGCGGAACGAATTTTTTCGGCAATAGTATCAAGTTCTGATTCGGAGAACGGTGGTTTCAATTGCACCTGACAGAAATGGTGCAGGTTTAAGGTTTTATCAAGAAGGTTTTCTTCGCCTTTAATGGTTGGAATGAGTAACATATGGACATGAGGTACACGGGTGCCCCGCAAAAGAAGGGTAATGTACTCACAGTCAAAGGCGTGTTTTATTTTCCGTGCTACGAGGTAACAGGCGCGCAGAAATGGTCCGGCAATATTGTCCTGAGGTGTAATGTCGGTAAACCACTGAATGTGTTTTTTGGGGATTACCAGACTGTGCCCCCGGGAGATGGGGTAAAGGTCTAAAAAGGCGAGGGTGTGCTCGTCCTCATAGACCCGGCGGGCGGGTGCCTTTCCGGCGACAATCTGGCAAAACGGACATTCAGCCATTTTTCCTCCTTTACCAATTAAATGGTTTGCAGATTATCTCTTTAATTCTAGTTTCAAAAAAACGGTTGGAATGGGCTGGTTGGATGACGATGGCGGTATCAGCACCGATGCCGGTTCCGGCAATGCTGATAACGTTTTCTCCGTATGGAATAAGCCCGGCATCAAGGGCCATGCCGGCGATTTCTACGGCGACCTTTACCCCTTCGCCCAAGGTGCGATAGGTGTTGGCAACGATTTCTGCCGGAGCCAAGCCGCCGAATTTTAACCGGACCGCCCGGTCAATTCCGGCAAATAGATGAGTGGTGCATAATAACGATACTCCTGAGGCGATAAGTTTTTTCTCGGTGGCAGAGGGTATTTCCCGCTTTCCGGGTTGAGCAAAACCGGTGTGATGGGTAACGCAGACAATGTGATATTTATGTTTGGCCTTCTGTACCAGTTTTAATGCTGTGGCACCGGTAGTGGAGGCGACGACAAGGTGTTTAATTCTGAGCGCTTCTGCCCGGAGAAGGGCGTAACTTATCGTTCTGGCGGTATTGACCTTCCCGGGTTTTTCAAAATAAGCGACGAGAGATTGTTCTTTGTCCATATCCATTAGAATGTTAATCAGTCTGATTTGGGCGTCAAGAAAAAGTAATTTCTAATCCGCCGGCAAATATACGGAACAAATAACTGCATACTAAGATTTGCGTATTATGTGAACCCGTAACAAGACCCTCAGAATTATTTGACCTCTCCTGAGGCAATAGACCACCCGAGGGGTTATTCTTTTCCATGCTGGTTGAAAGAACTGCCGGTTTAAATATATATAACATCTCCGGATATATCCTGAAATAACAGGAGGTTAATCAACTTTCTGGGTTGCATAGGTATCTTTTTTATTATCACTTAAGGAACCGGATAAGATAATTTTTATGCAATAGAATGACAGAGGTTTTTCCGGACCATTTTGGGCATCTGGCCCGCGAGTTCTATTTTCACCGGTGCTGTTAATTGGCGAACTATTTAATACTTTGTTGTTTTGTTTAACGGTTTTCCTTGCTTAAGGTGGGGCAGCCGGGGAGTGGGGGAGGGGTGCCGGTAAATTTTCGGCCAAGGCAAAATGTTAGGTGCGTTATTTTTCCCCATCTGAAAATTTTGACCCCATTGGCAAATTTTACCGGTTTTAATCATTTGATAAATGCTAAAATTTTAGTGCTTGACGCGCAGATTTTTTCTGTTTCTATCGTACCGAAGAGAAGGGCGATACCACGGTAAATGTTTTCGGGCTTTTGTTGGTGGGTTGACGAGAGGGAAAGTTTGTTCTAATATTTTAGTAGTGAAGAGGCTTTCTGTTCTGCACCAGTTTCTTGATACGGTTAAGGGGTATAATCTTATTGAAGAAAAGAGCCGGGTTTTGATTGGCGTTTCCGGTGGCGCAGATTCGGTGGGTCTTGCCGACCTTTTGAAATTGGTAAGGGAGAAGTGGCAGCTGGAACTTTTTGCCATTCATATCAATCACCGTTTGCGCTCAACTGCCCAGCAGGACGAGGATTTTGTGCGGGAGTTGATGACCGAATGGCAGATTCCGTTGACAGTGGTGCGGGTGAATGTTGCCGATTATGCCCGACGGCACAAACTGGGGATTGAAGCAGCAGGGAGGAAGTTGCGCTATTATCATTATCAACGGGTGGCAAGAAAACTGGACTGTCAGCGGGTGGCACTGGGGCATAATGCCGATGACAATCTGGAGACGGTGATTTTGAACCTGGTCCGGGGTGCGGGAATGCGGGGTGTTGCCGGGATACCGATCTGGCGGGGGATTTTTGTTCGTCCGCTTTTAAAGTTAAGGCGCGAGGCAATTCGTTCTTATCTGCAGGCACGGGAGATAAAGTGGATGGAGGACGAAACCAATCAGGATGAACGTTTTATGCGCAATATTATCCGGCAGGAGGTAGTGCCGGTTCTGGAACGGATTAATCCGGCGGCGGTGGAGAATGTTTCCCGGGGGACAGAGATAATTGCTGCTGAGGACCTGTTTCTTGATTTTCTTGCGACTCGGATACTGGAAAGAATAGCAAAATTCAGTGGCCGGTGGGCAACAATTGACATAGAGGAGTTTAATTCTTATAATAATGTTTTAAAGCGACGAATGTTGAGACAATTGTTCCCTGAACTTGACGCCGAAATGATAACGGGGGTGATCGCATTAATTGAAAAAAGAAAAAGGGGAATGTATCATCTAAAGGGAACCCTGGCGTTAACAATAAAAGATCGGGTATTGACCGTGCCGGTTTGCCGGCTACAGGTTGAGAATGGCGATTAAACCATCAGCAGGGCGGGCGTTTGGTTCGCTTCTAGTCTGGGTCCTGGTATTTGTCGCTGCTTGGGTTGCCTGGAATTTTTTTTCTCAACGCCGGCTCGGGGCAACGAGGATAACCTACACCGAATTCATCAAGCAGGTGGAGGCAAAAAACGTCAGCCGGGTGACAATCACAGAACAGGATATCAGCGGTAGTTTGCGTCAGCCCGCAGAAATTCAGAGCGATAAGAACAAGATTGCTTACACCGAATTTAAAACCACCGCGCCGCAGAACGACCCCGAACTTATTTCCCGGCTGTTACGCAATGAGGTGTACATTGATGCCCGGGAACGTTCCCAGTGGCCAACTTTACTCATCTCAATTTTACCCTGGGTTTTGGTTATCGGAGTATGGGTGATTTTTATGCGCCGGATGTCTTCCGGGCAGGACCGGGCATTTACATTCGGCAGGTCTCGGGCGCGGCTGGTGACATCGGACCGTCCGCGGATAACATTCAATGACGTTGCCGGGGTAGAGGAGGCAAAGGAAGAGTTGCAGGAGGTTATTGCCTTTCTCAAATCGCCGCAGAAATTTCAGCGACTCGGGGGCAGGATTCCCAAAGGTGTGCTTTTGGTGGGGCCGACCGGGACCGGGAAGACTTTACTCGCCAAAGCGGTTGCCGGAGAGGCGGGGGTGCCATTTCTGTCCATTTCCGGCTCGGATTTTGTGGAAATGTTTGTTGGGGTAGGTGCGGCACGGGTCCGGGACCTCTTTGAACAAGGTAAACGCAATGCCCCCTGTATCATTTTTATTGACGAGATTGATGCGGTAGGACGCCAGCGCGGGGCGGGATTAGGTGGGGGGCATGACGAACGGGAGCAGACGCTCAATCAACTGCTGGTGGAAATGGACGGGTTTGAGGCAACGGACGGGGTTATAATTATGGCGGCGACCAACCGGCCGGATATTCTTGACCCGGCGCTTCTGCGTCCGGGCAGGTTTGACCGCCGGATTGTGGTTGACCTGCCCGATGTCCAGGGACGGGAGGGAATTCTCCGGGTTCACATTCGCAAAATTACCGTTGCCCCGGATGTTGATGCTAAAGTTCTGGCACGAGGGACTCCGGGGTTTTCCGGGGCCGATCTGGCGAATATGGTTAACGAGGCGGCACTGCTTGCGGCACGGCGGGCGCGGACCGCGGTAACAATGCAGGACTTTGAAGACGCCAAGGATAAGGTTCTGATGGGAGTTGAGCGAAGAAGTTTATTGATAAGCGACCAGGAGAAACGCTGGATTGCTTATCATGAAGCCGGACATGCCTTGGTTTCTAAATTAACCCCGGGGACCGACCCGATTCACAAAGTGACCATTATTCCCCGGGGCAGGGCGTTGGGTGTTACTCAGCAGTTGCCAATGGATGACAAACGCATTTATTCCCGGGAGTACTGTTTGAATCAACTGGCGGTGATGTTAGGGGGAAGGGCAGCGGAAATAATTGTCTTTGGCGACACATCAACCGGTTCCCGGGACGACATTGACCGGGCAACAATTCTTGCTCGGCGAATGGTAACTGAGTGGGGAATGAGTGAAAAACTGGGACCGTTGACATTCGGAAAAAGTGAAGAAGAAATTTTTCTCGGTCGGGAACTGGGATTACACCGGACGTTTTCCGAGCAGACTGCTCAGTTAATTGATTCTGAAATCAAAATGATTGTGGATACCCAGGCGGCGCGGGCGCATCAGTTACTAGCGGAAAATCGGGAGAAACTTGATGCTCTGGCAAAAGCGCTTTTAGAAAAAGAGGTTTTGACCGGTGAAGACGTTGACCGGATTCTCGGATTTAATACCGGAGCGGTTACGGAGAATATTACTCCACCGCTTTAGTAAGGGGGAATAATGTTCAACGGATGTATTACCGCTTTAATAACACCTTTCTTTAATGGTCAAATTGACGTTGAGGGAATGAGGCGAAACATTCAGTTTCAGTTAAGCACCGGGGTGAGCGGTGTGCTTGTCTGTGGTTCTACCGGTGAGGCACCGAGTTTAACCGAGGAGGAATGGGACCTGGTTGTTGCCACCGCGGTTGCCGAAGTAAAGGGCAAGGTTCCGGTTATCGCCGGTGCCGGTACCAATAACACCGCAAAATCGGTAAAGCAGATAAAACGGGCAGCCGAACTGGGGGCTGATGCGGTGCTGGTGGTTGCCCCCTATTACAACAAACCAACTCAGGAAGGGCTTTATCGTCATTTTCGTGCCTGTGCCGAAGCAAGCGATTTGCCTTTGATTGTGTACAATATTCCACCCCGGAGTGTGGTGAATGTCCTGCCGGCGACAGTTGAACGGCTGGCAAGGGACTGTGCCAACATCGTGGCGGTGAAGGAGGCGTCGGGCAGTATTGACCAGACGAGTGAAATTATTGTCCGGTGTGGTGAGCGGATTGTCGTTCTCTCCGGTGATGACTCGTTGACATTGCCGATTCTTGCGCTCGGCGGGAAAGGGGTGATTTCCGTGGTATCCAATATTGTGCCTGGCGATGTGGAGAGAATGGTGCGCGATTGTTTGGCAGGAGAAATCGCCACGGCGAGAAAATACCATTTAAAACTTTTTCCATTAATTAAGGCGCTGTTTATTGAGACCAACCCGATTCCAGTAAAGGCGGCGATGAACCTTCTCGGGATGCCAGCGGGTGAGCCGAGGTTGCCTCTTTGCCCTTTGAGCCCGGACAATGAGCCGGTTTTGCGCCGGGCACTGGAACAGTACGGTTTAAACCTGAAGGTATAAATGCTCAAGATTATTGTCGTTGGCGCCGGTGGTCGGATGGGTTCAGAGATAGTTCGTTTTATTACCCTTCAATCGGATATGGAACTCATTGCCGGTGTTGAGGCGGGAGGGCATCCGCTAATTGGTAAACATATTGGTTCAGGAATCGTAGTGTCCGAACTTGCTCAGGTGATAGAGAAAGGCGATGTGGTAGTTGACTTTTCTACCCCCCAGTCAGTGACGGCGAATCTCCGATTGTGTGCGAAAGCAAGAAGGCCGTTTATCACCGGAGTAACCGGATTTTCCGAACGGGATGTTGAGGAGATGAAACTGAAGGGAGAAAAGATTCCAATTGTCTATGCGCCTAATTTTTCTATGGGAATAGCGGTTTTAAGGAAATTAGTTGAGGTGGCAACCAGTATTCTGGGGCAGGATTGGGACATTCATATTATTGAAACCCATCATAAAAAGAAAAAGGATGCGCCATCCGGGACCGCCCGTTTAATAGAAGAGGGGATAAAAGAAAAATTGATGGAGAAGTCGATAGGAGTTAGTGCAATCCGGATAGGGGATGTTATTGGTGAACACCGGGTGCTTTTTGCCGGGGCGGGTGAAATCCTGGAGTTATATCACCGGGCCGAGAGTCGTGTTGCCTTCGCCAGCGGAGTAATTGCGGCGATTCGTTGGATCGTCGGCAAAAACCCGGGCTTTTATTCTATCGCCGATGTTCTGAAGATCAATTAATAAGAAGATCAATTAATAATCAGATAGTTTCAACAAAAACTTCGGTGTTGGTATAAACGCAGACCCGGGCAGCGGCGTGGATTGCTTCGCGGGCAACGACATCGGCGGGCAACTGGGTGTGTTTCAGAAGCAAGCGGGCGGCAACCAGCGCATAGGCACCTCCTGAACCGATGGCAACGACACCGTCATCAGGTTCAATGACATCACCGGCGCCGGAAACAACATATGAGTATTGCTGGTCCATGATCCCCAGCAGTGCCTCCAGCCGACGGAGGACCCGGTCGGTGCGCCAGTCTTTGGCAAGTTCCACCACCGCCCGGGGTAGATTTCCGGAAAACTCTTCAATTTTTGCCTCAAACCTTTCAAAAAGGGTAAAAGCGTCGGCGGTTGCACCGGCAAACCCGACCAGTACTTTTCCATTATGCAACTTACGAATCTTACGAGCATTGTGTTTGAGGATTGTTTCACCCGTCGTTACCTGGCCATCAGAGGCCATCGCTATCTGGGCACCACGACGAACGCCAATAATAGTCGTGCCGTGGGTTACGAAAGGTTTAATCATCAACATTATTTTACTCGGAGATGGGGTGGTGTAAAGGTTTAACCGCTGATGTCTATTGACTTTATTTTGATGGTTGTTAATCTTATTGTTGTGAAAATACTGGTTACAAGCGCTTTACCTTATGCCAATGGCGAAATTCATTTTGGGCACCTTGCCGGTGCCTATCTGCCCGCTGATATTTATGTGAAATATCAGCGGTTGAAGGGGGCGGATGTTGTTTATATTTGTGGTTCAGATGAACACGGGGTGCCCATTACTATTGCCGCCCAGCAAGCAGGGATAACCCCCCAGCAGCTGGTGGATCGGTACCACCCGTCAATTCAGCGTTCGTTTATTGATTTCGGCATTGAATTTGATAACTACTCTCGGACTTCGTCATCCCTGCATTATCAAACCGCCCAGCAGTTTTTTCTTAAAGTTTATGAAAACGGGCATATTGTTTCCAAAACCACACGTCAACTTTATTGCTCCCGGTGTCGGATGTTTCTCGCTGACCGGTATGTTGAAGGTGTTTGTCCGAATTGTGAGGCAACCGGGGCAAGAGGGGACCAATGCGAGAGCTGTGGAAAATGGTTGGAACCTTTTGAATTGCTTGAGCCAAAATGTAAGACCTGTGGCGCCACGCCAGTTGATAAGGAAACAACCCATTGGTTCTTCAAACTTTCCCACTTTGAAAACAGGTTAGCCGAGTGGATTGCCAGCAAAGAACACTGGAAATCTAACGTTAAACGGTTCTGTGAAGGCTGGTTTAAACGCGGACTTGCTGACCGTCCAATTACTCGTGATCTCTCGTGGGGAGTTCCTGTTCCTTTACCCGAGGCACAGGGCAAGGTAATGTATGTCTGGTTTGATGCGCCAATTGGCTATATTTCCTCAACAAAGGAGTGGGCAGAAAAACAGGGGAAGCCAGATTTATGGCGTGATTACTGGGAAGATGAAAAAACGAGGCTGGTTCATTTTATCGGCAAAGACAATATTGTTTTTCATGCTATCGTGTGGCCGGCGATGTTGATGGCACATGGTGGTTACGTTCTGCCGGCAGAAATCCCGGCTAATGAGTTTTTAAATTTGGAAGGGGCAAAATTATCTACCTCTCGGAACTGGGCGATCTGGTTGCCTGACTATCTAAAACGGTTCTCGCCAGATCCTTTGCGCTATGCCCTGGCGGTTAATTTACCAGAAAACAGAGATGTTGATTTTACCTGGGCGGATTTTCGTGCTCGGAACAATAATGAATTGGCTGATGTTCTGGGAAATTTTGTTAACCGCGTCGCAATATTCTTGCAGAAAAATTATGGTGGTAGGATACCGGACGTTTCTGCCGATGATGAGGCATCATTGACGGTTCTCAAGGTAATTGCCGAGGCACCGGAGCGAATCGGTAAGCTAATTGATTCCTTCCAGATTAAAGATGCGGCGCGTGAAATTATGACTTTGCCGGCGCTGGGCAATCGTTATTTTGATCAGCAGGCACCCTGGCGGAGTTTCAAAGAAAATCCTCGGCGCTGTGAGCAGACAATGGCAGTTTGTGCCCGTCTTGTTTCGGCTCTGGAGATACTGCTTTATCCCTTTTTGCCGTTCACCAGCCGTAAAATCGCTAAGATGTTGAAACTGAGGAAAAGGAGATGGGATGACGCAGCAAATCCGGTATTACCCAGCGAACTGAGCGAGACAGAAATTCTTTTTCCTAAACTGGATGAAGCCATTGTGGTGCAGGAGCGCGCACGATTGGGTAAAAAAGATGATTCCGGGAAGTCGGTTGAAAAAAAAGAGGAAAGGACAATGGTCACTATCGAAGATTTCAAAAAAGTGGAGTTACGGGTGGCTAAAGTTATCGGTGCCGAACGCGTTAGCGGGACAACAAAATTAATAAAGATAAAAATTGATCTGGGAGGAGAAGAACGGCAAATCGTTGCCGGGATTGGCACCGCTTATCAGCCAGAGGAGTTAGTGGGTAAAAGTATTGTGGTAGTCGCCAATCTTGTTCCGGCTACGATAAGAGGGGTGGAGTCCCACGGGATGCTTCTGGCAGCGGTGGATGGAGGAGATGTCGCATTGATTACCGTTGATCGGGAGATAAAAACCGGTTCAACTGTGAGTTAATATGCCGAGGCGAAGTGCTGCTAACCCCGATGGATTAACTATATTTGATTCCCATTGCCATTTGACCGATAACCAATTTGTCCACGATCTGCGTGTAGTTTTACAACGGGCTTATAAAGCGGGTGTACGGGAAATGTTAACGGTTAGTATGAATGTCCCGGACAGTCAGGAGACGGTTAATTTGTGTCGGAAACTGGAGGGGATATACTGCACGGTTGGCATCCATCCGCACGAGGCGGATTCTTTCCGCAGTATTGATATCCAGAGTTTAAGAGACATGTGTATTGAACCAAAGGTAAAAGCGATTGGGGAAACGGGATTGGATTTTTTTCGCAGTTTTTCTACCCGTGCGAACCAAGAGACTGCCTTCCGGGCGCAGATTGAACTGGCAAGGATGCTCAGCCTCCCGATGGTGATTCACATCCGGGATGCCGCTTCGGTAGCCACCGCTTTACTGGAGGAACACGGTTATTTTAAAGGGGTGTTACACTGTTTTTCGGAAGGTAGAATGTTTGCCGAGTGGGCGATAGAAAAAGGATTTTATATCTCTTTTTCTGGTAGTTTAACCTATGGCGAAAAGAGGTTAATAGAAGTAGCCGAGATTGTTCCTCGGGACCGTATTATGGTAGAGAGCGACGCGCCTTATTTAATACCGGAACCGGAACGGGGACCGGGAAAGAGAAACGAACCGGCATTGATTCGTTTTACGATAAAATATCTTGCTGGGATTCTTCAGATGTCACCGGTGGAGGTCGCTGCTTTAACCAGGGAAAATGCCCGGCGTTGCTTCCAGATAATTTAACTTTTATAAATAAATGTCAGATACTGCCTTTGTGCCCATAAAGTCGTTTGCTCAATCTTTTTTAACTCATCAACGCACTGCTGATGCATTGGTTGCCGCCCTGACACCCCAGCCGGAAGATGTAGTGTTGGAGATTGGTCCCGGTAAAGGAATTCTGACCCGGCGATTATTACAAAAGGGATGCCGGGTTATTGCCGTTGAGATTGACAGGCGGCTGGTAAATTTTCTCCGTGAAACACTCGGGTCAACGGGAAATCTGACTTTGATTCAAGAAGATTTCTTGAAATTTGACATCGGACAGTTTACCGATTTGAAGATAATCGGCAATCTCCCCTATAACATTTCATCACAGATTATTTTGAAACTCATTGACAATTTCACTTCTTGGAAATTGTCAGTTTTAACCGCCCAGCGCGAGTTCGTTCGGCGAATACTGGCGCAACCCGGTACAAAGTCTTATGGTGCAATCGCAGTTCTTTCTTCCTATCGTTTTGCCAAAAAGCGACTTTTTGACATTCCGGCAAAATTTTTTAAACCTGCTCCCCGGGTAACTTCAACTACATTTCTGCTAAGTCGGCTTTCTGAACCGGCAATCTATGTTTCGGAACCGGAATGGTTTTTGCGGGTAGTACATGCCGCTTTTACACCGCAACGGCGAAAGACTTTATTAAATAACCTTTGTTTGAATTTGAGAATTGAAAAAGAAATTGGTCAAAAGATTTTTTCAAAACTCCAGCTGCCGCTAGAGATAAGGGCAGAGGAAATTACCCTGGAGCAGTTTGGTTTGCTAAGCGAGGCTTTAAGAGCGGAGTGCCAATAGGTCCTGATAATACGCCAGCGTCTTCCGGGCAATTACCGGCCAGGCATAATCTTTTACTTTCTTGTATCCTTTTTCTACGATCTGGGTTCTAAGTTTTTTATCGTTTAAAATCCTAAGTATTGAACGGGCGAGTGCTTCAATATCCCCCGGTGGGAAAAGAAGTCCGTCTTTTCCGTCCTGGACGGTTTCATCGTACCCGGGAATATTAGAAGCGACAACCGGTGTACCGCAAGCCATCGCCTCCAGCAGTACGACTCCTTGTGTTTCTCCTCCCAGTGTAGGGGCACAAAAGACATTACTACTACAGTAGTAACGGGGTAAATCGTCGGGTTTAACCGCACCAGCAAACTGAACTACTTTTTGTAATCCGGCTTTTTTTACTCCACTACGACAACGTTTTTCCATGGGGCCTTTACCGACAACGATTAATTGAATATCGGGAATATCCTTTTGGATTAAAGGCAATGCTTTTATTAACAGCTCGAGTCCTTTTCTTTTGTCAAGGCGGCCTACAAATAGGATTGTGGGACGGACAGTTTTCGTCTCCGGTAAAGAGTCATAACCGGGGTGGAAGAGACGAAGATTTACTCCAGAAGGAATTATCCGATACTCTCCGGGAAGATAGGGGTGGATTGCTGCTTTTGCCCGGTTTGATATGGCAATTCGGCCGTGAATTTTTTTGAGTTGGTGGTGAAACAATAAACGGAATAGATGACGGCCGCGGGTGCGAATTTTAAATCCAGCAGTGAGGAAAGTTATTAAGTTTGTCGTCCGGCTGTAACGTAATGCCCAGTAGGAGATTTCGGGCCAGAAAAGACCATGGCAATGGACAATATCAAAATTGTGCGAATAAAGAAAATTTGCCACCTGGCTTGGTAATTTGAAGCCAACCGGCAGGGTGGCATAAGAGTAGTTTAAAGGGACAAGAATCGCTCTGCCCAATCGGTAGACCGGGATTTCTTCTGGAGAGTGTTGCATGAGGTGTCTAAATTTCGGGAAATTGGTGGTTAGGATCGAAACGTCTTGGCCGAGTTCCTTTAGAGCCAGAGCCAGATGATGGGTGTGTTCGCTTACCCCTGATGGATACGGACGGTAAGCAGCAGAAACAATACAGATTTTTAGTTTGTTATTCATACTTTTGTGTCGCGGTAAATAGCTTCTACGGCTCGGCCGATCTTATTCCAGCCGAAATCTTCTGCCCGGATACGAGCCTGTCGGGCTAAATTTTTTCGCGATTCGTCCGATTGCAAAAGGGTAATTGTTGAATCGGCAAGAATGTCATGGTTTCCCGGCGGAAGAAGGATGCCGTTTAAGCCATTGGCAATTATCTCATTATATCCGGTTATGTTTGTGGCAATAACCGGTCGGGCACAAGCCATTGCTTCCAGGAGGACGATACCCATCGCTTCACCACCTAATGTGGGGGCGATGTACAGGGTCGCCGCGGTATAATAGTGGGGCAATCGGGCATGGGAAATAGCGCCGACGAAACGAACAGCCGGAAGGATACCGAGAGATTGAGCAAGTCGCTGATAATATTTTTTCTGGGGTCCGTCTCCAACCACCAGGAGTTTTGTTTCCGGAATTTTCTTTAATATTCTGGGTAAGGCGTGTAATAGAACCTTTAATCCTTTGCGTTTCTCTAGTCGTCCAACAAATAACAATGTGGGACAAGAATCTGTGATAGGTTCAGGTGGGATATCGGGGCGGAATCGTTGTAGATCAATGCCGTTTGGGATTACGTGATAGTTGCCGGGAAAGAAATTTTCTGCCCAACGGCGACAGGCGTGAGATACCGCTATTTTGGCGCTAATTTTTTTACCCAAATTGAGCAGTAAAGAACGGAAAGCGGTATAAGCAAATGAAGGTAATTGGGGGTTGACAGTATGAAAGGTAACAACAACCGGGGCTTGAGCATAACGGGCGGCCCAGTAGGCAAGTTCGGGAGGAAATATTCCGTGACAGTGGACAATGTCAAATTGAAATTGCCGAAAAAATTTTTTAACCGCTGGACGCAAATTAATTCCAATCGGTAAAGTAAATTGACCGTGAGCAAAGGGCAGGATTAATCCTCTGCCGATCCGAGTGGCAGGAAGTGGCTCGCGTTGATGCGTTGTGCGGTAGTTTGTAGTAAGAATATGCACTTCGTGACCGAAGCCGATGAGTGTTTTGCCGAGGTGATGGACATGTTCGGCAACGCCAGAAAAGTGGGGGCGATAGGCGCTGGAAACAATGCAGATTCGCATTTATCCGGTATGACCGAACCCCCCCTCTCCTCGTTGGGTAGAAGAAAGAGAGTCTACTTCTTCAAATTTAGCCGCTACTGTTTCTGCAAATACTATCTGCGCTATACGTTCTCCTCGTTTTACTTCGTAGTTGGTTGCGGAAACATTAAAGAGGACAACTTTAATTTCTCCCCGATAATCTGGATCAATTGTCCCAGGGCTGTTTAGGATTCCGATGCCATGTCGGAACGCCAGACCGGATCGGGGGCGGATTTGCGCCTCCACTCCCGGGGGTAACTCAATTGCGATACCGGTACCAACGGCAGCAAAACCATGGGCTTTTATCAATGTGTCTTCGGTAGCGTAAAGGTCAAAACCGACTGCCGCGGGAGTTGCTTGATAAGGAAGAGGGTGATTTTTATTTAAGCGGAGAATTCGTACTGTTATTGTTTTCATTGCCAGCCAGCGTTGAATACCAGCCACTGGTCGGGATAACGGTTGATTATTTCATTGATTCTTTTAGCGAGAATGTTGGTAAGCGCAACAATGTCATTTTCGATATCACCCGTGGGATGAAAATCGACAGGTCCTTCAATCACCCCTATATAAGGCGGATGATCCGGACGATGCTGGCGGACGAAATAACCGATAACAATGGGAATACCGTAATGGAGAGAGTAAACCGCTGGTCCCTTCGGAAATGAACGGCGCCCCCCAAATGCCGGACAGATTATGCCGCGGCCGGTAAGATCGCGGTCAGCGACCAGTGCTAAAAGCCGATGTTTTTTTAAGGCTTGGTGAATTCGTTTCCGTTCGGGAATCGGAATAGTTTCCATTGCACAGATATTACGGTAGCGGTTAAAAGTCTTCATCCATCCTCCCGGAACCGGTTCCACTACTGCAGATATCGGATAGCCAAGGGCAGAAAGAAATACTCCGGCGAGGTCCCAGTTGCCGATGTGACCGGTAACGAGAATTGCACCCCGTCCTTGATTTAGAACACGGTTGACTGTGGTGGGGTCGAGTTCACCTAAATTGACTACCCGTTTTTTCATTACCGGGATTCTTAACAGGTCGCTATAAAAAATTGCCAAATTTTTAAATGCCTGTTTGGCAGTTTTCTTTAAAGTTTTTGGGGAAATACTGGATCCTAAAATATAATAATAGTTTTTGATTAAGCGTTGACGTTGCCTGGTGTTAAATTTGTAGGCAAGTGCTCCGATTAAAGAAGCTACTTTTATCGTTAACCAGCGAGGAAGCATAAAATGAAAAAGAGTTAATAAAGGCATTACCCAGGTAATTGGTGATTTACGATTTCGGGATTTCATCGCCGGCAATCTTTTTCCCGATGTTAGATGCTGATTTAGCCAGCCGGTCGGGAGCACTGTTTTGCTCCCGCGGTATAAGACTTAGTTTTACATCGGGCATGGTATTTAATAATGAAAGAGCTCGTTGATGGGAGTCTTTCAAATTCTTGTTTCGCACCCGGTATTTCCCCATTAACTGGTAGTAAAGCAGTTGAGAATCCGTTTGAATAACCGCGGGGCGGAGGTGATGCTGCATATGAAGTTCCTGGAGGGCAACAAGCACTGCCTCATATTCGGCCTGATTGTTGGTCTTAATCCCTATGAAGCGGCTGATTTCCTTGGTGATACTTCCGTCCGGGGCTACGATTCTAATACCAATACCCGCGGGCCCAGGATTGTAACGGGAAGAACCGTCGATTTGAACAACGTAGACTTTTTCTTTTAAGCTCTTTATGTCATTTGTTACGGGCGGTTTCATTTTACTGGTGGAGTGGGTGACTCCATCGGTAACAGAATTCTACCACAGGACTCACAAAGATAGAGTTTGTCCTGCCGTTCAATTTCCAATAGACGCTGAGGAGGGATCGGGCTGAGGCAACCATTACAACGGCCATTTTCCGTGGTTGTAACTGCCAGTCCGCCTTTACTGGTACGGATTCTTTCGTATCGGCGAAGGAGTTCATCGGGCAAATTTGTTGCGATTTCAGCACGCATTTTTTCTCGTTCAGCAATAGCCGCCATTAGTTCCGTTTTTTCTTTTTCCAGGGCGTCAATTTTAGCAGTAGTTGTTACTTCAATCTCAGCGATATCTTTTTCGCTGTTCTTAATTTGTTTTTCTACTTCTTCTATTTTTTCCATTAGAGTAATCATGCGTTCTTCAATTTCATTTTTCATTCGTTTCTGGGCCTCAATTTCCTTGAGAAACGCCTTATACTGTTCATTGGTTTTCGCCGAATAGAGTTGAACGGAATAAGTGGCTATTTTTTCTTCTGCGGAACGCAGGTCAACTTCAGCCAATTTATACTGTTTTTTATGTTCAGTGATTGTCTGCCGGCCGATTTCTAGACTTTTCTTTGTTTCATCTATAGTCCGAGTTAATTCTTGAATCCGCCGGGGGATATCGTTAAGACGTTCTCGGAGGTTTTTGAGATCCATATCAATTTCCTGTAATTTCCGAAGTTGGGCAAAGAGTTCTTTCATTTTATGTGGAAGAAGGCTATAATAATGGGCGATACCTGATTTGAACAGGTGACCTCTTGCATGTCAAGCAAGCGCTCTAACCAAAGCTGAGCTAATCGCCCAATTGTTGCTGAACAATTCAATGGTTTTACTATAATAATCATAAATCCTTTGTCAAGAAACCACAATCGTTTTTATATTGCAGGATGTATTTTCTTTTGCGTAACTTTAAGGGCATCAGGTTTTCAGATTAAAAATATCATTGCTACTTGTATGCGCGTTAACGCTTGCTTTTATAAATAATTGGGAGTAATATATAAAATTAAAAATGGAAAAGATTTGTTTCCTTTGCCGCAATCGCAAGGCAAACCGGTTTTGTCCTTCTTTAAAACAAACACTTTGTTCGCAATGTTGTGGGCAGAGTCGTTATCGGACGGTTAATTGCGTCGAAGGGTGTCGGTTTTTAATAGACAGTAGACGCCAGGCTTTGAAGCGGTTAATAAATTTATCCGGTGATGGAAAATTTGAGCTCACTTGGTTTGAAGTTCTGCACAATTTAAGACTGGCATTAGTGAAGATTGGAGAGGAACAGGGGGTTAATTTTACCGGATTAGAAGCAATAACCGCCTTGGAAAATGTACTTGATACGCTAAAAGTGCGTTCCGCAAAATTAATTTATGAGTTTAAATCCCCCAATCCCAACGTGCAGAAGGCAATAGAGATGTTAACTAAGGTACTGGAATGGCATGAACGAGGAGAAAATGGCGCAAAGCAGGTAGAATTGTCACAGCTTGCTGCTTGTGTCCGCTATCTACTAGTACAGGTTAAACTAGCCAAGGAGAAGGGAATCAATTTTTTGGAATTAATAGCGGCTGCTGTAGGGCGCAGTTTTCTTCGCGGCAATGAATCAATAATTAGCAGATAATGGCAAGTGATTTAGCGGTTAACCCCATTGTACCCAATTGTATAGAGAGAAATGGAATAAATGTCTATAACAATTGGTGTTTTATGGACGTTGCTACTTCTCGGTATAGTTCTTTATTTTAAAGTAAAGGCAATCAATATTTGTTAGTGCAGAGCTGAAAGAATAATATTGACCTCGGATAGATTTTTTGTAAAAATAACATAGTATATTGTGTATATTATGGACAGTTCTACAAGGAGGCCAGAGCGGAATAATTTAACGTTTTAGATGTTAAGTGCTTTTGTAATAATTAGCTACACAGAAGTTAAATATTTTATAAGGTCCTTTTTGTTTCTTAAAAAGGGCGTATATTTTTGAAGGAGGTTAATTTGGGCAATCCAATTATCCTGGACGGGAAAAAAATAGCCACTCTTATTAGGAAAGAACTGCAACAAAAAGTAGTAGCTTTGAAAAGCAAAGGTTTAATTCCTAAATTAGCGATAATTCTTATCGGAGAAAATCCTCCTTCTTTAGTTTACGTCAAAAATAAAGAGACGGCATGTCGAAAAGTTGGCATAGAAGTAGAAACTATTCGTCTATCCGCGAATGTATCCGAACAGGATGTTGTAGATACACTTATGCGCTGCAATGATGATAAATACATTCATGGTATTATATTACAGATGCCGGTGCCCTCTCATCTAAACCCCGATCTTTTATTAGAATTAATCGATCCAGACAAAGATGTGGATGGTTTGACTCCGATAAACTTGGGGAGATTGGTAATGGGCAAACCCAACTTTGTTCCTGCAACTCCGGCAGGGATTGTTGAGCTTTTAAAACGATATTTTATCCCGATCTCAGGACGCCGAGTAGTAATTGTGGGGAGAGGAGAATTAGTTGGCAAACCTTTAGCCAATCTTTTGCTTCTTCATGGCAGTCAAGGGAATGCAACAGTTACGGTCTGTCACAGCAAGACTTTGGATTTAGGCGCTGTTTGTCGGAATGCAGAAATTTTAGTTGCGGCGGCAGGTAAACCAGGACTTATCACCGGGGAAATGGTAAACGATGGCGTCGTGGTTATTGATGCCGGCATAACCAGAACAGAAACAGGAATTGTCGGTGATGTAGACTTTAATAGTGTTGCCCCTAAAGCACGGGCAATTACCCCAGTTCCCGGAGGAGTTGGCCCCATGACGGTAGCAATGCTTTTAGCCAACACCGTACAAGCAACGACCAAAAATTGGCAGAGTAAATGATTACTCCAGAAAAGCGCGATCGTCGTTTCGTGTTGTCAACAATCGTTCGGGACCGGGCGGTAATTAATGCCGAATTAAAGCGGGCGCTTCAATTTAGTTCTGCAGTACCACCAGGACTAAAGCAGGCGATTAGGTATGCAGTTCTTTCACCGGGTAAACGATTAAGGCCAATCCTTTGTTTAGAGTCCTTTTTTGCCTGTGGTGGAGGTAATAAACGGTGGATTATTCCATTTTGCTGTGGCATAGAATTTCTTCATACCTTTTCTCTTATTCACGACGATCTGCCGGGTATGGATAATGACGACATGAGACGGGGACGTCCTACATTACATAAGTGTTTTAATGAAGCTACGGCGATTCTTGCCGCCGATGCGTTATTGGCTCTGGGTTATGATATGTTTATTAGTAGCCCTGCACCGTTAAGGCGTCGAATTGAAGCAATTTCTTTAATCTCCCGTGCTATTGGTGTAGCAGGAATGGTGGCTGGGCAGTTCTTTGATGTAAACAGGGGAAAAACAGAACAAAATTATCTAAAAATAGCCAGTTTAAAAACAGGTGAGTTAATCGCGGCTTCAATCGGTACCGGCGCGATAATTGCTGGTGCTCCCAGAGTATTGCAGAGCAAACTTCGTCGTTTGGGATTGATGTTGGGAGTTCTTTTCCAGTTGACAGACGATTTGTTGGATTTAAAGCAAGATGGCGCTAAAAACAAGGAATTTATGGAGCGGGATATTATTAGTCTCGATGAGCAAGCACTGCTAATTTCAAAACGGCTAGAGAAATCTTTTGCTAATTTGGGTCCGGAGTTTTCTTTTTTTGCGGGGATCATCAGATTGATTCTTGAAAGGAAGAAATAATGGCGTTAATAGAACAGGTGAATTCGCCCAAGGATTTAAAGCGATTTTCTATATTACAGTTAAAGCAGTTAGCAGAAGAAATCAGGAATCTAATAATTGAAACTGTCGCCCGGAACGGGGGGCATCTGGCTCCAAATCTTGGTGTGGTAGAGTTAACGCTGGCACTTCATTATGTATTTTCTGCCCCCAACGATGTTATCGTTTGGGATGTAGGGCATCAATGTTATACACATAAGATTATTACCGGGCGACGGGATCGTTTTTTTTCACTTCGTCAATACGGCGGGATCGCTGGATTTCCTAAGCGCACCGAAAGCGAGTACGACGTTTTTGATACCGGTCATTCCGGCAATTCAATTTCGGTTGCACTGGGGTTGGCAACCGGCTATCGATTCCTGAATAAAAATCGCCGTGTATTGGCGGTTATCGGAGATGGCTCTATTGTTACCGGCATGGCTTTAGAAGCGATTAATCACGCAGGAACTCTTAAGAGGGACATAACGGTAGTTCTAAATGACAACGAAATGTCTATTGCGCGTTCCACAGGTGCAATTGCCGTTCATTTAAATCGAATAATAACCGGCAAAATGTACAATCGAATTCGCGAAGACACCTGGTTACTTCTGGGGTATTTACCGCAGGATTTGAGTGAGCGGGCAAGACAGGCGGCACGCAAATTGGAAGAAGGGTTAAAGAATTTAATTGTTCCCAGCATTCTTTTCGAAGAATTTGGATTTCGATATATTGGTCCAGTGGACGGGCACAATATTGGCAAACTCATTGAGACTTTTCGAAGAGTAGAGAATTTAAAAGGGCCTATTGTAGTTCACGTCGTAACTCAAAAGGGACGTGGTTATGCTCCCGCAGTTCGCCATCCGGAACGTTTTCACGGTACCGGTCCCTTCAACCCCGTTACTGGCGAAACATCATTAACAAAATCGGGTTCTACTTTTACCGATGCATTCGGGAGGAAATTAGTAGAATTAGCGGCAAAAGATGAACGAATAGTCGCAATTACTGCAGGAATGTGTCTTGGGACCGGTCTCGCAGAATTTCGCGAACGATTTCCCGAGCGTTTTTTTGATGTTGGAATTGCCGAGCAGCATGCATTGACTTTTGCTGCTGGGTTGGCCCAAGCAGGATTAAAACCGGTTGTTGCAATTTATTCAACATTTCTTTTGAGAGCTTTAGACCAATTAGTTCAGGACATATGTTTACAAGGATTGCCAGTAATCTTGGCAGTTGATCGGGCAGGTCTAGTTGGTGAGGACGGTTCCACTCACCATGGGGCTTATGATCTTTCTTATTTAACGATGATTCCGGAAATGGTTATTGCTGCGCCTCGCGATGAATATGATCTGATGCGAATGCTTGAGTTTGCCATTAATGATATTTCTGGACCTTTTGCAATTCGGTATCCTCGTGGCGGTTCTAATTATGGGAAAGAGGAGATTTATCTTTCCGAAAGAAGAACGCCGATAGAAATGGGAAAAGGCGAAATACTTCAATCAGGAAACGACGGAGCAGTTTTAGCAGTTGGGACGATGGTAGAAAATGCCATGAGAGCAGCTCAAATCGTGGCTCAAAAAGGACTGTATTTAGCAGTTGCTGACGCACGTTTTGTCAAACCGATAGATGAAGAGTTAATTAGGAAACTCTCGGATATAAATGGCAAATTAATTACTTTAGAAGAAAATACCCTGTTGGGCGGCTTCGGTAATAACGTAAGTTTGGTTATAGAAAAGAGGAAAATTCTTTGTGGACTACGGCGCATAGGTCTTCCAGATAAGTTTATTGGGCATGGACCACGAAAAAAACTTCTTGATGATGCAGGGTTAAGTGCGGAAGCGTTAGCGAATGTATTTTACGAGTTTTTTGGATGAAGCTGTTGTTTCCGTCCCGTTCAATTATAATTTTATTGATCGTAATTTTTGCAGTCGTATCGGCTGAAGTGTATTCATTAATAGATTCTCCAGAAATAATCGCCAGGGTTGACTACTCATTGGGGGTTGTTTTTTTAGAGAAGTGGCGGAGTGCCCATTATTTGGGGATAGATGATGTTGTTCCCGTAAATGAATATCTTGATTATTCAATCAAAGAGGCGGTTATTTCTGCTTGGCGAGACAAAGCAAAACAAAAAATGGCCGAACGAGAGCTAACGGTTGAACCGAGTGGCTTAATTCCAGATATAGAATTACCGAAATTACCTTTATTAGGAGAAGGGTCTAAAATCGATATCTCGGGGCGAGATCGGATTACCCTTGGTGGTAGTCAGACGGTAATTAAAGGGGCGACCCAGACTTCTAGTAACCAAAACCCGTTTCCTGAGTTGAAAATGGAACAACAGTTGGCAGTTAATGTCACTGGTACTGTGGGGGATCGGACGAAAATTGTTATCGATCACGATTCAGAAAGAGAAGAACAACAAAACAAAATAAAACTTCAGTATACTGGAACTGAAGATGAGATTGTCCGTTCAATAGAGTTGGGTGATACGAGGCTGGATATTCCGGGAACAATTTATACCGGTGATTTGCCCGCTCGTCAAGGTTTATTTGGCATTTCGGCAAAAGGGAAAATTGGCGGAGTGGATGTTTATGCTGTTGCTTCAAGGGAGGGTTCTCAGAACCAAAGTCAAAGTTTTACAGGTAGACGCAGGGTTACAACCGATACGATATGGGATGTGGACTTTGTGCAGCGTCGATTTTATCGGCTTCCCGGAATAAATCCTGACGATCGTTTATTGAACTTAAAAATTTACGTTGATGATAAGAATTCCGGGAATAACCAAGCAACAGCTAAAGCAATCGCCACGGTATTTCCTGATTCCCCTGATTCAACTATCCAAGATAGCACGTGGTGGAGTTACGACCGCGCGGGAGGAGATTTTGACCTCAAAGCACCAGGTATAGATTATGTCTTACAGCCCGGTAATATAATTGAATTTCTCTCACCGGTGGAACGCAATTACATTATCGGAGCGATTATTTACAAAGACAATGATACTATTGGGGGAGGGAGTATTCGTGACTCTTTAATTCTATGTTTGTTAAAACCAGAGGTTTCTGATTCACTTTCACGGGTTTGGGATCTGCAATTGCGGAATTGTTATCAATTACCTCAGGGTGATATTAAAATTGATACTCTTCGTATTTTTCTCTATAATCCACAAGGGCAGCATTGCGATTATGAAATAGACTCGTTAAACCCTTATTTTGGCCAAAAATTTTTAGAGTTGCTGGGATTAGATCCCAACGGCGACAGCAGAATCGAATATCCTCAATTTGAAAGTAAAACTGGAATCATTAGATTTCCTGATGATAAGCCATTTGCAGCTAATGTCCTGAGCGTCAAGAACCCCCTTATTTATCGACTCGATCCCGATATTTTACCGCCGGGAGTGGGAAGAAAGTATTTCTTGGTGGTTTCATATTATACAGTTACGGAAACTTATTATCTCGGTCAATCGGATATTATTGAAAAATCAGAGAGAGTTGTGGTCAATGGGCAGGAAAAAGTTCGAGATGTTGACTACTCAATTGATTATAAAACCGGTGTGCTTACTTTCCTTAAGCCACTGCCACCAGATGCGGATATTCAGGTAAATTTTGAATATCAGCCGTGGATTTCGTTTTCTCAAAAGTCGCTTATCGGAACTAGGGCGGAGTGGACGTTTGTCCCCAATGGGAAAATAGGCTCCAGTTTTTTTTACCGTAGTGAGGGCAGTGGTGAAGAAAAACCCGCGCTAGGGTCAGAACCTTTTCAAAGAACAATTGCCGAAACTGATTTTTCTTATAACTTGGCCTCTGATGCATTGACGGCTTTTTTAGATGGGCTTCCGATACTTTCGGCACAAACCCCTTCACGATTCGATATAAAAAGTGAAGGAGCAATCTCTCTTCCGAATCCGAATACTCGGGGGGTGGTTTATCTAGATGATTTTGAAGGAACAACAATTACTCGAGAGGTATATAATACAGCATTGTTGTGGTCTCCCGCTTCGGTGCCCGTTGGCAAAGATACGGCAAGTTTTGCCCGGGTACCACTTTACTGGACAACTCCATCAACAAAAGTCCGTAAAGACAGCGTTTTCGGTCCGAGTATTGGTGATGAAGGACGAGAAGTCCAGGAAATCCTTCGGGTTGTATTTACGCCCGACTCTGAGAATCAGGATTGCTGGGCTGGCCTTATGCAGGCGTTGCCAGGAGGACAAATCGGAATGAATTTCACGGACATAGATAATTTAGAGATAATTATGCGCTCGCAAAGAAATTCAGGTAACCTCCATGTTTCAATGGGGATGACAGTAGACGAAGATGCTCCACGTCGAGATAGAAATGGCAAAATTCGTGGTTATAACGGCATTTGTGATACCGAAGATAAAAATGGAAACGGTGTGTTAGAAGAGTGGGAGGATACCGGGCTTGATACTGTTCCTGGCATTGATTCGCTTTGGATGCCTTATTCTTCCGACGATGGCAACGATGATTATAACTCCGAAACAAATCAACAAGGAACAGAGGGAAATCGTCGACTTGATACGGAGGATATCGACCGTAATGGGTTTTCACGTTATAACCATTATTTTGAATATAATATTTCTCTTGATGATTCACGTTTTGTTGTTCCCTTATTTAATAATTGGCGACTTTTCCGGATAAATTTACGTGATACCACTATTATAAAGAAGGTGGGAAATCCCAAATGGGAAGATATTAGAGTAGTGCGTTTGTGGTTTGATGGATTTGAAACCGCAGATACCTTGGAAATTTATTCACTACAGTTTATCGGCAGTAAATGGCGTAATCCCAAAATCCTCGATCAACAGGAAAACACAGTTATTCCCACTGATACTACGGAAAAGGTATGGGCAACGCAAATTTCCAAAAAAAATGATACTACTTATAATTCACCGTTTGAATTAAAGCGAGACATCACTACCGGCAGTCTGGAGAATGAAGCGGCGTTAGCTCTAAATTATCAAAGTCTAGAATCGGGGCATCAAGCAGTTATTGCTAAAACCATTGTTACTGGTGAGGATTACCGAGATTATGAGGATATGCGACTTTACATTCATGATGATGGCAATGATGTGAATTGGTTTATTAGATTCGGTGCAGACTCAGCCAATTATTATGAGTTTCGTGCGCAGGTAAAAACGGGGCGAAAAATTACTAAAGGAGATGGAAAATGGTATGAATTTGTTTTCCACCTAGACTCATTTCCATCGCTAAAAGCCCGAAGGGATTCTTCGGGTATTCCCGCCGAGTCAATTTTCAGTCAAATTCATGGCGACTTTTGTTATCGGGTTAAGGGATTTCCTTCAATGGCTAATATCCGTTGGACTGCCCTAGGAATTGAAAACAGAAATCAACAAAAAATAACTGGTGCTATCTGGTTTAATGATATTAGGCTTACTGAACCACGAAGAGAGGTAGGTTACGGATTCACCGCTCAAACTAATATTCAACTTGCGGATTTCATTTCTTGCGGTTTACGGTGGGCGTATTCCGATCCCAATTTTCGCCGTTTTTCCGAAGGGGGAGGAGTAAAAACAGGGGGATTCACCAGGAGCATCGGCACTGATATTCGGGTGAATATTGACAGATTGTTACCGCGGGATTGGAAAATTTCGTTACCGTTTTCCTATACAGTTTTTCGGCAAACTTCTTTTCCTAAATTTTCGTCCCGATATCCCGACTTGCGTTTTTCCCGCAACGAAGCAGCGTTGCAGCCTACCGTTGGTCATAGTCAGGAAATGGGAATTAACAATATTACTAAACAGAAATCGAGTAACAAATTTTTGAACTATACTATTGAATCAATGACACTGTCTTGGCGCGAACGTTGGGCGAGTAATTACCTTTATCCATTTTTTGACTCTACCCAAGCCCGCAACTGGCAATGGAATTATAATATCGCTCCAGATTTTAAAATCTCGTTGGGAGAAGACAAGGAAATTTATCCCTTTCCTCGAGATATCCGAATTGGAGTTGCCGGGAATAAGGGGACTACTATTCGCGCCGATACGATTCGTACTGATACCTTACGCAACAATGGAATAGCGGGAGATTTCAACGTTGCTTTTTCCCCACTGGAAGATTTAACGGTTGATTATGGGTGGGAATCAGAAAGAGATATGTTAACATCTAATCCCGACTCTGTTTTTATGTGGGCTGTGGGGAAAGAAGCGAGCCGAAACGAGAATTTTGGCATATCTTATGATATGGAAATTGGCGACATTTTGAATCCTTCAATTGAGTTTGAAGGTGATTATACTTATGAGCGCCCCAAGGCTGCCAATGCTTATCTTGATTATCGTAATTTAACTAATTCTGGCGAAATCGGGCTTAGCGCAACAGTAGAATTGGCGGAATTGATAGACAAACTCATACAAAAATTGAATATTACCCAAGGAGGTAAACGCGATACGCTTTCTTCTCAAAAAAGACAAATTACTCATAGATTAGAGAACCCAGAATTGCTCGAATCATTACCGCAGAACCCAGAATCTTTGTCTTCTCCTGAAACGAAAGTCACAAGAACTAGGCGATCTGTTGTCAACTTAAGGGGTATATCTTCGGAAATTATAAAACGTGTCGAGCCACTCGAAGTTGCTTATACGGTTTCTCGTTCTAGCGATTATCTGGGTTTTAAAGGAGTTGTTCCGTGGTATTATCGCCTTGGTTTTAACGACACGATTCCTATTGATACGTCGCAGGGAATTGTTAACAGAACGCGAGAGTTAAATACCAATTTTCGTCTTTCCAGTGGCATTAGTTACAAAGACATTGCACTTCAATGGAATTATGAGTTTTTTCAAGGGAAAAATCGCATTTTTCTGGGGGCTAATTTTGACCGCAATGTTGTTTGGCCGAATATTCAAATCGACATTAATCGTGTGCATAGTCTTTTTAGTAAACTTGCTACCGATTCTCGACTTTCTACGAGTTATCGGCAAACACACTCTCTTCGGGGACAACTCGTTCCAGTAGAGCAGAAAAAAGAGACACTCGCTCTATTTGGACGGGTTGAAAATCGGACCGTCGACTTTAACCCTCTCCTGTCGTGGCAAACAAGCTGGAAAAAACGCGTATCAACAACATTAACATTAAATTACAATCTTACCACTACAACTACTTATCTCAGTGAAACCGGGAGGAACCGCAGTCAATCTGATTCGCGGAGTCGAGGGGGGAATTTCTCGTTATCCTATGCCTTTTCTGCTCCCCAAGGTTTGAAATTGCCTTTTTTACGGAAGGTGCGTTTTTCTTCCGACTTCAGTCTTTCTTGGCAGTTGCGCTATTCCCAAAATTTGCGCCAGCAAACCGTTTGGACAGAGTTAAATGAGGCCACTACCGTTCCGCACCAACGGGATAATGTTATAGCTACAACTTTAGGAGGGTCATATCGATTCTCTCGGACAATTGAAGCGGGATTTAATACCGGTTACAGTTATACTAAGGCGATAACGGGCATAACCAATCAACGTACCGATTTAAACATTTGGGTTCTATTCCGTTTTTAATGAACGCGAAAGAAAAAATAGTTCTAATTTTCTTGGTGGCGGTATTTTTAACCGGAGCCGGGATAAATATTTACAAGAGGACGATCCTTTACCGGAGATTGGCTTCAATTTCTGTAGAGTTAACTCGGCCAATTGATTCTTTGAAAAGAGTGGTGATAGATATTAATAATGCAACTAAGGAGGAATTAGATTTCCTCCCGGGTATCGGTCCTGTACTTGCGCAAAGAATAATCTCTTATCGGGAAGAACACAAAGGATTCAATACTGTTACTGAATTACTTAATGTACCGGGCATAGGGCCCAAAAGGTTTTCGGCTATCAAAAATTGGGTAACTTGCGGAAAGTTCCAACCACGTTATTCTGAAGAAGATACTTGGTAATCGGAGTTTTTATAATTACAGCCGGATAACAAGGAATAGATTGATAACGGTAAGTTGGTGTTGAGCTGAGATTGGTGTAGTCTATCGTAAAGATATTGAATTTTTTCTCGTAAATTTGAGAGTGAGCATAATGCCTCAATAGAAGGAGGAAATGAGATAAGGGCGGGTAATCCTATTTGTGTTCGGATGGCCTGACGATACAGTAAAAGAGCGGTATCAATTAATGCAGGCATCGGGAATTCTTCTAAATCTTCTACGGCTTTAATGATCGATGTCTCATCAGATAAGCGCGTTATATGTTCAATTAATGGTTGAACAATAAATTCTTCCGTATTGGTTAAAATTCTCAATGCTCGTCCTAATGACCCGTGGGCGAGAGTAGCAGCAAAAGAAATACGGTGTTGTAAATCGTCAATTTCAGTCTCAGTAAATGTCATCCTTTTTTCAAGCCAAGAAGCTATCTCTGTTTCAGCAATATCGGAGAAACGAATAATTTGACAGCGAGACCGAATTGTATCAAAAACTGCACTGGGGGTAGGTGTGGTGAGGATGAAGGTTGTATTAATTTGGGGTTCTTCTAAAATTTTCAACAGTGCATTTTGGGCATCTTCTTTCATTTGATGGACATTTAGCAAAATAAATACCCGTCGTGCTGCTCGTATAGGCGGTTTAGCCATTTCAATTTTCAACCAACGAATCATTTCTATGCTTAATTGATAATTAGGAGAAGAAGGAGGCTGGGGTTTGTGTAAAGCATAATCGGGATAGTGTTCTATAATTGCCGCAGCCACATCTTGGGGTGTAGCATCGGGACGAGGTTTACGCATGGGGAAGACCAATTTAACGTCGGGGTGAGTAAGAGAAGCGATTGCCTGACAAGATGGGCATTCTTTATAATGTCCATTAGAATCGCAACTGCAGTTTACTGCTTGGGCGAATTTGATGGCGACTGTGCGTTTGCCCACTCCTGGTTGTCCAACGAAAAGAAAAGATGGGTACCTACCGCTGGTAATAATTCGTTCCAATACGCGACAAACACGGTCCTGTCCGATTATGTCGTTAAACGACAATAACCCCATAATTATCTTGGTTCTATTTCGGTGCTAACCATTCAATGGGATTAAGCGGCTGACCATCTTTACGAATTTCAAAATGAAGATAATCTTCTGCAAATCCGATTATAGTACCCTGCTTAACCTCTGCACCAAGGGAGGTATTTAGCGTAGCGAGATTTGCATATAAGGTATAATATCCGTTATCATGATCTATGATTACCATATTACCATATCCAATAAATCGATCGGCGTAAACCACTTTTCCTGGAGCCACCGAATAAACAGGAGGTGTCTCCGTTACCCTAATGTCTATACCCAAGTTATTAGTTTTAGTGCGATAACGAGGGTGCGTTCGTGAACCAAATGTCGACAACAATGTTCCTTTAACTGGCCAAGGTAATTTGCCCTTATTGGTTTCCAGATAATTATTTGATGAAGAAAGAGCATGTTGTTTGAGGAGTTCGGCGATCAGACTTTGTAATTTCTCTTTTGCGTTTTGCAATTCTTCTTGAATTTTTTGGTTACTTTCTCTCTCGTTTCTGATACGATTGAGCAGACGCATTTCTATATCAAGGTCTTTTTCCAAAGCAGCGCGTTTTTCCTGCGTCTCTTTAAAAAGTCGTTCTAAATCTGCCCGGGCGACCAGGAGGGAATTTCTCCTAACTTCTGCTTGTTGGTTAAGCACAATAAGGTCTTGAATTAATTTGCGGTCGTTTCTGCTTATCAAACGAAGGTTGATGGCACGACGATAGAACTCAGGTAAACTGCGACTCGTAAGGATTGCTTGAATAAGAGATAACCGAGAATATTTGTAGATATTCATTAATCGGACAGACAGAAAATGTCTCTGTAAGCGGATTTTTTCCTCGATAGATGCCAAATCTATAGTAAGTTGATTTATTTCCTTAGTGCGCCGCGCTATCTGAGAATTAAGTTGGTTAAGAAGACTCTTTGTCAAATAGATTCTGTCTTGGATTATTTCTAAACGCTTCAGAGTTGTTTGTTCTTTACTATTAAGTTGTTCAATCGAAATAGTTAATTCAGATAATTTCCTTTGTATAGAATCAAGCTGGCGTTGACAAAAATTTATTGACTCTTGGGTTGGAGAATTGGGAAGGTTTGATGTACCTTCGCTGCTTTGGGCATAAGCGACACTCATCGCAATACATGAAAGCCATAAGTAACGGAGTGTTAGCGACGTTACTTTGGTTTGAAAGGTAAATTGCTCCATGGTTGTGCCCTATTTCTTTTTCCACGATTTAGTTGGGGTAGCCAACAGGGTGGAAGGCAAATAATTTAGAGCCAACAAAGATCCCCCGGCACTTAACAATACTCCTACGAGAAGGTTGAGAGCTAAAAGTAGATTAACGGGGAATAGAGGAGAGGGGACGAATGGACGAAGAATTAGATAAATGAGAAACAGAAATATAAATGCAAAGGTTCCGGCAATAATTCCTTGAGTTATTCCTTGAATAAGAAATGGTATATGAATTGCCGTCCGGCTGGCGCCAACAAGTTCCATAATTTCTATTTCCTGCGCTCTACTAGTAATTGAGTTTTCTGTTGACTGGAAAACGATAAAAATGGCAGAAATGGCGACAAGAACAAGAATAAAAATATCTAAGACGATGACCGTTCTTAGCACTTGGTTGATTTGTGCCAGGAGATCTTTTCCAGACCAGACTTCAATTACACCGGGGAGGAGAGTCAATTTTTTTTCTATAGCGATAACATTTTCGGGAGTAGTATAATTTGCTTGAAGAGTGATACGAATAGACGAGGGGAGTGGATTTTCCTGTAAGGCTTCTAATAAGACTGTATCGGGGCCCAGATCACGACGAAGTTCTTCCAGTGCGTCTTCTTTAGAAACGAAGCGAATCTTTGCAACTCCGGCGAGAGCGGCAATTTCTTGTTCCAAAGGTAGCGGGTTTTGAGCCACCTGGTCGTTTACAAAGACGTATATTTCTGCCCGTTCAGTTGCCGAGCGCGCGATTGCCAGAACGTTTATGGTAATTACGGAAAACAATGACAAAAGCAATAGACATATCGCCTGCACCGCGCTGGATAGCAAAAACTGACCCAGAGAGCGACTAGTAGTTCGTAACGCTTCTTTAAAAAGAAAGATGATATTCATATTTGAACTGGTTACCTTTCGTCCCGGACGATTCTTCCGGCGTCTAAAGTGATACGACGCCGGTTGGTTCGTTCCGCCAACTCAGCATCATGGGTGGCCATTATTACGGTAGTTCCTTGATAATTAATATCCTTTAAAATGTTAAGAATATCGTCTGCGGCTTTGGGGTCGATATTACCAGTTGGCTCGTCTGCCAAAATAATATCAGGTGATTTAACTAACGCCCGAGCAATAGAAACCTTTTGTTGTTCTCCGCCAGATAACTCATAAGGATAAGAATTTTTTTTATGAGATAGACCCAGTTGGTTTAGTGTTTCCTGAATTCGGACAGGTATGGTATCGGGTTGTACTTGAATTGCCCTAAGTACGAACTCAAGATTTTCGTAAACTGTGCGCTCGGAAAGTAGTCGGAAATCTTGAAATATAATTCCGAGTCGTCGTCGTAAAACGGGAATCTTTTGAGGTTTCATTGTCAAAAGATCGTATCCCAAGACTTTTAACTCGCCGGCATCGGGTAATTCTTGGCGATATAACAATCTTAATAAAGTAGTTTTTCCAGCACCGGTAGTACCGAGCAGGAAAAGAAAATCTCCTTGATAGACAGTTAAATTAATATCTGTAAGTGCTGGCCATTCACCTTGATAATATTTAAAAACCCCGGTTATCTCAATTATCGGGGTTAAATGGTTTTCCACTGGTTTATATTTAACTGACATACCATTTTAATAGGGTATAAACGGCATTAAATCCGTCTTTCCAGCTGATTTTTTTGCCGGTAGTCCGTGCAGAATACCGAATAGGCACTTCAACAATTTTGCAGTGATGACGAAGAAGCTTGACCGTAATTTCCGGTTCGATCTCAAATCTTTTTCCGGACAGATTTAAATTCAAAATAATACGGCGACGGATTAATTTATAGCATGTTTCCATATCAGTAATATGTCCGCCAAATAATGCGTTGGTAAAAATGGTCAATAAGATGTTAGCAATGCGACTGTGAATGAGAAATTTTCCTTTTCCTTTAAATCGTGAACCAAAAACCGCATCCACCCGGTTGTCAGCAAATGGTACAAGGAGATCCAGATAATCTGTTGGGTTGTATTCAAGGTCGGCATCTTGGATTACGACCACATCACCACAAGCGTGTTTCAGTCCGGTTTGAATCGCTGCTCCCTTCCCTTGATTTTGGTGATGGACAAATAATTTTATTCCCGTCATTGAACGGAGAAGTTCTAAAGTCCGGTCGGTGGAACAGTCATCGACAACCAATATTTCTTTCCATACGGGAACCGCCATCACGCGTTTGACCACCTCTACTATCGTTTGCTCTTCGTTGAAGACAGGGATAATAACAGAAAGCATCATGGCTTACAAACAAGAAACCGCAGATGTTTTTAGATGGGGGGTACTTAATTGTTCATTTAGTTTTATTAGACACTTGATTACCTGTACCCCTAATAAAGCATTGCTTCGAGGAGAAAAGCGTCTTTTGCAGCAGGTAATAAATTCTTGACACAAACGAGTAAGCGGTAGGTTTTCAAAGTGTTGTTCAACGAAGCCGATAGGTTCTTGAAATACGGAAACCCCTCGTGAACCCTGGATTTTTATTTCACGCTGAAAGGGAGGGGCGGTCCAAGCAACCTTTCCCGTACATGTGACGCCACCACAGAATGACAATCTGTAAGTAATTGAGTCGTTTGAAAAATCTTCGCACCGAATTTCTGTCGGTTCTCCCCAAATTGATATCAGCAATGCGATATCATGGGGAAGGAGGTCCCAGAGAACGGTGGTCTTCGTTTTTTTTCTACCACGAGATGTTCTTATTATTTCAACCTTTTGAATTTTTCCTATCGCATTAGTTAGCACTAAGCGTTTTAATTTCTGAAAATTTTTGTTATATAATGGCATATGAGCAACTGCAAGAACAAGGTTATTTTTAATACTCAATTGGCACATCATCTCGGCATCAGCCAATGTTAATGCCATTGGTTTTTCTACTAGAACGTCTTTATGGTTCATTAATGCCTGAATTGTAAGGTTACAGTGAGTGTTTTCCGGGGTGGCAATAACAATCGCGTTTACTTGCGGATTTTTTAGCATCTCTGCAAAAGTGGCAAAAGAATAACCAGCAATTTCATTAGATATTGATGGTTTAATATCTGACACAAAAATTCGCGTGGAATTTAAACGGCTAAAAGTATAAAGGTACCTCTTCCCCCATTCCCCCAATCCTACGATTCCAATACCTAATTTGGGCATAGCTGTATTCGTTTAGAAAACCATTTGATTGTTCGCTCTAAACCTTTCTGAAGGTCTACTTCTGGTTGCCAGCCCAAAAGCGTTTTGGCTCGTGTAATATCAGGGCATCTTCGTCTGGGGTCGTCTGGTAGAGGTGGTAAAAATATCAACTTACTTTTTGTGTGAGTGAGCTTTATTACCAGTTTGGCGAAATCAAGAACAGTAAATTCTTCGGGATTTCCCAGATTAATTGGTTCTGATTGTGGACATTTAATCATCCTGATTAAACCGTTGACTATATCCGTTACATAACAGAAACTTCGTGTCTGAAGGCCCGTACCGTAAATAGTTAGTGGTATTCCTTTTAATGCTTGATAGATCAGATTGGGTACCACTCTTCCATCGTCGGGTTTCATCCTCGGTCCATAGGTGTTGAAAATTCTTGCAATTCGGACCGGGATCCGATGTAGACGATGGTAGGTCATAACAAGCGCTTCGGCATACCGTTTTGATTCATCATAAACCGACCGCAGGCCAATAGGATTGACATTTCCCCAGTAAGATTCATCTTGCGGGTGTTTTTCGGGATCTCCGTATACTTCGGAAGTTGATGCTTGAATGAAAATAGCCCCCTTTTCTCTTGCTAGGTCTAAAAGGTTCTTGGTTCCATTAGAACCAGCCAGCATCGTTTCTAATGGCAGTGAGAAATAGTCACGTGGAGAAGCTGGAGAAGCAAGATTAAAAATCACATCTACTGATTCTTTCAGGGAGACGGGTTGAGTAACGTCAGCTTTTTTGAATTGGAATGTCGGATGCCCACGTAGATGAGCGATATTTTCCAACTTCCCGGTAATCAAATTATCGAAGCAAATTACCCGCCATTTTCTTTTTAGTAGATATTCACACAGATGTGAGCCAATAAATCCTGCACCTCCAGCTATTACAGCAGTTTTTTTTCGTGATGGTGGTGTTCTCATGTACCCACCCCGATATAAGTAAATCCAAGTTTTTCTACTTCTGACCGTTCAAAAATATTTCTTCCGTCACAGATAATTGGCAACCGCATTAGATTTTTAATGCGCTTAAGGTTAAGTTGTTTAAATTCTTCCCATTCTGTGATAATTGCGAGCAAATCTGCGTTAATTGCAACTTCTTCTGGTCCCGAACAAAACTCTACTCCAGGGAGTAAATCTTTAGCTTTTTCCATTGCTTTGGGGTCATAAGCCCGGATTTTAGCCTCTTCATTTAGAAGTGCATTAATGATATCTACGGAGGGCGCAAAACGCATATCGTCGGTATTGGGCTTGAAAGCCAAACCAAGGACTCCGATGGTTTTCCCCTTGAGATTCCAGAGAACGCTACGAATTTTACGAACAAATCTTTTCTTGGCATCCTCATTGATCTTCTCAACTTCCTTAAGAAGTTGAAAATTATATCCTGTTTCTTCGGCAATATGAATAAAAGCCCGCAAATCTTTAGGGAAGCAGAAGCCCCCATAGCCAACACCAGCGTCAAGAAAGGCACGACCGATTCTTTTGTCCATTCCCATTCCAAGAGCTACCTGCCGAACGTCCGCCCCCACGGCTTCACAGATTGCCGCCACGGCATTAATAAAAGAAATTTTCATCGCTAGGAATGCATTAGATGCGTGTTTAATTAACTCAGCAGAAGCAATATCGGTGACAATAATTGGTGCATTGATAGCACGGTAAACATTCACGAGTAAATCACGGGCGCGTTCAGTTTCTACCCCAATGACAATTCGGTCGGGGTGAAGAAAATCATAAACTGCCGAACCTTCCCGAAGAAATTCGGGATTACTAGCTACATCAAAGGGGATGCGGTTTCGGTTATAACGTTCTATCGTTTTGCGAATCCACTTACCAGTTTGAACCGGCACAGTTGACTTTTCAACGATGAGCAAGTAATCACTCATGGTATTGGCGATTTCCCGGGCGACTTCTTCCACTCCAGTAAGATCGGGTTCTCCAGTTTCAAGCGGGGGGGTGCCGACGGCAATAAAACAAACGTCGCTATCAGAAACCGCTTTGCCGATGTTGTTGTCGAAAATTAAATTGCCCGATTGTGTAGTTTCTTTTATTATCGTTTGCAACCCAGGTTCGTAAATAGGCATACCTCCCATTTTGAGAGTATTAATTTTGGCTGTGTCTTTATCCACACATACAACTTGATGGCCAATTTTTGCCAAACAGGCAGCCGATGTTAATCCTACATAACCAGCCCCGACCATTGTAATTTTCATTTCAATAAATATATTATCGCTAAAGACAAAGTCAAGGTGGTTCAATTAAGAGACTTATTCTTCTTGAGCGATTCGGGTGAGCTGGGCGAGGAGATTAAGGGCCTGTAAAGGAGTGATGTCATTGATATTTAAATTGCGCAATCGTTCAACAACCGGATGAATGGAATTATGGTCTCCGCTTAATGTTGATTGTAACTGCTGATTCAGATTGATAATTTTAGTTTTTTCGCTTTTGGTGAATCGCTGGATAATTTCTTTTGCCCGGTGTATTACTTCTGTTGGTAATCCGGCCAACTTAGCCACGGCTATTCCGTAACTTTTATCTGCTGGGCCGGGGCGGATTTTGCGTAGAAAGAGAATCTTTTCTCCTTTTTCTTTAACAATAAAGCTAAAGTTCTTTGCCCGGGGTAAAAGTGTCGCAATTTCAGTTAATTCGTGGTAGTGAGTAGCAAAAAGTATTCGGGGGCGTAATGTTTCATTTTCGTGAAGATACTCCACTGTTGCCCAAGCAATTGCTAGTCCATCATGAGTGGAAGTCCCTCTACCTACTTCATCAAGAATTACCAAACTCTGGGAAGTGACATTATTAAGGATGTTGGCAGTTTCAATCATTTCTGCCAGAAAGGTTGAAACGCCTCGGGCTACGTCGTCCGAAGCCCCAATGCGAGTAAAAATTTTATCTACGACTCCAATCCGGGCTGATTGAGCAGGAATAAAAGAGCCAATTTGTGCCATAATAACCAAAAGGGCGACTTGACGAAGGTAGGTTGATTTTCCCGCCATGTTGGGACCGGTAATGATAAGAATTTGTTGTTTGGAATTATCAATAAAAGTGTCGTTGGGTATAAATGGTTCGTTTGACATTGCTTCTACTACCGGATGCCGCCCAGCTTTAATATCAATTATCGGAGAGTTGTCTACTACAGGACAGACATAGTTTCTCTCTCGGGCAACAACGGCAAAACTAACTAAAACATCCAATTCAGCCATAGCATTGGCGAGGTCTAAGATTTTTGCCGTTTCGGCTTTTACTCGGTTCCGGAGGCCGAGGAATATTTCATATTCTAATGCCTTAATACGCTCTTCCGCATGCAAAATTTTGTCCTCGTATTCCTTAAGTTCTGGTGTAACAAATCGTTCTCCGTTTGCTATTGTTTGTTTTCGAATGTAATCAGGGGGAACTAATCGTAAATAAGATCTAGTGATTTCAATGTAATAACCAAAAACCGAATTATAACCTACCCGGAGATTGGGAATGCCGGTGCGGTGCCTCTCTCTCTCCTGAATTCGGGCGATAAAGTCCTTGGCATTATTGGCCAGCTCGCGGAGACTGTCTAATTCTGGAGCATAGCCTTTTTTAATTATGCCACCTTCGGTGATCGCCAATGGCGGATTGTCAATTAACGTTTGAGAGATATCGGTTACTATTGAAGTGAGATCAGGAATGTTCTCACTTATCTGCATTAGTAGTTTGGCAGAAAAACGATTAAGGTATTCTTTAATATCGGGTACTACCATTAGCCAATTACGTAAAGCGATTAAGTCCCGGGCAGTGGCTCTTTCTAAGGCTATCCGAGCTGCTACCCGTTCTAAGTCGCCAATATGTGAAAGTTTCTCTTGGATCTCCAACAACATAGAGCTATTTTTGACCAATTCTCCTACAGCAGCTTGGCGCTCATTGATTTTTCCCACGGAGATTAATGGGGTGATAAGTAAACGTCGGAGAAGTCTGGTACCCGGCGGAGTCACTGTTTTATTAATAACCCAGAACAGGGTCCCAATTTCTGAACGACGTTGGTTTTCGGGATGAAGACTTTCGGTTAACTCTAGATTCTTTCTTGAGATACGGTCTATAAGCAGATACTCACTTGGTTGATATTGTTTTAACCGCCGGAGATGGGGGAGAGTGGAACATTGGGTTTGTTCCAAATATTCAAGAACAGCCCCGGCGGCACATATTCCTTCTGTTAAATGTTCCACGCCAAAACCGCCTAAATTTATTACCCCGAAGTGAGTGGCTAATTTTTCGAACGCGAACTCGTGGGTAAAATAATAGTCATCCAGTCGGGTAACTCGAACTCCATAATCTAAAGACAACTGTCCGTTCCAGTTTTGGGGCAAGAGAATTTCTGCTGGAGTAATTTTGGCGATTTCTTCTTCTAGATTATCTCGATGAATTTCAGATAGCGCAAATTCACCTGTGGAAAGATCAACAAATGCCATCCCCAACATATCCCCAGCTGGAGATATTCCCATTAAATAATTGTTGCGTCGTTGATCAAGAAGTGTATCACGAATTAGTGTTCCGGGAGTAATTACCTCTACTACATCACGTTGGACTATCGGTTTAGCTTTACCCGGCGGTTCTAGCTGTTCACATATTGCAACCCGGAGCCCCTGGCTAACCAGTTTTGCTACGTAGTTATCAAGAGATTTTACCGGGATACCGGCAAGTGGAACACGATGATTGGGACCGTGCGTTCTTGAGGTTAATGTCAGGTTAAGTGCCTTGGCTCCGACTTCTGCGTCTTCGTAAAACATCTCATAAAAGTCACCGACACGGAATAGCAAAAGAGTTTCTGGATAACGTTCTTTTATTCGCCGATATTGGGCAAGAAGCGGCGTTAGTTTTTCAGACATCAGATATTACTACTCTATGTAATATCTTCCTGCCAGCTGGTACAATGGGGACATTGAATTTCTGATTCAGGCAAAGAGTTGCCGCATTTCCAGCAACGGCGGAGGCTGAGTCGAAGCCTTGCTATTGCATCTTCCAATAATTGTCGAATAGAATCGGTTTTGCCGGTTTGAAGGAGTAATTGAGCGAGAACAAGGCGAGTTAAGGTGTCGCCATTTTTTATATGTTGTTGTAATAGTTTGATGGCTTCCTGAAGTTCTTCTTTTTTAGCGTAAATTTCAGCGAGGGCTACAGCTAACCTGGTATCGTTGGGAACCCGATGCAAAAGACGCCGATAGAGCTGAGTGATTTCTTCATAACGTCCCAGTTCATAATAGGCACGTTCCAGCCGTTCTTGCACCAAATAACTTTTTTCGGGAAGGATTTCAAGTAGTTCATTCCAGACTCGAATGGCTTCCTCGGCGTTCCCTTCACTGAGTAACAGGTCGCCAAGCAGTATTCGGGCAGTTACCGAACGTTTATTTAACCGTATTGCTTCCCGAAGCCAGCTAATTCCTTCTTTAGGATTAACTTTACCGTAGGCATGGCCAAATTGGGTGTAAAGTCGACTCTGGACCGTCGGAGATACTCTTCCGGCGTCTTTTAAAATTTGTTGGCATTTATCCCAGGAACTGGTTTCAATGTAGAGTGTGAGTAATGTTTCCAGATTATGGGGATTGGTTCGGTCGGCACGTACCAGTTCTTCGAGGAGCGGAATTGCCTTTATTTTACGATCAGTTTTAATATAATCTTTAACTAACGCCCGGTAAATTGCGAGTTCTTCCGCCGGTTTAAGATTCCGTCTGAGGGTGAGACTTTCGTGAATGCGTAATGCTCGTTCTGTATCTCCTTGGTCTAAAAAAATGTTTCCCAGCAGGATGTAGGCATCAACATTACTGGTATCTTCTTCGACGGCTATTTTTAACTTGGCCGCTGCTTCAGCAATTTTACCATCAAGGAGTAAACGTAGCCCTTCTACATAAGCAGGAAGAGCGGTGTGGCGTCGTCTAAAAATATCCCGGATTACCGGATACAAAGCCACGATTAATAAAAGAACGATAACTATTAACAGGGTATACATTTTTAATCTCCGTATTTATCAGCCACGCAAGTTTCATTGTTTTTTTCTTTTTGGGCGGTGGAAGAATTTATTATTTCCAGCGGTGCATTGCGGAGTAGACGTAGCTCTTCGGTTAAGGCATCTATTTCTTGGCGTTGACGACGCAACCTGTTCCGTAGTCTGATTTCTGATATTATAGTGAATATTCCTACACAAATTGCTCCAAAGGCAAAAGAGTAAAGCATTACAAAAGCAAGGGGAACGTCATAAAATCTCTGATTAAATATTTGTACCGTAGTAGTAAGTTGATTCTGCCAGCCGAGGATAAATAGGATTATAAATACCAAAAGAATCAAGATTATTCGGAAAGTAACCATGTTAATTCACCTCCCGAACGACAGGTGTCGTTCTTTGACATAACAGTTTGGTTTGATCGTTTTTCCCCAATCTGTTATCAGTTTTGCTTCTGGGGATCGTAATAACCGATTCCGCTGGCCACACAGTTTCTCCCACCGGCGTCCATCCTCTGATAGCCACAATTCTTACGTTAATAATGGTACCGGATGGAAGTTTTTGGTCAAGTACGACTACTTTGCCGCCGCGGGTTCTTCCAAGACATCCTGCTCCTCGCGGGCTATCGGTTTCAATAAGTACCTCGTACTCATGATTTAGCATTGCCCGGTTTGATTCTAAAGTTATCCGGTTTTGGGTACGGATTAATTTCTCAAGTCGAACGGCCGCTTCTGCCGGTGGAATGGTCGGTTTCATACTGGCAGCAGCGGTTCCGGGACGAGGAGAGAAACGGAACATATAGGCATAATCAAACCTGACGGTTTTTATCACATCTATCGTAGCAAAGAAATCTTGACGTTCTTCACAAGGGAAACCGACCATTATGTCAGTAGTAAGGGAGACGCCAGGGATTAATTCTCGTATCATTGCTATCTTTTCTAGGTACTCTTCGCGGGTGTATCCCCGGTTCATCAACTGTAAGATTTTGTTTGAACCGGATTGAAGCGGAAGGTGTAATTGGGGACAGACTGGTGGCAAATTCCGCATTAGCGTAACTATCTTTTCTGTTAAATCCCGGGGATGGGAAGTGAGGAAGCGAACACGTTTAATTCCAGAGATTTCTGCTACCCGCGTCAACAGGGCGGCAAAATCCACATCGTTTTCCCGATAGGCTAAAACATTCTGTCCCAAAAGAGTAACTTCTTTGATTCCTTGGTCGACAAGCATTTTAATTTCTTCGACAATATCCCTTAGCGGCCGGGAACGCTGTTGTCCTCTTACGTAAGGAACAATACAATAAGAGCAGAAATTATTGCATCCGCGCATTACCGTTACCGTAGCGGTTACTTGATTAACTGGTTCGGGATAAATATCGGCATAACATTCATTTTTCAATGTTAGCGCCACCGATGGTCTGCCATTTTGGGCCTGGGCGATTAGCTCGGGTAGACGCAGGTATTCGTCCGGACCGAGCACTATGTCAACACCGTATTCGGATATCAGGTGTTCTCCTAACCTTTGTGCCATGCAGCCAAGAACCCCGATAACTGTCTCGGGCTTTTCCTTCTTCATTACATGAAAACTGCCGATTCTTCCCAAGGCGCGTTTTTCAGCGTGTTCTCGAACTGCGCAAGTAATTATCAAAACGACATCGGCTTTTGCAGGATTTTTAATTTCTTCGTAACCTGCTCCGGTTAGAATTTTACGTACCACGCCCGCTTCATAAGCGTTCATTTGACAACCGTATATCTGTAGATAAAAACTTAATGGCATTACCACAAATATTTTACCAGTACAGAGAATTTGTCAAGGAAAATAGTGCCGTTGTGAGCATAACTGTTTCGCTAAAGAAACATTTTAACGGTGGCTCCACTAAAATTGACACACTTGACAGAATATCACGGGAAATTAAAATAAAGTAAGGCTGTTAAAAAAATAAGCAGGGTATAAAAATAAAGGAGGCATAGATGAAAGGACGAAGTGCTGTATGGACGGCGTTAATTCTTTTTGCCGGTGTAGTTGTTGCTGCTGTACCACAACCGGCGACTGGAATGAACAACGCCCTTCTAGGCCAGTCAGAAGAAATTATAACTCCCGTTATCGGGGAAGCAAAACGGGGATGGGAGGAATTTCCTCTTCCAGTTAATCCTGATGAAACGCTTCACTACGATGGAACTCCCTCTACTGGTGTGGGGTTGACGAATGGTGGTACATTTTATGCGGCTGCCCGCTTTACCTCTACGACTGCGTGTACACTTAAAGCGGTGCTGTTTTATCAATGGAATTTGTCCTCTAATGACTATGTTTTTATCTTTGGCGAAGACACTGATACAACCCCCGGTTCCAAACTGGAATCAATTCCTTATTCCGGATCCGATACAATGCGTTGGAAGCGGATAAATTTACCCACTCCATTGGTATTACCAGCAGGAACTGATTTCTGGGCGTGTATTAGACTCACCCATACTGCGGGCAGATATCCCATTGGTTGTGATGCTGGGCCGATGGTTAGGGATCGTGGTGGATTTCTTTCCACAAATGGCATTCGCTGGCAGCAGTTGGCTGATGTCGGTCTGGATTATAACTTTAATATTCGCGCCGTTATCAGTCGGATTCCCGGAGTTAGTCATGACGTCGGTGTTTCTAAAATAATAGTCCCTGGGATTAACATAGGCCCAGGCGCCTATCAACCGAAAGCCCGAGTTACCAATTTTGGTGCCAATCCGGAAAACAACATCCCAGTATACTGTTGGATTGACTCAGGCGCCACGCGAATTTACAACCAGATGGTTACAATTACAAATACTTTGCAACCAGGTGGACGAACAGAGGTTACATTTCCTACGTGGAATACCGGACCAGGAGGCGCGACTTATACTGTCACGATGTTTACCACCCTTTCGGGGGACCTCAACCCGGTTAACGACACATTGCGCCAGCAAACTCGCATTGCCAATGTTTTTGCGGTAATGGATCACGACACCGGTTATTGCAAATTGAGCGTCTCCTGTTTTGGATCCATCGGGTATGACAATCCACCGGCAATGGATCTGGGATCTGGGTTCTGTTACCCCAAAACCGCCGCGAGTTGTTTGTTCTACGGCTCATTTGCGATGGGAACTGGTGCTACCTATGTGGCCGATCGGCATTTCAGCCAGCCAGCGAATGGCCCGGTAAATAACGATCTGCGGGCAGTTGATTCACTGCGGGCAATAGTGCCCCCTGAATTTGGCGATGAGCATTTCTATGGTACCTTCTCAGATATTGGACATCCCACTCCCCAAAACCTGAAAGTGATCCAGAACAGTTATATGAGTGCGACGGGTCTATACGACGACTTTATTGTAATGGTATATGATATCAAAAACGAGGGGACCACGACAGTAAATAATCTCCATGCCGGTGTTTTTATGGATTTTGACATCGGGTCATCTCCTACTACTAATCAGGGGTATTCTGATACATTACGACGGTTGACCTATATGCGTCAGGCAAGTTCGGCCAATCCCTCTGTTGGCATCAAAATACTTGAACCGGCATCTTTCCGGAATTTAAGTTTAGTTGACCACGCAATCTATGTCTACCCAGACTCAGCGATGACCGATGGAATGAAGTGGCGTTTTCTGAACGGAACAATCGTTCAGCGCAACTCCAATCGTCCCTATGACTGGTCAATAATTACTTCAGTTGGACCATTTAACATTGAACCAGGGGCAACTCAACGTTTTGCAATCGCGGTAGTTGGTGGGACTGATGAAAATGCACTACGGGCCAATGCCGATGCTGCGCAACAATGGTATAATGTTAATGTTGGCATGGCAGAAGATTCCGAGTTAGCTTTTACCAAAGGGTTCGAAATTTACCCTAATCCTTTCCGGAAAAAGGCGCTTATTCACTATTTCGCCAATACACCGGGCAAATTGACTATTGAAGCCTATGACGCTACCGGACGTCTTGTTGATCAACGGGGGAAAAATGTATCCGCCGGTTCGGGTTCTTTCCTTTGGCAACCGAGAAATCTTAGCCGAGGCATTTATTTTTTGAGTGTGACCACGGGTGATACCAAAACGAGGATTAAAGTGGTGTTGCTTGATTAAGAAGAGACGTTAATCTTTTTCTTCTTCCCGGGGCGCTAATGACAAGCGCCCCGGGAAGATTTTATATGAAAATTGACTTGTAACGTCATCAGGTTATGATAGCCTAAAATGAAATTGTTGTACCGAGAGGTTCTGGGGCAATTTATTCCGGCACTTTTGTTTGCCGTTGTAGTGCTGGCTTTTGTTCTTCTAATGGACCGGCTATTTCTCCTTGCTGATCTTCTGGTTCGGAAGGGGGTTCCGGTAATCGTGGTTGGAGAAATTGCCCTGCTTTCTTTGCCATTTGTTATCAGTATTGCTACACCTTTAGGATGGTTAATCGGGGGAGTTATAACCTTTGGCAGAATGGCGCAGGACAATGAAGTAATGGTAATTCGGGCAGCCGGCGTCCCCTCCTGGCGTTTGTTTATACCGGCGTTTATTTTAGGGCTTTGCCTTGTTCCGGTGATGGCAGGTTTTAACGGATTTATTCTTCCGGAAGCGCAGCACCGGGTTAGAAATCTTCTTACCGATGTTGCGCGCAAGAAACCCGCTTTACGGATAGCAGAGCGAGCTTTTCTGGATGATTTTCCTGGTTATATGGTTTACATTGGGACGATTGATGAACGGCACTCCACAATTGGTAATGTGTTAATATTCCAACACCTTCAAGGGAAAGGAATTCCTGCATTTATTACTGCTCCGCGCGGGGAAATTGATTACACTCCCGATGACCAGTATATGATTATTACCCTCTATGACGGGGAAATGCACGAATTGGTTAACAATAGAAATTATCGTCGACTTTTTTTCCACCAACACACCATTAACATTCTAACAGATGATGCTTTGGTAAGAAGAAGTCGAGAATATCGCACTGAAGACGAAATGTTACTGTATCAGATTTTCGCGCGGGCAACAGAAATGAAGCGGGAAATCGGTAAGTTACAGGAGCAACTTGCTACCTTGAGCGATAAATCGGCTAAAAATGAGGTAGCCCGATTTCGCCAAGAAGAATTGAAAACCAGATTGCGTTACCGAAAATTAGAGATGGCGCGTTTGCTTACCGAAATTCAGAAACGCCTATCACTTGCCTTTTCGGTACTATTTTTTCTCGCCTTTGGAGCACCGATTGGGTTGGTGTTGCGCCGCGGAGGAATTGGAACCGGTTTTGTTGTTGGTTTGATATTTTTTGCTGTTTTTTATATCCTTTTATTGGGAGGAGAGAATCTCGCCGAAAGCGGTAAATTAACACCATTTATCGGGATGTGGTTGCCAAATTTGATTCTCATATTACCCGTTTTGGAATTAACTGCGCGAACTTTTTTTGAATTTTCGTTTTTAGAATTCCTTTTGCGGATACCCCGAAATTTAGGGTTAATTAAAAAATGAATATCAAGACTATCGACCGCCATCTGTTAAAAGAAATGTTGAAATTCATTTTCCTCGCGCTATTAAGTGTGGTCACAATTTATCTTCTCGTTGACCTGTTTGAGGAGCTTAGTTATTTTACTACCCGAAAAACTCCGCTATTAGTAGTGCTACGATATTATTTTTACAGTTTACCTTCAGCAATTATACTACTGTATCCTGTAAGTTTAGTTCTGGCGGCGTTTGTAGTCTATGGACAGATGACCCGAAATAATGAAATTTCTGCCCTCAAAAGTGCCGGAATAATTATTTACCGCATATTTATTCCAGCAGTTGTAATTGGCGTGGCTACTGTTTTCTTGTATATTGGGTGGCAGGAATTTATTGCGATTCCCTGTAATCGCCGACTTAGTGATTTGCGTCGTTATGTCATTGAAAAACGCACTACACCGGCGGAGCAACGACGGCAAAATCTATATCGGGTTGACGGCAATCGTGTTCTCTGGACACAGGAGTTAGTGGTTTCTGCATTGGGGGAAACCCCCACCTTGATGCGGAACTTTCTAGTTGTTGAACTTGATCGGAACCGCCGGGTTCGTTATCGCATCGACGGTGAGACAGCAATTTACGAGAAAAATGGGTGGAAAGGTATTAATGTTACCTATCGGCAATTTGACTCTTCTGGGAAAGAGATCTTTAACCAGCGGAGGCAAACGGATTTAAACAATCTTGAAAATTGGTCCGAAGATTGGTTAATGGCATCAAGACCGATAGAAGAGACTCCTACTATTACTCTGAAAAATTACATTGTTCAAATGAAAAAAGCTGGGGAGAATGTTGCTCGCGAAGAAGTTGAGTACCACTATCGTTTTTCTTATGCACTTATTGGATTAATTGTTCTCCTTCTGGGATTGCCGCTTTCGGTACAACTACGTCGGGGCGGTGTGATGTTTGGGCTTGGATTGGGATTACTTTTTTCCTTTCTCTATTGGGGGACAATTCAAACCTGTCGGGCGTTTGGGGCTTCTCATTTAATAAGCCCAGCGCTTTCGGCATGGTTACCCAATATTATCTTCGGATTGGTTGCCGGAGTTCTGTTGATAAAAGTGGCTAGGTAAATTTCCCGGGGCTTCGCTTGTCCTTTTGCCGGCATTACCAAATTAAAGATTAACAATGGCTTATTTCAGCTAAAAACTCCAGCAACTGATCGGCTGTAAGGCAATTAATTATGTCTGTCTTCTCTAACCATGCCCTGCGGGCGGTAATGACACCGTAACGCAGCCAATCAAGTTCCAAAACCGAATGAGCGTCACTGTTAACCGCCAGAAACACCCCGGCGTCTTTTGCCTTTCTTGCCCATACATCGTTTAAATCTAAACGGGCATAAAACGAGTTGATTTCCAATACCTTACGAAACTTTGCGGCATATTCTATTACTTTGTCCAGATCAATATCATAACCAGGGCGTTTACCAATGATTCTACCACTTGGGTGACCGATAATATGAACCAGGGGGTGTTCAATTGCCGAACAAATGCGTTTAGTGGCTTCGCGATTAAACGCCTGATGAATTGAAGCAATAACCAAGTCAAGTTGAGAGAGGATTCGGTCGGAATAGTCAAGTTTTCCCGCCGGGGTAATATCCACTTCTGCTGCTTTGAGAATTCGAAAGTTTTTTAATTGGCTGTTTAATTTATCGATTTCCTCGCATCGTCGCATAATCTCATCTTCCGAAAGACCACCAGCATAACCCGCAGAAACTGAATGTTCTGCTATCGCAATATGTGAATATCCCCTTTTTTGGCTTGCGGTGACAATTTCCTCTAGGGAAGAGATGCCATCCGAGAAGTTGGTGTGAATGTGTAGATCAGACCGAATATCACTGAGCTGAATTAACTTAGGAAGTCGTCCTGATTTAGCCGCTTCAATTTCGCCTCGGTCTTCCCGGAGTTCCGGTTCAATGTAGGGGAGACCGAGTGCTTTATACACATCAGCTTCGGTTTTCCCGGCGATTTTTTTTGCCCCCCGAAAAACTCCATATTCAGAGATTTTCAAACCTGCCTTTTGTGCCATTGTCCGTAAAACAATATTATGGTCCTTGGAACCAGTAAAATACTGCAGGGCAGCACCATATGCTGATTTTTCAACAATCCTTAAATCAACCTGACGAATGCCGGTGTTGGTTGAGGCGAAAATTGATGCTTTGGTATCACCGGCAGAGATAACCTGGTGGAGTAAGGGGAATTGGAGAAATTGTTTTAGAATTTTTTCTGCTTTTTCGCCGGTTGCGAGAATATCAATATCTCCAATGGTTTCTTTCCCCCGGCGAAGGGAACCGGCAAATGTTACCTGTTTTGTTTCGGAAATCTGTTGTAGATGTTTGACGATTGCCTCTGCCAGTTCAAAAGCTTCGTTTAAATACATCCTTTCACCGGAATGTTCGGTGGTCTTTATTCCCTTCAAGATGTTTTCCACTTTTTTTTCGCCCATACCAGGCAATTTTGCCGCCGAGCCATCATCCAGCACTCTTTTTAAGTCGGCTAAATTTTTCACCCCAAGTTTTTCATGTAATAATCGCACCGTTTTCGGTCCTACCCCAGGAATATCCAAAAGAACAAACAGCCCTGGTTCAAGCCCTTCAGTTGCTTCTTCTAATTTCTTCATTCTGCCAGTACTCAAATATTCACGGATTTTCTGGGCGATACCGGTTCCAATTCCCGAGATGCTCTCCAAACGGTTCTGACTATCCAACTCCGTTACATCTTCCGCTAAATCGGCAAGAACCCGGGCTGCCTTGCGGTAGGCAAGTACCCGGAAACCTGTTTCTCCCTTTAATTCCAATGCGTCAGCAATCCGCTCAAATATCCGGGCGAGTTCCTGGTTTTTCATATTCACCTTCTTTTTTCCACAGTACTTTTCCCTGCCGGTATGTAGCGAGAACCTGACAGTGTGTTTCAATACGGGGGTCCGCATCCAGAAGCACAAAATCGGCTTCCAGACCCGGCTGAAGTGTTCCGATTTTTGTTTCCATACCCAATGAATATGCTGCATTGTTGGTAAACAGGCTCAGCGCTTCTTCTCCGGTGAGTCTTTCTTCAACATTGGGTAATGACATCGCCGCCCGGATTCCACCAATCGGGTCGAGGGGGGTAACCGGGGAATCTGATCCACCGGCGATGAGAATCCCATTTTGCAGTAAGGTTTTAAATCGATTTGTTTTCATCCATCGTTTTCCCAGCCGTCGGGCGTACATTCCATTGGGGCCACCCCAGATGGTTTCAAATGCTGGTTGCATTGCTAAAATTAACTTCAGATCGCCGATTCTTTTCACCAGATCACCTGTCAGCAGTTCAGCGTGCTCTATTCGGTGTCGCAACGGTTTAATCAACCCTTCTTTTATAACCTGCTCGTGACAGTTCACCAGCTGCGTTATTGCCCGATCACCAATAGCGTGAAACGCTGTCTGGAGGTTATACTCTATCGCACGACGGAGAAAACCAATTACTTCTTTGTCCGAACGATAGAGTATTCCATTGTATCCAGGAGCATCGGCATAGTCTTCTTGGATTGCTGCAGTATTAGAACCGAATGATCCGTCCAGCAAAAGACAACCGCCAATCTGGTTTAAACCCAGTTTAGACGCGACTTCCGGTTGCCAGGTTTGTAAAAATGGGATTATTCTTGTCGGGGCATTCAAAACTGCATCCAGTAACCGAGCCCATTCGGGCATGGTCATTTCATCAAATCCCACCATCCCTGCCATAGTAGTAATGCCCTTGCTTAGAGCCAGCCTGCTGGCGAGGGTAATCGCTTCAGTAATTAGTTCCGGAGGCAATTGTCGTTTAAGTAGCTGAGAGATGTTTTCGTATGCTTTCCCCCTGATTACTCCGGTTGGTTTTCCCGCTCCATCCAGTTCTATCCCTTCGGGCGTTCCTTCTAATAGCGCCAGCGTTTTGGAATTACCGATAGCAGAGTGACCGTCAATCCGATAAATTAGTATTGGCTTTTCCTTTGTTAGCCGGTCAACTTCCCGACGATATAAGTAGCGGTGTTCTTTTAACCTTTCGGGTTCAAAATTGAATGCAAAAAGTACCGGTGAGTCAGCGAACCTGATTAAAGCATCAGCGAGTATCTCCAGTATCTCAGAGACGGAACGAGCAGTGGAGAGGTCAGGGAAAAGCAAGTTTAAGCCAGTTTCTACTGGATGAGTGTGACTATCAATGAATCCCGGGAATATAAACAGTTCTTTTTCTCCCGCAGGAGCTGGCACCAGGGCGGCTATTTTACCCTCGTCGACAACCAGCTTTCCATAAAATGGCCTGCTGTGTGAGTGTGATACAATAAAACCGGTAATTACATCCATCTTACTTATTTCCGAGTGAGTTTCGCTACCACTTCTACATGGGCTGTTTGAGGAAACATATCCAAAGGTTCTACCTGTTCGCAGGAATACCCCTGTTCTTCCAGGATTTTCAAATCACGGGCAAGAGTAGTCGGATTGCACGAGACATAAATCACGATTCCGGGATTAATTTTTCCAATGTGCAAAAGTGTTTCCGGCGGGCAACCTTTTCGGGGGGGGTCAAGTATAACTACATCGGCCGCGGTGATACTTTGAAAAACCCGTTCCACTTTCCCATTTATAAATTCCACGTTTTTAAAACCCATATTTTCGGAGTTAGAGATAGCGTCTTCCACGGCAGTGGGATCAATTTCAATTCCTTTGACCTGGCTAACTTTTTCAGCAAGAATAAGGCTGAGCATACCTACGCCGCTAAATAAATCAACGACCAATTCAGTCCCTGACGGTTCTATTGCTTTTATAACCTTACGACATAACTCCTCGGCTTGAGGGATGTTCACCTGGAAGAACGACCCGGCAGAAACCCGAAACTTTTTCCCCATAACCCGCATTTCCAGATGGGTCTTGCCCCACAAGGGCACCATTTTACTCCCCAGTATTCTATTTGTCCGTTCCGGATTGATGTTTTGAAGTATTCCCATGACACTAGGAAAGTCAGCCAATTCTTTAACCAATTGAGGCTTGAGTTGGTTGGTTCTGGTAACTACAACAATCAAAATTTCTCCCCCGTATCCTTGGCGAAAAATCAAATGCCGTATATTGCCCCTGTGTGTTTTTTCATCGTAGGGAACTTCGCCGGTCCGCCGGAGAACGTCAATTACAGTGTTACGCAGCTGGTCAAAATTTTCCGGGTGCAAAAGACACTTAGAAATATTTATTAGATGGTGGGTTCCGCTTTGGTAAAAACCGATTTTTACCCGCTCTTTGCCCGCCACAGGATACTGGGTTTTATTGCGATAACGCCATTCTGACGAACGAAATGAGATATTGTCTACCGGAACAAATATTTTACCAATTCGCTGCAGGGCATCGTTTACAAATAATTTTTTTATTACCAATTGACTGGGGTAACTAAGATGCTGAAACTGACAACCGCCGCAGCGGCTGTAATAAACACAAGCTGGGGTAACCCGAAACGGGGAGGGGATTACAATATCTTCGATCTTAGCCACCGCGTAATCCTTTTTGCGGAGAACGATTTTTGCTTTTATTTGTTCTTCAGGTGCGGCGTATGGGATAAAAATCCTCAAACCATTCAATTTTGCCAGACCATATCCTCCGGGAATCAACCGTTCCACAAACAATTCGACTTTATCGCTGTTAATTGAAATGGTTTTGGTTACCATGCGGTTAATACTTGACGAACAATTTCTTGAGCGAGTTTTTCTAAGGCGAGTTTTATTGCTTCCTCCTCTGATTTTTCATCAGGATTATAAGGAAGGCGACAGGAAACTATGCCGCTGAAAAATGGTTCGTCACGTACCTGGTCAAAAGCTTCTACTTGAGCTCCGATCGTTATTTCATAGGCCGATATAACCTGATTGGCATCGTAGACAGCAGCAGTTCGTGAGTAATTGTTAATAATAACGGATAGCGCAAGGTTTGCTTGAGCGCTGCTAGTTACTCTTAGAGTCCTATCAGTGTTAAACGCTTTGACTAAAATTCCATTTAATTCCTCAGCTAAACCGGGTTGAGGGGCTGAATTCGTTATTTCAACAAGCGCTACGGTTTTAAGATGCGAGGGAAGTAAGGAGTGGGTGGAGTACCCGCAAAAAACCAGAAATAATACAAAAAAGGGCAAATTTTTACACATCCAGTAACAGATTGCTTTCCCTATCGCCACCATTACTTTCATAACTTTATGGTAAATGGAGTTTATTATAAGTCAAGTAGTGAACAAAAAGAAGTAAAGCGAGTAGCAGAATGAAGCGGGAAAAACTTCTTAATTCATTAAGAGCCCGAGATTAACAATAATTAACGCCTCAACATTAGGATTGTCGTCCTAAGTAACGATTTGTAAGGGGGTTGAAATTTTTAGAGACAGTTGATGTAACGGTGGAGGGGCTGTCCCGTTAGCTATACTCAATTTTGTCATCGGGGTGATTTTGATTTCTAATCCGATAATAATTGTTAATAAAGATCGAGGCTTAAATTTTAGATTGAGAATTAATGGAGGAGGGGGCAAAGATTTATTAGAAAGGTTTCTCTAAACCCGAATTTTGGAAAGTGCATATGCTGAATGTTGTCCTCAAATTGAACTCTTTGACAGAGGACATTAACTTGCTATAATTAAACCACATAGAAATGGAACTGCACGAAAAAGACGAGTCTTTGCCCCAAGAAATCCGAATATTGGCAGCGATAGGGTATTTCCCCATGTTTTTTCTTTTACCATTACTTGCCCAGCCTAACGACAAATTCTGTCGATTTCATGCAATTCAGAGCGGATTACTTCTAGCTACTTTGGTTGTCTTCTGGTTCGGGGTTTATATTCTTGACTTTATTCTGGGAAAGGTTCTCGCCAACGTTATTCTTGTCGGATTTGTCTTTAAATTGTCGGCATGGCTGATTCATTATGTGGGCGGAACTGTAGTTTCATTGATATACATTATACTCGTAATAGTTTGTTTTATTCAAGCGGCAGCCGGTCAGTACTGGCGCATTCCGGTACTGAGTATGTATATTGAAAGACTGCGTATCAGGTCGGTTTAGTAATAACCAAAAGGAGGTTATAATGGCAGAAGAAAACAAAAAAGTCGAAAGCCCACAGGTGCCGCCGTTAAACGACGATGATGTCGAAAAGGGAAAGGGATTAGCTTGGTTGTCTTATCTTGGAATTCTTTGGTTAGTTCCGCTTTTGGCGATGAAAGAAAACACCTATTGCAAATTCCACGCAAAACAGGGGATTATATTAACGATTTGGTTTGTTGCAATCAGCATACTGGGGGCAATACCCGTCATTGGCTGGATAATATTGCCACTGGGGTATATTTTTGGGCTTGTCCTAGCAATAATGGGGATTATCAACGCACTAAACGGAAAATACTGGAAGATGCCCTTACTGGGCGAAATGGCGCAGAACTGGTTTAAATTCTAACCCGCACAGAATTAACGGCCAGCTTGTTTTCTGATAATATGTATTATGTAAACTATAAATGAGGTGCATTCAAATGTTTAGGTGTTAAAGGAGTTGCTTGCTCTCCTCTTTAAAAAATGAGTGTATGTCTCGATGAGTTTCTGGCCACATTTCTCCCACAAAAATTCGCTGTAAATGTGATGTTTTAAAGCATTTGTTTTCGGTTTTGCTAAAGTTTTTCTCAATGCCTGCTCAATTGATGATTCTGAGCGGGGATTTAAATAGGTGACATAATTGCCGAAATATTCCTTTGTACCCCCCTGGTCGGTAATACAAATTTTAGCACCGGCTAAACCGGCTTCCAGTGCCGCCAATCCCGGAGTTTCATAGAGAGACGGTAGTATAAAGGTATCACAGGCTGCGTACGCCGATACCAGTAGCGGTGAATCCGGAGGTAATTCGGAAATTAACTTTATAGAAGGGGTTTGGGCTATCAGTTGCTGGCACTTCGCGGCGTAATCGTTTTGTAATACTTTTCCAATAATAACACAAGGGATACCCAGTTTTCTAATTACCTGTAAAAGCGGCAGGAGATTTTTCCTCCCCAAGCCAATATGACCGACATAAAGAACAAAATCTTTTATACCGAACTGTTCGATGAATAAGTTTGGAGTAGCGTAAAAAAATTCGCGGTCAACACCATTGGGAACTACTCCGACTTTTTTATCGGGAACGCCAAATGCGCGGGTAATGAGGTGATATTCTTCTTGGGTATTGGTAAGAATTAAATCGGCCATGTTACACAACTCATTAACAAAAAGGTGTTCAGTCCAGAAGCCCCCGTAAAGACGTAAGATTGATGCCAGTTTTAATGTCGCTTTCAATCGTTTGGGAGAATGGCGGCTGTAAAAAATCGGGCTGACAATTAGTTTCATTCCCAGATTTTTAATTGCCCTTCCCAGGTGATAGGTACCTACATTAGCGCCAAAAAGGTGAAAAATGTCAAAATCGGCTAATTTATATTTTTCCCAAGGATTAAACAAAACAACATCCACCCCTTGTTCTTTTAGAACTTTAGCAAGAGAGCGCGTCTGTCTTTCCACCCCTCCCCCCAAAACTGTTATTGCGGGAAAGGAACCAAATAAAATTTTCATTTCAATACCGCCCCCTCATCTGCAACAGTTTTTGGCATTGTCTTATTTTCTCGTAGACAAGTAACTTCCAGTTTGATTTGCGAGTAGAGAGCTCTTTGGGATCAAAAATAATTGGTGGCAACGTAGGTTGCCATTCAAGGAGAGTAAGGTTTATCCTGCCTGAGCATAGTGGCATGAAGGCTATTTTATCGCAAAATTCTACGGCTAGAGAAACACGGTTTCCTTCTGTTTCTACCTGCAGATCAAGATCGTTTCCATTTAATTTTACATTGTAAGAAATTTGTTCTCGCAATTGCCACCAACGGTAGTAATCAGTTAAGGTGCTCCAATTACCACAACGTTCCATTCCATATTTTAGCACATCCCCTAAAACATCTTGGTAATCTATAATCCAGCGGGGATGGTCATAAAGGAAACAGGGCTCTCGGCGGGCAGCCTGTAAATCTATTACCTTCCGATAATAGGCAAAGATTGCCTTCCGATCAGCCCGCGCCCATACCAGCCTTCCCAGCGAAATAGGATGTACCGGGATTTGAACTGTGTTACCCGGTATTCCATCAACTATTGGCCTTGACGGAAGGTCGTCATATGCATATCCAAATTCCGAAGAGTACGCAAGCCCGATTTCAGAAAATGCCCGATAGAGATTGTAGTTCCATTCACCATAAGGAGCCGCTGCTCCAATAGGATAAATATCATTTATGTTTAATAATTTCTTACCGTTAGAGAAGTTAATTATATTTCGTTTAACGTCTGGATAAACCAGGTGTTTATGGCAGTGAAGTTGCAGATCGTGGTAAAAAAGTATTTTCTTAAATTCTTTAATTTCGCCGGCAACCGGTTCGGTATGAATAAACCAGGTCCAGTGCATACCGAGTTTGTCAGCCAATTGGGCTGCTCTTTTTACTACAGAAAAGGTACCGAAATCGGTGTCGACCCGGAATCCCAATATAGAACATCCACCAGAAGGCACATAGGCAAGATGTATATAAGGAAGGCCGAGCTTAAAAAACAATGTCCGGAGACTGGCGGCAATTAATCTTCTAATCCCTCCTCGGTCAACCACTGCCACCGTTTCGTAGGGTAATCTAGCACTTTGGCAGAAAAACTGTTTTGCGCGCATTCCTCGATGGGTGAGAATCTGAGAGGTCTTCAATGGTAGGATAAAGATCTGTTCTCCTGTGTCCGGATCTTGAGAATAAAAGACGGTAGCATCTCCCCTATCACTTCGTCCGATATTGGCATTTACCGGAACCCAACAAACCGCTCCAATATCTACTAAATGAACATTGGAGAAAAAGTTGCTGTCGTCGGGAATCAAAAAATTAATTTTCTTTCGCCTCCCGTTAAAAGTAGATATTTGCTCTTTTGATGTGCTTAGGATTAAGTAATTTGTGCTGCTGTCTATAAAAATGCGGCTGTCCGGGGTCGGGACAGTAGAATAAGCTACTCCTTCTTGCCTTAAAATTTCCTCTAAATATTTATCCGGCTTTAGGAGGCAGATCATTTTATATTTAGGAGTCTTTTATATGTCTTCAATAACGTTGTTTCCGCAATTTTCCAGTTGTATTTTTTTTCTGCAGCTTCCCTTCCGGCTAATCCCCGCCGGATAGCCTCCTCCGGTTTTCTCAATGCCATGGTTAGTGCTGCGGCAATAGCGGCTGGTTGGGTGGGATCAATAAGCCATCCGCAATTTGATTCTTCTATCACCCGGGCAATTTCTGGAAAATCACTGGCAATGACCGCCAAGCCGCAGCCCATAAACTCAAAAAGTTTGTTGGGCTGGTTGGTCCAATCATTTCCCCTATCCCGTTGTAATAAAATTACTCCGGCAAGACAGAACTTTAAAGTCTTTAGAAGTTCGGAATAAAATGGTGTTTTGGGAATAAAAACGACGTTTTCGGTTAACCGGTTTTGAAGAAGAAACTCTTCTGTCCATTGTTTGATGTTATCCCGGGGGTCAAATTCTCCCCGAACCAGAAGGCGGACCATTGGAAACTCAGTTTTAACCATTTTTAATGCTTTTAAGAGTTGTGGAAACCCTCGGGGGCGGCATATTAAACCGGTGTAACAAAACCACGGTTCCCGTTTGGGAAGAGGCTCGCCGATGAGCTCCAAAGGAGCATAGTTGGGAATCTGAACCGGAATGCGATTTCTTCTTATAAACCGTTGTGCTCGAAGCGGATTAGTTTCTAGTATCTCGTCGGCTTTTTTTGTGGCTTCATACTCAAGATAGGTTACTATTAACCACCCCAGCCAACGCAAAAAGAAAGGAAAATCACCGCGGTCAAGATACATTCTTGGATACCACTCGTTCGATTCGTAAATTAATTTAATGCTGGGGCGTTGTTTTTTCAACCACAAGCCAATGGCTAAACACCAGGGGTCAAGGGCCTGATAAACATCGGCATGCTCTAAATAGGCAATCTGTGCAATATTTCGGAGTAGGCTGATTTTTTTAACTCCGTTTTTCTGAGGAACAGAAATGGTTTTTATTCCCTGAATCAAATTGTTTTCTAACTTCCCCCCTGTTCCGATTAACGTTACCCGATAACCAGCCTGTTTTAAAGAAATACTTTCACGGTCAAAAAAACGTGAATAATCAACCGGGTGAGATGAAGTGAAAAGACAGACATGGCCTTCTTTCTTAAAGCGATTTTTCCGAGGAGACAGTTTTGTCTTCAATTAGATAGTTGGTTCAGAGGCAGAATCAAGCGGTAATTGCCCGAGTACCCGGAGGCATTCTCGTCCGGTGTTGGTGTGAATTTCTACTGTATCCTCGGTGTTAATAGCGTAACCCCCGGCTAGAACCGTTGCCACCGGGACGTTGTTTTTATAACAATGTTCAAGCACAATTCGGTCCCGCAAAGCCAGCCCGCGTTTTGTTAATCTTAAGGCCCCCAATTGATCGTTCATATAGGGATCGGCACCGGCGACATAAATAACCATTTGGGGTTTGTGTTCTAAAATGATTTTGGGGATTGCCTCAAGTAAGTGACGGAGATACTCATCATCACCGGTTTCGTCTTCAAGCCCAATATCCCACGTGGATTTTTCTTTGATGGGATAAAGGTGTTCCTGGTGAATTGAAAAGGTAAATACCCGCGGATCATTTTGGAATATCCGCGCTGTACCATTGCCTTGATGGAGATCGCAATCAATGACCGCCGCTCGTTCTATTTTATTTTCCACCTGAAGTTTTTTAATTGCCACGGCAATATCATTAACATAACAGAATCCCTCGCCGTGGTCGGCAAATGCATGGTGAAAGCCGCCGCCCAAATGCATCGCAATTTTATCTTCTAACGCAAAGCGACAGGTCAGAATGGTTCCGGAGGTGTGGAGAAAATACCCCTGAACGATCTCCCACGTAAGGGGCAATTCCGAGTTAACCGTCCGGGATGTCCAGCGAAGGTTTAATAGATCTTCAATGTACTGTTTGGTATGAACAAGCCTGATGTCGTCTAAAGATGGTTCTGGAGGTTCAAAGAAATCGGTTGGTTGGGCAAGCCCTTCGGCAAGTAAACGCTGTTTCACCTTTTTGTATTTGTCAGTGGGAAACACATGGGCACCAACGTCAAAATAATAGCGATCAGAATAAACAAATCTCATCAGTTTGAATTATAAAAATTGCCTTCCGATTGTCAACGCCAATCAATTAATTCTAAATTAGTCCGGTTATAGTCTCTTTCGCGGCATAAATGACCACCGGTTAAATAGCGACAAAAGGTTGGCTCGGTACAGAAAGTTGGCGATTTTAACAGCAACAGAGAGCACTTGACTTAAAATAGATTTTTATTACGATTAGGTGCGGGGCGTAGCGCAGTTGGTTTAGCGCACCAGCTTGGGGTGCTGGGGGTCACCAGTTCAAATCTGGTCGCCCCGATTTTCTCTTTATCTACTAACAGAACAAATCAATTTTTCAAAGCCTGTTTCGCTATTTCAACCAGTTGAGTGAAATCTTCTGTTGACCGAATTGCCACTTCTGATAAAACGCTGCGATCAAGAACAACGCCCGCGACTTTCAACCCATGAATGAACTGGTTATAACTTAAATCATGGGGTTCCAGTGCCGCATTAATCCGGGTAATCATCAATGAGCGAAAAACCCTTTTTTTCTGTTTGCGGTCCCGATAAGCACTGAGCAGTCCGTGCATTACTTGTAACCGGGCAGATTTATACAAACGTGACTTTCCACCCCAGTAACCCTTGGCTTGTTTTAGCCATTTTTTCCGTCGTTTTCTCGTTACCGGTCCAGTTTTAACGCGTGCCATATGACTCCTTTACTCATAAGGAAGAAGCCGTCTTAACGCTTTCCGGCGGGTAGAATCAACTACCACCATGCGATGGAGACGGCGTTTCCGCTTGCTACTTTTTACACTGTTGTTATGACTTGTTCCACTACATTGATGACGATATTTCCCCGTAGCGGTACACTTTATCCGTTTTTTTAGCGAACTGACTGTTTTAATTTTTTTCTTCATTTTGGCACCAACATCAATTGTATCGATTTGCGGCCTTCGTTTTGAAATTTGATGCTTCCTTCCACCTTGGCTACATCCGCCAAATCGGAACGAATTCTTTCAATAAGTTTATAAGCCAGGTCTGTATGAAGCACCTCTCTACCCCGAAGCCAGAGGACAAGACGGATTCGGTCTCGTTCGGCAAGGAATTCCCGCATCTTTTTTAGTTTGACTTCGTAATCATGGCGATCAATTCTCATTTTCATCCGCATTTCCCGTATTTGAGTTTGATGTTGTTTCTTCTTTGATTCCTTCTGTTTTGTTTTTTGCTCGTAAAGGTATCGTCCCAGATCCAGAATTCCACATACTGGTGGCTCCTCTTTCGGCGCTAACATTACCAAATCTAGGTTTTGGCGTTTTGCCAGCGCAATCGCTTCCCGTGTGGGCATAATTCCAATTGGTCTTTTATCCACACCAATAACCATTACATATGGCACTCGAATTTGCTCGTTGGCTTTGGGGCGGTCCTCAAAACCATCCCGTTTTATTTTCTCATAATGCTCCTGCAGTGTTTTCCTCCTTGATTTGCGTTATTACCTCTTCTAACGGAAACACACCAAGATTCCCTTTGCCACGTCGGCGCAAAGATACTTTACCAGCAGCCGCTTCGCGGGCACCGACAATCAGCATAAAAGGAATCTTTAACCGCTCCGCTTCACTTATTTTATATGTTATTTTATCACTATTAAGGTCAATTTCAACTCTGACTTTTTCCGCGGTTAAAGCATTTGCTACTTGGTGAGCGTAATCGGCTTCTTTTTCGGTTACAGTCATCACCCGCACCTGAATTGGGGCAAGCCAGGTTGGGAAAGCACCACCATAATGCTCTACCAGAATACCCATAAAACGTTCAATGCTTCCCAAAACCGTGCGGTGGACCAAATACGCCGGTTGATGCCGTCCGTTTTTATCCATATAGTAAACTTCCAACCTGTTGGCGAGATTAAAATCAAACTGGCAAGTTGAACATTGGAATTCTCTCCCCAGTGAATCGGCAAGGTTGATGTCTATTTTCGGACCATAGAAAACCGCTTCTCCCTCAGCGCGATAGAAATTCAATTCCAGTTGTTCAAGGGCGTTAATCAAAGCCTTTTCTGCTAGTTCCCATTGCTCATTTGTTCCGAGATATTGTTCGGGGCGTTTGGGGTCTCTGACCGACAAAGCTACGTTAAATTCTTTAAAACCAAATGCACGCAGCATTTTCAACGACAGAGCGACCACGTCGTGAATTTCTTGTTCTATTTGCTCTGGAGTGCAAAATATATGAGCATCATCCTGGGTGAAACCGCGAACCCGCATCATGCCGTGAAGAACTCCAGAACGTTCGTAACGGTATACTGTTCCCCACTCTGCCATTCGTAAAGGCAAATCCCGGTAAGAGTGAACCTTTGTTCGATAAATCATAATATGCCCCGGACAGTTCATCGGCTTTAAAACCAATTCTTCGTTTTCTACCGGAATAACGTACATATTTTCTCGATAGTAGTCATAGTGACCAGAACGGTGCCAAAGTTCACTTCTCGCGATATGGGGAGTAACCACAAGTTGGTAGCCGGCAGCAAGGTGTTCCTTCTCCCAATAAGACTGGATGAGACGTCGTACTGTAGCACCTTTCGGGTGCCAGAAAACCAAACCCGCTCCGGCTTCTTCATGAAAACTGTACAAATCCAGGGCTGGTCCCAATTTTCGGTGGTCCCGGCGCCGTGCTTCTTCTATGCGCTCAAGCCATACCTTGAGCATGTTTTCATCGGGAAACGCCACACCGTAAATCCGGGATAGCATACGATTTCTCTCGTCTCCCCGCCAGTAGGCTCCGGCTACACTCAAAAGTTTGATCGCCTTTATTCTACCGGTGTCAGGGAGGTGTGGTCCCCGACAGATGTCAATAAAATCTCCCTGTTCATATACTGAAATTTTATCGTCCGGGATTTCCTTAAGTATCTCCAGTTTATAATTTTCTCCTCGTTGCCTAAAAATTTCAATCGCTTCCGCGCGATTAAGAAATTTATGGACAATCGGAATTTTTTTATCGGCCAGTTCCCGCATTCGTTCTTCAATAGCCGGCAAGTCTTTTTCGGTGAATGGCTGGGGGACGTCAAAATCATAGTAAAATCCTTCCGGAACCGCCGGGCCTATGGTGACCTTTGCTTCGGGATAAAGTTGCTTTACCGCCTGGGCCATCAAATGAGAAGCGGAATGCCAGAAAATTTCTCTTCCGTCCTTGGAGTCAAAGTGTACCGATTCTATTACCGCCTCTTCTTCTATGAGAAACGACAAATCCACCAACTTACCGTTAACCCGGGCCGCAATGGCTTCTGGGTCGGAGAGCACTTGACCTACATCTACCCCTCTCGCTGTTTTACGAGGAGCTCCATTGACAATAACACTTAACATACTTTTATCTTATTGATTATTATGAAAATGTCAATTCTAACAGCATAAAGTATCACATAAAACCGGTATACTTGACTTCATTCCGATGATGTTTAGAATATTTAAGTTGCGCAATAAAAAATCTTATCGTGCCGGTATTGGGTTTGACGCCCATTTATTAAAGAAAGGACGCCCACTTTTTTTAGGTGGGGTCTTCATTCCTTGTCAAAAAGGGTTAAAAGGGCACTCTGATGGCGATGTCCTCCTTCATGCTATTACCGACGCTTTACTTGGTGCGTTGGCAATGCCGGATATTGGGGTACTTTTCCCAGACACTGACCCCGCATATAAAAATGCCCGTAGCGCTGTTTTCCTTCTCGCCGTTTCCAAAAAGATGAGAGAACTGGGCTGGCAAATTGGGAACGTTGATTGTACTTTAGTGTGTGATCGGCCGAAAATTGCCCCTTATGCCGATTTAATCAGAAAAAATATCGCTCGGCTTCTGGAAGTAAAAATTGATAAAATCGGCATTAAGGCAAAAACTACAGAAGGTACATGTTTTGCAATTTCGGGTAGAAGTATTGCCGCATTGGTCACGGTTTTAATTGTCCCAGCCACAAAATGATACCGCTCTACGATGACATAAAGTCTTCTCGTCGACCACTGGCGAACTACGGGTTAATTGCTATTTGCACTGGGGTATGGGTGATTCAGTTCACCCGTTCGCCGGTCGGCTTTGAAGAACAAATTCAACGCTACGGAATGATCCCCATCCAAATTATTCAGGGACAAGGGCTGTGGACATTGTTAACTTCCATGTTTATGCACGGTGGTTGGTTTCATTTCCTCGGTAATATGCTTTATCTTTGGATATTCGGGGATAATGTTGAAGATGCTTTTGGTCACATCTTATATCCAGTAGTTTATTTTACATCCGGAATCGCGGGCAGCTTACTTCAGGTTGTCATTGCCCCCTATTCTCGAATTCCTACCATCGGGGCTTCTGGCGCCATTTCCGGGATAATGGGGGCTTACTTTGTTCTTTATCCTCGGGCTCGGGTATTAACCATTATTCCTTTTCTCTTTTTTATGAGATTGATTTACATTCCCGCTTCAATTCTGCTGGGATTCTGGGTTCTTTTCCAGATGCTCTACGGATGTTCTTCTGCACCCGGCACCGGTGGTGGTATCGCTTATTTTGTTCATATTGGTGGATTTATTTGTGGCGTTATCTGGGGGTTAATTTTCCGGCGACGTGTTCGCCACCCCTGGTACGAAATATATTAGGACCTCTACTCTTTTGCTTCTTCCTTTGCCCGTTTTGACTCTTCAACAACCCTTGTTGCCAATTCCCGGGGAACCTCCTCGTAATGGTCAAATTCCATTGTAAATATACCACGTCCTTGTGTCATTGATCGCAAACTATTAGAATATTTATACATTTCTGCCAGCGGCACCTGAGCTTTTATAATCTGTAGACCACCTTGGGATTCCATGCCGACTATTCTGCCTCGCCGGGCATTAAGGTCACCCATTACATCACCGGTATATCGGTCAGGCACTTTTACTTCTACGTTCATTATTGGTTCTAATAAGACCACCCCCGCTTTTTCACACGCGTTTTTGAATGCCAATCCGGCAGCAATTTTGAAGGCAATATCCGAGGAATCCACTTCGTGATAGGAGCCATCATATACTGTCACTTTTATATCCGTCATTCGGTAACCGGCAAGAACTCCCTTTTCCATTGCTTCTACAACGCCTTTTTCCACCGAGGGGATATATTTCGCCGGAATTGCACCACCGTAAATTTCATCAACAAATTCAAACCCTTCTCCCCTATTCTTCGGTTCAATGCGTAACCAGACGTCACCATATTGACCGCGTCCCCCGGTTTGCTTTTTATGTTTTCCCTGCGCCTCGGTTTTTCTGGTAATAGTTTCCCGATAGGGAATTTTGGGTTTAACGAGTTCTACGTTAACATCAAATCGTCTTTTCAGACGCCCGATGATTACATCAAGATGTAATTCTCCCATGCCGCTAATTAACTGTTGCCCCAACTCGGCGTTATATTCATAAGAAAAAGTAGGGTCTTCTTCGTGTAAACGGGCTAAACCGTTAGAAACTCGTTCTTCATCTCCTTTACTTTGAGGAACAATCGCCACCGAAATAGATGGTTTCGGAAACACAATCGGAGGCAGGCGCACGGGTTCTTTTTTGTCGGCAAGGGTATCGCCGGTATGGGTATCACGGAGTTTCACCAACGCCCCGAGCATTCCGGCGGTTAGCCGGGCAACCTCACTCCTCTCTTTTCCCTTTACAATATAAATTTGGTTTATTTTCTCTTCTCGTTGATTTGTTCCGTTAATCACCACCATTCCCGGTTCCAGTTTTCCCCGGAATACCCGGACATAATGCATATCACCTACATGAGCCTCAGAAATAGTCTTGAAAACCAATGCGCAAACATTTCCTTCGGGAGCAGCGGTTATCTCTACATCCTCGTTTGTTATAAGATTCTGTCCTCGCTGTGGAAGTACCTCTGTGGGACCAGGGAAAACGTCAACCGCCAGGTCAAGGAGCAGATCAACACCTACCTGTGTTAAAGCATCTCCCCCTAGCAAAGGATAAATTACCCCGGCTTTGATTCCTTTTCGCACCGCAGTTCTCATTTCTTCGGGAGTAATCGTCCCCCCCTCCAAAAATTTTTCCATTAACGATTCATCAACCTCGGCCGCCGCTTCAATTAACCGTTCCTTTCCCTCAGCTATTTTTTCTTCCATCTCCGCCGGAACAGGTATCTCCTTTCGGCTTCCATTCTCATAAAGATATGCCCGGTCGTTCAGCAAATCAACCATTCCTTTTAATCCCGATTCGGTTCCGATTGGAAGATATACCGGCGTCACCTTTGAACCGAAGGTTTTCCGGATCTCCTCGACGGTGGTGTAGAAATTGGTATTCTCCCGGGTGAGTTTATTAATAAAGATCGCACGCGGTAAATGTAGTTCTTCTAAGCGCTGCCACGCCATCTCGGTGCCAACTTCTATGCCGGAAGAAGCGTCTATCACCACTACGGCATTATCAACTGCCCGGATTGCCGAAATTACATTACCCCAGAAGTCGGCATAACCAGGGGTATCCACGATATTAATTAGCACACCCCGGTGTTCACCGTAACCAATAGCAAGATTAATGCTAATTTTACGGGTAATTTCATCTTCGTCATAATCAAAAAGCGATGTCCCGGCATCAACCGAACCCAGTCGGCTGTTTTGCTTCATTGTAAAAAGCAAGGACTCACAAATTGAAGTTTTGCCCGAACTACCATGCCCAAAGAAACCGATATTTCTGATTTGTTCTACTTTATATTCCTTCACAATTTCCTCCTGAAATAGATAACAGTATTCATTTGCTTGAGCTTTAATATATTTAAATATCAACGCCAGTCAAGGAAGGAAAACAGTTCTTGCTTTACTCTCCCCTGAGCGATTGTTCCAAGGTGCCGGGCTTTGTTTTCTTTTCAATCGGTCATATTTTTCCCCGAACCAAAATCGTCTCCGGTAACCAATACGATCCAGATTTCTGCCAGTATCAAAAACCAAGACCCACTCCGGTATATCCTTTTTCTTGCTGTAAGGGCAGGAGCGTGGGGAACGGGGGCGGTAAAAATTTTGCCTCCGATGGCAAATTTTTCATCCGCAAAGAAAAAACAGAGAAGGCATATTCTTGACCGTTAGGGCAATTTGGTTAAATTTCTACTATGAATTATCGTGCCGCCGGTGTAGATATTGACCGAATGAACACAGTAAAAAAGACGATCGGTTCTCTGGTGAAGAAAACTTTTTCCCCTCGTGTACTCTCCGAGCTCGGTTTGTTTGGCGCTTTGTTTAAAATGCCGCAAATGTCGGGTCCGGTTCTGGTTGCCAGTTGTGATGGGGTTGGAACAAAAACGATTATTGCCCGAATGATGAAGCGCTATGATACCATTGGTATTGATATTGTTAATCACTGTGTAAACGACATTTTAACGCTGGGTGCCAAACCGTTGTTTTTCCTGGATTACATCGCCCATACCGACCTTTCTAACCGCCAGTTGATTGATATCGTTCGCGGACTAGTGCGGGCATGCCGGCAGGTCAAATGCTCGCTTGTGGGTGGAGAAACGGCGATGATGCCCGGGGTTTATTATCGGGGGGTGTTTGACCTGGTCGGGTTTATCGTCGGGGTTATTGAATATGACAGAATTGTTAATCACAACTCCATTCAACCCGGTGATTTGCTCATCGGTATTCCCTCCTCCGGTCTCCACACTAATGGCTATACCCTTGCCCGTAAGGTCTTCTTTGAGATGAACCGATTTACCGTTAACTCCCGATTTAAAGAATTAAACCGTCCGCTGGGAGAAGAACTTCTTCAGCCACATCGTTGCTATTTTAAACAAGTTTATCCCCTTCTGAGAGAAATAAAAGCGCTTGCCCACATAACTGGCGGCGGCTTTTACGACAACATCAGCCGGTTGTTGCCCGCTGAGGTCTCTTGCATCATAAAAAAATCCTCTTGGCGACCCAAACCGATTTTCCGGCTTATCCAACGGCTGGGCAATATTCCTGATGAAGAAATGTACCGCACATTTAATATGGGAATGGGTATGGTTATTTTTGTTTCTCCGGATAAAGCCAAAAAGTTCCTCGCTTCCCTTCCTAATGCCAGGATTATCGGGAAAGCCGTACGGGGAACCTTCGGTGTCCTTGTGATATAAAGATATAAACCTACGCGCGCGGATGAAATGTCCGGTAAACATCGCGCAGGTAACTTCTATCAATGTGAGTGTATATCTGCGTAGTGCTAATATCACTGTGTCCCAGCATTTCCTGCACCGCCCGCAAATCCGCTCCCCCTTCTAAAAGATGAGTCGCAAAAGAGTGACGCAGAGTGTGGGGGGTGACCCGGCGGGTAATTCCGGCAATGGTTACACAGCGCCGCAGAATTTTCCAGAAGCCCATTCTTGTTAACCGTCTACCGCGGGCATTAAGAAAGAGATAAGCCCCCCCCTCCTTTTTAACATAATGCTGCCGGGCGACCGTTAGATAGTCTTTTATTGCCCGAACCGCGGGTTCACCAATTGGTACCACTCGTTCTTTTAGACGCTTCCCGGTAACCCGAACAAATCGTTCTCCCAAATCCACGTCACCGAATTTAAGATTGAGGAGTTCTGAAACCCTTAACCCCGCGCCGTACCCAATTTCAATCATCGCTTTTGCCCGCAATGCCCAAAATCGGTCGGGTACTTTGGTAGTGGCGGCAATTAACTGCTCAATCTCTGATTGACTTAGTGTTTCGGGAAGCCGGCGTGGTCTTTTGGGAAGTTTTATGTCATCAAGTGGATTTGGGGCAATGCCAAACTCCTGTTCTAGGAAATTGAAAAAAGACCGAAGCGAAATTAACTTTCGGGCTGTAGTTGTGCTGGACAGACCCAAATCAGTAAGCCAGCGAATGAATTCCCGCACGTCTTCAGGGGCAACTTTTTGCTGCAACACTCCGTCAAAATTCACACAGTGTTTGCTACGACAAGAAAAAGAATCTTTCTGGTGCTGTAAAAACTGTTTAACATCAGCGATATAACAATCAACAGAGATTTGAGACAACCCTCGCTCTACCAGTAAATAATGGGCAAATCGTTCCAAGACAAGGGAGGTGTCGTTTTTTGCCGGATACTCCCTCCACTGTCCGCCCATTTATAATTTAATTTCGTTTCTGCTAACTACGGTATCCTTTTCAAACCGCTCGTCGGGCAGGGGGTGATCTATGTTGTAATGTAACCCGCGCGATTCAGGGCGTCGTCGGGCAGATTCAACAATCAGTTTAGCCACAATAAGAAGGTTCCTTAATTCTATCTTGGCAACCGAGTTGGTTCGGGTTATAAAATTTTGTGCTTGGTTAATGATTTTATTGATTTCTACATTTACCTGATTTAGGCCGTCGTCGCTCCGCACAATTCCGGCATACCGCCACATTAATTCGCGCAATCTGTTTCCGAGGTGAGAAATCAGGTTATCGTCTGCGCCAGTATCTTTGCTACGCGAATTTTTATCATCTTCGGGCAACGCAGAAAGAAAACGAGGAATATCCGCCTCCTCTTTTACCCGAATTGCTGCCCGTTCGGCAAACGCCAGTGCTTCAAGTAGAGAATTAGACGCCAGCCGGTTGGCACCGTGGAGGCCGCTACAGGCACATTCTCCGCCAGCGTAGAGCCGTTTAATTGAAGTCTGCCCCCAGGAATTTATCAATATACCACCGCACACATAATGAGCGGCTGGAACAACAGGAATCGGTTGTCTGGTTATGTCTATTCCAAACCGCAGACATGTCTCATAAATATTGGGAAATCTTTGAATTAAACGCTGAGCGGGTATCCGGGTACAGTCCAGCAGTACAAATTCGTCATTCAGTCGCGAGAGTTCTGCGGCAATTGCCCGGGCGACGATATCTCTCGGTGCAAGAGAACCATCGGGATGATAGGCAGACATGAATTCTTTGCCGTCTTTAGTTCGTAAAACCGCCCCTTCTCCCCGGACCGCTTCTGAGATCAGAAATACCCGGTCATCAATACGGTGATCGAAAAGAGTAGTAGGATGAAACTGAATGAACTCCATATTGGCAATTTTTGCTCCAGCGCGATAAGCCATCGCAATTCCATCACCGGTGGCAATCGCGGGATTGGTCGTATGACGATACACCTGCCCGACGCCGCCGGTAGCCAGAAATACCGCCCGTGCCCGGATGTGCTTAATTTGGCCGGTATTTTTGTCCAAAACTGTTACCCCACAACATTCACCTTTATCATTAATGACGATATCAATGGTAAAGTGCTCTTCCCAGATGGCAACTTCAGCAAGGGAAAGCACCGCTTGCAAAAGCCTCTGTTCAATTTCCGCACCGGTGGCATCTTGAGCGTGGACTATTCTCCGGCGACGATGTCCCCCTTCTCGCCCCAGATCAAAACAGGGCTCCCCTTTTACGCCTAACGTAGCGGAAAATTTTACCCCTAATGACCACAGTTCTCTTACCAGGCGGGGGGCTGCTTCAGTAACAATTTTAACGATGTCCGGATGGGCAAGACCGGCACCAACCCGGATGGTGTCTTCGTAATGCAGCCGGGGATTGTCATCCGCTGCTACGGCAGCAGCAATGCCTCCTTGTGCGTAATTGGTGTTGGATTCTAAACTGTCCTTTTTTGTTACGATAAGAACCCTTCCGGTATTCGCTATCTTCCAGGAAAACCAGAGTCCAGCAATGCCCGACCCAACTACAAGGTAATCGACATTAACTTCTTCCATTGATTTAACTGCTTGATTTCACAAACGATAACGCAACTCTAATCCTGTTAAATTTTGTGCCGGTTTGCATTCAATTCTTCCCAGAAATTTAGCATCGGGGGCAAAAACTAAATAGTCAACAAAACTGATTAATCGGTTCAACACTAAAGCGGCGGAAAGAAAACTGGCGGTCATTCCTATCGATCGAACCGTCTTTCTGGTTTGCCAGTACGAATAAATTCTTATTGAATCCGAACTCCAGCGCCAAGCAGCTTCCCCGAAGTAAGCGCGGCTTTCATAATAACGGCGCTGGGCATCAGGGTCATCAGGATAGATTTCTCTTGCTTCCCGGCGTACGTCTTCATTAAACTCTTCAGAACTGCGGTAACGTTCCAGCGCGCGATAATATTTGGGGTCAGCGATGCTCGTGTTCGCGTGGGCAAACTCCTTGGCGACAAGTTTGGCATCCTGTTCTTTATTGGAACGATACCAAGAAAGCCCTGCCCAGCACAACCAGAAAGTTCCATCAAGCCACATCATTGCCTCTCCCTTACCTCGGACACCGGATAACATCTGCCCGGAACCCGGCAGAACTGCTGAGGCAAGCAGTTTTAAGCCGTAATCATTTGCTGGACGTGCTGTGTCAGACTTGGCAGATAACGAGTTAAATAGAAAAACAAATGCTAGTACAAAAGTCATTTTCCTCTCCTTGCTAGTTAACAATCAACTTAATTCTCTTTTTAATCGCACCGCCCTGCGTGACCTCAAAAAAATAGACACCGGCGCGGAAATTTTGTAATTGAATTTCTTCCGAGGAAAACCGGTACCGGGAACAATACAGCTGCCGTCCGGAAATATCGTAAATCCGGACAACAGCATTGGGGGATTCCGGAGTTAACGCCAGTTGCTGCCGGCGACTGACAATTGTGGCCATTTTATTAGAGAAAGGAGGTTGGGACAACGGTTGTTCCACCCCGATTAGATTCCAGTCAGTCAATTTGCCATAAATATCCCAACCTCGGTGACGACGATTTTCGGTCCAGGTGAAGGCGACACGAGAAGAATTCGCCACAACACTCTGGCCAACGGTCCAATGAGTATTTTTGGGAAACAAGTTGGGTTCGTTGATCCTAACATTATAACCGGCTCGGGACCGATCTGGATTAAACCGCTGACAATAAATTTGTGGATTTCCGGTGGCTTCTCGTTCGTCATTAAAAACAACAACCAGTCTCCCCAATTCGTCAAAATCGCAACTAGGTGAATAACAATCAATCTCACCAGAATTTTCATCCACTCGTTCATTGTCTCCAAGAAAGTTTCCCGTGGAATCAAGCCATTGGAGGTAAACGTTATAACAACCGTTTCTGGTATCTTCCCAAACAACCGCAATACTGCGATTCTCTGCAATTGCACAAGAAGGATAACCCTGGTACACTCTGTCCGTATCCCGATTCACCCGAATATTGGATCCAATTCGGGAACCGTCAGGACGGAACAGCTGACAGTAAATATTGGCGTCGCCGCCATCACGGTAATCCATCCAAGCTACAACCCAGAAACCAGCGGCATTCATTGCCACGCTGGCATAATAACAAACGGCACTGGAATCAGAAACAGGAAATTCATCGCCGGTCGGATTACCGTTTTCATCGTAAATTCGGGCATAAATCTGAGGTCCGCCAATACGGTAATCCATCCAGACGATTGCCGCCCGGTTAAAAGAGTCCATTGCACAATAAGGGTACCACTGGAAGGTGTTGCCAATCTCAGTATTTACCCGAAAATTGGTACCCACCGGATATCCTTCCCGATCCAGTAGTTGGGCATAAATATCCCATCCATCCCGGTTATCGGTCCAGGCGACAAGAAAACGCCCGTTGCCACCGGCAACACTGGCATAATACTGCGCAGCGGTACCAAGATCATCGTTCAAACGGAGATTGGCACCGCATTCCCTGCCCAAGGAATCAAATACCGCCCGATAAATATCACACGAGATTCCCCTTTCATCTTCCCAGGTGATACAGATATTCCCCTTTTGTTCCATGGCGATAGAAGAAATGCGCTGATGGGCACTTGCAGAGTCGTCATTTACTTTAAAGTCAGTACCGATGAGTGAACCATCGCGCGCAATCCGCTGACAATAGATTTCATAGTTATCCGAACGGTAATCACACCAGGTGACCCAGTAACCACCGTCAGGAGACGCGACCACCGCCGGCGAGTTTTGGTTACCATCACCACCGAGGTTTATTCTAAATTCCTCTCCTAGTCTGTTACCGACAGAATCAAATCGCTGGGCATAAATGTCCTCATCACCGTTTCTTTTATCAACCCAGACAGCAAGCCATTCTCCATAAAAGTTTATTGCTACAGCGCCGCCATACTGGTCACTGGTTCCCGCCTCCTGTGGAATCCGAAAATCTCCACCCAGTGGCTGTCCAGACTTATTGTAAATTCTGGCATAAACATCCCATTCTCCGCGCCGGCGGTCATCCCAGCATATTACAAACCATCCTTTTGGAGAAGCGCTGACGCGCGGTGTCCACTGAATACTGTCATTGGTCGTTACCTGTAAGTTTCCCCCTAACCTGGTACCATCCGGAGCAAATCGCTGGCAAAATATATTCCAATCTGAAGGGTTGTTGCCCCTTCCATCCATCCATACGACGACAAACTTGCCCGAATCATCACAGCTGACATCGGGTTCGTATTGATTGGCAATCCCGACGCCGTCGTCATTTACTCGGAAATTTGTTCCTCGCCGCGTTCCATCAGGGTTAAGAAACTGAGCGAAAATATCGCCAGTCAGTCCGTAGCGCCGGTCGTCCCAGACAACAAGAGCCGTTCCATCAGGAGCGACGCAAACACTAGAGATACTCTGGTCGCCCGGCACTCCGGAATCACTCACTCGGAAATTGTCGGCTAATCGATTACCGATTGAATCAAACCGCTGACAGAACACATCCGAGTTACCAATATCCCGCCTGTCTTCCCATGAACAGATAAAACCCCTTCCGGTGGCCATCGCTACTGCTGGGTCACCCTGCCAGCCCAATGTTACATCGGTGTTAATTCGTTCATTTCTCCCCAGCGGCTCCCCAGTGGAATTAAATCTTTGGAACCAGACATCGGCATCACCATCGCGAAAATCGCACCAGACAACGACAAAATTCCCCGCGTGGTCGATTGCAATATCTGGAGTCCTTTGCTGGCATCCTCCAGTGGTATCGTCGTTACAGAGAAAATCGCTCCGGATGACACTGTCGATAATCGGTCTTGGAAATTGAACATTGTTTTCTCTCATTTTAAGAGGACTCGGAAATGGTAGTGGTCGGATGTTATTGGGATCGCGGTATCTCAACATTAATTTCGCTAACGAATCGGGTGTTGGTAAACCGTTAACCAATAGCCCGAAAAGTGTAAAAATTAGCATTACCGAACGACTGCCAGTTTGGTGAAACGGATTTCTTTTCTTTCAGGACCTTCAACCTTAAGCCGTACGACGTAAAGCCCCGGGGGGACGGTTTCTAAATTCAAAGTTGTTTCGTTGTCAGCAAACGGGAGGGGTGTTATTTCCGTCTCTTTTGTAACCGGTTGCCCGCTCATATCCAGGACGACCAGGCTCGCCTTGGTAACACTCGCACCTAAATAATAACGAATGTTCGTACTTTTACCTGCCGGGTTGGGATACACAAAGAATTTCCCTACCAGTTCAGCGCTATCCGGTGACGGCAATTCAGACATTTTCGCTATAGGAAATAACCCGGTATGAGAATGGTCACCATAGATACAGGGCCAACGAATAGAAGGATTTGAGCTGGGAATTTGCCAGACGTAAAATACCCCCCGATCATCGCCCGCCGCAATTTCCAGATTGCCGTCTCGGTCAATATCCCACACCAGGGGTACAGCACTTACCGGGGCAGCGGTCATTAAAGGGAAATAATCAAGGAGTTCCCCAGTGATTCCGTTATATCCGAGAATGCCGTATTTAGGCGAACCGATAATTAAATCAGGAACTCCGTCATTATTCAGATCAGCGGGGACCGGTGAAGAATAAAATTCAAACGGTACATCATAGGTAATTATCCAGTTGCCAGCAAGTTCCCGTTTAACATAAGTGGACTCGTTAAGAAATGGATAATTTGTAAGCAGGGTGGCATTACGGTTAAAGGCAAATATTTTATATCGGGAGGCAACAATAATGTCCAGATACCCGTCCCGGTTTAAATCGTCTGCCGCGAGCGTGCCGTAAAATGGGTGTTCCACCAGTTCCCGCGAGGTATAGGTAACTGTGCCGTCTTGCTCTACGATATAAAGACGATAATGATGCTCGCCGCCGGCTACCACTGCTATTTCTACAACGCCATCGCGGTCAAAATCTGCCACCACCGGTTGGGCGACAGCATAAAACGGTGAAACACCTAAAACAAGCGGGAAACCGGAAGCCACTGTTCCATCCCGATTGATGAGAAACAGTCGGCTGTCGCCGGTAATAAGTACAATTCGGGGGGTCAAGGTATCGGTAATCGCTACCGGCGCCCTTATTTCCGAGCCAATAAACACCGGGAAACCGGGTAAAGATTCACCCCGATAGTTCCAGGCATAAAGCCGCATGTCTGTTGAGCCCAAAATAATATCTTTTAATCCATCACCGTTAATGTCGGCAAGTGTTGGAGCAACGGTTATCCGGTCGGCGGTACCGATTACGGCAATACTCTGACCGGTAGCGGCGTAAACCCGTATTTTTCTGTCAGTACCGACGGTAACTATCTCCAGTCCGCTATTGGGGGCAATGTCGCCAACTGCTAAATTGGCAGCCGCAGCGGCGCCGATGTTTACAAACGCCCCGTTGGGGTATCGGTAACCCCGGCCATCAGATTTCCAGATACTTACCTGACCGGCACTGTCAATAACTATAATCTCTAATGTGTCGTCACCGTTGATGTCCGCGGTAACCGCCGAAAGAAAACGAGAACCCCTTCCTTGGTCAACAGGAAAACCCGGCTGATAGAGATCCCAGTTTACTCCGATAAAAATCACCGTGTCTTTTAATCGGTCTATCGTGTCTCTGACACCCAGAACGTCTACCCTCAAAAATGTCCTGCCGGTATAACTGTCGGTATTGGGATTGGTCCGGGCGTTGAAACGGTCATTGTACCCCTGTTTGGAAAATGGGTCATATTTGTAGCCGTAAATTTCGTATTGAGGATTATAAGTTTCCCAGTAAGGAACGTCAAAATCCTGGATACCATCACCTTCTTCTAAGTCAACTCCCTTATGTTCGGGGAAGATATTAATGGCATTATAAGGACCGTAATCAGCGATTACCGCTTCGTCAATGTGCCAGATTAAAATACCGGAACCGGGCTGAAAGAAATCATACTCATTTGATTCTACAGAAATCAGCACACCGTCCTCAACATCCACAATAATCGTATCGGGCTTGCGGATATCAGTTTGGCGATTTTCCAGAAGGAAGTATTCGTTGGCATTGACCGGAATTTTTATAACATAGGCAAAGGTGCTATCCGGGCGCACGGAGAAAAAACCGGTATCAACCGCAGCAGCGTAAATCGGAATTGATTCCCGTGGCACATTAACTACTACCGGATCGATAAATCCTAATCTAATCCGAGTATAGGCATCAAGAAAGGCGGGAATTACACCGGGGGGAGCCCCGGCACCATAATCACCCAGCCACCCCCCATAACCCATTAAACTCCAGGCACCCACCCCCATTGTTACCCCGGTAACATCATAAAGGTCATAAGCCCCCAGGAGATGGGCAAATTCGTGTGCCAGCGTCCCGGCCAAGCCTACCATACCGGCAAGGTTGGTCTCCCCTCTGTCGGTCAGGGTATCCTGTCGCATCATTTCGGGTAGAACTGTTGCCTGTTCAATCCTCGTTCTTCCTTCTTCTACCAAAATATAAGGCACTCCCAGGTATGCTTCAATCGCACCAGGAGGTATTTCTCCGGCCAGGAGGTCATAGGGACTATCTAATTTGCCATCAACAGCATAATCCGCTTGAAGACCACTCCCGGCATGAAAGATAATATACTCGTCATAATCGCTGAAGTTGATTAGCGGGTCCCGGTCGGCAATTTTAAAGGCATCATACATCAGCCTTACCAGTCCCATCTCAATCCCTTCATAAGAAGTGGTATCCCCGTAGAATTGCATCTGGCGGGGTAACTGATAAGCCGCCTTTTCCCCCTCGGGCATTACCCGAAAGTCAATATATAATTTACCTAAGGATTGAGCGAGATAGTAATTCCGTAATCCTTCCATCTGTCTTTCAAAATAACTTTTAAAATGGGGTGGGTCGTAAAAAAGCCCGGAATCTGGCGAGAGAAACCCCAAAGTATCCATTTTGCCGTTTCCGGTTGTTAAAGGGGTAGTGTCTTCCACGAATTCAACGCGCAGACACAAAACCCGAACTGTATCAACCTGACCGCTTCGCAACCTTTGTATCCGGGCAATGTCTCGGGCATTTGGTTGAAACCGAAATCTGGCAAAAGGCGCAGTCTGGTTTTGCATTACGGTAACCGCCGGGACCAATCTTTTGCTGAGATCAATTGTTCGCTTTCGGTTCGTCCCTTTTTGGCGAACAATGGTAAGTCTATCGGCAAAACCAGCGTTGGGGAAACTTATTACGCCGACAAACAAAATAAACGGGATAAGTCTTTTCAAATTAATCACCCCTTACTTTGAAAGGTAACGGAGAGAGAGGGATTCGAACCCCCGATACCCCTTAAAGGGTATACGTGATTTCGAGTCACGCGCCTTCGTCCACTCGGCCATCTCTCCTCACTAACATCATGAAGATTTTTTTGAGTTTCGTCTTTCTTGAAAGAACTTCTGGAGCAATTCTACCGCTGCTGACGCCAGTATTCCTTCCTGAACCTCTAAACGGTGATTAAATCGGTTATCCCTGGCGATATCGTACTGCGAACCCAGACAGCCAAATTTTTCATCGCGAGCTCCAAATACAACTCTTCTGGGTCTTGCCAGAATTAATGCCCCGGTACACATCAAACAGGGTTCAATTGTAATATATACCGTGGCCTCGTTCAAGCGCCAGTTATTTAAAGTTGCGGCCGCCGCAGTTAAAGCCAGTATTTCGGCGTGAGCGGTAGGGTCTTTAAGCGTTTCAACCCGGTTGTGGCCTCTGCCAATGATCGCCCCATCCTTGACCACCACGCAACCAACCGGAACCTCTCCTTCTTTAAGAGCGATTTCAGCTTCTGTCAGTGCAACCCGCATCCACTTTTCATCGGTGGAATAATTAATCACTATTCTCCTTTTCCACTGCGCCCGGCGCGATTCGAACGCGCAACCTACGGATTCGTAGTCCGGCACTCTATCCAGTTGAGCTACGGGCGCATCACCGTTTACATTTTATTCTATCAATAGCTTAAAGTCAACACCCGCTTGCATTAGTTAATTGTATGGGTAAAATAAAACAGATGAATATGGATACCGAAACAGAAACGGCGATTCTCGCCCTAGCGATTGAGGCCGAGAAAGAAAGCCTGAGACAGTATCTCAATTTTGCTTGGCAGACAAAGGACACCAGCGGTAAAAATATGTTCATCAGACTGGCACTGGATGAATACCATCACTGGCAGGTCCTCGAAGAAAACGTCCGTGCTCTCCAGAAACGTAGAGAATGGGCCAATTTTACCCCCTTTTATTCAGGGCTGGAGCAGTTGGTTCCTAAATTGTCAGACAAAAGTATTAGAATCAAAGGCAGTAATGGACAAAATGAACTATCCGCTCTTCAAACCGCGTTGGAACTGGAGAATTCGGCACGAAATTTTTACTTGCAACAGGCGGCAACAGTACAATCGCATTCCGCGCAAAATTTGTTCCGGCGGCTTGCCGGAATAGAACAAACTCATATTGAAATAATTCAAGCGGAAATAGATTCCATACTGAAAACCGGCTTTTGGTTCGGTTTGCCGGAATTTTCTATGGAGGGAAACCCTTAACTAATAATTGCCGTTTGTTCCTGAAATTTGATTCCTAGCGTCTCCAGCTCAGCAAGAATCGGCTGATAGATTTCTTTTATCACTGGAATCTGCACTCCGCTAAGCGGTAATCTGCCTTCCAGAAGCATCCGGACCGCAATCGCTGCCGGCAAACTTACCGTTCGAGCCATGGCTGAATCTCCGTTCGGGATCCCAAAATCCACTAAAGTAGAATCTATTCTTTCTCCCGGCCGTCCCGGATATTCTACATCAAATTGATGGTGGAGAACGATCATATCCCTCTCCCCAGGTTGGTACGACATTCGTTCAACCATTAACTGAGCAAGTATATCAACGTTGTTGCCAGTCGCCAGGGGAATTGTTTTTTCCTCAAAGAGCCCCAACCAGACCAGTTTTTGAATAACCGGATGGTCCTCGGGTACCCCCAACTGTAGTGCCGCATCGCTCCGTAAATTTCCGGTACCGGGGACGAACTCACGCAGCCAACGGGCATAGGTTAGTCTGGCGATATCGTTTCTCACCCGGTCGTCTTTTATTAATCCTAGGTTTACTATCGCATTCATAAATTCACACCAACCCGGGTTGCGCAAAGTAGCCCTGATCATCGTTTTAATTCCCTTCAATCCATAAAGATCAATGTAGGGCAATGAGTTGCGATTGGGATATACTTCCAACTCACCGACACCCGGTATCTGCGATTTCCAGTATGAGGCAAAAAGCCGGTTACCCGGGATAACTTTTTCTTCTCCGTTTTTTAGAAAACGGGCTTCATTCCTTCCGGCCATCAATACTCCCTTCGGACTCCAGGAGAACTTATAGCCCAGGGGGTTATTATTGGCTTCCGGAGCGGGTAGCCCACCACAGGAAGAAACAAAACTGATTATCCGACCACCGTTGTCCTTTACTCGTTCAATAATCGCCATTGCCGACATGTGGTCAATTCCCGGGTCAAGGCCAATTTCATTCAGGAAAAGTACGCCGGCCTTTTTTGCCGCATCGTGTAGGCTCCGCATCTGTTCACTTACATAAGACGTAGTTATCAGGTGTTTCTTCAGCTCTAGACAGTGCCGGGCGACGTTGAGATGATAAATATAGGGCAGGAGACTTACCACCACATCCGCTTCTTGAACTAACTTATGTAAATTTGTTTCATCCTCAATTAGCAATGGGATCGCTTTCCCTCTTGGGTGTCCTCCAATTAACTCTTCGGCTTTTTTTACTGTCCGGGTTGCTACGTTCGTTTCCACATCAGGTAACTGCAGCAGATAATTAACCATTGGCCTTGATACAAGACCGGCGCCAAGAATTAGCACCCTCTTCATAAATCAAATCCTTTCTTTTATAAATTTTTCAAGATACCTGTAGTCTGGAGTCAGTTTCCCTTGATGAAGGATCAAAGCCCTTCTGATTGGTGGGGGTAGTTCCAACCGGTCTAATGGAGCCTGAAAATCGGTGCGGGCGATTGCCGGGATAAATTGAACCAGCGCCTCTCCGAATTCCTCTGAGGCGTCCTGCGCCAGCTCACAGGGTAAATTGTCAACCGCCATTAGCACAATTCCATCGCCAACAACACCATCGGTTACCTTCTCCGTCAAGGGATGATAAACGAAAAACGGTGCCCCCGGATTGGTCGCTTTAACCGTTGCCTCAATTGAACCTTCAATATCGCAGGAAATATCGCCGATTATTATTAACCTTAAATCGTTATCAATAAACTTCTGCCGGAGATAATCCTTTGTCACCAGTCGGGGGTAGCGGTTGTCCCAGTAAATACAATTAACCAGAACCGAGAGATACGGTAAGTGGCGTTCAAAATTTGAGCGATATAATTCCGGTTGAGTATAATATTCATTAAGGTTGAATTGGCGTCCGGCCTCTTTGGGTTCAAACATATCTTCTTCTCGAAAAGTGACCTGATAAACATTAAATCGGTTACCACTCCCGAGCAATGCCGGCAAATCGGCGGGTTTTATTTCTTTTGTTCCCAAGGCAGTTAAAACTTCCTTTACCCCCCGGGCGACATTTCCATAGCCAGTGACGCCAATTACTAACGGCGATATGCTAACTGGTAACCCGACCTTCCTTACCTGTTCGCCAACGGAATTAATTGCCGTCAGTGCCTCCTTAACTCTTACATATTCATGGGCCTGTTTAACCTTTACAAAAGGGGTTTCCAATCCGAGAAATTTTAACCTCCTCCCCATTCCGGCAAGTGTATCAATCATTCCGGCAATTCCGGCAAATCGGCCGAAAAAAAGAAGCCTTCTCCCCTGGTCATCGGTAACCTTCTCGTACTCAATTAACGAACACTCCAACTCCATCAGTCTTTTTAACATCTCCATGTTTTGCCTTTGCCCTTTGATTACGTGGGCAAAATAGAGGTATGTGCCTCCGGGACGAAAAAATGTTACGGGCATTTCTTTTACCCCTAAAACTATCGGACAGTCAGATATTTCTTCGCACACCTCGGCTCCCGCCTGGCGAAAATCTTCATCTGAATAAGCCCTTATCGCTGAACTCTGGACAACGAATTTAATACCAAACTCTTTAATCAAACGACGAATTTGATTTGGTGTTAAGGGAACACGTCGCTCCCAAATATTTTTGTCTTCCCGTCGGATACCGATTAAATTTTGCTGATGTACCCTCGTCTTCATTTCATTGCCTCTGCTTTTGTCCAATCTCGTTCAAGACTAAATTCGCTAATGTCAATTGATGATTTTCCAGTGATTATCAATTCTGCCATCAATTCACCGATCGCTGGACCGAACATAAATCCGTGTCCGCTCATTCCTCCCGCAACATAAAAACCATCAACCGGCGTTTTGCCACAAATAGGATTACCGTCCGGACTCATTTCGTACGAACCAGCCCAGTGACGGAGCACCTTAACTTCGCCTAATTTAGGCAGAAGTCTGACCATCCTACGTGGCATTTCGGTAATAAACTCATCCGACGCATCAACCCGGTCTCCTGGAACAATCGGCACCGGCGTATAACAGCCGATGAAATGTCCGGTTCCGTAATGCTGAACAAAATAACAGCCATCCGGACGATAATCCACAAGCATTGGTTCCAAACACCGCTCCACTGCTTCGGTCACCAGTGCCTCGTGGCGATCAGGGTAAACCGGTATCTCCACGCCGACCAATGCACCCACCTCCTTTACCCAAGGGCCAGCCGCGTTCAGAACTGTCGGAGTAGAAATCTCCTCCCCATTGTCGGTAACCACCGAAACAACCCGGTCTCTTTCGGTATTTATTTTCACCGCCTCTGTGTTTACCAGCAGTTTACCACCAAAACGTTTTATTCCGTTTAGGTAACCATAAGTTACCTTAAACGGATTTGCCTGACCGTCAGTAGGACACCACGCGCCGCCGATTAACCCTTCCGGGTTTAACCCCGGCACAATTCGACAGCACTCGTCTGGAGAGACAAAAGTAACATTTAATCCATATTTCCTCTGGATTGCTATTGCCTGAAGGAATGATTTTTTTCTTTGTTCATCAAAAGCCAGAAACAGATACCCTCCGGCATACCATTCAATGTCTTCTCTCAGCTCTCGGTCCAGTGTCTGAAACATCGCGATGCTCTTCAACATTATTCTGATAGTTAAATCGTGACTGAACTGCGCCCTGATACCCCCAATACACCGACCGGTGGAACCAAAACAGGGAAACCGTTTTTCCATTACAATAACCTTACATCCCCGTTTGGCAAGATAATAACCGGTGGCAGCACCGATGATACCGGCCCCAATTATTACCACATCAGCGGTTTTCTGGTTTTTCATAAGCAGCAAGCAGACCTAATGGCAACGGCTTTAATGGCGGTCTTGATGGAGGAAATCTCTGGGCAGCGACAGGGATACCGGTTTCTTCTTCAATCAAACGGGCGATTACTTTCAAACAACCCCTTCCCCCACAATGCCCCATACCGGTTCTGAGTATTCGCTTTATTTCTTCTAAGGAATGATACCCGGCTCGGATAACCGCTCGTACTTCTGCCTCGGTGACCTCTTCACAACGACAGATAATTACCTTCCGTTTTGAAGGTCTCATCGTCTCAGAAAATCAAACAATACCCCGGACAACAGTTTAGACAGAACGGCGCTCCAGTCGGATTTGGGTTGAGGGTAAAAAACCAGACGATAATCCCCCTTCAGTCTGGCCTGCTTTTGGCAGTAATCAATTGCTGGCAACAACCCGCCGAGAGAATCTACTAGCCGTAACCTGTAGGCATCTCGTCCCAGCCACACCCTTCCCTGTCCAGCCGAATCCACTTGCAGGGATGAAAGATTTCGTCCTTTTGCCACCTTTTCTACAAACTGCTGGTAGAACCACTCAACCTGATTTTGAAAAATTGAATCCTCAACCGGATTCAAATCTCGTGTGTTTAAAAGGGCGTCGGCGTGTTCTCCCCGTTTTACTGTCTGACGCCGCATTCCTAACTTATTGTAAAGTCCCTCGGTAATCAAACGGAGGTCAAAGACCCCGATAGAGCCAGTAATTGTTGTCGGCTGGGCAAATATTTGATCGGCACCACAGGAAATGTAATAGCCACCCGATGCTGCCATTGCCCCCATTGATACTATCAAGGGTTTCTTCTTTTTGAGCAGTTCCAGTTCCCGCCAGATGAGGTCAGAAGCAAAACCGTCGCCGCCAGAAGAATTAACCCTCAGGACTACCCCCTTCACTTTCTTGTTATCCCGTACCCTTCTGATGAGCTCACAGAGGGTGGTTGCCCCCAACCGCTGTTCGCCGGTAAAAAAATCGGTCCCGGATTCTCCCTGAATAATACTCCCGGAGGCATATAGCACAGCAATTTCCAGAGGCTCATCCCAACGGTCAGAAAACTCCTTTTTAGCAACTAACCACCTTTCGGGGGTTTTCCGTCCCCCTTTAAATTCCTTCTTCAAAATGGAATCCAGTTCGTCTTCATAGCAGACAATGTCAATCAAACCTGCTCTTTGCGCCTCATCGGCACGGAAAAAAGCTCTGCCCACCAGACTGTCCATATCGGCACTGCTGATGTTTCTGCCGGAGCCCACAGCGCTGATGAACTCATCGTAAATACCGTTAACCAACGCCTGGAGCTGTTCCCGGTTGGCATCACTCAGTGATTCTTCGGTGAATGTTTCTACGGCACTCTTGTATTTCCCATAGCGATAGACTTCGGGTTTTACCCCCAGCTTATCAAGAGTTCCTTTGAGAAAAATTGTTTGGACGGCGACGCCGGGAATAACTACGCCACCCAGAGGATGAAGCACAATTCGGTCTGCGGCTGAGGCGAGGTAAAATCCCGTCATTCCGAGGTCAGCAGCGTAAACCCACAGTCGTTTCCCGGATTGCCGGAAATCAAGTATACCATCGCGAAGCTCCTGTGCCTGAGCAAAACCCAACCCCTCGTCTTCCAGTTTCACAACGATGCCGGTAATAGCAGGGTCGGCCTTGGCTTTTTTCAACAAATCAAGTAAGTGATAGGTTAAACGGAATTTAGATCCTCCGGTTAGGCTGAAACCGGGTTTCTGGTCTACAACCGGCTCGGCAATTTTTACTTCCAAGTAGCGGGGCATGGGTGGTATAACTGAGCGTTGCCATTCCTGAGTTATCCGCAATTGTCCTCCCGCCTCGCGTAACCGGGGTGAGCTAACGATCCCGAAACCGATCCTTCCTAGATTGATGGCCATTCCGGCAACAAACTGTGCTTCTTTAATCTGACGAACCTTTACCCTTCCGGAAATACTAATCCCGGCAATCGGTTCCACCTGGAACCCTAAAAATGGTTCTATTGGACTAAAGTAACTTTCGGCAAAAACGGTGAATCGGTTACCAAAAGGTCTTAAACCGGCGCCCGCACTCAATCGGCCGCCGTTACGATTTAAATTCTGCCAGAGTATTCCCAAGGAAAGCCATTTTGCCGGACGGAAAAGCGTACCCACATCCCAGTAATTGATACTGTCTCGAATAAACCGGATGCCGAAAAAAAGATTGTCCTGTTTTATTCCCGCTCCGCCACCAAAACGCAATGGCCTGGGTTCAATAAAAACACCCATTGGACCGGCAGCAAAAACAAGGGTACTGTTATCAAGGAGTTGCCGCCGTTGAAAGTTATAAAAGCAATTCAGTTCCCAGCCCCGATTGGTTCCTAAACCAGCGGGATTGGCAAACACTGCCAGAGCCTTGTCGGTGGTAGCAATTGACAGGGGTAACTGGGGTGTCATTCCCAACAAAATGCTGGCAAATAAAACTGGCATCATCGCTTTCCTCTGTTCAGTTTAATTGCCCGAACATCATTCCAGAAACGCCTGGGGACAGCTACCGTTACTACCGCACAGTGGTTCTGCACTCTAGTATTTAGCACTTTTACCACCCGGGCACTGCATATTCGTTTCCCCTCACGATTAAGACCGATAACCGATTCACCTGGCTCGGGGACCGGAAGCAACTCATAAGGCATCGTAACGGTAGCTTCTTTGGGGGAATAGGTTAAATTTATCACGAATATCGCCAGTCCCGGACATCGGGCAACACATAAACCACAACCGTTACAACGGGAAAAATCAACTTGTGGCGTCGCCGTCAGATTGGCTACAGTAATTGCCTTCCGGGGGCAGGCATAAGCACAGGGATTACAGGGAATATTTTCCACACATTCCACAACTACCACTGGTCCGGCTTTCAAACGCTCACTTGATGGCAAAAAACAGCCAGGCCGCAAATCCGCCTTTTGCAGCACCCCGGTTCGTTGATAGCGTTTTAGTGCCATAACCTTTAAAAGCTTTTCGATTATAAAAAAGCCAAACCCTGAGTCAAGAAAACGGTTAAGGTTTCGTGTTGCATTTAACCCCATCATTTACCGGTAAAAGAGAATAAACTTGACTTACGAGACCGTTTAGATTAGGCTATGAGGTGAGTATTAACACTTTTTTCCGGAGCATTACTGAGCGGTTCGTCAACGACATCGCCATTGACCTCGGGACCTCTTCAACTTTGATTTATGTTCGCGGTAAAGGCATTCAACTCCGTGAGCCGTCTATTGTTGCTGTTGATGAGATAACCCACGAGGTGGTGGCCGTTGGAACAGAAGCAAAAAGAATGCTAGGCAGAACCCCAGAAGGAATCAAGGCGGTTCGCCCGATGAAGGACGGCGTTATCGCCGACTTCGGAATGGTGGAAATAATGCTCAAAACTTTCATCGGGATGGTCCAGCGGAAAAAACTGTTTGTCCGGCCCCGGGTTATTGTCTGCGTACCATCGGGAATCACTGAGGTAGAAAAGCGGGCGGTACGGGATTCGGTTGAGGCATCCGGTGCCCGGGAAATCTACCTGGTATCAGAACCGATTGCCGCAGCAATCGGAGTAGGACTCCCGGTCGACGCCCCGACCGGCAACATGGTGATTGATATCGGTGGTGGGACAACCGAAATTGCGGTTGTGGCACTCTCCGGGGTGGTGAACGCTGCATCAATCCGAGTAGCAGGCGATGAAATGGACGATGCGATAATCAACTACATAAAGAAGAACTATAATCTCATTATCGGGGAACAAACTGCGGAAAACATCAAAATTGCCATCGGTTCTGCTTATGCCACCGGTGCTGAAGAAACAATGGAAGTAAAAGGCAGAGACCTGGTTTCCGGTATTCCCAAAACTATCCGAATAACATCCACTAAAGTCCGGGAATCACTTGAAGAACCGGTTTCTCTGATTGTTGATGCGGTCCGTCTGGCATTAGAGAAGACACCGCCAGAACTGGCGGCTGATATCGTAGACCGTGGAATTTATATGTGTGGTGGCGGCGCCCTTCTGCGGGGACTTGATCTGTTGGTAAAAGAAGAAACCAACTTGCCGGTATATGTCGCTGAAAATCCCATTGAGAGCGTAGTCCGGGGCGCCGGCAGAATTCTGGAAAACATCGGTGGGAACGAGAAGTTGATTCTCCGCACCAAATAGAAGGGAATGAAAGACGCTCCCAAGATCGGTAAATGCCCCAGAAAAGATTCGGTAACTGGCAAGACCGTTTTATCTGGTCAATTTTAGCCGGCGCGCTGGTTTGCGCCCTTTTACCCCGGCAGGTGAAATTAAAAATCACCCAGTTGCCCGCAACCGGTTTACTTTTGCCTATTCGGGGTATCGCTGCGGTACGTTCCACCATCATTACCACTAACCGGGAAAAAATCCGGCTTTCCCAGATCGCGGCAGAACTGGCATTAGAAAACGCCCGGCTCAACTTCCTTGTCCGGACTCAGGAAGTTGCAGTTTCGCCGTCCTTTTTATCGCTTATCCGGGCACCGATTATCGCCCGTGATATTACTACCCTGAGAAGATATCTTATCATCAGCCGGGGAACCCGTGACGGTGTCCATAACGGAGCGGTAGCCCTGGTTCCCGATGGCGTTGTCGGTCGGGTAATCGCCACCACTTTTAACCAGGCGCTAGTTCAGACTCTATTTGAACCCGATTTCCGGATGGTGGTAACCAGTATTCGCTCCCGGGATCTGGCGCTTGCCCGTCCCGGTCCAGATGGTATGCTTTTGCTTGATTATACGGCTAAAAATGCCGATTTTCAACCCGGTGACTCCATCATAACCAGCGGTCTGGGCGGCGTGTTTCCGAAAGGACTTAAGGTTGGCTATGTGGTCCGAACAGATGACCAATCCGATGCACTGTTTAGGCCAATTTTTGTCCAACCATTTGCCGATATTGGTCGTTTAGAACAGGTGTTTATTCTGCGAGTTCCTGAAAGCCTCCCCGCTTTATTCCGTCAGGATTGGCTGGATAACCTCAACCCCGTAGAAATCACCGTCCCGGAATAATGCGGCAACTTTTTGCCTTTCTATTCATCTACCTCATTTTTGTTATTCAGATAGCGCTCATCCCGATCGGACCAGATCTTATTGTCCTCGTCCTGATTTTTTTTGCCCTACACGAAAACCGACTCATCGCCGCCCTTCTCGGTGTCTTTGCCGGATTCTGTCTTGACCTTGTTGCCCCGGTAACCTTTGGCGCTCACACCATTACCCTGGGCGTTACCGCCTACACCATTGCGCTGATTCGCAACCTTTTCTATCGTACCCGCTGGCATAATATTCTTTTTGCCTTGTTCGCCCTGGTCCTAAAAACCGGTGTGCCGCTGGTTTTCGGAGGGGGCATGTTAACCGGGTTATCCATCCTGATTTCATTCGTTCTTACTCTTGTCTTAAGTCCATTTATTGATCCGGTACTTGTGCCTCTGTTCTATCGAAAAGGGACAAAATGAAAACGCGCTTAAAACGACTCACCGAGATAACCCTGTTCCTGCTCCTTATTCTTGCTTTGCGACTGTTTTATCTTCAGGTTGTTCAGGGCGCCCGTTATACCCGGTTAAGCGATCGCAACCGCATCCGGAAAATCGTTCTGCCTGCTCCCCGAGGTAGAATTTTTGACCGCAACGGTACGATTATCGCCGATTCCCGTCCCTCGTTTACAATTGCGGTTATTCCCACCGAAACCAATGATACCGCCCTTGCCCTTCTTGCCCGGATTATAAATCAACCACTTGATGAACTCCGGCGCCGTCTTGAGCCTATTGCTGCATTCCCTTCTCCGATAAACATCTATCGCAATGCTGACTTTGCTACCGTTGCCCGGATAGAAGAAAACAACTTTCGTCTTCCCGGTGTCCTCGTACGGATTGAACCGGTACGAACTTACCCTTATGGTGAACTCTATGCTCATGTAATCGGTCATCTGGGTGAAGTCAATAATGAAGAACTCGCGCAGGACACAACTTACCGTCGGACGGACTTTATTGGCAGAACCGGGATTGAAGCCAGTTATGAAAAACACCTTCGGGGTAAAGACGGGTATCAGTTCGTTGAAGTTGATGTCCGGGGTAGGGAAATCGGGCCGCTTCCGGAAAAAAGACCGGAGCCACCGGTTCCTGGTAAGGATCTGTATTTAACAATTGACCATCGCCTTCAATCTCTGGCCGAAGAACTCACCCGGGGCTATGAGCGGGTGGCGGTGATCGGATTGGAACTTAAAACCGGCGCCGTCCTGTGTTTGTTTTCCCGTCCCGGCTTTGACCCCAATCTTTTCCTTTCCCCGATTAAACCAGCAACCTGGCGGGCCCTGACAAACAACCCGGCGAAACCATTTCTCAATCGGGTGATTGGCTGTGCCTATCCTCCTGGAAGTACCTTTAAACCGCTTGTTGCCCTTGCCGCCCTCAAAGAAAATCTAATAACCCCTCAATCCTATTTTTCGCCCTGCACCGGGTCCTTGCGCTACGGTAACCGTACATTTAAATGCTGGTCCACACACGGTCGGCTTAACCTGCTGGGCGCAATTGAACAATCCTGCAATGTTTACTTTTATCAGTTGGGGATGAAGTTAAATCTGGACAGTCTTGGGGCTTTTTGCCAGCGGTTCAGACTTGGCCAGCATACCGGTATTGATATTCCTGGTGAGATATCCGGCAATATACCGTCCCGAGATTTCCTTGACCGACGCTATGGTAAGGGCAAATGGACCCGCGGTGTCCTGCTCAACTTCGCCATCGGACAGGGGGAGATTCTTCTCACTCCCCTTCAACTTGCTTTAACTTACGCCATCATCGCCAACAACGGTGTTTATTTTCACCCATTTTTGGTCTTCCGGCTTGATTCAGCCGGAATCCGGAATAAATTAGTTCAACCAGTAGCTTCCACAGTTAAACTGAATCCGGAACACCTGAATCAGATAAAAAAGGCACTTACCCGGGTTGTGGAATACGGCACTGGCCGAGCGGCGCACCTCGGAGAAATTACGATTGCCGGGAAAACCGGCACCGCGCAGAATCCTCCCCGGCCTGACCACGCCTGGTTTGTCGGTTATGCTCCAGCCGATAAACCTGAGGTGGTATTTGCGGTTTTGATAGAAAATGCCGGACATGGCGGTGCCGTAGCAGCACCAATTGTTGGTAAACTCATTCGGAGTTACTTTTCATTAGAATGAAAAGACTCGATCTTCCCCTTCTTATCGTTACTGTGGTTTTAATTGCTATCGGGCTTGCTGCTATCTACTCCGCGGGCGAAAGCCGGCACTTTCTCCGCCAGATTTTCTGGACACCGATAGCACTCGCCGGCCTTGTGGGGACTATGTTTATCCCCCGTCGGATTCTCTATGGTTTAACCGAAGTGATTTACACCATCACACTTATTTTACTTGTTGCCGTTGCTCTCTTTGGAACTGGTCCGGGTGCCAGACGTTGGTTTAATTTGGGAGCATTTTCTTTCCAACCGTCCGAATTTGCCAAACTTGCCACCGTTATAATGCTCGCCAAATACATCAGTTACAAACGGTCGTTGAATAAAACTGGAGGTATCCCTCAACTTGATTTTAACTTTTCCACCGTCGCTGGTCCTGCTTTGCTCATTCTTCTGCCGTTCACCCTTATTCTTCTGGAACCAGACTTAAGCACATCGCTCTGTCTGGTACCACCATTTGCCGCCATGCTTTACTGGCAGGGACTGCGTCCCCTCCATATCTTTTTGCTCTTCATGCCCTTTATCTCTTTTACTGCAGGATTTTCCTTTTATCTCTGGGTTCCCTTTTTTGTTATTTTGGCGATAGTGGTATTTCTCCGGATGCGAATCTTGCGGGCGGTTCTGGCCCTCGCCACCGGTTCGGTATTCGGCCTCCTCTCCCCTATTGTGCTGTCAATGCTCAAAGACTACCAGCGGGCAAGATTATTCAGTTTTTTTGCCCCCTGGTTTGATCCTCATGGAATGGGCTGGAATGCCATCCAGTCTCAGATTGCCATTGGTTCGGGAAGGATTTTCGGCAAAGGGTTTCTCCACGGCACCCAGAAGCGACTTGGTTTCCTGCCCAACCGCCACACCGACTTTATCTTTTCTTCTATTGCCGAAGAGACCGGGCTCATCGGAGGACTAATTCTCCTGGCCCTTTTTGGAATTCTCATTTACCGTTTTCTTACCATTGCCTATCGCAGCCGTGACCAGCAGGGTGCGCTTATCTGCGTCGGCTTCGCCGCCATCATCGGCTATCAGATGTTTGTTAATATCGGAATGCTACTCGGTCTCCTGCCTGTCACCGGTATCCCGCTCCCATTTATCAGCTACGGAGGTTCCTCTCTTGTTGTTGCAACAATGATGGTCGGTCTGGCACTAAATATCGCGCTCCGTCCGGAATAACCAATGATCGATATCAAAACTTTTACTTCGGAACAACTACGTCAACTCGGGGAAAAAAGGGGCTGGGAAAAGTATCGCTGGCAACAACTCTTCGTCTGGCTCTGGCAGAAAAACGCCACCAGTTTTGACCAGATGACCAACCTGGGCAAACAGTTTCGCACTCAACTTCAGGACGAATTCATTATCTCCCGGTTGATTCCAGAAAAAGTTATTCAAAGTGAGGACGGTGCGGTTAAATTCACCTTTCCCACTTCCGATGGTAACCGGATTGAGTCGGTTCTCATCCGGGAAGAAGACCGTCGGACCGTTTGTGTCTCAACACAGGTAGGCTGTGCTCTGGGGTGTAAATTCTGTGCCACCGCCCGGCTGGGATTCAGGCGCAATCTCGCCTGGTTTGAAATCGTAGAACAAATTCAGGCGGTTGCTGTTACTACCGGGATAACACCTTCTAACATCGTGTTTATGGGTATGGGTGAGCCGCTACTTAACTTCAATGAGGTCATTGCGGCAATACAGGTTATCAATTCCAACTACGGCCTACGGATCGGTGCCCGACGCATAACAATCTCCACCGCGGGCGTTCCTGAAGGCATTAAACAGCTTGCCCGTTTTCCCCTTCAGGTGCGGCTGGCGATATCCCTCAATGCCCCTGACGATAAAACCCGTTCCGAACTGATGCCCATCAGCCGTCGCTATCCGCTTAAAGAACTGCTGTCGGTAATTCGCCACTACGTCAGGACCACCGGACGGCGGGTAACATTTGAATATGTTTTAATCAAAGGAATCAATGACCTGCCGGAACACGCCCGTCAGATCGCCTTGCTTCTAAAAAATATCCCCTGCAAGCTAAACCTCATTCCATTCAACCCGTTTCCCGGAACTTCTTTCCAACCGCCTTCACCGGCGGCGGTGACAAAATTCGCCCGCATCCTGTATTCACTTCTCCCGCACGCCGTCACCATTCGCAAAAGCAAAGGGACAAAAATACTTGCCGGCTGCGGTCAACTCGCTGCAGGTATTGTCTCAAAACAAACACCCTGACCGCCGCTATCGGTCTCTTTCAATTATTGTTCGCGAAACCAAAATGGATTTGCTGAACTCAACCCGGCAATCACCCGTTTTTCAATCAGCACCAATAGTTTAAGGTCTAAGCCGTACTTTAGCCATTTATTCCGAATCCTATTCAATTCCTGCCCTATCCCACCACCCTGTTGTTTCCGAAAAACCCGACCAACCTGCCGACCAAATGAAAGATAGAAAATCCGATGGAATGGAACAAAGTTATTTTTCTGAATGGTTGCCATGGTTATCCGGTCAATAAATACCTGTAGTAATGCCTGCTGTTCATAGCGGGCTATCATCAGTTGAGAAACGAAAGGCGCCTTTAACCTGTAGTTCCGACTTGCCCGAAGTGCTTTCTTTATACTCTTAATTATCTCCATCATCTATTAAGACCCCGAAACCGTCCGGAATTAACGCCCTGTTCTCACAACTAACAGCCGGACAAATAGTTACTTCAAACCCCACCGTCCCCCGGGCTGTTCCTGTTTACGGAATATCGACCCATTTACAGATAAAATTGGAATTTGTCACTGGTTTAAAATTTCAAGCAAAAACCCGAGCGGATAGCAATTAAAATTCATTTCGGGAAGCACGGCGAATTTTGTCTTCAGGTTTATCTTTACAATCCCTTGACTAAGCAGAGATAGTATTTAAACTTAACTGTGCGCCAGAAAGGTCAGGAGCGGTCAAGTACCGGCCTTTCGTTTCTGTCTTTTTTTCTTCCGCTTCTGATTTACCTGATCACCCTCTGCAGAGACATTTACTGGCTGGACAGCGCGGAGTTTGTTGTCGTCACCCGCTCTTATGGTCTTGCCCACCCTCCCGGCTACCCACTTTTACTTCTCCTGCTGCACATTGTTCGTTCTATTCCGCTTTTGTCATTGCCTTTTCGCATCAATTTCGTTTCCGCCCTTGCCGCCGCCGGTTCTTCTTTTGTTCTCTACTGGATAGTTTATCGACTAACCCGAAAGTCAACTCCTGCGCTTTTCGGTGCTATTATCTGGGCAACCTCATTTGAACTCTGGCAGCAGGCAACGGTAATTGAAGTATACAGCCTGCAGGTTTTTCTCTTTGCTCTTACTATCTATGCGGCAATTCGTTACGCTGAGACACGGACGCCTGGAGACATTTTTCCTTTCGCCTTCAGTTTTGGTCTGGCACTAGCCAACCATCTTTTTATCGTCACCTCTCTACCCGGTTTTCTGGTGCTTTTGTCTTCCCCTCAGCGCCACAAGCTTAAATTCTGGCAATGGGTGCTCATTGCTGTCTTAATGACGCTTGGTCCCCTTCTTTATATCTCCCTTCTCTTTCGCTCCCGGAACCTGCCTTCTTGGGGTGGTGTGAATTCTATCACCGAATTCATCAGTTATATTACCGCCGGGGTTTACCGTTATCGTTTTCTCGCGGGCGGTGGTGAGTACTTAATCCTCCAGTTCACCGATTTTCTCCGGGTTTTGTTCCGACAATTTAACATCCTCTGGATCCTTTTGATTCCCGGAACGATTTTCCTCCTCCGCGAGAAACCGAGGTTGCTTGTGGCATTAGTCATTGGAACTGTCTTTCAGAGCATCGCCGTCTTTGCCTACAACATCCCGGACAAAGAAGGTTATTTTCTCCCGGTTTACTTTCTTTTTGCTATTTTGTTAAGCCTTGGTATCCATTGGCTAGAACAGAAAAAATTGCGCAACCTGCTTACAGGTCTTATCGGTGCCGTTTTGTTTATCCTGACAGTTGTCTCCTTTCCGCGCCAAAACCGTGCCGGTTTTCACAGCCTTTCCGATCTGGGCAGAACAGTATTGAGCGAACTTCCCGACCGGGCGGTGCTCTTTACTGATGACTATAGCCTTGTCCAGATTCTTCACTGGTTCAACCTCGGTCCGGATAGCCTCCGCGGTATCACAGTAGTCAGTGAACATCACCTCGCTTTTCCCTGGTATCTCAAACAACTACAATCCCGTTTGCCTATCCCCGACTCCGCCTTCCTGCTGGCCAGCCAACTCTGGCAGAAAGGCAATCAAAATACCGGCCGCTCTTTGGGCGAAAAGGCAACGAAAACAATTGCAGAAATTAAATTAATTCTTCTCTCCGGTCTCGCCTCTTACCGGGTTTTCTATTTCCCCCGGGACTTTCGGAACCATCTTGAAGAATGGCGCAATTTCCGACTCAAACTGCACGGCCTAACCTATGAATTCCGCCCCCAATATGATAGCCTGATTGACCCGCCGGCAAACCTTACATTCCCGGATCCCCAAAGATATCGTAGTTTGAGACGGTATGACGTTGCTACCGAGGATCTCTGCCGCAGATTTGCCGCCAGCATCAACCGGCGTGGCATGCTCCGCTATGCCAAAGGCGACATTACCGGCGCTCTATTTGATTTCAACCTCAGCCTGACCTACTATCCAGAATATTCCGCGGCAATTGAAAACAAAGGAATCGTGTTCGCCCTGGAAGGGGAACCGGATAGCGCCCGATTTTACCTGACAAAATTTCTAGAATTAGAACCCAATTCGCAGGAAAGTGATAAAGTTAGAATGTTTCTTCAAAAAGTTTCCTACTAAAGCATAAAACCAATTTAAGCCAGCCGATTTTTTTGTTAGTGTCACATTTTTAGTCATTGTATTTCAAATAGTTAGCTCTGAATCTCTTAATCCAATTTTTGCTGTCGCATCTAACCGTCAACCCTGCTGAAGTAATAAGGTTAAGAAATTCTTATAGTTAATAAGACACACCCGAATAGAATACCTGGCACGGACTTTGCTCATATACAATTAAGGAGGGAGCGGAAATTGTCGTTATCGTCGGTTAGCGCCGGTTACACACTTCAGGAAACCCTTTCTCAGTTACAGGCGTCCATTGCCCGTCTGGTGCGATTCAAGGGCAGTAGACGGGGCGCTTTTTTTCTTATCGGCGATGGAGTGATGGCAATCATCGCCACAATTGTGGCAAATTTTCTTGTCCCCGATAACGGCAACATACTTTCTCCCCGCCTGCCCATCCTTGCCGGAACAACCGCTATCCTGACCATTATCACCAATATCCTTTTGCGGAACTACTCTTTGGCTTGGGTAACTTTTTCCCTCAGTGACCTTAGAAAAATCTTTGCCAGTACTGTCTTAACCACCAGCGCCCTTTTCCTTGCCCGTACCATTCCCTGGTGGCGGGAACTTAATTCCACCAGCCCGGTTCTGAACGGCATAGTTTTATTTCTCTTTCTTGCCGCATTTCGGGGTAGTAAAAGGCTTCTGGTAGAACCGTTATTCACCCGGGCAGAAGGCAAACGAACCCTCATCGCCATTTCTGCCCGTCACGGTTACTTCTTGCCCAACATCCTTCGCCGGCTTGGCAATTTCCACTACTTTATCGCCGGAATTGTTACTCCTGATCCTGACCAGGTGGGTAACTACGAACAGGGAATTGAAGTGGTGGGCACGACTGATGAAATTGAAGCGATAATCGCCCGGTACCGGATTGAGGTTGTCCTTGTGCTTTTGGAAGCCAATCCCGGTTTCAGTCTGGGGGATTTCTATGCCCGTCTCCACCGTTTGAAAGACGTTGAGGTAAAAACGATGCCCTCGCTGGTTGATATTCTGGAGGATCGTTCTGACCTCGGTGCCCTGGAGAAACTCTGTATTCACGAACTCACCGGGCGACCACCGGTAACAATTGATGTCAACCAGATAAGAAAAACTTTTACCGGCAGAAGGATAATGGTAACCGGTGCTGGGGGGTCAATCGGAAGCGAACTCTGCCGTCAAATCGCCCGATTAAATCCGGCAGCGATAATTCTTTTGGAAAGAGATGACTCCAACCTGTTTTATATTGAAAGAGAACTTCGCCTCACCCATCCCAACTTGAAAATCATCCCGTTTCTTGGGGACATCACCCATGCCCAGGAGGTAGAAAGGGTTTTTGCCGAATCCCAACCGGAGATTGTTTTCCATGCCGCCGCTTACAAACACGTTCCGATTCTTGAATTTCATCCGGAAGAAGCAATAAAGGTAAATGTTCTGGGCAGTCACATTGTTGCCAAAACCGCCGTTCGCTACCGTACCCGAACCTTTATCTACATCTCCACCGACAAAGCGGTTAATCCTACCAGCGTTATGGGCGCAAGTAAAAGGCTCGGCGAAATGCTTGTTGCGGCAATGAACGGGCTAAACGATATGAAAATTCTGACGGTCAGATTTGGTAATGTTCTTGACAGTCGGGGCAGTGTTTCCACCATTTTCCGAGAGGCGATTGCCAAACGCCAGCCGCTCACCGTTACCCATCCGGAGATGAAACGGTATCTGATGTTGACGAGCGAAGCGGTGATTTTGGTGCTTCAGGCAGCGGCCATGGGTAAAGGCGGCGATGTCTTTGTTCTGGATATGGGCAATCCGGTACGCATCTGGGACCTGGCGCACCGGATGGTAGAACTTGCTGGATTGACTCCTAACGTTGACATTCCAATAATCATTACTGGAACCCGACCGGGAGAAAAGTTGTTTGAAGAACTGCTTACCGCGGAAGAAGGGACGGTCGCTACCGAGCACAATCGTATTTACCGGGCAAGAATATCTCATTCCTATTCTTATCCAGAATTACTGGGTAAACTTTCGGAACTGGAGTCAAAAATTGATTTTCTTACCCCGCCGGCAATAAAACAGGCTCTACAGGAACTGGTCCCCACCTATCAACCTGACCTGTCCACTTCATTTAGTTATCCGTTGGGCGACGCCGGTCTCTGTTCCCCAGCCACTGATAAAAGACAATCGCCATTATAATTGCGCCGGCAATAATACCTCCCCACCATCCCATCAAGGAAAGGCTAGTTACGATTACCGCCGCCATCAGCACTCCCAGAAATATGCCGAAAAGCGCCCGCCAGTAAGACATACCCATAAGCACTGCCGCAACCGCTCCGGTCCAAGCACCGGTCATCGGCAGTGGTATACCAACAAAAATAACTAACCCCCAGAACTCAAATCTGGCGATTACTCCGCTCCTTTTTCTGGTTCGCTGAAAAAGCCAGTCAAAAAAACGCTTGAATAGTGGTATATGCCCCAAAAGGACCACCGCTCGTTCCAACAGCAAAAGAATCAAAAATATCGGCAGGATATTCCCGGTGACAGAAAGAAAAATCGTTTTCGGCAACGGTAGATTAAAAAGATTATTGCCAATTGGGACCGCCCCCCGCAGCTCAACTATCGGCAGGGTGGCAACAAGGAAAACCACCAGTTCCGGACTCAACCCCTTCTGTTTCAACCCTTCGGCAATTCGTTCGCCGGTCTGTGCATTAACCAACACCGGCAGAACCAAAAATGCTCTAACTAATAGACCACGCCAGAATTTAAAGTTTATAACAACCCCCTTTTCCTTCGTAACAGAAGTTCTAAGGAAAAAAGAACCGCGACTAACCCGTAAACAGGTGGGAACCTTCTCGGATCAAAAACGATCCGACGTTGGTAAACCGCGGCTTTAAACTCCAATTTCGCATTCAGGCTTTCCGCCGGGATAAAAAACCCACCGCTTGCTTCGGCTATCCGGGAAAGTAAAACCTGGTTCACGCCCAGCCGGCTGAGTTCCACCCCCTGTTCCGCAACCAGTACCTCTGACTCAACTCTGCCTACGTTCATCTCTCCTGTTCTTAGTTCAGCAAATATTGAATGACGCCCTGGTTTAAGCCCGGAGATTGTAATGTCGTACCGCCCTGACCTTCCTTCAGTCATCGGCAGAAAAACACTATCAACATATAACCGAACATCAAGCCCCTCCCAGGGTGCACCATCAGGAGTTTTTGCCAGAAGGGTTACCTTTACCGGCTCACCAGCAAAATACTCTGGAGCGTCGGTCTCCAGACGAAATTGTCCGCTATCTGATTCTCCCAGATATTGGACAACTCCCGCAAGAAAAATGTCCAAGGGGGTTTTGGAGCCAAAAGGAAATTCTGGCCGAAACCCCCAACGCCAGAGGGGAAAGGCGGTTAAAAAAACTCCCCGTCCCCGTTTTATCCGGTAAGCAACAACCAAGGGCTCTCCCCGTTCCACCGAGTTTAGCCATACTTCCACCTTCTCTTTCGGCGTCAGCGGGTAAAAACCGGTGAACGGCGGCAAAGAATTGATATCCAATTCGTTAAATAAGGAAAGAGCCCTGCCTCGGTCGGTAATCTGCGCCTGCCAGATGCTATCAAAACCGCTAACTGAAGAAGAAAACTCTTTTATCGGTAACAGATTTTTTATCACCTCACCCGGTCTGAATTCCGGAGCGGCAAGAATTAGCACCCCGGCGCCGGCTTCAACTTTTTGAAGTAGCGCTGTCCAGAATTGTCGGTCAGCTACCATTTCCACCCCACCGTCAATGATAAATACCTGTCCCTGTGCCACTGCTGACAAACCGGCGCCAAGATTACCGGTAACGGCAACAACCGGAATTACCCGCAACCGTTTTTCGCTCCGGAGAGACTGAAGGATAAACCTTGTCTGCGGCCCGGGGCGGTTGGTGATATAAACAACATTCAAACGGGATGGCTTAACCTCAATCGCCTTTGCCCGCTGGTTGTCCTGATAGTTCATTTCACCGGGAAAACTGTCTACCGACACTTGAATAAACTTCTTTCCCGATGAACTGGGGATAAAGTTGAACGCCACTTCCTGTTCGCTGAAACCCGCCCCCAATACTACTTTCCGGAGCTGATTTTCCATTTTAACCGTCACCTGCTCGCCACCGCCAAAACCACTTGCAGCAAGACGAACCGTCACCCGTACCGTATCTCCAGCATAAACAACGAAGGGAAAATCCAGACCGGTAACCGCAATGTTTTTTATCTGTCCGAAACAGCACCCTATTGTGTAAACTGGTGCGATTAAATCCCTCGCTATTGCCACCGGATCGGTTTCGCCGTTGTCCTGTCCATCACTGAACAGCACTATCGTCGCCGGTCTGGTTTTACCCACGAGTTCCAACGCCCGACCAATCCGGGTTCGGTCAACTCCAACTGTTTTATTTTCTCCCCTGAGAACAGAGTCGCCAAAAACCCACACCTCTGGTATAAATTTCCCCGCTAATATCACATTCAACCTACGGATTAATTTTGTTGCGATCGTATCAGCGCCAACCGCCTTCATGCTTTGTGAACGATCGACAAGACACACCAACCTTTTCGGTCTAACTGCCCAACTAAAGCTCCAAATCTGCCCCAACAGAATTAATACCAACAGCAAAATCACTGCCAGCCTTAAAACAAAGAGAAAAAATCCCCTCCGCGGATGCAGGTGATATCGGTAGACGAAAACCGTCAGGATCAGAAGAAAAACGCTAACGGCAATACTCATTTATCCTTCTGGGTAAAGACTCGGCACCAAAAAGCAGCCTTAGGCTTTCGGCACTGGTATTAAATTCAACCTCCTCACTTTTAAGGTCAACCAATCCATCCTGATTGGTATCACCGACACCAAACACCAGATATCTCCCCGGCCGTATTTTTAACTCAAACGAGCCGTCGGCTAAAATCGGCACAACCGCCTCGGTCTGCTCTTGATTCCAAAACACCACCCCCTTTGTTACCGAACATCTACCCCGGACCCTTACAGCGTCAAATACCGAATCGGAAGTAAAATAAGTCCAGACAGGAGCAATGCTGCTGTTCCCTTCCAGGTCCTTTATTCCAGAAAAAAGTAAAAAATAGCAGTTCTGCCCTGATGTAATTGAATCCCGGTGAATAAACCGTAATTCCTGCCAGTCTGGTGACCAGGACCGAGAAAATGTAGTTTCCAATTTTCGGGGGATAATTACGAAATCAAGCGGCAAAGCGGTATCAATCGGCTCACTGAACCGAACCCTAATTCTGATCCCCCGGTTCAAATTCGCGCTCCCCGGTGCTGGTTCAATTTCAACCGTTCGCGGCACAATGGTATCAATCCGTGAGGAACCGACGAAGTTGATATGAAATCTCCCCCGGTTTCCCGCGATGTCCCACACCGCCCCTTTAATTTCATAATTTTGGGATTTTTGAGGCTGTGTCCAGACTAAGATTCTGGATTGAGTCTTACCCATTGATATACCTCTGATTTCTCCGCCGACAATTACAAGACTCTCGGGAGCAAGCCGCCGCGGGTCAATTTCCTCATCAAACAGCAGTTCTACCTGGGCCCGGCTTCTGGAGGTGGCTTCCAAAAGCCGGGGGGGGAATCGGTCCGGACTCGGCGGCAGCATCTTCTTGGCGCAAAACAAAACAGAGAAAATCAATAGCGAAGGAATAATTACTCTAAAAAAAACACTTCTTTTGCCCATTTTATCCTTTCAGCCTTTTCAACCACTCGGTTAAATCTTCATATAGCGGTGCAACTTCCGGTACCCGATTTTTCAGTGCGCTCAAATGCCTTTTCACCGTTAACCAATCCCCCCGCTTCACCGGCCCGGTTAAACTGTTAATTGAACCTTTTGCGGCAATGTTCTTTAAAACAGTCATCGTTAGTGGCAGCATTATCGTCTGACTTTTCTTTTCAGAAAACCCCAACTCTTTGGCGATTCTCTCTACGCCCCAGAATAACGGGTGAATAAAATTTGAGGCAAAAACGCACATCGCATGATAAAGTGGCCGGTCCTTACTCCGAACCACTATTGCCCTTCCTTTTAACTGTTTGACCAACTGTCTTCCAAAAGTTAAACCCCTAAGAGTTCCATCCAAAACAAAATATCCTTCCGGGAGATCCTGAATTGCCTGTTTCACATTGGAAAAACTTTTCACCGGATGTAAAGCAAGTGTTTCCAATTTCCGCTTCTCAGCTCCTTTGAATACTTCAATTCCGAATACACCAGCACAGTGAACGACTAACGCCCCTGGTTTAAGCTGATTGCGAATTTTTTTGAACACCGAAAAAATTTTCCGGTCCGGCACCGTGATGAAAACTACATCAACCGCCCCGGCTGGAATTCTACTATCCACCACATGGTATTTTAATCGAGATAAATGCCAGGAAAATGCGGTACCGACTTTCCCGCGGCCGACAATTTTTACTCTGATTGTACCCATTTTGCTAATAATACACATTTGACAGTCTCCATTCAAGTAATATAATTTTTATTATGGACTGGAGAAAATCTAACCCCCTTTTCCTGGAGAACCTATGAAAATAAAACTTTTGACCGCTGCCCTTTTCTGCATAACCTTCCTCTATGGACAGGAAGGGGCAAGGTATTTAATCATTACCACCGACGCCCTCGCTCCGGCAATTCAACCCCTGGCAGAATGGAAATACTTTTCAGGGATGAAATGCAAAGTAACAAAACTGTCCGAAATCGGCAGTGACACAACCGCAATTAAAAACTATATCCGCAATGCCTACAACAACTGGCCCATCAGACCGGAATACGTCCTGCTGGTTGGAGCACCGGCTAATCTCCCCGCCCGTTATTACCGAATTCAACAGGGTTGGAGTTATTATTCCGATAACATTTATGGCGATGTGAATGGCGACCTGTTTATGGATATCCCGGTAGGAAGATTCCCTGCTCGCTCTGCGCAACAGTGCAGTGTAATGGTTGCCAAAACTCTTGCTTATGCAAAAACACCTGATTTAACCGATAGCCTCTGGATGCGTCGTATTACTACGGTGATACGGGAAAATTACGATTCCGACGACACGATCTACTGGAATGATGTGCGCATTTTTGCCCATTTATCTGCATCCCACAATTTCGTGGGATGCGATTCTTTATCGCGTGCTCGTGGTAACACCGCTACAGATGTAATCAACTCGGTCACCAACGGCACTGCGATGGTCCTCTATCGGGGTACCGGAGTGGGCAACTGGTACGACCCATTTGCGGTGAATCCCGCTCTTACAAATAACGGAAAAAAATTACCGATAATTTTATCAATTACCTGCCAGACAATGTCACTAAGCCCGGCTGAATCTATGGTTGGCGAAGCCTGGATAAAAGCAGGAACGGCAAACAACCTCAGGGGTGCGGTCGCCTTTTTTGGCAATACCCACTCACTTAACAGCAGCACCACAGCGGTACTTAAACGAAGCACGGTCGCCCGCGCCTTTTTTAAAGCAGTATTTCAAGAAGGAAGATACAAACTGGGTAAAGCGATGATTCGTGCCAAAGACTCGTTATATCGGATATTTACCGATGTTGCCGAGTATCGGGGGTTCAACCTTTACGGTGACCCGGATTTAGACATCTGGACCGCGACACCAAAACCACCAACGGTTGAACATCCAGTAGAAATCTCTCCCGGTCCCCAGGAATTCGCTGTACTTGTCTCTCTTAATGGCCAACCAGTTCCTAACGCTTTGATCTGTGTTTCAATGGACACATCAGTATACGAATACGGGTATACTGACAACTACGGTACTATTGTATTTAATATTACCCCTACCGACACCGGTAAACTACGCTTGGTAGTCACGGGTCATAACTTATACCCTTACGATACTATTGTTCCTGTCACCGAGGTGGGTATTAAAGAAACTCACCAATTTCTCGGCAATTGGCAATTTGCCGCTTTCCCCAATGTTTTCCATCAGACCACCCACATAATGTGGACACCAGCGACAAAAGCAACCGTAACCATATTCGACCCCGCTGGCAATATGATTAGAAAATGGCACGATGCTACGAGCGGCATTGTATGGAATGGAACGAATGAACACGGAAGTCAATGCCCGCCGGGAGTTTATCTCTGTTTTATTAACAATCCAACGGCTGGACCGGGTTTAAAGATTCTGAAAACAAAGTAGAATAATAAGACGAAAGGGAAGAATCCCTCCTTTTCGACCGCTTTAAAGCGGTTTATAAAGTAGGTGCCATCGTTAAAGGATTTTCGTTTAGATATTGTATTCGCTTGACATTACCAATACACTTAATATACTGACTTTCTGGTAAGGCACCAGACTCGTTAAGGAAAATAATAATCTACTAAAGGAGGAAAAATGGCAGATGAGCCGAAATTTTACCAACCGCCTACGGAGTTAGTTGAAAACTCCAATGTGATGGCGTTTATGAAAAAACACGGTATCAAAACCTTGGACGAACTTCTGGAACGTGCCAAGAATCTTGAGTGGTACTGGGGAGAGATGGCAAAGGAACTAGAATGGTTCAAACCCTGGGACAAGGTTCTAGATGAATCCGGAGCGCCGTTTTATAAATGGTTTATTGGCGGCAAATTCAACATTGCCCACAACTGTTTGGATCGATACATGAAAACCGCGATTAAGGACAAAATTGCCTATATCTACCATTCGGAACCCGGAGAAGTAGAAAAATGGACCTATACCAAACTTTACCAGGAAGTAAACAAATTCGCTAACACCCTGAAACGTTTGGGAGTAAAGAAAGGCGACCGGGTAACAATTTATCTACCAATGATTCCCCAGTTACCGGTGGCAATGCTCGCCTGTGCTAAAATCGGCGCGATTCATTCGGTGGTATTTTCTGGTTTCTCTGCTATTTCGTTGCGCGACCGAATCCAGGACGCTGAAGCAAAAATTCTAATTACCGCGGACGGTGCTTATCGCCGGGGAAAACTGGTAACCCTGAAGGCGAATGCCGATCCGGCACTTGCCGAATGTCCCTCAATTGAGCATTGTATAGTCTTCAAACGGGCAGGTAACCCGGTGGAAATGAAACCCGGCAGGGATCTTTGGTGGCACGAATTAACCGAAAAAGAAGCTGACGAGTGTCCAGCCGAGCAACTGGATGCCGAAGACATTCTTTATATCCTTTATACTTCCGGTACTACCGGTAAACCCAAGGGGGTTGTTCACGTTCATGGGGGGTACGGAGTAGGTACCTATACAACATTGAAATTTGTCTTTGACATCAAACCGAACGATATCTACTGGTGCGCTGCCGACATTGGCTGGGTAACCGGACACTCTTACATCGTTTATGCACCGCTCATGAATGGTGCTACATCTGTGTTATACGAAGGTGCACCCGACTACCCGGCTCCTGATCGGTGGTGGTCAATCATTGAAAAAGAGAAAGTAACTATTCTTTACACCTCCCCTACCGCCATCCGGATGTTTATGCGTTTTGGTGAAGAATATCCGGCAAAACATGACCTTTCCTCGCTCCGCATTTTAGGTTCTGTTGGCGAACCGATTAACCCCGAAGCCTGGCGCTGGTATCGGAGGTACATTGGCAGCGACAAACTTCAGATTATGGATACCTGGTGGCAAACAGAAACCGGCGCATTTGTAATTTCACCCCTTCCAATTACACCATTAAAACCCGGATCAGCAACAAAACCCCTACCTGGATATTCAGCTGACGTAGTAACTCAAGACGGACATCCCATAAAACCAAATGAAAACGGATTTGCTGTGATTACACGCCCGTGGCCATCTATGCTTCGGACGCTTTATAAAGACCCTGACCGCTATATTCAATCCTACTGGTCGCGCTTCCCCGGTAAATACCTTACCGGCGACTCCTGTACAAGGGACGAAGACGGTTACTTCTGGTTTCGGGGACGCGCTGACGAAGTGCTCAATGTTGCCGGACACCGGCTCGGTACCGCAGAAATTGAATCCGCTTTGGTTGCCCATCCAGCAGTAGCGGAAGCAGCGGTAATTGGCATTCCTGATGAGATAAAAGGCGATGTTCCTAAAGCCTATGTTACACTAAAGATGGGGTTTCAACCGAGCGAACAACTGGCTGAGGAGTTAAAGAAATGGGTTTCTCAGGAAATCGGACCGATAGCCCGACCGGAATCAATTGAGTTCCGGGATAAACTCCCCAAGACCCGTTCCGGCAAGATAATGCGCCGAGTGCTCAAGGCAGAAGCCCTAGGCAAACCGGTGGGCGACATCTCAACTCTTGATGAGTAACCTAAAACAGGGGTGCTGGGATTTAACCAGCACCCCTGCCTCTCCTTATCACCCAATAAACAAAAGGGGGCATAGTGACCGAGGAGAAAAATTTTAATCGCTGGTTAATTGTTCCGGGTGCCATTCTTATTCAACTGTGTCTTGGTGCTATATATGCCTGGAGCGTTTTTCGTAAACCTTTAGAAGGGACGCTAAATATTACCTCCACCCAGGCCTCATTACCATTTTCTTTTGTCCTGATTTTCTTTGCTCTTGCCACTGTACTGGGTGGACGCCTTCAGGATAAATTTGGTCCCCGCGTTATTGCCATCGTCGGTGGTGTTCTTCTCGCCTTCGGAATGATCCTGGCCAGTTTTGCAAAGAGTATCTCTATGCTGGTCATCGCCTACGGTATTATTTCGGGCATCGGCATCGGTTTTGCCTATGTGTGCCCGATTTCTACCGGAGTAAAGTGGTTTCCGGACAAACGGGGTTTAATCACCGGGCTGGCGGTCGCGGGATTCGGCGCTGGGGCTCTAATTGTTGGCCCGCTTGCCCGGATGATGATTGACGCCTTAGGTTGTTTCGCCACTTTCCGTTATCTCGGTGTCGCCTATCTCATTCTGATTATCATCGGAGCACTAATTTTACGTACCCCACCAGCCGGCTACAAACCCGCTGGCTGGACTCCGCCGCAGAGTACCACTACTACCCGCACTGACTTCTCTCCCGGCCAGATGCTCGCCAGCGGTCAGTTCTGGCTCATCTGGCTTACTTATTTTGCCGGCTGTGCTGCCGGACTGATGATCATCGGTCAGACTTCACCCATCGCTCAAGAACTGGCCGGGTTTACCAAAGAAGTCGCAGCTCTGGGGGTTAGCGTTCTTGCCATTTTCAACGCTCTAGGAAGAATTTTTTGGGGTAGAATTTCTGACACAATTGGTCGGACGCGCTCTTTATTTCTGATGTTTCTTATTAATGCCATTGCCATTATCGGCTATTTTTTAATCCCGACGGCACCATTTATTTTCTGGATCGGCATTGCGCTGGTTGGTTCCACTTTTGGGGGTTATCTGGCACTCTATCCAGCGGTTACTGCTGATTATTACGGAACTAAATATTCCGGGGTAAATTACGGACTGGTTTTTACTGCTTATGGAATTGGCGGATTGCTCGCCAATATCTTCGCCCCGCGTGTAAAAGAAATTACCGGCAACTACAACTTAGCTTTTGTCCTTACCGCTCTTTTCTGTTTCGTCGCAGCGATTGTCGTTCTATTCTTAAAATCACCCCGGGTCGAGAAAAAATAATCTAAAGCGAAAGGAGTAAAAAGATGAAAAAACTCTCTCCAGCAGAGGTAGAACAGTTAATTATTAAAGCAAAAAAGCCGGCAGAGGACGCTCTGAAATTACATCCCTTTTATCGGGGCAAATATCAGGTTGTACCTAAGTGCTGCATTCGGGACTTCAGCGATTTTGCCATCTGGTACACACCCGGGGTCGCCGCTCCTTGCAAAGAAATTCAGAAAAATGTTGACCTTTCCTTTATTCATACCAACCGGGCAAATACTATCTGTGTTTTAACCGATGGCACCCGTGTTCTCGGGCTCGGCGACATCGGACCCGAGGCGTCAATGCCGGTAATGGAAGGCAAGGCGCTGCTCTTCAAATACTTAGGCGGTGTTGATGCAGTACCCGTCGCCCTGCGTACCAAAGACCCGGATGAGTTCATCAGGACAGCGAAGTTGCTTGAACCTTCATTTGGCGGCTTTAATCTGGAAGATATTGCCCAGCCAAAATGTTTCCGGATTCTAGATACCCTGCGTGCCGAATTGAACGTTCCGGTCTGGCATGATGACCAGCAGGGCACCGCAGCGGTTACCTACGCCGGTCTGGTTAATGCTTTAAAGATTGTCGGCAAAGACATCAAAAAGGTAAAGGTGGCAATGCTCGGTGCCGGAGCTTCAAACATCGCCATTGCCCGGGTCATCATCAAGGGTGGTGTTACACCCGGTAACATCATCATGTGTGATTCCAAAGGCACCCTTCACAAAGATAGAACCGAACTTCAGGAAGAGTTTAAAGAAAAGTGGCATATGTGTCAGATTTCCAACGCCGAAAATGTACGCGGCACCATCGCTGACGCTATGAAAGGAGCGGATGTTCTTATTGCACTCTCTACTCCAGGACCGGGTATTATCAAACCGGAGTGGATCAGAGCAATGGCAAAAGACCCGGTTGTCTTTGTCTGTGCGAATCCAATTCCAGAAATCTGGCCCTGGGAGGCGACTGAAGCTGGCGCCCGGATTGTCGCAACCGGAAGAAGTGACTTTCCCAATCAGGTAAACAATTCACTGGGTTTCCCGGGAATCTTTCGCGGGGCACTTGATGTCAATGCCCGAACGATAACCGACGAAATGTGTATTGCCGCCGCCTTGGAACTTGCCAAAGTAGCCGAAGACCGAGGATTGCGTGAAGACTATCTCATTCCTACGATGGATGATTGGGAGGTCTTTCCCCGCGAGGCGGTAGCAGTAGGAATGAAGGCAATTGAACAGGGAGTTGCGCGAATCACCCTGAACCGTGAAGAGCTACTGAAAATCGCCACCGAAAAAATTAAGCAGGCGCGCGAGTTAACCCTGTGGATGATGAAAGAAGGGTTTATTCCTCTACCCCCAGTCTAAAACCAACTACTAGACCGGGAACTACTTAATGTTTGCTTCCGGCGGTGCTTCGTAGTTGGGCGCCTCTTTAATAATGGTAATACTATGAGGATGACTTTCTCGCAGCCCCGCATTGGTAATTTTGACAAACCTTGCCTTCTTCTGAAACTCAGCGATAGTCCGGGCACCACAGAACCCCATCGCTGCCCGTAAACCACCTTCCAGTTGAAAAAGAACTTCTTTCACACTACCGCGATAGGGCACCCGTCCGACAATTCCCTGCGGCACCAGTTCTGCCCCGCTTTCTTGAAAATACCTATCCCAGGACCCTTTACGCATCGCATCAATGGACCCCATTCCCCGATAAACCTTATACCTTCTTCCCTCCAGTAAAACGTCTTCACCCGGACTTTCATCGGTCCCGGCAAGTAAATTACCCATCATAACCGAAGCAGCACCGGCTGCCAGCGCTTTGGCAATATCACCGGAGAACCTAATGCCACCGTCGGCGATCAACGGTATCCGGAATCGTTTCAACACACTAGCGCACTCAATAATCGCCGAAAGTTGTGGAACGCCGACACCGGCAACGACCCTCGTCGTGCAGATTGACCCCGGACCAATCCCCACCTTTACCGCCGACACACCTATCCGTGCCAGAGCCAAGGCACCCTCAGCAGTAGCAACATTACCTACAACCAGTTCCAAGTTAGGATGTAAGCGACGCAGTTTTTGAGCGGTTTCAATTACCCGAGCGGAATGACCATGAGCGGTGTCAATCACAATCGCATCCACCTCAGCGGCAAGTAAGGCTCGGGCCCGTTCTATTGCCTCCTTACCTACCCCAATAGCTGCCGCACAGCGTAGTCGTCGTTTGCTATCCACCGTAGCATAGGGATATTCAACCCGTTTAAGGATGTCTTTAACGGTTATCAATCCTTTCAATTTCCCTCGTTCATCTACAATCGGCAGTTTCTCCAAACGGTGTTTTTTTAAAATCTCACGGGCTTGTTTCAAACTGGTTCCCACCGGCGCCGTAACAAGTCCGTTTTTGGTCATTACCTCTCTTACCGGTTTGCTTGCATCATCCTCAAATAGTAGGTCCCGGCGAGTTACAATGCCAATCAGTTTCCCTTTTTCATCCACCACCGGTAAACCGGAGATGTTATACCGGGAGAACATCTCCCGGACCTCTCCCACCGTCCGTTCTGGTGTAACAGAAAATGGGTCGGTAATTATTGAACTTTCCGCTCGTTTAACCTTCATCACCTCTGCCGCCTGGAGTTCAATTGTCATATTCTTGTGGATTACCCCGATACCCCCGACTCTCGCCATCGCAATTGCCATTTCTGCCTCAGTAACCGTATCCATTGCCGCGCTGACCAGCGGTAGATGCAATTTTATTCCCCGGGTAAAGTAACTCCCAATTTCTACTTCCGCCGGTAACACATTAGAACGCTGAGGTTCCAGTAGAACGTCGTCAAATGTCAATGCTTCTCTCATTTAAAACCTATTCCGCAATGCTTGAACAAACGCCAGCTGTATTTTTATTTCATCCGCCCGTGTCCCGCCCGGCTTCTCCTTTTCCAAAAACTCATGATAAACCTTTTCCGCTTTATCCAGCACCCCGGCCTGACGGTAACATCTACCCGCCTGCATCATTCCTCCAAAAGCCAGGGGTGATTTAGGATACTTTTTATATACCTGATAGTATATATCAGCCGCTTTTAGGTAATTTCCCAATTTTTCTTCGCAGGCGGCAATGCCCAAAAGCGCGGCCGGACTTAAAACCGGGTCCTGTCCGGACTTTTTCAGAAAAAGTGCAAACTCTCTTTTTGCCTCCGCCACCCGGGGTGGTTGGGAACGAAAACGAATGCTCCCAAGATAATAATGTGCCTTTATTCCGGCATAATCTCGACTAAATTTTGTTGCCAATTCCTGAAACGCCTGCTCGGCATATTCATTATTGCCTTGAAAGTAATTTCCCAGCGCATCCATCAGACGCAATTCTGCCTCTGGATTACGGGAAGGTTTGGGGCGATTCTGAAGCAGAAATATTATTCCGACGATCACCAGAATGCCAACTCCAACGCCAATCCAGAACCTTTTGGGGTTGGCGTAATAAAACTCGGCAACTTTTTCAACCGTCTGCTGAAACTTGTCTTCTTTTAATTCCTCTTTGCTAACCCGGTGCTTTATTCTCACCATCAGCTCCTTTCTCTACCCCTGGCCCGGATCGAACGGGCGACCTGCGGTTTAGGAAACCGCCGCTCTATCCTGCTGAGCTACAGGGGTTCAATAAAGGATTATAAACTGCTCCTATCTCATGTCAAGGAATCCAAAATGACGCAGTTTTTTCGCCCCTAATCGAGCTAATCAGAAAAAAGAATTCGGGCAATTTGAGGAAGAAGCTCCTCCTTTACCTGACTCACAACCGTATCAAGAGAATAGTCAATTTCCTCTCTACCATGGCGGATAATTAACCCCCCGCTGATGGTCGCCGGTTCACCTATCTTCAACCCCGGTATGCTTCCTATCCGGGGGGTATCGGCTGCCGAAAAATACACAATTGATTCTTTGTCAGCATATTTTTCGGCCAGAGTCCTGATGGTCATAAGATAATCCGGGTCGTTCAATATTATTTCCTTTACCCGTTCGCAGAGTATATCAATCAACCGCCATCTCGCCTCCAGTAAAATTTTCCTTCTTTCTAACCTTGCCTGACTTTTCGCCCTTTCCAGAATGAATTCAACTTTCTGCTTCAACCGTTCTTCCATCTCTTTTTTCAATTTCGTTTCTTCTGACTCCGCCCGTTGTTGAATTTCCTGAACCAGCCTTACCTTTTCTGCTTTAATTGCCGTTACCCGAGCCTGGGCATCGGAAAGAATTTTCTCAATCAGTTCGCCCGTACCCACGGTGTATTAACCCAGTTTTACACCCATCTGCAGAAATATTGTTGCCAGAAGTCCTAAAACTGCATAGGTCTCCACCAATGCCCCGAATATAACCGCCTTGGTAGATTCAGTTGGCCGCTTCGCCACCAGTTCCGCACCAGCTGCACACACTTTGCCCTGCCAGATTGCTGTAATCAGGCCGGCAATCCCCACCGGTAGACAGGCGCCGAATATCTGCCATCCTTGCCAGAACGTAATCGGTGTCAATTGGCCAAGAACCCCGAGCTTCATCATACCCAGAAATGCCCCCAGAAACCCATAGAACCCCTGGGTTCCGGGGAGTGCAACAAGAATAAACAAATTACCAAATTTTTTGGGATCCTCAGCGAGAACACCGTTCGCTACCTCTGCTGCAAGTCTTATTCCCAATGCGGAACCAATGCCGGCAGGCAGAACTGCCATAACACAACCCAATAGCGCGATAGTTAAACCAATCGGGTCAATCATCTTTATCCTCCTTATGATTGCAAAATTACAAAACGCCTTTCTTCCCGGAACGGCGTGAATGGCTCACCCCCACCAGTATAAAACCTCGGAAAGAACTCTACATACTGCAGGCGAAGCGAATGGACAAAAGCTCCCAGTACATTGACTGCGATATTGTAACTGTGGCCGATTACCAGCACAATCAGAGCAAGAAAAATCCCCACAACGGGCATCCGCCCTACCATCCAGGCGATGACATTTATCGCCATAGCCACGCCACCAGTACACATTCCCAGCGCCATCAAACGGATGTAGGAAAGCAACACCCCGATATAACTCGTGGCACCGTAAAGGGCATAACCTCCCCAGACAAATTTCTTGAGCAACTGTATGCCACCGGGAGCGAGAAAAGAAAATAAAACCGCAAAGGTAAAGGGAACCCAGAACGGCAGTATGTGAAAAAAATAAAGACCCAGGCCAATAATACTTAGAACACCAATGACAATCCGCAGGCCCGTCCGGTATTTTTTCTGAAAAATGGTGTAGCCGGTCCATAAAATCAGTGTCCCGGTGAAACCAAGTACCAGCCATTTAGAATATCCAAACGCGCCGGGAAGCCAGCCCTGTCTACTCGCAAAAAACACGAGTGCCGCCGCCAGGATACAAAACCAGAGCCACTGAAAAACGAATACCTCTTTTTCTCGGCGGGTAAATACTACAATTGCCGCCACGGATGCCAGCAACAACACTAACAGTAGTGCATTTGCCATCTCTGACAAGTAGCGAGCAAAAACAAATCTTGCCGCCAGACTGTTCAACAAGATAAACCAGGGCAACTGCCCTAATAGACCATCGCCATAATTTTTATTTCTGAGACAATCGGCAATTTCAAAAGCAATACCCGCAATCAACTGCAGATAGCCCAGACCTACCGAAAGGATAAAAAATTTCATCGGTTCCTGCATTGGGTCAAACCACAAAAACCTCTGCTTCATCGCAACTAGCCATTTCACTCCCAAACGGTCCGGAATATCGCCGAACCACCCCCCTACCATCGCACCAGCCGGAATGGTGAGCAACGCCCCAATAAAAACAATTCCCAGGAGCTTATTGTCCATCCCTATCCGGCGCATTAATAAAAAGGCAATCACCGCCACCACTATTCCATAACCGGCATCGGTAAGACACAAGGCAAAAAATATCCCGAAAAACGGTGCGATCAACCACGTTGGGTCCATTTCATTGGGGACCGGCAATTGATATAACTCCAATACCAGCTCAAATGGTCGCCAAGGTCTTTTATTGGTTAATGCCACCGGTGGTTGTTCATTCGGTTCGGGTTGAATTTTAATAAATGCCGCTGGTCCGGTTTGTTCTATTAAACGCTCCAGTTTATTAATATCCCGGTTTTTAATCCAACCGTAAATTAATAAAACCGAATCGGTTTGCTCAACAAGCGTTTCAACTTCATTCCTTTTTCCCTGATTGAGCAAAACGTCTGCTTTCATCTTGAACCTGGGTAATTCTCGGGTAAAATCGGCAATCTGTTGTTGAATTCGTTCTATTTCCGTTGTTATCTCGCTGCATTCCCGCTCCAGTTTTTTCAGCGTCTCTGCCGGAGAAGCGGTCAATTTCAGTTCCACGGTTTCCCAGTGCCACCTTGCGAGAAACCCCAGAATTTCGTCCACCGCATCGGCGGCGATTATCGCAGCGGCGAAAATTATTCCTCTTTCTTCTGTTACTTCCTGTAAAGCCGCTGCTTTCTCCTCCAACGCCGCACTGGCGCCATTGAATTCCATCCGACTGGGCAACCTTCCCAGAATAACTTTTACTTTAGCCAGTGCCTTTAGTTCCTGAGAAGAATAAGGAAACCGGACCCAGGGTCTTAACCGATTAATTTCTTCGGCAATAAGCCGTGCTTGATTTTCCAGTTCATTTTTCTTTGTCACCAGCAATTCAATCTGCTTTAAGTGCTGTGTTGGATCATAATTCTGGGCTACCTCTTCGTATTCAGCACGGCTAACAACTACCCGTCGGGTTCCCGTTTTCCCGGCAAACGCTGCCAGAGATTCAATTGTCGTCAACAACTGATTGAGGGTTTTATCTCCTTCTCGTCCACCAGTGGCACCATCGGTTTCCACCGTTTTAACAATATGCAGTATCCCCAGATGTTGCAGCCGCGGCAGAAAATCGTCTTTTTGGTCGCGATGAACAGCAACCGCTACTTTACTAACCTTTTCTATTGCCATCGTACTTTTATTTTTTCTACCAGCAGTGCTATCGCCTGGCGCATTTTTTCTTCTGGAATGCTGTTAACCATAGCAGCGGCCTGACGTTGCCCATCGGCGACACTCTCTTCCAACAGTCTTTTCGCCTCTAGCTCGGCATTTCTTAACGCCGACTCAAACTCCTCGTCAAGTTGTTGTTTAAGCTGACTCAGTCTTTTTGTGACGGCCGCTTCTGCCTCCGCCACCGCCCGACGGCTCTCCTCTTCAGCAATGGCGACCAATTCTTTTGCTTTGGTCTCAGCTGATTTAATCTGCCCGATGATATCTAAATTATCTGTTACCATAGTCACTTACGCCTGAACCAAGCGATGATTTAACATCAACCACTTTCATCCGTGGGGCTGTTTTCCTCATCCTCTAATTCAATGTCTTCTTCTATCTCCTCGGACACAGGTGCCACCACAAACCCGATTTTCACTCTCATGGAATCCACCGGGGTGGTGCTGTCAGAAATAAAAAACTCCAACGATGGACCGACCACTTCTAACCCCTGGTTATCAATCCAATTTTCTAACTTTTCATAGGTCAAACCAATTTTGTCAAATCCGCCGTTGTGAATTGCCACCGCTACTTCCATCGGTTCAAGTTTTTTTATCACGACATCGGACTTCTCTACCACAGGAGCTTCACCAGAAATGGGAATACATACCGCCCAGGACGCACTCCCGGAAGAAACGGAGGTTGAATCTTCCGCATAGTAGAATGCAAAAGGAACTCCCGAAGGAGACAGGTTATTTGCCTTTAACCAATCCTCCAACTCTTTTATCGCGCCCCCAACCTCTGAGTAAGGGCCAGTCCGGTTGAGAATAGCTACCGTCATTGCCCCTAAAGTTTCTACACTAGCGACAAAGTCTTCCGATTTGATTGCTGTTTGTGGGGATTTAGAACCACAACCAATAACGGCAATCCCGATACCTAACAAGCACACAATTTTAAACATATCTAACATCTATAACTCCTTTGTTGTAAAGTCCTAGTATACCTTTCCCTTTTCCAGTTCGAATACTAACGACGCCTTAGCACCGATTGCTGCCATTTTATACAGGTTGAAAATACCGAATATCGGTGATCGCTCCCTTTCTTTTCTCTTCTGGTTCAATAATCGCGGTAACCCTTATCCCAAAATGAAGTTTTTCGGGAACTACGTTGCTCAGACGATGAACAATTACTGTACTAGCCCCATCAAGTTTTACCATTCCGATAATCTCGGGTTGTTGTAGCCGTTTTCCATCTAACCCCAGATAAAGAACTGTCCACGATTCCAGTGTTCCGGCGGGACCTACCTTTACCCATTCATCAAGCGCATCAAAACACCGCTCACAAAAAACGCGCCCTGGGACATAAACTATCCCGCATCGCTTACACCTGGTTCCAGTAATTTCTCCTCTCTCTTTCAAGGTTCTAAAAAATCGTTCCCCGGCAATTCCCGCGGTGTAAAGACTTTCCACGGGTAATTCACCGAACCAGACTTTTGTCTGATTGAACTGTTCCACTCGTTGCTTCAATGCCATTTTATACCTCCTCCAGTGGTTTCCAGTAGCGAATATCGGTAATTGCCCCCTCTCTCTCCTCGGGAGGCTTCCACACTGCCTTCACCCTCATTCCTATCCGGATCGCCTTGGGTTCAACCCCACCGAGGAGATGCATTATTCCCATTCCTGGTGACGCCCCATCAATTTCAATGACCGCTGGAATCTGTGGTTCTTTGACGCGCTTCACATCCCAAGTAACATAGCAAAGCGAAAAGGTATTAACCGTTCCGGTATCTTTAAGTTCAACCCATTCATCTATGTTGCGAAAGCACCACTCACAGAAAATACGGGGCGGAACCATAATCCGACCACACTTATGACAGGAAACGCCAAAAATTATTCCCTGTTTGAGTCCGGCAAGATACCGGCCGATTGCCACCCCGGCATCCCAAGCATAACGAGCATCAGCCACCCAGCGAGTGGTAATAACTCTGCCTTCTTTAAAAGCTGCATCACTTAAACCAGTTCCAGGGAGCTCAAGCGTTTTATCTTTAACTTGTTTAATAATTGCCATCAGACCTCCTATACTCCCAAAACAACCACTGTTCCGACCTGCATCAGATCACCCCAGGCCTGGGCTACTCCTCGCCTTGCCTTCCGGGCAATCTGTCTTTTCCCCGCCTCACCCCGTAATTGCCAGAAAAGCTCTGCCACCTTCATTAAACCTGCCGCCGCAATAGGATTACCAACTCCCAATAACCCACCGGAAGGGCAGACAGGGAGTTCACCATCTCGTTGAGTTACCCCGTCAACCGTTAACTGCGGAGCCTCTCCTCTCCCGCAGAGCAACAATCCCTCCATATGATGGAGTTCCTTATAATCAAACGGATCATAGGGTTCGGCAACATGAATTTGGTGACGGGGGTCGGTAATGCCCGCCATTTTATAAGCCATTCTCGCCGCCTCTTCTACATAACGGGGATAACACAGATCCCGATCTGTCCAGTAGGCGGTATCCAGCGACCAGCCCACCCCCTCAATCCACACCGGTTTATCGGTTATCCTGCGGGCGATACTCTCCTCGGCAAGAACTACCGCCACAGCACCATCGGACACCGGACTGACATCAAGCCGCTGAACGGGCCACGCCAGAACTTCGGAGTTAAGAATATCCTCCACTGTGACTCTCCCTCCGAGTTGGGCAGCCGGGTGGTCAAGCGCGTTATTTTTGTTCTTTACCGCTACCAGGGCAATATCTTCTTTTCGCAGCCCGTATGTAGTCATATAACGGTTCATCTCCAGGGCGAATATCCAGAGGAGATTTGGCTTCAATGGCCGTTCCGTAGTATGGTCAAAGATAGTGAGAAAAGCCCCCTGGGCATGCGGCTGAAAAGAGGACATCTTCTCTTCGCAAACTACTAAGCAGGTATCAAATACACCTGAAGCCACATGATACCAACCGTGCGCCACTGAAAAAACTCCAGTGCCACCACCAACATAACAACGCATATAGGGTTTACCCCAGGCACCAGCACCATCAGAAAGGTACTCCCCCTTCATGTGGACACCATCAAATGTATCCGGAGCGCTTCCCAGCACCACACCGTCAATCTGAGGTAGTTTCATACCGCAGCTGTCCAGTGCCATCTTCGTCGCATGAAACGCCAGTTCTTTACCGGTCTCCTGTGCTCGGCGGACAAATTTGGTCATCCCCGCACCAACGATTGCCACTCTTCTTCCCATCGTTCCTCCTTAAACACTTAAAATTGCCACCGCAGTACTGGCGGTGGGCAACCCTCGCCAAGATTGAACCAGCCCGGTCTTAACTTCACCTAGTTGATTCTTGCCGGCAGTTCCCCGTAACTGCTGCACCGCCCAATATAACCGAGCAAGACCGGTTCCCTCGTAAAGGTATCCCATTCCCAGTGCGCCCCCCGAAGAATTAACCGGCAATGGACCGGCAATAGAAGTTTTGCCCGACTCTACCCAGTGAGCAAGTTCCCCAGCCCCAACCAACCGCAATGATAAAAGATGCTGTAACTCTTTATAAGAGTAGGTGTCATCCACCTCGGCAAAATCTATCTCTTCGCTCGGATTTTCTATCCCGGCAGTCCGGTATGCCATCTCAGCCGCTTTAGTAACATAATCTAAGTTATCCCAGTCCCGGGATTCCAGACTGGCTGAACCATTACACCACCCCATTCCTCTCAACCACACGGGTTTTGCGGTAAATTCACGAACCCGTTTCTCAGAAGCCAGTACAATCACCACCGCCCCGTCCACCGGCGGAGCGATATCCAGTTCGGTAAGCGGCGCAGCAACAAAGGGACAATGTTCAAAATCCTCTTTTGTCAGTTTCACCGCCCTCCCAGCAATCGGATTGGCTAAAGCGTTAGCCCGATTCTTCTTCACAACTTCAAAACAGTGAGCGGGAGTTAAGCCGTAACGATAAAGAAAACGATTCATCTCCAACCCGGCAATAAAATTGGTGTTAAATCTCAATGGCCGATTGAACACCGGATCCTGAGCGCAGGCGGCAATTCCATCCGGAGTTAAAATATTTGACGATTTGGCGTGTGCCTCAACCACCGCCACATCAAATTGACCGGTCGCTATCTGTAGCCATGCCGCCGCTAATCCATGCAGACCATCGCCGGTAATGGTGTGCATCGGTTTAAGTGCCGCACCAAGCTGGTCCGGGACGTACTCGTCAAATATGCTCGTTCCTTCAATATAGTCTTCAGCACAGGTAACAAATGTGTCAACATCCCGGCGCGGGTTTATCCCCGCATCTTCATATGCCTTTACTGCTGCCTCAAACATCAATTCCTTATAAGAAACATCCGACGTAAGAGAACGGAATTGGGTGGCACCAATTCCTATAATCGCTACTTTTCTATCCATTTTTCCTCCTGTGAAAATTGCTGAACAATAAAATCTGCCATTAATTGTAAGAGAAATAAAATAACTCATAAATCTTTAATGTCAACAAAAACACATCCACTTTCCCAGTCAGATAATATCTTATCTGCTAATTGTTATAAATTTACCAATGGGGTCAAATTTTCAGATAGAAAAAAATAACGCAACTAACAGTTTGCCATAGCATTGGCCGAAAATTAACCAGCACCCATCCCCCACTCCCCGGGCTGCCCCGCTTTAAGCAAGGAAAACCGTTAAACAAAACAACAACGTATTGAATAGCCCGCCAATTAACAGCACCGGTGGAAAAAAGAACTTGCCGGCCAGATACCCAAAAAGGTCCTGAAAAACTTCTGCCATTCTATTGCCTAGAACTTATCTTGTCCGGTTCCTTAAGTGACAATAAAAAAGACACCTTTACAACCCAGAAAGTTGATTAACCTCCTGTTATTTCAGGATATATCCGGAGATGTTATATATATTTAAACCGGCAGTTCTTTCAACCAGCATGGAAAAGAATAACCCCTCCTGTGATTCGTTACCCCGCTGGATATCAAATAACTCTGACGGTCTGGTGATTATATAAACAAATGCCAAGATAACGCATCTAAAAGTATTCCGGGATTAATTACAATATCCGGGCTGACGATGGAGCCAGCGATGGTGATCTTTTATATCCCGGTCCAGAAACAATCGGCGTAACAGAACTTTACCTTTGTCCTTTGGCGGCAGGGGCTCCCGGTTGGCTTCCAATCTTTTGACCACGGTGAGAAGAAAGAAAACCAGACAAAGCCAGATAACTCCCGGTGGCTTGTGAAACATAATTGCTACAACCGGCAATGCTGCTAAGGCAATTAACACAAGGATACCCCCTGCCCGAAGCAGTTTGCCAATGCCCAATACCAGAAGGATGAAAAGGCTCCCCCACGGAAAAACAACCGCCAACGTCCCCAGAATTATACTCACCCCCCTCCCGCCATGAAATCCCAACCACACCGGCCAGCAGTGACCTAAAAAGGCACCGGCCCCTATTGTCATTGCCACCGGTTCGGTGGGCATCAACCGATAACCAAACCATACCGGAACCAGTGCTTTTAATATATCCAGTATCCCCACCAACACCGCTGCTGGTCTGGATACCAATACCCCAACCATTGTTCCGGAAACCGTTCTACTCCCATAAAAACGGATATCAACGCCCTTTAACCATTTGACTATTATCCAGGCAAAAGGCACCGCACCAGCAAGGTACCCGGTAATAAAACCAATAGCCATCGGCACAACTGGGGTGGTCAAAATCTCTCCCGGCATCGCACCAGAAAACCGCTGTTGCCCCTCTGAAGGAGAGCATGAATTTCAAACTGCCACCGCTCTGTTAAAAGATATCCTATTACCTCATGATTTGCCATCATCTCCGCCATTTTCTGCCTCAAATTTCTCCCCACTTCGGTGCCAAACAAACGCTCCAGAGTTATTGAGTCATCCTCTAGCACCGCCGGAGAAAAATTGTTAGCAAATATTAGTTTGCCTTCCTGATCCAGAAGAAGCACAATTACACCTTCCTCTAGAATAACGGTAGAAAACGCCTGTTGAATTAGCTGGAGTTGTTGGTTTTTCTTCGTCAGTGCTTTCAATCGGTGCTGGATCCGGAAAAACATCACCGGAAAGAGCACCGCATAAGCCACCCAGTTAAGGAAGAAAGAAACAAAATAGCCGAGTGACCGTCTTGCCCATTGGAAAATAGAAAGGAAACGGAATCGGTAAATTTCTCGCTGTCTTTTTGCCAGCCGGGTGGGAGGAGGGGGCGGTAATGCATAACCGAACCGGGCGGCAATCCGCTGAACTTCGTTCTCCAATCCTGCAGAAACATGAATGTGAAAATGGGTGGTCCCATTAACTACGTTAAATGTCATTTTGGCGTTGGGTAAGCGGTTATCAAGCGCCAGAAACGCTGTCCGCAACTCCTCTACCACTTCCCCCTGAACGCACCCCTCCACACAGAAGCCCCGTAACTCCACCGGCTGGTGGCGGTATATCAATCTCTGACCGAATTCGGCATGCCGTTTCACCTCCTTGAGAACCAACTGGTAACGCTCCCGAAGTCGCGGGTCGCCACCTAAACCCAGCGTCCGCAGAAGCGCCCACAGCACCAGTGTCCAGCCAAAACCACCGGCATCCATCAATCGGTGAACCCGCAACACTTCTACTTCCTGGATCCGAGGGTTAAGAAGTTCATCGGTCGCCGCTAGATAGGCAGCGCTCAAAACATTACGAAAAGTCGGGCGTTGTTGATAGGCATGCGCCGCAGCTTGCTCTGCCGCGCGCATCACTGATAAAATTGTTCCTTCTTTGGCATCGGTGCCGAAATACTGATAACAACGGTCGGCTCCGGCTTTTAATGCCACTACCAGTGTTTTCAGGGTAAGAACCGATTTTTTCTCCTGTTTCCGTACACAATCGCTGAAACCAAGAAAGAAAGCGGCAAGAGCGCCACCCGAGTAACCGCCCCCTTTCTGGGCGATACGCACCGCCACCTGGGAAAGGGCAACCGGTAACGGCAAATCAGGTGCCACCCCTCCACCAGCATCACTAAGAGGAGAAAGAAGATTGGAACCAGTATCACCATCCCGAACCGGAAAGATATTAATGGCGTTTACTGTCCGGCAAAAAATTTTTAGCTGCTGTCGCGCCTCAGCAAGAAAATGCAGAAACACTGGAGTTGAAATACTTTCGTAACCCAGCCCCAGCACGCCAAAAGCAACTAATCCAGAACCGGCGTGTACACCGATTACCGGGCTTGCCCGTTCAACTTTTACCGGTTGAACAAGAAAAAATTCATTAAAATCATTAATAGTCCGAGCTAAAGTTTCTGCGGTATCCCTTGCTTCACTGCCCGCATACCCGACCGCCACTATTATTGGCTCCTTGAACCCGACCCGCTCCCGTATGAGTTTACGGACAAACCCGTTAAAATCTTCCTTTCGGACCAATGCCGTTGTCCGGGGTTGGCTATGTTCAAGAAGGAATACCGGTAAAACTCGGAAAATTTTCAACATTGGCCGGGCTAACACCGTAATCAACGCCGGAATCGCTACCCTGCCTGAACGACGGAGGCGGCGAATGTCAATGAGCGTACCGGCAACAAAACAGCGGTCCACCTTATCCTCAACAAAAGCAACTACCTCCTCTAAAGTTTTACCGGTGCTGGCATACTCCGCGGTTACCTGCGCCAGAAGACTGAGGGTAAGAAACGCCTTTCCGCCAAAGACAACAACCCGGTTAGGATATTGTTCCGCCAATTCCCGTGCCGCCTGAATCGTATTTTCATAAACAGCGGAAAGTTCGCCGCTAACAACAAAACAGACAATATCACAATTAAACTTTTTGATCATCCGCTCCAGAACCGTTCTCATCTCCCACACACTCCCCGCTTGGGTTCCGGGTGGAACACGTAATTTAACGGTATTGAGAAAGTGGTAGAATTGTTCATATTCCCCTTGTTTTACTATCTTCTCCACTGTTTCCGGTAGACCGATAATATGAATCGGTAGGACTTCAATACCCAGTTTCTCCCGAACCACTGGGTCAATATTAACAGTCTGGTCCACCGCAATGCGAACCGGACGGCTCATCGGAGAATCAGCAATTTCTTTCTTACCACGCTACCCTTATCGGTGGCAACAACGAAAAATATTCCCCGCTGTAAATTATTCACGAGCCTACCACTTGAGTCATAAACTCTTCCCGCCGATCTGGTCGTTGTAATTGTAATTCTAGCCGTAAAATTTTTCTCTTCAATCGCAGTAACCACGCCATCTCCCTCAACACAATAAACATAACCCGGAGTCCCGGAAAACTGATTGCCGGCAATTACTTCATCAAATCCATCTGCATTAACATCTCTTATGCTCCGTGCCGAATTAACCCAGCCGCCGGTTGCGTAATTCCAAAGAATATTACCGTTGACACCATTCACACAATAGATGTTCCCGTCGCCAGAACCAGCCACTAGATCTGGCATCCCATCGCCATTAACGTCTCCTAACGGATATACCGTCCAAACATCGTTCCCGACCGGGGTTTGCCAAAGTTCCTTCCCTGTTTTCCCATCAAGTAAAATCACCACTGGATTCCACGAGCCAATCGCGACCTCCGGAACGGTATCGGCGTTGATATCCCCCAACAATTCCACCTTCATCCCATAAGTACCGATGTTAGTACGCCAGATTAATCCTCCGTTCCTTCCTTCCAGACAATACACATAATTGCCCCAGGTTGAAGCAATGACGTCGGAATAACCACTGTGATTTACATCGGAAATTGCCCGGACACAATAGACATCGCCTTCTGCCTGATAGAGCCATAAAACCGTTGGTTGGTTACCATGACTGTTACCGCTGATGCAATAGATTCGTCGGTCCCGGCTATTCCCCCAGACACCGGCAAGAACATCAGCACTACCGTCGTCATTAACATCGTCAATCGGACAAACTGAACCAAACGCGTCGTTACCGTAAAAACGCCAGATAATTCTGCCGTTGGCACCGGAAAAGCAAAAAACTGTCTGACAGTAAGTTCCGGTAGCCGCCAGCATTTCGGGAATTGAATCCCCGTCAATGTCCAAAATAGGACTCAGCAAGCACATCGTTAATCGCATCACCGTCAACATCAAAGATCGGTGATACACACTCTACATCATCAATCGCCCGAAAAATCCAGAGGAGATTCCCGGAACCGGTTAAGGTAAACGTTTTTACTCTTCTCTGCCCAAGAATTAAAACCGACTGTTCCGGTATTTTTGGCGTCGGCCAGAGTCAACACCGTTATCATCCTGTCTCCTTTTTAAATAGCTACCCGATAAGCTTCTAAACTAACTTATTGTCCCGTTAATCTCTTTGCGGTTAAAATCCCACTTCCAGCCCCAAACGATGAGACATTCCCAGCCTTCCGAGATTGCGATAGCCGTAATCTAAACCCAGAGACACACCCGGATTCGGTCGCACCCGAAACCCGGTTCCCAAGGAGATGCCGGTTTCCCAGCCTACATCAGCGGCATAATTCACGTCGGTATTAAATATATAACCCGCTCGTAGATAAAAGCCCTGAATTCGGTACTCAAAACCAAAGTTTACCTTCTCGTTCACATCGTTGAAATGGTTCAGGTCAACTGCCGCGGTCAGCGTGTTAACCTCGTTCCGAATGATATCATAAGCAATACCGAAACGGAATAAAATCGGCAACGGAAATGCTTCGGTAAGATAAGTTGCTGGAATCGGCTCGCGCGTCCAGGGCCATTCCCAATCCGGGTCATAGGTAAAATTAAGTTGTGCCCCGGAGTAATGCAAATCCGGGCCGAAATTGGCTATCGCCATTCCCAGACGCAGGTTGCGCCAACCAGTATTGTAATGAACGCCGAAATCAAAGGCAACGCCACTCGTGCCAATATCCCATATTTTTTCCGCCACCAGTTTAGTAGTAAGTCCAAAGGCCAGTTTGTCAGTAAACATCCGGGCATAGGAAACGCCAAAAGCCAAATCGGTGCCGGTAAATGTTCGTCCTGTTCCCTGATAAGCATCAATTGTCGTCTCCTCAAACTCCCCCAGCGTCAGGGCAGTAACGCTAACCCCGAGGTTGCCAAATTTCGTTGGCATAACCGCGCTAATGAATTCGTGGTTAATGTCACCAATCCAGTCAATATGATTCAAAAGCACCTGCCGTCCAGAAACTAATGCCAACCCGGCTGGGTTCCAGTAAGTGGCGGAAGCATCATCGGCAATCGCGACAAACGCCTCCCCCATTCCGGTACATCTTCCGATGCCGATTTTAAGAAAAGGAAGTCCGGCCATTCCCACCTTGGTAAACGCCGCAGTGGCAACAGTGGGGCAAACCAGCCAGAGTAAACACATGACGAACGCAATCGTTGTTTTGACAATTCGCATCTGCCCCTCCTTTCTGCTAATAAATCAGGACAAACTTACCGGTTTGGGACCGCCCGTCTTCTGCTTCAACACAGAAGATATAAACGCCCGGTGCCGGCTTCTGATGCGCTTCGTTCAACAGGTCCCAGTCCTCATCACCACCAAATTGGCCCGGCACTCCTCCTATATCGGGTTTTGTCTCATGATGTTCAATCACCTTAACCAGGTCGCCAGAAAGATTGTAAATGTAGATTTTGCATCGTGCGGGAAGGTTGATGAATTTAATCTTCCGGAAGTCCTTGTGCCTTTCCCACTCATTACGAACCAAATAAGGATTGGGAACTACTTTCACCCGCAGTGGCTCCTTTTCTGTTACGACCGTTGCAGGCGTAAAGGTTATTCGATAACGGGCTGAATAAGGAGCGGGGGAAAGTGGCTTGGTATAAACATACCAGGTATCGCCAACACCTGGTAACTGCTGAACCGGTCGTGAACCAGGACGAAACATCAACTGACATCCACAAAGGGACAGATAGATCGTCTGACCGATAACAATGGTATCAGCGGCACTGCTAACAGTTTGAAAACACCAGCCATCAGCCGAATCCGGGTCACGCCGGAAACGCATAAACCGGTAAGGAACCTCCAAATCATTGTCCAGATCATAAACCCGCGCTGTCCTGCTGTTACCCTTTGCTTCCCAGACAACCCGGTAGTGAGAACCACGATAAGCCCAGAACGCACGGTTATTGGTCCCGTCGTCTAAAAAGAAGATTGAATCCTGGGGATAAGAACCAACAGTCCGTATTCGGTCAAAGAACTGATAGGGTATGGAGTCCATTTTCAACTTAAATGTTATCTGGGCCACCGGCATCCAGGCCCAGGTGGTATCAATCGTGCTGTCATTTTTACTCGTGATACCAATAACAATAGAATCAAATGCGGTAATGACAAAACGGAAGGTATCCGTTCGGGAGTCAAGTTTTACTGGAAACTCAGTAATCGGAACGACAGTATCACCGGTACCACTCAAAGCTAGATAACGATAACGCGGCTGCCGCAAACTGGCATCATAAAGCGGTGGTAAAAATTCCAGCCAGAAGGTGTCTGGCTGAATAGCATAAGGTGTAACTCCAAATGGCTCCAGCTGCAGTTTTAAGCGACCATTCCCGGAAATCTGCTTCCAGTCAGCCTCCGGCGGTTGATAACCGGCAGGTGCGGTCCGCGGCACCGCCCGGGTACCGATGATACCGGATTCAAGCGAAAGCGTATCCGGAGGCACCGGCGGGGTCTGATTTGGATTGCCCCCAAGATAGTTAACGTCAAAGGCGGTTATCGCATAGTAATAAGGAAAACCTAATCGCAGGTCGCTGGAATCAACAAAACAGTAAGCCAGTCCGGCATCTGTCGCCCTTGTTCGCAAAGATTCTACTACCGCCGTATCTTCAAATTTAATACCGTCTTTCTTGTCAAACTGTGCCAGCAGTTGCCAGTCGCCAGGTTGTCCAGAACGGCTGCGATAAACCTTATAACCCTGAAAATCTTGTTCTATATAGTAAGGGTTCTGAAGCGTCGGAGCCAGCGGAAAGAATCTATCGCGCGCTGTCTCGGAAATGTTATCCCATATCAGGGTTACACGACGATCACCGGGGATCGCGGTAAGATTTGGCGCTGGCGGCGGTTCCGGCATAATCCAGTTGTTATCATAAGCCTGCTGTGCCGCCTGAGATGCAACCGCCAGATAATAGGGCCAGGTGGCCGGGTCTCCGCTGCGGTCGGAACGGGCAGCAATTACCGCCACCGTAACCGTGGTCAACTCATCAGGTGCTAGAGTCACCGGACCCGTCGCCTGGAGAAAACGTTTGTCATCCGGGGCGGCGTCATTTGAATCATAGGGCACATAAGGATATAATGGGTCATTCCAGTCATAACCGGCCAAACCCAGGTACTGCTCAAAGTCGTTCTTGGGGTCTCCGGCCAGAATAAAAATCTGGAACGAACTCATGCCCACCTGTCTACCCTCTGCGGGTTCATCAATCAAACCGTTGTCGTTATTGTCAACGCCGTCAAATCCATCAATTGAACCATCCGGATTTTTGACGTAAGGACTCTGAAGGAAATCAAAGCCAACAAACCCGCTGGGTGAAGCGTCGTCAGAATAAACATAACCGAGGTTATCCGCGTAGGCGGAGTCGGTACCGGTGGCATTTTTGATATATTTATGCAAACAGAGACCACACCAGTCGTCGGTGGCGTTGCCAACATCAGCATCAGAACAGATTCCAAGGTAAAGGTCTTTTAACGTATCGCTGCTCCGGTTCCTGATGTCAAGTTTAAAAAACACAATGTCCCGATTCCAAGGAAGATTCCAGGAGTAGATTGTCTGGTAGACTTCTACCCCTATTGGCCTTGGCGTCCGCCCCGCAGTATGGTTAGCCGGGTCAGCATCATTGAAAACCGTCCAGGCATCACCGGTAGAAACTGCCCGGCGCGGAATGTAATGAAAGTAACCGGATAGCGTTTCATTGCCCACTGGAATTCGAAGCGGTGTCAAAACCGAGTCTTGAAGCGAGACAGGAAAATCCCCGGGGTCAGGAGGAAAGTCAGGAGTGATGTAAATTTTCTCAAAGGAACGCGATGAATAGCCACCAGGGGCATTGTCGTAGCAACCAGGGGTCATCTCTGACTTACCAGAATTGGGGTTGTAGCCATTAGAAACAAAAGTATCAGGACCAGCCGCTGTCCTCTTAATGCAACCAATCCAGATGCCCGCTCCGTAAATATACATATCTCCGGAACCAGCAGGCCATTCGCCTCCGGAACGACCAATACCATTGCCAAACGTACCGTAGTTAGTAACGGCAAGATTCCACTGGTTTTTCTGGTACCACTGAAAATCATAAATCCGCGGCGCTTTTTTCTGCGGTGTAGCAGTTCTGGCAATAGCAACTCTTCCTAACAAACAACTCGCAACAATTGTAATCAACAATAGCCGTTGATATCTCATTTCTTCCTCCCCTTAAAACTCTAACGTCACCCCGATTTTAATTCGTCGTGGTGCTCCGTAATTAACCGGGTTATTAACAAAATCCTGGTACGCCAACTTGTAGGCGATGTACTCCTCCTCGTCGGTAATATAACCGTCGTGATTAATGTCCCGGACTGGATTATATTTCCCTGTATTAAGTAGTGTCACATCCGGATCCAGAACCCAGTTCGCCGGTGAATAAGTGGTAATGTAACCGTCGTCGTCGGGTAGGCCGGTATAACCATAAACCCACTGGACGATTTCCGCATCAAACAAATTGGTGACAACGCAGGTTAACCCCAGTTTAATGTTCCCCAGTTTTATGTATTTCACGGCATTCAGGTCGGCAACAAAACGCGGTGGCATCCGCGCTGAGTTACGCTCCGCAGTCGGTCTTCCGGCATTGAGGCGCCGGACCTCACGGGGGGTGTAAGGGAGACCAGAACCGTAACTAAATAATACCGAGGCATTAAAGTCCTTCAAGAGTACAAATGGAAAATCGTCGGGAAATTCACAACCAACCGAGAATTTTGCATTATGTCGTTCATCAAACTCCAGTGCATAATCACGGCGCGGTGGCTCCATTTCTTCGCCGGTAACCGGGTCCACCCCATAACGATATCTTTCATAGTACCATTCGTAAGCGTAAGAAGCGGTCCCTTTAGCAATTGACAATCCATAGGAAAGCCGGGCATTCCAGTAATTGGCAGCGAGTTTCTGTAACCCGAGTTCAAACCCACGAATATTGCCGTATTCCTCATTAACAATTGGATAGTAACCCATCGGCACCGCGGGTTGATAACGAACACCCATTAAATCAAAGACGTCCTTGTAATAGGCAGTGGCATCAAATACGACCACATCCGATAACTGCTGTTCCAACCCCAACTCATAAGCAATGGTTTGTTGCGCTCGCAGGTCAACATTGCCAATAATCTGATTGCCACGGGCATAGGCAGCTGAAGAGATGTTGTCATAGAGATAATGGTAGGCAGGCGTCTGGAAGAAATGGCCATAACTGAACCGAAACTTAGTTTTGGTTGTAACCGGGAAAGAAATCCCCACCCGGGGCGAAAATTTGAACTTCTCTTTTGCTCTAACCGTAGTGGTATCCTCTATGTCTGCCGGATTTTTTCGCTTGTATGCCTTGGGGTCAAGATAATCAAGTCGCAGTCCAAGTCGGACAACCAGGTCTTCAAAATCCATCCGGTCTTGGGCAAAAACAGCCGCGCCAATTGGATTCACATCATAAAGATCAACAAATGGGTTGGGGTCCCAAGGAAGGGAATTATACCGCCGGTGCAGGTAGTTTTGACGCAACTCAATACCTGTCTTAAACTCGTGGATCTTACCCACATTGTGGGTGATATCCCCCTTTAAAGTAATCACATCTGCCCAGTGCAACTGGAAGTACCGATAATCGCCCGAACCATAGAAAAGATTGTACACCCCCCAGGGGTTATTGGTATTGGATTTTGACTGTTCCACATATCCCGGCATAGGATGAAAGATAACAGAGTCGTCCTTCCGCACCGTATCTTCGGCCTTAAATATGTAATCCTCCCAGAATCGTTGAGAATAATTCCTTTCGTTCGCCTCTCGCTCCAGATCCCGGACCCCGATCATCCGTTCGTTGCTGAAATAACTCATTCTCAAAGTGTAAATGGTTGCCTTTGTCAACATGTGATTCACGGCAACGTTAAACTTTTTAATCCGTTCTCGGCGGGAAAGAAAATGCTCCAGATTATATTTGAAACCAAGGTGATTCTCGTTTTCCCGATCGTAAGGATAAATCTCATACTGCTCGCGGGCAACATAACCGTCAGCGGTCAGTTTTAACCCCTGCCCGACTGGAATTGAATAGGTCAGTTTTCCGGTGAGTTTGTAATCCTGACGATTCTGATGGGGCAATTTATAGCGCATTGGATTGTAATCGTCGGCGAAATACAGTTCACCAGAAAGGAAATAACGCAGTTGTTTTAACCCCAGAACTGGACCCCCAACCGACCCCTCGTAACGATTATCACCAAAATTTAACGGCGCCGGAAAAACCTCATCTGTGGTCCAGCGCAATCTACCCTGTGTGTACTCCCTGCCTTCCTTGGTGATTACCTGGATAATGCCGGACATCGCCTCGCCGTATTCGGCATCAAACCCACCGGAAATTATCACCACCTCTGCCGTGGCTTCAGGGTTCACCCGCGCTGCCTGATAACCAAACAACGGGTCAGATGTTGCCACACCGTCCACGTAGTACATCACCTCATCCGGACGGCCACCCCGGAGATGTTGGCCATAAGCCGGACTGGTAACAACCCCGGCCTGAAGCCGAACGATATCCGCCAGAGTGGCTACCGGCATTTTGGAAAACTCCTCCGTGGTCATATACCGGCTTGTGGTCGGGTCGGTTCTGACAATCGCCTCCCGTTTGCCTTTCACCTCCACGACCCCCATTTCTACCGTTCCCGGAAAAAGACGAAAATCCTGTGTTATCGTCTGGTCCACAATTACCAAAACATCAGATCGCCGTTGCGCCTGATAACTCACATAAGAAACAACCAAAGTCTGTTTGCCCGCTGGGACGTTGCTTATTAAATACTCACCCGTGACATCGGTGGCGGCGCCAAGCATTGTTCCCTCAACAACCACATTCGCACCGATCAGCGGCTCACCGGTTTTGGCATCAACAACCCTGCCTCTGATTCTACCGGTTTCACCGGCGAACGCCATGCCAATTACCATAGTGAACACCAATAAGCCCAGCGACCAATTGGGGACTAACACGTCTATCCTTTTTATCGCCATTTTTCCCTCCTTAGTTATTCCGACACCACGCGTACCGGGATCATCCAAACGGTCCCGTTATAAGGGGCGTCGGGATATAATAAATTGGTGGCTGGCAATACTTCAATGTAAATATGCTGGTAACCGGTATCAGCAGCAGAAAAACGGCATACACCTTTGCCTTCCTTGGCACCGATAGTAATGTCCTGTTTTTTCTGGCTTATCATAACAAAAAAGCGATTCTTATCGGCAACTGTATCCTGCGGGGTGCTGGTAACCACAGAAACGGTAATCTCCTCCCCGACGCGCACCAGATAAAGGGAATCAACCGAACGCAGATTGGTCAGCCCCTTACCGTCAGAACGAGGGGAATAGAAAATCGTGTCCACCTGACCGGGTTTACTGAAGATTACCCGTGATATCTGGGGAGACCCTTCGGCATTCGGTATGCGCACATAACCTCCGCTAATTTTTATCAGCGAATAATACAGTGTTTCCGGCAACGTATCGCGCCGGAGAAACAACCATCGCCGACTCCCCCAATTATAGCTTTTCACCGCTTGTTGTATCTCCGAAAATCCCCGCCGTTCTACATAACTAACTCGTTGAACAATAGTAGTTTCTGGGGGCGATTTGGTCGTATCAACGATGGTATCCGGTCTAAAACCCACCACCCATAAAGTGTCATATTCCACCTGTAACCGGCAACCGCTCATTGAATCCTGATATATCACTTGGCAAAAAGTGTCGGCCATAGTTACCGTATCAACGGTAACTCCGAATTGATATATATCCTGATGAACACTATCCCCGGGCTCAATCCAGGCACGAATAATATGGGCAAATTTATATAATGTATCACCGGTACGGGAACTGCTATCCTGGTAGTTCAGCCCGACGGAAAATCCAAGCCGGAAGGTATCACCGGTTATATAAGAAGAGTTCAAAAAGGCACGCCACGGTTTTAACGCTTCGCGAACGGCGGCAGAATCCTCCGCCGTCCACCATGGCCAGATGGGGGGCGCTGTTCTACCGCATCCGAGAAGCAAAATACCCCCGAAAAAAATAAGGACGGTAAAAACCACCCTGCTGTTTCCCGCCCGCCACCGCCAAACCGGCAGCAGTAAATTAGCGAGAACATTCTTTATTATGCGATTTAACATCTTGCCCCCTTATAGTCGTTTCCTCACCCCGAGCGGAGCGTACAAAAAAACTGACTTCGGCCCCCGATTGCTACGCTCACGCTACTGTTGATCACCCAGGAGGTATTGGTGAAACATCTCCCGTGTCCGGTTAGCAGAAACGGGGGCCCGATTTCTCGGGCCCCCGCACTCTACCGTTCAGCGAGTTATCGTCAGCTTTCTCGTCAAAGAAGTGTTTTCAGTAGAAAGCGTATAGAAATAGACTCCCGCAGCCAGGTCGTGTGCATTCAAACTTGTCGTCCAGCGGCCGGCATCGCGATAACCATTGAAAAGTGTCCGCACCGGTCTACCCGCGGCATCAAACAACGTCAGAGTTACATTCCCGGCTCGGGGCAGGGCGTAGGAAATTGATGTGCGATTGGAGAAGGGGTTCGGTTTGGCGGTGAGTTCCACACGGACAGGCATCTGCCTTTGTTCCACCACTCCAGGGGTAATCCCCAAACTCTCCACCGGCACCCACTGGACAACAAACGGGTTATTGGTGGAACTACCCTGTCCCTGCACGATGAAACCTGCCTGCTGGTCAATTTCGTAAATAACCGGCATAAACCTACTACCCTCAATATCCACCATCTTGTCAGCAACGCAAGGAAAACGACAGGATGCGGTGCCGGCTTCGGTCAGCTTCAACGCCGGCGACCAGGTAAGCCCGTTATCCTGAGAGGCACTGGCAAAGATGTCAGCGCGCAGAAGACTTGTTACCGGCTCAACATTAGAAGAGTCAAACTGTTCCCAAGCAACATAGAGATTGCCTTCTACATCTTCGCCAATGCTCGGACGACAAGCATAGGCAGCGTTGTAACCAACTGAAGCCTGCAAATTCATCGGATCACAGCCGGCCCGATGAACCTCTGACCAGGCCGGGCTATTATCCGGACACCAGTGCCAGATTTCTGCCGGAAGAATACGAAGGGTGTCACGGACGCTCGGAATAACACCGGCAACGATATGCAGCCGGTCTTCAGAATCATACCACGGGAAAAGGGATGTAATGTGGAATGAAGTTATCGTGTCCCCACCGTAAGCGGGCGGCGGCTCAAGTTCGGTCGGTTCGCCCCAGGTAACACCACCGTCTGTTGAAATCCGGTAGTACGCCGGATCATAGGAGGTCCCCTCCGAGTAAACCCAAACCACACACACCTTTTGACTCACCTTGGAGGCGGCAATGTTTTGGTCAGGAAACATCGGTTGGGGCTGAGAACCGACAATGCTAACCGGCGGATCCCAAGTACACCAGGTCGCCACCCGGGTATAGTAAAGTTCGTCGGTCGTAGCGGCGTCAATAAGCGCACAATGAACCACCTGATTGCCGTCAATGGAAATCGGTGGCCATTGATACGCATCGGCATTGGGTTCGCCAGCACAGTACTCAAAAATACCTCCGCCGGGCGTCATATCTCTACCAAGAACCGGGTTGAGGTTACCACTTGTCGCAGGTTGGTGGGCGGTAAACATCGCAACCCCGGTAACCGGGTCGGCATCCAGATGGCCAAATCCGCTCCGGGCGGTGTAAACACCAACACCAGAAGCCATGTAATCCGGGTCAAGCCAGTTCCATCCGCCAGCGGCATAATCGTAGAAATTATATCGCATATTCCGGTCCGGCCAGGGATTCTGAGCAGCAGAAAACATCCAGCCCGCGTGGAGTCCGAAACGTGGCGAATTTACCAACATTCGGTATACCGGTCCGTTAAACTGCCAGTCATAAGTGGTGCCACCGATTGTGTCCACTCTGCCCACAGCATAGGTGTTAACATTAGGCACCGGCGCCCGCTCCAGAGTAACATTCACAGCTTCCTCTGACCCTCTGACCTGATTTTCTTGAGGCAGCGCGGTCATCGGCTGAAGGTTGCCGGCAAAAACGAGTGCCGGAACCAGCGCCACCAGAATATATATGCTGCGCATACGCATCCTCCTTGTTTGTTTTTGGCTTTCTGCCATATAACTTACTCTATTTACCCCTACTGAAGCGTGAAGCGATAAGGAATTGAGACCCACACCCTTACCGCTTTATCTCTCTGCTTCGCCGGGGTGAACTTAGCTTTGTATGCGGCTTCCACTGCCGCCGCATCCAGCGACTGATTTCCCGAACTTTTTATCACCTTTACCTCAACCACCGAACCGTCCACATCAACCAGTGCTTCAACCACACACTGCCCTTCAATCCCGGCATTGCGGGCTAAATCTGGATAATTCGGCTTGGGGATGTTTATCGGATTGGGTTTAACCTCCACCTTCCAGAAGGGGACGATCGGAATCTCGGTCTCCACCGGCTTTTTGGTTAAATCGGTAAAAGTGGTTGCTTCCACCGTGGTCGCCTGAACTTCTGCCTCACTTGCTGCTGCTACCGGCACCGAGGGTTTTGCCGCTTTCGGCGGTTCGGCGATTTTCTCCAGCTCCGGTGGTAATGCCTCCATCACCATCTCAACCGAACGCCGTAACTGATAGGGTTTAACAACAAACTCCTTGGGCAGAAAAAGAAACGCACCGATGGCGATAACCAGGGCGGCGATAAGCGCCACCCGAATTGCCACCGCATAGTAACGTTCCTCAAATTCCAGTACCGCAACATTTCTTGCTGTTTCGTTCATCCGCCACCTCCTTTTCCATAACTGGTGGCAAAAGTGACCTTGAACGCCCGGGCGTCTTTGAGTGCCTCAAGAACATCGGTAACAAACCCATATTTCACATCCTTATCCGCCTGCAGCAAAACTACCAGTTCCGGATTCTCAATAACCTTCTCGCTCATCAAGGTGGTTATCATCGCCGGATTCACCCAGTTGTCTTGAATTGTCATCCTGCCGTTGGCGTCAATCCATACCGCAGCAACATTACGCCGTTTGAGAATGCGTTCTGTCATCTCCGCCTTGGGTAAATTTATCTTTAAACCTCTTTCCGTGCGAAAATGGGTTGCCACCATAAAGAAAATAATCAACAGAAAGGCAATGTCACCGGTAGAGGCGGTAGGAATATTCGGTTTGGCGATCTTCTTCAATCCGATCCGCTTCATTGTCCCTCCGTTTCCTCCTGTACCGGCAACAAACTGATCCGCTCGGCCTTGGCAATTTTTAACTGGTCAAACACCTCAATCATCGTTTGATAGGGGGCCTTCCGGCTTATCCGTAAAGCAATCGCCAACTCTGGATTTTTATCCAGTTCTTCTCCCACCAGCCGATTTACCTCAGGAACATTCACCACCTGATTGCCAATTAACACCTGACCGGTCTGGTTTACCGCAACGGTAAGAATATTCTCCGATTTAATCTTGGTCTCGGCGCCTTTTTCCGGTAGCACGATCTTCAACCCTTTCTCCCGGGCGAAAATGCTGGTACTCATAAAGAAAATAAGTATCAGAAAGGCGATATCCCCGGTTGAAGCGGTAGGGATATTGGGTTCGTTCGAACTACCACCACGCGGTCGCAAACTCAGCGCCATTACTACTCCTTGCAGACTCCGGCTTTGGTTACCAGGTAGTCAAGAAGTTCACTTGCAGCGGTTTCCATATCTCTTAAATAGCCATTGGTTCGTCCGGAAATAAGGATGTAAACAATGGAAAGCGGTGCGGCGATAATAAGCCCCCACTTGGTGGTAATCAACGCCTCGGCGATACCGCTGGAAACAACGGTCGGGTCAACCTCGCCCACCGCCGCAATCGCCTTGAATGCCCCGATCATCCCGGTAACGGTCCCGAGGAAACCAAAAAACGGTGCCACGGTGGTGAGTCCGGAAAGCAACGCCATTCCCCGGTCCAGAAATGCCAGCTCGGTGGCACCGGCCCGGACAATTGCATCCTCCATCACCGTTTTTCCTTCTCCCGCTTTCTCCAGCGCCGCCCGGAGCACCTTTGCCACCGGACTCGGGGTTTTATCGCAGAGCTCAATCCCCGCCTTAATACCATTCTGCTCTATCGTCTGAAGCAATTGCTGGCTAAACTTTTTCACATTCACCCGCATCCGGATGAAAATGGTGAACAGCCTTTCCAGCGTCAGTGCAATGCCTAATACGGCACAACCCAAGAGAAACCACATTATGCCGCCGCCATCTTTGAATTCCTGTATCATTCGTATCCTCCTTGGTTATTTATAATGTCAACAAATTCAGCAGCGTACTTTACTTTACTCAAATTATCCCAATTGTCAAGCAACTATTTAAATTAAAGACGCAAACCGGTTTCTATCCCCAACACCCCGGAGAAATTTGACTTTATCTTCCGGTCTCTTAATATTTTTTATTAATATGGAGGCAACGATGAAAGTTATTGAGTCAGGCACTGGCGAACTATTTCAACCACCTGATCCCGATGGTTTTCGGGAATGGGTTCACAAATATAAAAACACCCGCCTGGTACCAAAAGTAATGAGCGAGCAGGAGGCAATCGCCCGACTGGTTAAAGACGGTGATTACATCGGCACCGAACTCTATGGCACCGTTCGGGCACCGATGTCCTTAATCCGGGAACTGGTCCGACAGGGCAAAAAACACCTCCGGGTCGCAGGACAGGGGATTCACGAAATTGACCTGCTCCTTGCCGCCGATATGGTTGACACTTTAGATATTACCTATATCGGCTGGGAGGTATACGGGATATCGCATATTCTACGCCGGGCGGTAGAGTCCGGACGGGTAAAGACAACCGAGTGGTCAAACGCCGCCATTTCCTGGCGCTTTAAGGCAGCGGCGATGGGGGTGTCATTCATTCCAGTGCGTTCAATGCTCGGCACCGACACATTAAAATATTCAGCGGCCAAGGTGGTGGAAGACCCCTGGACAAAAAAACCGGTTTGCCTTCTACCCGCGCTCTATCTTGATGTCGGATTCATCCATGTCCATCAGGCGGACGAGTTTGGCAACTGCCGGATAGAAGGAATTTCTGGTTTTGCCTTTGAACTGGCGCGTGCCGCCAAAACGCTGATCGTCTCTACAGAAGAACTGATCCCCAACGAAGAAATCCGCCGTTATCCTGAACGCACAACTATCCCCTATTACCTGGTGGATGCGGTGGTGGTGGCGAAATACGGCTCTCATCCCGGAGAAATGTGCTATCGCTACTGGCGGGACGAAGAACATCTGCTCCAGTTTTACAAAGATTCAGCCGACCCGGAAAAAACCCGCGCCTATCTGGAAAAATGGGTTTACGGCTGTCGCAACCACGAAGAGTATATTAAACTCGTGGGGGAAGATAAACTTAAACAACTGGAAAAACAAATTGGAGGTCGCTGATGCCCAGATATAATGAGGTCGAATTTCTCATCTGTCTTGCCAGCAGTTTAATGAAAGACGGCGCCACCGCCTTTATTGGAACCGGTATCCCGATGCTGGCCGCCGCCCTAGCAAAAAAGACCACCGCCCCCAATCTGGTGGCAATCTTTGAATTCGGCGGTACCGGCGCCTCCTTAGAACGCCTTCCCCTGGCGGTTGGCGAATCCCGAACCTTTCACAAAGCTGTTGCCGCCTCCGGAATCTGTGACATTATGGAAACCGCCCAACGGGGTTTTGTTGAATACGGTTTTCTCGGCGCTGCCCAGATTGATATGTTCGGCAACCTCAACACCACGGTGATCGGCCAGTACTGGCCGCCCAAAGTACGGCTCCCCGGTTCCGGCGGTGCCAATGACGTCGGCTCCCATTGCTGGAAGAATATCATTATCATCCGCCAGCACGACAGCAGAAGATTTGTTTCTAAACTGGACTTCCTCACCACTCCTGGTTATCTTACCGGACCGGGCGCACGGGAAAAGGCCGGCTTACCCCCTGACACCGGACCTTACCGGGTGGTAACCAGTTTAGCACTCTTGGACTTTGAACCCAACTCAAAACGAATGCGTCTAATTGGACTGAATCCGGGGGTTACGGTGGAAGACGTAAAAAGAAATACCGGCTTTGAGCTACTCGTTGCTGACGAACTGTTTACCAACCCCGAACCCACCGACGAACAACTCCGGATCCTGCGCGAAGAAATTGACCCCGACCATTATTATATCTGAAAACCGGAGGTGTATCTGATTCTCTCTCCAACCCATCGGCAATTTCAAGATGAAGTCCGGGAGTTTGTTAAAACGGTCATCGTTCCCCGGGCAAAAGAATATGACCGGACCGGCCGATTTGTAGAAGAAAATGTGCGGGCATTGGGGGCAAAGGGTTATCTCGGCATCCCCTGGCCAGAAGAATTGGGAGGAATGGGACGGGACTATCTTTCCTATGCAATTTGTGTAGAAGAGGTCTCCCGTGCCTGTGCGGCAACCGGACTTACCCTTGCCGCTCACACATCGCTTGGTACCTACCCGATATATAAATTCGGCACCGAAGAACAAAAAAAGAAGTTTATCCCCCCTCTTGCTCGCGGTGAATACCTCGGTGCCTTCGGATTAACCGAACCCAATGCTGGCAGTGATGCCGCCGGAATTGAAACCAGTGCCCGGAAAACAGAAACCGGCTATATCCTCAACGGTTCCAAACGATTCATCACCAACGCCGCCTATGCCGGCACGGTGGTGGTTGCCGCTACCCTTGACCGGAAACTGGGCCGCAAAGGCATCACCTGCTTCATCGTAGAAACCAAGACCCCGGGATTTATTGTCGCCAAAGAAGAAAATAAACTGGGGCTCCGTGCCTCTAATACTGTGGAACTGGCATTTGATGAACTCCGGGTGCCCAAAGAAAACCTTCTCGGTCAGGAGTACGACGGCTACCGGATATTTATGGAAACGTTAGACGGCGGTAGAATCTCTATTGGTGCCTTCTGTCTGGGCATGGCCCAGGGGGCACTTGATGACCTGATCGCCTGGGCGAAAGGAAGAGAAATTTCCCAGGAATTGTCCCGGGCGATTGCCGATGTTGCCACTGAAGTGGAGGCGGCAAGGCTCCTGGTTTACAATGCGGCAATTATCAAGGACGCCGGTATCCGGGCTGATAAAGAATGTGCCTTTGCCAAACTGTTTGCCTCAGAAGTGGCAATGCGAGCTGTAAATATCGCCATCAGCACAATCGGCCTTCCCGCTCTGAGCGATGAAATGGCTACATCCCGTATTTACCGGGACGCCAAATTGGGTGAAATCGGCGAAGGCACCTCAGAAATAATGCGTTTGATTATTGCCAAGGAAGTATTAAAAACAACATAGGAGGAAAATATGGACTTCAATTTAACCGAAGACCAGATAATGCTGCGTAACATGGTCCGTGACTTTGCCACCAAAGAATTAGAACCGAAGGCGGCACAGATTGATGCCTCAGGAGAATTTCCTGCCGATACGATAAAAAAACTGGCCGAACTCGGGCTACTTTCTATGACCATTCCGGAAAAATACGGCGGCGCTGCCTTTGATTTTCTTTCCTTGGCCATCGCCATTGAGGAAATCTCCCGTGGCTGCAGTTCTACCGGTGTCATCACCGCTGTCCACAACACCCTCGCCGCCTGGCCGATTGTTAACTGGGGAACCGAAGAACAAAAGGAAAAGTATTTACCGCGCATGGCAAGTGGTGAACTTCTGGGCGCCTTCGGCTTAACCGAGGCAAACGCCGGCAGTGATCCGGCAGCAATGGAAAGCAGGGCGGTATTAAAGGGTGATAAATACATCCTCAACGGTTCCAAACGATTTATCACCAACGCCGGTGCCGCCGGTCTATTCATCGTCTTTGCCAAAACCGCCCCGGAACTGGGAAGCAAAGGGGTAACCGCCTTTCTCGTAGAACGCAACTTTCCCGGCTTCTCCCTCGGCAAACACGAAGACCTCCTAGGGCTCCGCGCCACCGCCAACTGTGAATTGATCTTTGAGGACTGTGAAGTTCCCAAGGAGAACGTTCTCGGTGAAATCAACGCCGGCTTCAAGGTGGCACTGAGCACACTTGATGTCTCCCGTATTGACATCGGCGCTCAGGCGGTCGGTATCGCTCAGTCGGCACTGGAAAAGGCGTTGGCTTACTCCAAAGAACGCAAACAGTTCGGTAAACCAATCTGTGAATTTGAAATGATTCAGGCAAAACTGGCCGAAATGGCGACAAAAATCAACGCCTCTCGCTTGCTGGTCTATTATGCCGCCTTTCAAAAGGATGCTGGTAAAACCCGTTTTAGCCAGGAGGCGGCAATGGCAAAACTGTTCGCTGCCGTTACCGCTGTTGAGGTTACCCGGGAGGCGATCCAGATCCTGGGCGGTTACGGCTATACCAAAGAGTATCCGGTTGAACGTCTTTATCGGGACGCCAAGTGTATGGAGATTTACGAAGGCACTTCGGAAATCCAGCGAATTGTAATTGCCCGGAACCTCCTCGCTTAGCGAATACACCGGCTGAGAGCATTCTTCTTGATATAATAGGCTCGCCGGAACGGCTTTTTAAAACCGTTTTTATGCCGGTTATTTTCACCTTTTCTAGCCAGATTTTTGTTTCCTCCCAAGAGCCTTTTTCAATTCCTGTGTCTACCAGGGGGACGGTGGGGGGGCTACCCCGGGGGCTAACTCTCAAATTTTAACTAAATTTTATAACACACTGTTGTGAAACAACTTATTAACAAAATCGGATGACCGGCTTTTAGTTTAACTTTTTCCTCCCGATTGAGGCGCGCCTGGAGGGATTCGAACCCCCGGCCGTCGGATTAGAAATCCGATGCTCTGTCCAGCTGAGCTACAGGCGCAACAACCATCAGTACCTGATTTTAATCGGGGAGACTGGATTTGAACCAGCGACCCCCACGTCCCAAGCGTGGTGCGCTAACCAGGCTGCGCTACTCCCCGCCCCTACAATCGTAATATACTATAACTACTTCCACTCTTAAAGTCAAATTCTATAAAACAGATAACCCCGGCCCGCACCACTTCTTATCCTGACTATGCTCCTTATCGGTTATTGATTTAAGGTATTTCAAAACCTGCCCCAATGCCTTTGCCCGATGACTTATTTTATTTTTTATCTCCACCCCCAGTTCGGCAAATGTCTGCCCGTAACCATCGGGAATAAACAACGGGTCATAGCCGAAACCGGAAAAACCACGAATAGTCAGGGCGATCTTCCCCTCACACACCCCTTCAAAAAACCTCTCCTCACCAACTGGATTTACCACACACACAACACAACGAAAACGGGCGGTTCGTCTTTCATCCGGCACCGCAATCATCAACTCAAGAATTCGTTGATTGCGTTCTAAATCGGTTAATCCTTCTCCTCCGAATCTTGCTGAAAGCACACCAGGAGAACCGCCAAGAGCATCTATCTCTAACCCGGAATCCTCGCCCATCGTCCACATTCCCGTTTGGGCAAATACTGCCCGCGCCTTTTCTCGCGCATTTTCGGCAAAATTAGCTCCCTCCTCCTTAATTACTACCCCGGGAGCAACATCAGCCAACGTCAGTACCTCCCAGCCACTTCCCTGAAAAAGCCAACGCACCTCATTAACCTTGCCTTGATTACGGGTAGCAAAAACAATCTTCATAAAAATCGTTTTCCTCTCCTGTCTTTAGCCATTTCTCCCAGAATATGTTTTAATCCATCCAGCGCCTCCCGGTGGGCAACCAGCACCGCATCACCCGACCTGACAATCACCAGGTCTTTGATTCCTAAAGTTACAACAACTCCGGTATCATCGTAAACCACACAGTTTTCTGATTCCCGTTGAAACCATAGCCCGGAAACCACATTTCCTTTCTCATCCTGGGGAAAATGCCGTTGAAGAGCAAGCCAAGAACCGACATCATCCCAATCAAAGTCAGCCTTGATTACCGCCACGTTATCCGCCTTTTCCATTATCGCATAGTCTATTGATATTGACCGCGCATTGCGATAAATTCTGGAAATTATCGCCTTCTGCCGCCAACCAGCAGAATTTTCTCGCAAAACCATCAGCTGCCGATAAAAATCGGGCAGAAACTCCCGGAAGGCATCCAGAATGCGGTCAATTCGCCACACAAACATCCCGGAATTCCAGAGGTATTCCCCGCTTTTAAAATAACGCTCCGCGGTCTTTATGTCCGGTTTCTCTTTAAACGCCAAAACCCGGTAAGCGCCGACTCCCCTCTCCCGGGTAATGGGCGGTCCAAAATGAATATAACCATATCCGGTATCAGGACGACCGGGCGTAATCCCGAAGGTAACTAAATACCCCTTACCGGCAACTTTTACCGCTCGCCTCAAGGCATTGAGAAATTTCTCCCGGGGTGAAATCAGATGATCGGCAGGCAAAACAATCATTATCCCCGCCGGGTCATACCGAGAAAGAAACGCCGCTGCCAGTCCAATCGCCGGCGCGGTATTTTTCCCCACTGGCTCCAGTAAAAGATTCCTACTTTTGATGCCAACCTCTTTTTTAATTAACGGAGCAAATCGTTCGGGGGCAACGAAAAACTGCCGATCTAACGGACACAATTTTTTAATTCGTTCACTTGTTGCCCGCAGCAACGAACGATTTCCAAACAAAGTAACAAACTGTTTCGGGAGATTAAACCGACTCTTGGGCCAGAAACGTTCTCCTTTTCCCCCGCATATAATAACCGCATAACAATTCATCTTTTACCTCCTTGTTTTTCGCACCCGGGCAAGAAAGGCGCTCACCGTGATAGCTCCGATGCGGGTGCGAATTACCACTGGCAGACGGCGGCTGTCAGTGGTGAGAAAAATCGTCCCCAGCGGACCACTGGTACGGGGCGAAATCGTCAACGCCTCAAATTTACCTAAACCTGTGCGCACCATCCGCCTACCGGTAGTGATGAAAACCAACCGCTGGTTCTGCCGGTCAATGTGGCTGTTTAAAACCACGCTGTCCACTTTTTCCCAGGGAAAATCACGCAGATAAAACCAGAGGGCGAGCAGATCCCGGGCTGAATCAGGTAAAAGGTAATTTTCACCGTCCGAATATCTAACAACTCGCGCCTCGTGGTCGTAATCGGCATACCATTCGGCCTGATAGTTTTTCTCCCGGGTTCTTTTAAAATAACGAACCGTCACCAGATCTTGCGCCCGACACCAACTCTCCATCTGGTAGTTAGCCCAGAATAACATCGTCAACCCACCATCGATCTTCACACTTGCCCGGAGGTGCTCGCACACAATACTATCAATTGTATCCTCGGGCAACCGTTCCAATACCATTGACCCCAAAACCAAGGGACCGCATTTAATATCGTATTCCAGGCGCTCCAGCATTAAGGAGGCGCCGAACAAAAATGCAATTAAAAACATCTGCCGAATGATAATCCTGGCAACCCAGAAGTCAAGAATGCTAACCTTGACAACAGCAAATTTCGTGGCATTGTCTATCAAAATAGCACAGGAGTAAAAATGAACAAGAAAAGGTCTTTAAATATCAAAACCCTCTGTATCCATTCCAGTTCACCCGCGGAACCGGTCGGCCCGGTAGTGACCCCTATTTATGCCTCGTCAACATTTCGCTTTCGTGACTTCCAGCACGGCGCTGACCTTTTTGCCGGAAAAACCACTGGCTATATCTACTCCCGAATGCTTAACCCAACGGTAGAACTGCTGGAAAACTGCCTCGCCGAACTGGAAGGAGGGGTAAAATCTCTCGCCACCTCATCCGGGATGGCAGCAATTCAAACCACCCTGCTCGGGCTTTGCTCAGCGGGTGATCATATCATCTGTTCCCATTCAGTTTACGGGCCTACCGTCACTCTCCTCCAAGACTATTTCTCCCGATTCAAAATCAAAACAACATTTGTTGATAGTTCCAATCTAACCGCAGTAGCAGCTGCATTTCTTCCCGCAACCAGGCTGGTTTTTATTGAAACCCCGGGCAATCCAACCCTGACGATTTCCGACATCGCTGCCATCGCCCGTCTCTGTCATGAAAAAAACGCCCTTCTGGTCATTGATAACACCTTTGCCACGCCGGTACTCCAGCAACCTCTCAAACTGGGTGCCGACATCGTGATTCACTCAGCAACTAAATTTCTTAATGGCCACGCCGATGTCGTCGCTGGTATTATCGTGGTCAAAAATGAAGAACACTATCGCCTTCTTCGTAAAACATTAAATCACTTCGGCGGTGTCATGGCACCTTTTGAGGCATTTTTGGTTTTGCGGGGAATCAAAACTCTCGCTCTCCGAATGGAACAGCACTCCCGGAATGCCCAGCAAATTGCCGAGTTTCTGGAATCGCACCCGGCGGTAAAGTGGGTACGCTTCCCGGGTTTACCCAGCCATCCTCAGTTTGAACTAACCAAACGACAAATGTCCGGACCCGGTGGGCTAATAAGTTTTGAACTCAAACACGGATTTGCCGCCGCCCGTAAACTCCTCAACGCAACAAAACTTTTTATTCTGGCAGTAAGCCTGGGTGGTGTTGAAAGTCTGATTCAGCATCCGGCTTCCATGACTCACGCATCAATGCCACCAGACATAAGGGAACAGGCGGGAATCACCGATGGCTTAATCCGGATTTCGGTGGGCATTGAGGACGCCGGGGACCTGATCAACGACCTCAAACAGGCATTAGAGCGGTAAACTGATTCCCCGCCTATTTCTTGACAGCGCCTGCTACCACGGTAGACTAAACTAATGGCATTAACACCGTTAGAAATTCGCAAAAAGGCATTCCCCAAGGCATTCCGGGGATACTCGCCCAAAGAAGTGCGGGCTTTTCTTGCTGTTGTAGCTAACGAATTTGAAGAGCTCCGTAAAGAAAGAGCCGCCCTGGCGGAAAAGGTAGACCATCTCACCAACAGAGTAAACGCCTTTGAAAAAACCGAGCACCTTCTCCGGGAAACCCTCCTTACCGCTCAGAAAGTGGCTGAGGAAATGAAAACAACCGCGGAAAAAGAACGCCAACTGTTAATAGAACAGGCAAAACAGGAAATCGCCCAACTGCAATCCGAATTAAAAGAACTGACCGGCCGGCGGGCGTTAATTCTTGATGAAATTCGCGCTATTGCCAATACCTATTTAGCAATTGTAGACCGATTTGAAAAGCAACAACATGAACGAACCGAAGCAAATGAGAAGCGCACTACTGAAGCAAAAAATTCAAGAGAGCGTTCTGGCAATAAGGAATAGAACTGGATTTAAGCCGGATATCGGTATTATCCTTGGTACCGGACTTGGTCGACTGGCAGAAAACGTGCGTGCGGACACCACCATCCCCTATGCCACCATTCCTCACTTTCCTGTCCCGACGGTAGAGAGTCACGGTGGCAGATTAATCTTAGGAACGCTCAACGGAAAACCGGTAGTAGTAATGCAGGGACGATTTCACTATTACGAAGGCTACGAACCCCAAGAGATCACCCATCCGGTCCGGGTAATGAAAGAACTGGGTATTCACACCCTGGTAATTTCTAATGCAGCCGGCGGACTCAATCCGAATTTTTCGGCGGGCGATATTGCGGTAATCACCGACCACATCAACCTTACCGGGCAGAATCCTCTCCGAGGAGTAAATGACGAAACCCTCGGTCCCCGATTCCCGGATATGTTCCAGTGCTACGACCCGAAATTAATTGAATTGGCAAAAACGGTAGCCCAGCAACTGGGACTCCCGCTCCAAGAGGGTGTCTATGCCTGGGTAACCGGACCAAATCTGGAAACCGCTGCGGAATACCGTTATCTCCGGATAATCGGAGCCGATCTTGTCGGCATGTCCACCGTCCCCGAAACGATCGTTGCCCGTCATGCCGGCCTGCGGGTGTTAGGCTTTTCGGTTATTACGGATATGGGCACTCCGGAACAGTTAAAACCGGTTGACCTCGCCACGGTATTACGGGTTGCGGGCGAAGCAGAACCTAGACTTACCACGCTGGTAACCGAGGTAATAAAACGAATTTGAATCGCCTTCCTACGACTAAAACTCTCCTGATCACGATGTTGATCACTACTTTTATTGCCTGTCCAAAACGTCAGGAGCAAATCCGCCCCACCGATGCTCAGGAAGCGTTTAACCAAGCACTGAGATATAAAAAAGAAAAACGATTCCGTGCGGCCGAGGACGCGTTTACCTATGTCATTTTCAACTTTCCGGGTAGCAGTCTGGCGGCGGATGCCCAGTTTGAACTCGCCGACTGTTATTTTGAAAGTAAAGACTTTGAACAAGCCCAGAAGGAATTCAATTTCTATCTCCAGAACTTTCCAAATGGCCGTTATCAAGAAGAGGCGGCGTTCAAATTAGGCATTGCCGTTTTTCGCTCCGCACCTACTCCGGACAAAGATCAGAGCCAAGTAAAAAAGGCTCAGGAATTACTCTCCGATTTTCTGACCGACTATCCAGAGTCCCGGTTTCGGTCAGCGGCAGAATCAGCCTTAACTGAAATTGCCTCTCGGCTTGCCCACCGAGAAATCGCTGCCGCCCGGCTGTACTTCAAAGCCGGAGAATTCAAATCGGCGCTGGTTTATTATGAATTTGTTAAAGAAAATTATCCCGCTTCGTTGTGGTCAGAAGAGGATCGCTACCAACTGGCAGTCTGTTACGCAGAAACCGGAGAGCCGGAAAAAGCCCGACCGCTCTTAGAAGAAATCGTTGAGAAAAACTCCTCACCTCGATTACGCCGGGCTGCCCAACAGTATCTCAACCGTCTGAAGTAAAATGCGCATTGGGATATTCGGAGGAGCATTTGACCCGGTCCATCTTGGTCACCTCATGGTTGCTGAAGACGTTGCTTATAAATTACACCTGGATAAACTATTATTTGTCCCATCGTTTCAACCTCCCCATCGCCCTGCGCCAATTGCCCCCTATCACCACCGGGTAAAAATGCTCCAGCTGGCAACCCAACACAACTCAAAATTTGGCATTTCCACAATTGAAAAAGAACTACCGGTTCCCTCTTATACCATTAACACATTAAGCGCCCTCCGCCCGTCTTTCCCCGGGGCGAGCCTCTATCTTATTCTTGGTTATGATCAGTACAAAACAATCGCCGCCTGGCATCGCCCCGCTGACCTTACCCGACTGGCACGGCTGGTGGTAATCAGTCGCCCGGGCATCGGTAAACCCCCTCGCTTTCGGTATCACAACCCCGCACGGCTCGTGTTCCTTCCGGTCATCCCGGTTGCCATATCTGCCGCACTAATCCGCTGCCGTCTGAGCCGAGGGTTATCAATTTTTTATCTTGTTCCAACATCGGTTAGTCAGTATATTTATCAGCATAAAATTTATCTAAAAGCCAAAAAGGAGGCATTATGTTCGGAATAGCATCCGCGCAAACCCAAACCGGTAATCAGCCTACCGGAGGATTAGGGTTTTTGGGCAGCCTGTTACCATTAATCCTGATATTTGTAGTCCTTTATTTCCTGATCATCCTGCCCCAACAGCGGCGGCAGAAAAAACACCAACAGATGCTTGCAAGTCTAAAAAAGGGCGATCGGGTTGTCTTTGCCTCAGGAATTCTCGGAGTCATTACCAACGTCAAAGACAATACATTTATGGTTAAAGTTGCCGAAGGAACCGAAATTGAAGTAGAGAAAGGAGCAATCGCTTACAAACTCGGCTCCTCCTCTTGATCATAAATACGATGCTCCCATCAGGAAGAACGCGGCGAATTGTTCTTTACGGCAACCCGGTTCTCCGTATGGTTGCTGCACCGGTAAAAGAAATCAACTCCCAGGTTATTCAAATCGTCAACGACCTCCAGGTAACATTGATGGAAAAAGACGGCATCGGGCTCGCTGCCAATCAGATTGGTGAACCAATCGCTATCTTTGCCATAAATCCGCTAGCATGTAATATTGACCGCCCTCCTACCTGCATCATCAACCCGGAAATAGTTAGCAAAGAAGGTCAAATTGAAAACGAGGAAGGCTGCCTTTCATTTCCCGATATTTACGAGGTAATCAGCCGCCCCCAGTTTGTTCGCATCACCGGAATTAACCCCGAGGGAAAAACAATTCAACTTGATGCCACCGGTTTACTGGCGCGAGCGATTATCCACGAAATTGACCACCTCCAGGGAGTTCTTTTTATTGATCATCTTAGTGAACTGCGTCTTAAACTCCTTGCTCAGAGATTAAAAGCTATAGAAGAAATGGAGCACCGCTTTTGCGATTGACATTCTTTGGCACCACCGATTTCGCAATACCCACATTGAAAGCGATTTACCAAGCAGGCTACCAGATAAATCCGGTGATAACCGCTCCTGCGCAACCCCAGGGACGAGGAAGAAAATTGCTTCCTAGCCCGGTTGCGGTTACCGCAATGGAATTAGGATTAAAGACACTCACACCGGATAACCCAAATCAAGAGAATTTTATCAAAATCCTTCAGGAATACCGACCTGATTGTGGTGTACTGGTCGCTTATGGATACATCCTGAAGGAACCGCTCTTGCGTGTACCTCGGTTGGGTTTTATTAACCTCCATCCTTCGCTTCTCCCCCGTTATCGTGGTGCCGCACCAATTCCCCGCCAATTAATGGATGGTTGCCAAGAAAGCGGTGTAACAGTAATTGCGATGGACAAAAAAGTTGACTCCGGAGCCATATTAAATCAGATTCGCACGCTAGTAGATCCAGAAGAAACTGCTGGGGAACTTAGTGCCAGATTGGCAAAAATGGGAGCTGAGCTAATTCTTACTACCCTTATTCAGTTAAAAAACGGTAGCGTTCTCAGACAACCCCAAGATGAAAATCAGGCAACTGTTGCTCCCAAAATTACCCGTGCCGACCGAATTGTCAACTGGCAAGAAACGACCGAACAGATTCACAACCGTATCCGGGCACTATCTCCTCAACCTGGAGCAATTACTTTCTTTCGTAACAAACAGCTAATTCTGCTCCGCTCCCGGATCCTGACCGGCGAACCGCCACTGCCCCCCGGATCAATTGTTTTAGACCGTCCTGGTTTGGTTGTCGCCACCGCAACCGGTATTATTGAAATCCTTCAACTCAAACCCGCCGGCGGTAAGGTTATCATCGGGAAAGACTTTCGTAACGGCTATCGAATTCAAATCGGAGAAAAGTTGGAGCTGATGTGAAAAAGAAAAACAACCCCCTGAAGGTATTTTTGGGTATCATTGCCGTTCTCGCCGTTATCGCATTGTTTTTTATCGTACTCAATCTGTTAATGCCCGTAATCGTACACAAAGGTAAAGAGGTAGTAGTCCCCAACTTGGTCGGAATGCCTCGAGAAAACGCCGAGAAAACCCTTCGTAAACTTGGTTTAAAACCGGGCGCGGTACGTTCTGTCCTTAATCCTGAAATCCCCCCTGAACGGGTAGTTGCCCATTATCCAACAGCTGGCCGCCGGGTGAAAATCGGCCGGGAAATTGACCTCGATATCAGTGCCGGTGCCGGCCGGGTCCGAATTCCAGATTTAACCGGACTTCCGTTATCAAATGCAATCGTCGCTTTAGAAAAGTCCGGGTTCGTCATCGCCCGGATAGAATCTATCCGCACCCCCCTTGTTCCAGCCGGGCGAATCGTCGCCCTCTCTCCGCCTCCGGGAACCAACGTTCGTCAAGGAACGGAAGTAATAATTTCCGTTTCAACAAAAACTGGCACGTTCCCAATGCCTAATCTGGTTGGGTTAAACATTGAAACCGCCCGGGGAATAATCGCTGCTCAGGGATTGCATCTCGGGCAACTGAAACCGGCAAAAAGTACCGAACCATTGGGGACAGTTATCTTTCAATACCCGGAAGAAGGTATGACAGTAGCACCCGGTGATACGGTAAATCTAATCGTTGCTACAGCCGATTCTACACCCCGATGAAAGTAAAAGTTTCTGCATCTGTACTTGACTGTGATTTTCTCCACCTTGAGGATGAACTTAAAGCGGTCGTAGCTGGTGGTATCGATGCTCTTCATCTGGATATTATGGATGGCCATTTTGTGCCCAATTTAAGTTTCGGCGTCCCCATTGCCCGAGCGGTACGCCGGATAATAACCCTCCCTATCTATTCTCATTTAATGGTAATTCACCCCGAACGCATTATTGACAACTTTATTCCTTATTCCGATTTTATTGTCTTCCACATTGAAGCATCAGAAGATCCCGATAGATGTATCAAAAAAATAATCGCCGCAAATAGAAAGCCGGGTATCTCTCTAAATCCGGATACGGCAATAGAAAATTTAACCCCTTACCTTAACCTTGTTGACGACGTCCTAATAATGAGCGTCTATCCGGGATTTGGAGGACAGCAATTTATCCCAACGACACTGGACCGTATCCGCCGTCTCCGAGAACTCCGGAATAAACTCGGGCTGCAATTCGCTATATCAGTTGATGGCGGAATAAATACCGAAAACTGTAGAACAATCGTTGAATCCGGAGCCGATATGCTTATTGCCGGCAGTGCCATTTTCCGCAGTTCCAATTACGCTGCTGCCATACAAAAATTAAAATGTTCGACCTCCTAACACAACGTCTCACCGAATTGCAACGCAAACTCCTGGGACGAGGACGGCTTGGTCCACAAGAAATCTCCCGGGCGCTCGGAGAAATCCGTACCATTCTTCTGGAAGCCGACGTCCATTACAAATTAGTTGGACAATTTATTCGGGCAATAGAATCCCGGCTTAAAGAACAAAATATCACCGCCAGCCTAAAACCCGGAGAAATAATCAACTGGGCCGTATTTCAAGAATTGGTACAACTCCTGGGCGGCAGCAGTCCGAAACTGGAAATAAAATCCTCCCCTGGCATCATCAGCCTGGTGGGTCTTCAGGGAACCGGAAAAACCACCCTCGCCGGCAAACTCGCCCTGCGGTACCGACAACGCAAACCACTCCTGGTCGCCTGTGACCCAAAACGACCGGCAGCGGCCGCACAATTGGCAAGCATCGCCCAGCGTGCGGGATGCCATTTTTATCCGGTGAAAAACGATGTGATCGGCACCTGTCTTGCCGCTCGCTCTTACGCTCAAGAGCATAACCACGGCATTTTGATTCTGGACACCGCCGGCCGCCTGCACATTGAAGAAGAATTAATGGCCGAACTTCAGTCTATTGAAAAGCAAATTAAACCTGATGTTACGCTTCTAGTTCTTGACGGGATGGTGGGACAGGATGCCATCCTTCAAGCCAGTGAATTTCACCAACGCCTGAAGTTGACCGGCTGCTGTTTTACCAAACTTGACGGTGATGCCCGAGGAGGCGCTGTACTCTCGGTCCGTCAGGTCACCGGCTTACCGGTGTATTTCCTCTCTACCGGTGAAAAATTAGAAGAATTAGAGGAGTTCCACCCTGACCGCATCGCCTCCCGCATTCTTGGCCTTGGTGACATCAAAACCCTTGGAGAAAAAGTTCAATCCGCCACCCGGGTTGAGGACCAGAAAAAACTGGCTGAGAAATTTATTAAAGGCAAATTTGACCTGGAAGACTTTCTTGCCCAATTACGCACGGTTAAAAAGATGGGGTCGTTCTCGAAACTACTCTCTCTTCTCCCAGGAGGTAACAACTTAGAGGTAGATGAAGACGAGTTTACAAAAATTGAAGCAATAATTCAGTCGATGACACCCCAGGAACGACACAATCCCGACATTATTGACGGCTCCCGACGACGGCGAATTGCCCAGGGGTCGGGAACAACGGTCACCGATGTCAACCGGCTCCTCAAAGAGTTTGACCAGGCCCGCGCCATCGCTCGGCAAATCGCTTCTGGCAAACCGCCCAAATTCCGCTATCGCTGACCACTGTCCGTCAAGTGCCCTCCTGCCAGGAAGAAATGTATCTCTCTTGTTCCCGGGTTAGTTGGTCAATTTTAATTCCCATCGTTTTCAACTTAAGTTCGGCAATCTGACGGTCAATCTCTTCCGGCAATTTGTACACTCGGGGTTTTAGTTCCTCTTGATGCAGAAAAATATATTCTATCGCCAATGCCTGATTGGCGAAAGACAAATCCATCACCATTGCCGGATGTCCTTCGGCTGCGGCCAGATTTATCAGCCTCCCCTCTGCCAGTAACATTACCCGTCTTCCGTTGTTCAGAAGATGCTCCACGCAAAAATCCCGTAGCCGGCGGCGACGGCGGGTAAGCTGATCCAGAGCAAAACGATTAATCTCTACATCAAAATGACCAGAGTTGCAAATTATCGCCCCGTCTTTCATTCGCAACAGATGCTGACGGTCAATTACATTCACATTACCGGTAACGGTGACAAATACATCTCCAAGGGGTGCCGCATCAATGAGTCGCATTACTCGGTGACCGTCCATCCTTGCTTCCAGAGCTCGAACCGGGTCTACTTCGGTAACTATCACCTCTGCCCCCATTCCCCGTGCCCGCGTTGCCAATCCCCTACCGCACCAACCATAGCCACATACCACCACGGTAGCACCGGCAAAAAGAATGTTCGTCGCCCGCAAAATGCCATCTAAGGTAGACTGCCCGGTTCCATAACGGTTATCAAACATAAATTTGGTCAAAGAATCGTTTACCGCAATGATAGGATAGGCAAGAACCCCATCCCGTTCCATGCTTCGCAACCGAATAACCCCGGTAGTGGTTTCCTCGGTTCCACCAATTACCCCCTTTAGCAATACGCCACCTTTTTTGTGAAGTGTCGAAACCAGATCAGCCCCGTCATCGGTAGTAATCTGGGGATAGTGGGCGAGCGCCTGGTCTAGGTGCCGATAATAACTACGGCGATCTTCTCCCTTGATAGCAAACACGGGAATTTTATCTTCTTTGACCAACGCGGCGGCAACTTCATCTTGCGTAGAAAGTGGATTGGAAGCACACAGTCTAACCATAGCCCCACCGGCTTTCAAAGTTCTAACTAAATTAGCGGTTTCAGAAGTAACATGAAGACAGCAACTTATTCTCAGACCTTTCAGGGATTTTTCTTTTTCAAACCGCTTCCGAATCATACCCAGCACCGGCATAAATTTTTCTGCCCACTCAATACGAGTAAGACCGGCCGAAGCAAGAGTCAAATCCTTTACATCAAAATCCTCGTCAACCATTTTCATTATTTTTCCTCCTATAGGGCTTTTTTAAGTTCCTCTACCAGATCCGTCTTTTCCCAGGTAAAAAACTCTAACCTTTTTTTCTTGTGTTTATCTTTGCCGACAAAATATTCTCGACCGAAATGTCCGTAGGCAGCGGTAGGTTGATATATCGGATTGCGCAATTTCAGATGGTCAATCATTCCTTTCGGAGTTAATGGGAAAACATCCCGAATCAGTTTCTCCAGTTTCTCCTCAGCCACTCGGGCAGTCCCGAAGGTATCAACCGAAATATCCAGAGGATCGGAACGCCCGATACAATAAGCCAGCCGAATCTCAACCTCATCACATAACCCAGCGGCTACCAGATTCTTGGCAATGTACCGTGCCATATAAGTTGCCGAACGGTCAACCTTTGTCGGATCCTTGCCCGAAAAAGCACCGCCGCCATGCCGAACCCAACCGCCATAAGTATCCACTATTATCTTCCGACCGGTCATACCGGTATCCGATTGTGGTCCGCCGATAATAAATTTACCGGTTTCGTTCACAAAAAATTTAGTCTGCCGGTCGATAAACTCCTCCGGGAGGACTTCTTTTGCCACCGTCTCAATTATTTCCTGCCGCGCCTTCCTGGTTATTCGTTGCCGACTACGGTCAAGGATGGACTCATCATGGTGAGCCGCGATTACCACGTTATCAATTCGGATCGGCTTGCCATCCTCGTATTCCACTGTTACCTGAGCCTTGCCATCGGGCCGAAGATAAGAAAGTCGGCCTGTTTTCCGGACTTCAGCAAGTCGTTCTGTCAGACGATGCGCAAGCATAATTGGTAGAGGCATCAGCTCTTTCGTCTGACGGCAAGCATAACCAATCATCATCCCCTGATCACCAGCGCCACCGATGTCCACCCCCTGGGCGATATCAGGTGACTGCCGACCGATTGTGTTCAAAATCGCACAATTCTTCGCACTCAATCCGCATTCCGTATCCACATAACCAATCTCGGTTAACACCTGGCGTATCAAACTCTCCAGATCAACCCAGGCGGTAGTAGTAATCTCACCGCCAACCAGCACCATTCCCACCGTAACAAATGTCTCGCAGGCTACTCGCCCCGAGGGATCCTGTCGCATGACTTCGTCCAGTACCGCATCTGATATCCGGTCACAAATTTTATCCGGGTGTCCTTCGGTTACTGACTCTGATGTAAACTTTGTTCTCTTCAAAATTGCTCCTTTCGCTCTTTACTGGAATAGCGTATAAAACATTTTCATAAGCCTAAACATCGCTTCCTATTACGTCAAGCAAAATCGGAATTAATTTCTCCGCTGTTTCCTCGGGAGTACTAACATCAAACCATCTCGCGTCTTTCAAAGAGCGAAACCACGTTAACTGCCGTTTGGCATAATCACGGGTTTTCTTTTTTGCTAAAGCGATCGCCTCGTCCAGACGCAATTTTCCATCCAGAAACGCTAACAGTTCGGCATATCCATAAGCGGTTATCACTGGCGGTGCTGTAGCCAGCCCCATTGCCTTAATCCGCCGCACCTCATCCAGTAACCCGGCTGTCATCATTTGGTCAAATCGCTCATCAATCCGGCGATAAAGTTGCGACCGCGGCATATTTAATACCACATAGGTGGGAATAAATTCTACCTCTTTTTTTTCTCCTATCAGATCAGAAAAACGTCTGCCGGTTAACTTATAAATTTCCAGCGCCCTGATTATTCTTTGCCGGTCATTTGGATGAAGCTGGGCCGCCCGTTCCGGATCAACCTTCTGCAACTGGTGGTAAAGCATCCTCGTCTCTTGAGACAAGAACCGTTCTCTAAGAACCGGATTGAACCGCGGCACCTCAAAAAGAGGAGCAAATAACGCCCGGAGATAAAAACCCGCGCCACCGACCAGGATAAACAACCTTTTGGCGTCACGTAACGCACGCATTATCGGCAAGGTGTCCCGAGCATAATCCGCTGACGAATAGAGCTGTGTTGGCTCCACGACATCAACCATATGGAACTTTATCTCTTCCCGCAATACTTTTGGGGGCTTCGCTGTTCCAATGTCAAGATGCCGATAAACCTGTCGGGCATCCACAGAGATTATCTCCAGTTTCAGCCGTCGTGCCAGAACTACCGCCACATCGCTCTTACCAACACCAGTTGGTCCGGTAAGAACAAATACTCTCAAATTCTGCCGAATCTCCTTTCTAGATCCTCAATGGTAAATTTAATTATTACTGGCCTCCCATGGGGACAGAAGTAAGGTTCTCGGCATGCGAAAAGCCGGTTAAAAAGCGCAGCCATCTCCTCGGGACTTAAACGTTGTCCCGCTTTAACCGCTCCTTTACAGGCAAAAAGCTTCGCCAGTTCTTTTTCCACCGTCAGATTTTCCAAATTCATCTGCGCCAGTTCGGCAAAAAACTCCTGCAACTCCTCTTTCCCCATAAACGAACCGGCTGGTACCGTTTCTATCACGACGGTCCGACCACTAAAAATATTGGTCACCACCCCCATATCCGCCAATTTTTCTCGTATCTTTTCGTAAACCTCAAACTCTTCGGCTCTTAATTCTATAGTAATGGGAAAAAGTAATCCCTGAGGTTTCGCTCCTTCTCTCCGATAAACAAGCTCTTCAAAAATGATCCGCTCGTGCGCTGCGTGTTGGTCCACGATCACATATCCTGATGCTACCTGGGCAAGAATATAACTGCTATGCAATTGCCAAAAATCGCTCGGAACACTGTCATCAAATAAACTAACCGGTTCCAGCAATCCGGTGTCTTCAAAATGAACCCGATGTTGCACCCCCAACCTTTTCCTCACCGCTTCAGAAATAAAATCAAACAAAAACCTTTCATCGGCGAACTTAACCTCCTGCTTGGTCGGGTGGATATTGACATCAAGGCGCGCGGGGTCTGTTTCCAGAAACAGCAAGAAATTGGGATGTCCACCTTTCAACAATGGCCCATAGCCATCGTAAACCGCCTTCGCAATTATCTGACTTCGCACCGGCCGTCGATTAAAAAACACTGCCTGAACGTCAGAAAACCCCTTTATCTGTCCGGGGTCGCTTAAAAAACCGCTTAAACTCAAAATTGGGTTATCCACCCGAAGTTCAATCAATCCTTCTGCCACTTTTTTCTCAAACAACATCCCCAATCTTTCTCGCACCGAACCTATTGGTGGTAATTTTACCAGCGGACGGTCATTACTTAAAAGTTCAAATCCGACCTGGGGAAACGCCAGTGCGTAATTCCGAAAAACATCGACAATAAGTCTTAACTCATACCCCTCGGACTTAAGAAATGTCCGCCGAACTGGTAAATTAAAAAAAAGCGCTTTTACGGTCACTGTCGTTCCTCGAGCCCGCACCGTCTCACTAATCTCCTTAATATCTCCCCCCTCAACTTCCAATCTTGTCCCGGGTAGACTTTCATCAATATTGGTGTCTATCGTCAATCGGCTAACCGCAGCAATTGCCGCCAGCGCCTCCCCACGAAATCCATAACTTTCTATCCGATTCAGGTCATCAATTGACTTCAGTTTACTCGTAGCATACCGGGACACCGCCAATCGCACATCTTCCCGGGTCATACCAATGCCATCATCGGTTACCCGAATAAGATTCTTCCCGCCACCCTTTATTTCCACCTTTATCTGTTTGGCATCGGCATCAATTGCGTTCTCCATCAATTCCTTGACCACCGAAGCAGGCCGGACAATCACCTCACCAGCAGCAATTCGGCGAACCACCTCCTCAGGTAACACCTGAACCGGCTTTCTTATTTTTTCTAACGACATTTGTACCTCTCCAGATCCAATAACATCCCGTCACTGGCCGCAACAACTTGAGTACCAGTAGATCGCTCCAGTTCCTGCGCTAATTGCCAGGGTTTCGCCCGCAACATCGTCATCCCAAAATGGGTCATAATCGCCAGCTTGGGTTGCATTTTTTTAATCAATTCCGCCACCTCTGGGAAATGAAGATGATCAAGTTCCGATGGTGTGTAACGAACAACATTAAAAATTACCACATCGGCCTTATAATGTCGTGCCAGTTCCGGAAAATAGGCGGTATCCGCAATATAGGATAGTGCTAAACAGGGTGTTTGAAAACGGAACCCATAGACCTCCCCGCGGTGCCGATGTTTCACCGGCGAGCTAAAACTAACTGACCCAATTTGATATTCCCCACCTTCTCGGAGTACTATCACCTCTTCTAAAAATTCACGAAGGTAACGTAACACCACCGGGTCTTCTCCCTCCAATGCGTCTCCCGGCGCGAATAGCCTGCCGCGCCGTTCCGTCCCGCCCATTGTCATCGCCTCAATCATCACATTCACATCCGCCGCGTGGTCCAGGTGACGATGAGAAAGCAAAATCGCCGCCAATTGAGTGGGAACAAGCCGATGTCGGCTACTCGTCGCACGCACCAAAGCACCGGGCCCGGGGTCAACAAGAAATTGCGTCCCCTCTAACATAAACCAGATCCCTCCCGATGCCCGCACCTGACGGGCAATTACAATTCGGGCTCCACCGGACCCCAGAAATACCAAACCGTCCGGGCGTCGGCCTTGTTGCCGCATAAACTGAGAATAAAAATACCGCCCCTCATTGTCAATTGCGCTCAACAAAATAACGGGCCTGAAATTTTAAACCAATTTCGTTCCGTTGATCACCAGTTCAAAGCGACAGGAGAGAAAATCAGCAGCCCGGCGAGAAATAAGCATTCGGCTGAGAAAAATCTCAAAATACTCCATCACCGAGGCAATTTTGGTGTCAACATCAAGATTAAATACAATCCGATGTTTAGCCGTGTCCACGTCGAGTGTGGAATGCCGGACCGCATAATTCACCCGATCGTGGATATCAAACTTAATAAAAGCTGGGTTTCGCACCCGACTTCGGTGCACATCCGCCTTATCGGCTAATATCAACGCCGCCGCAATTTCGGAAACCGGATTGCCCCCCTCTTCGTGATGATTACCGATTGCCGCCATTATTTGGGTGACCTCCCGATAATCCATCCCCATCCGGACAAGTATCTCCCGTGCCAATAAAGCACTGGTCCGTTCGTGCTCCTGCCGATTAACCACATTTCCGATATCATGGAGATAACCGGCAATGGCACTTAGTTCCGCGCGTCTTTCGTCGTAACCCAGATCAATTAGAATCTGCCGGCTGTTTTTTGCCACCAAACGGGCATGGCGGGGACCGTGTTCTGTATACCCCAGCACTGCCAACTGCCGGTCCGCCTCGGCTATCAAGGCTACCACTTCCGGGTCTTTACTCACCTGCTTAAAACTAACCATCGCGATTCTCTAGAACAAGCGGGTAAAAAGAAAATTAAGTTTCCTGAGTACGGGCGCCGTCCTTAAGCGTATGCTTCAGATACTCCGCATAATCAGAAAGCAGTTCTTCATCACCTACCATCTGCGCCTTCCATCTGATCGCCACCTCGTTGACTCCGAACGTCTTGTCTAAGAAAACCTGAAGTTTTGCGCCGGCAGAATAGTTTTTATCTAAAATGATAATCCCGCTGGTAGCAACGTTATCACCACAAACCGTATAGATTTCGGCCGCCTTTTCTGGACTGTAATCCCATTCCTCCGGTCCCCGATTTGCCCGTTTGTAGAGCAGAAACTCCAGCAAGTGATTGGCAACCGAGATCATCAATGTGTAATCGGTAGTGGGGTCAGAACCGACAACGTAGTTTTTTATCGGCAGGTGAAGCGCAAAACCGCATTCTCCCCGTCCCTCGCCGATGAAAATCCGGTTCGGGTCAATGTACTCACTCAGGTCTTTTGTTTGAATGTATAACACTCTCAATAAATTTTAACTTTTAATTTCCCCCTGTCAACTATAACATAATCCCGGAGACCGGCACGCATTCGCTAATAGATTGACTCAGGAACATTAAATTACCACCACACCGCGTTTATTTCTGTCTTTTAACGTCAAGGACCTGTTCATAAACGGTAAGAACAAACGGGTCGCGCTCCTTCTCCTTTGCCATCTGTAGTTTTTCTCTAACACCGTCTGTTAGCATTTTGCCCAACCCCGCCACGGCACTCAACCTTACAAACGGTTCTTTATGAGAAATGTATTTTAAAAGCACCTCCTGACAGGTCACCTTTTCCCCTTCAGTAAAAACTGTATCCAGTTTGGTAACAATATTGCCCAGCGCCCGCAGTGCATGCCCCAATGCCGGAGAACTCAAATTAGCCGAAGCAATAAGAAGAGAATCAAAGGCGGGCTTGCCAATTGCCACGAGCGCCGCCTCTGCTGCACTCCGGACGGTAAAGAACGGATCCCTCAGCGCCAAAATTAACGGATTGATTGCCCGGGGATTCTTTAACTTTCCACAGGCTTCCGCCGTAACAATTCGCGAAATCTCCAACGTGTCTTTGAGTAAATAGAGAATCTCAGGTACCACGGTGGAATCACCGATACTCCCTAAAGCATATGCCGCACGGCGCGGAGTAATCCGTTTCTCTTTTAGTGCTAAAAGAATAGAATCAACCGCATCCCGCGCCGCTTCACCCATTTCCCCCAGCCAGTAAGCCGAGTTCTGACGGGCGAGAAATCGCTCATCCCGCAACCCCATTAAGAGATACGGCTTGGCGGTATCGGGCAACGCCTTCACCAATGCCAGCACCGCTTCTGACTCCAACCCATCTTTGGTATCCAGTTTTTTCTCGTACACATATGCAACCGCCCTTTTCCCCAACCGAATAAGTTCTTTGCGTGCCCGAAGAACCCTTTTGCGGACATTACCCACCGCCCACATTGAAGCGGTTTTAAAAACACTCTCTACCGGTGCCGTAATGACCGAATCAATACTGGCTTCTGAAGTATCAACTTCGGGCTCATAATCAATTACTGTCGCCGGCCGGGGCAAATCAATTCCTGACCCATAAGTCCCTTTTGTCCAGCGGCTATCGTTGGTGGCGAGATTGCGTGCTGGATACTGGTCTTTACCCGCCAGATCAATAAATACCCCCATACCGCCAAACCCCCTCGCCCAGTTAGAACTCCCCTGACAGATAAGCGACTCCGAAGCCATATACCAGTCATTACCATCGGCATCTAAAAATAACCCCACCGAATTGGTTAATCCGATGCCCTGTCCACCAGAGGCATAATAACCATCATCCCCCTTGCGATCAACCAGAACGCCGACAGAAAGGTCGTGTCCTTCTCCTTGACTTGGTCCCAGCCTTGAAAAATAGGCATCATTCCCTTCCTCGTCCACAAGCGCTCCTACCGAAAGGTGAATCCCGGCGCCCTGCGAGTACTGCTGAGCGGAATAATGGTCAAACCCTTCGCCGTCGTATAAAACCCCTAAGGAATACCAGTAACTTGTACCCTGGGTAAAAACCTCTGAGTTATAAAAATCGTTTCCATTAAAGTCGCATAAGAAACCAACCCCGCCCCCGGCATCCGGTCTCACACCAATCGCAAACCCCTGAGAAAAAGAACGGTACTCCCGGGGCAAAAGTGGTTCATGCCGGTATTGTCCGCCGGCATAATAAACATCGTTCCCGGCTCCTTCGGCAAGAAGACCATAACCCCAGGTGCCGGCAAAACCCTGGCAGTAGCAAAAAGAGCGATAGCTGTCATTGCCCTCATTGTCAACCAAAATTCCGAAGCCATAATGTCCCGCTCCCTGGACGAAGAAACCGGCATCATAAATATCCCTACCGGCGTTGTCCAAGAGGACCCCGGAACCAAAAATGGCACCTCCCTGGCCGTAATGCCGACAACGATAAACATCATCACCCGCCCGGTCAATGAGAACACCGCAGCCGAATAGTGCCGCGCCCTGGGAAAAAAGTCGTTCCGAGAGATAACAATCATCGCCCCCGAGGTCAATAACTACGCCAAATGGAAAACTCAAAACCCCGACCGCACCACCCGCTCGATTGTAATAATGGTCATTACCACTGACATCTATTATCACCGCCGCATCCCCCTTATAAATATTGTCCTCATTGCCACCGAGAATTACCGTCCCCCATTTTGTTTCCAGATTAAAATTCCTTTCCGGATGCCAGTTAATACATTCGTTTAAATCAATAATGGCAGTCGCCCGGGTCGCCGCCAGAATAACCGCCAGACCAGAAAGCGCCAGAGCCCGACGGTCTATTTTTCGGGCATAGGTTAAAAGGGTTTCCGCTTTTATCTCCTGACTTGTATCGTAATCCTTACCAAACTCCCGGTGAAGCCCCCCCCTCAACCCGTTTTCTAAAGTATCGTCCTCGTCCTGCCAGAAACCGGGCGCTTCTCCCAGGAGGATGTTAAGTTCTCTTTCGGAAATATTGGCAATTGCGCGCTGAAGGTACCTATTGCCCACTTCAAATCCGGCAAAAATGGTCTGGAGTGCAACTTTTAAACTGCCGGGAAGTGAATCCGAGATCGGCGGAATTTTTCCTGCCTCCAGGTCAATTTCCCGCCACAGTCGCAGCGTATCCTTAGCGGTAACAGGAATGTCTACCGTCTGTACCTGCCCCAGCATCAACCGTGCGGGTGCCTGCGCTGACTTTCTCACCTCGCCGGCCACACTTTCAACATAAGGCAGAACTTCTAATGGCCGGGAAAGTAACCGTTCCACCACGCGCAACCGGAAGAAGCTATCAACCGCCCAGAATTTGTAAAACCCGAGTTCTGGCTCGGTCATTCCCTGAACTTCAAGCGCATCCCGCAACGCCCGGCGGGACACTGAATCCAGCCCGTCGCTTGGCACTCTTTCCTTAGCAACCAGTTCTATTCCCGATAAAGGAATAAAACACATTATTCCGCTCAACAACACAAAAGCAAAAACCGTTTTTGCCATATCCACCTCCTCAAACTACCTCAAGACAAGCCGACAGGAATGAGACGGTGCCCCTTTAAATCGCACAAAATACACCCCTGAAGAAACTCTTGTGCCGCTAAAATCACTGCCATCCCAGTAAAACGAACCATCAACATCCCGTTCCCAAATTACCCTTCCATCAACGGTAAAAATCGCTATTTTCCCCGGTTTCCCGCTGCTTATAGAGACAAAAGTCCGGCTGGAAAACGGATTCGGCATTGCCCTTATAACCGACGGATAAAGTGTGCCTTCCTTAACCCCCACCTGACTGGAATCAAAAGTAATATCGCAGATTATCGTATCTCCAACTTCCCGGATATTCCGAACACTAACATAGGTGGGGCGGTTATTACGTGCCTTACTGGATGGGTTTGACCAGTTATCAAAAACTGTTCGGTGCCAGTTACCGGGTAAAGGGTCTGATGTATCACCCAGCGCCTGGTGATAGATGTGTGGGTCCGGACGAACCCCGCTTCCCCGGTCAAGGTGATAGGTAGAATCCTCTTCCAGATCAACCACATTGTGCATTGCTCCGGCACCCGGATCAATATGCCAGATTAGGAGTCCGGAGCCAGGCAACAGCGCATCAAACCCTTTTTTCTGCCGGTTTTCCAGATAAAAACAGGTATCACAGTTAACGCCATTGCGCCACACCTTATAAATAACCGGATGGGTTTCCACATCAAGAATCTTCAAGTTAAAGGTATCCCGGGTGAGCACAATCGGAGCAACAAAACCAGCCTCAACCTTGCTCCACGCCTCCATATGAGACGGACTCCAGGGTGTATTACCTCCGGCACCCCAGGCGCCATACCCCATCAACCCCCAGTAGCCAATCCCCCAGGTATTCCGGGTGTAATCATAAAGGTCGGGCAAACCAACCAGATGTCCCAGTTCGTGACACATCACCGCAATACAACAAAGGGTTGTTTCGCGCGCCTCGGTCACCATTGCAAACTCAGGAACATTGGTCACCCCATCAATTGTTATTCCATCATTGGTGAGGTAGTTAAAATTAGGAATGGCATGGGACCAACAACAGTTCACATCACCGTTATCCGCCCCGTCCGCACCGGCATGAACCATAAACATTGCGGGAATATGCCCATCACCGTCAATATCAAAATCACGAAAGTCAACAAACGAATCAACCTGCTGGAGGTTTTCTCTTGCCATCTGTCTGCCAGTAGAAAGCATATAGTTGCCATCGTAATAACGGGAATAATTGTAACGGGACATAAACCAGCGGTTACCGGCAACACCGCCGCGCACCGAATAACTCCCGTAGGAATTCTCCAGAAAAAAGTCATTCAAACTGCCGGCCCGATAGGGCTGACCATAGTATACCCCGGTGGAATAAAGCATGGAATCAAAACGGGCGGGCGAATGTCTCAGGGTATCCGCCCGGTTGTCCGGGAACTGCATAAGTATTGTCACCGTTTCACAGAAATCATACCCCTTGAGCCGATTCGGTCCTGGTACCTCAACATCAGGGGGGAAAATCGGCACCGGACCGGAAAATCCGGGCCTGGGCGGCATTGCCGTTGCACCTCCCAGAATAAGAGACAAACACAATACTAATCTCATTAATACTCCTTTCACACCTCTTTATTGAAAAATAATCAAACCGGCGCCCAGGTCAATTTTGACCACCGGGGACTTTTGTGTTATAATTTTAATAAATAGGAGGGATAAAATATGAAAGACACTGAAAATCGTCCACTATTAACCGTGGGCATTTTTTTTACCGCCATTATGGCGGTGGCATTTATGCTCGCGGACATCGTTGTCAAACCCCCACTGTTCTGGATAACGCTGATGCCCGCCTACTGTCTTGCTGGATTCACCCTGTTGCACAGCATCAATTTCTTTGGCGTTCGCCGGGCCTTCTGGTTTCTCGCCCTCGGTCTAATTCTACCCTATGTGGCTGAATACCTCGGCACCAATTTCGGCGCCATCTTTGGCAGCCACTGGTTTGCCCGTCTCCGTGACTTCCGACTTGAGGTGGGAATAATGTTACCCGGTCGGATACCGCTTAATACCGTCCTGACCTGGTATACATTTTTATATTTAGTTTTTACAACCGCAATCTATCTGGTCAACGCCCATCACCGGAATGCCAGCACATTCAGTACCGTGCCGATGGCCGGGGCGCTTTTAATTTCTCTCTGGCAGCTCAGCGCCGGTCCCGTGGCAATCAATCGCGGCATGATCGGATTCGTAACAAAGGGGTTCTATCACGGAATACCCCTTTCCAATTTTGCCGGTTGGTTCGCCACGACCGTCTTTGTTCTGCTCTTCTTTCAAACGGTGGAACCCGAAACAGTGGATGCCAGCCGATTCACCACATCCCGGAGCGCAACTCCTTATCTGGCACTGGCGATGTTTGGCGTCTCCCTACTCTACTCCACAGTTTTATGCTTCCGGATGAACCTTACCGGCGCCGCCTGGCTGAGTTTAGGCATAATTATACTGTATCTCCTCGCCATCAGCATCCGGGCAAAAAGTCCAACTCCATCTTACCTTGTCCCGAACCCCGCATCATAAAGAGCAAAAACTTGACCAATGCCATGCGCTGGCTAATTTTAATTACTAATGGTACTATTACTAATTACGCTCATCCCCCTCCGGGTTCCGGAATCTGAACTATCCTTTTTTCTTGCCCGTCAGGACTACGCCGCTGCTACCCGCCATTATCTCCAGCAGCTGGAAAATCAACCCAACAAATTGAACATCATTCACAACCTTGCCCGTGTCTACGAGCATGCCCACCGATTTGACTCCAGTGGCTACTGGTGGGAAAAGGCGCTGGAAATTAACCCGGAAGACGACTCGGCGATAATCGGCCGCTGGCGGTCACTCTATAACTTAAACAAAAAAGATTCCTTCCGACTCGATGAAATCCAGAAACAGATTGCCGGAGAGGCACGAAGTTATTTCCGTGACACTACTTATCAACTCCTCTGGCTTGCCTACGCAGGGTTCAACTTTGCCAACTCCCCTACCGCTGAAACCATCGCCGGTGTCCTGGCGTTATTGTATCCGGACTCGACACCGGTGTACGAATTAATCGGTGCGATGTTTTACGACTCTATCTACCCGGTCTGGAACAACGATACCCAGAAAATACTGGTGGTCTCCCGATTCCTCGCCCGTTATCCAAAAACGGAATGGCGCCAGACCTTTTACTTCTTTCTCCTGAGTTCTCTTTTCGGGCTCAAAGACACCGTTGGCCTTGCCGATGCGGCAGCACAGATGATAAAAGACGACACCCTTGACCCGTTTCGTTATCGCTATGCCGCCACACTGTTCAACCGGCTAAAGTTCCGCCCGGCAGTAGCAGAAAGTTATGCCCGCAAAGCGATTCTTTTAGAACCCAAGACACAAAAACCGCGCAACAAGCCCAGCGAACAATGGCGACTTGAATACCCACCCCTTTACGGAACCGCCCGCGCCGCACTTGCCGAGGCGCTAATTCTCCAGCAAAAATACCACGAGGCGTTACCATATCTCAAAGAGGCGATCCAAAAGTTCCGCTGGGATGCTGAGAACGAAGCCACGCCCGCGCCATTTTACTGCCTCCTCGGTGAAGCAAAGGCACATCTCAACGATACCGCCGGTGCCCAGATCGCCTATCTTCAGGCACTTGCATTTGGCGATTCCCGCAACTACTGGGCGAGTCGTGCTGACTCAGGACTTCAGAGACTCGGGATAACTCCTGCCCAACAACTTCCCCTTGCCCGCCGGTTACTGAACTACTCCAACCCGATCTTCACAGATGTTACCGATGACTACGGTCTTGGCAACCGCTTTGAATCCCGCGTCGCCTGGGGTGATTACAACAACGACGGTTTTGATGACCTGCTCCTGGACGGCTGCCGCCTCTTTCGCAACGATTCCGGAAAACATTTCACTGAGGTAACCGATGCTGTCGGTCTTACCGGAATAGAAGGCCGGGGTGGAGTCTGGGGCGATTTTAACAACGACTACTGGCTTGACCTTTATATCTGCGGCCGTGACACTGCCGACTATCTATGCAAAAACCACTTCGGCAAATTTACCGACGTCACCGCTGCCAGCGGCAACCCTTCTGACCCCTATCCAACAGAAGGTGCCGGCTGGGCAGATTTTGACCAGGATGGCTGGATTGACCTCTACTGCGCCAATTACGAAAACTGGGAAAAACACACCTATTATCCAGACCGGCTGTACAAAAACAACAAAGGCAACTTCCAGGATGTAACCACCACCGCTGGTATTACCCCGCCCTACGGTGAACACCTTGCCGGAAGGGGCGTCAACTGGGGCGACTTTGATGAAGACGGCTATCCTGACTGCTATGTATCAAATTACCGGCTTGGCCAGAATTTACTCTGGCACAACCAGAAGGATGGTACATTTCAAAACATCGCTCCCCGAGCGGGGGTGGCAGGAAATGAGGTCGCGGGTTGGTTTGGTCATACCATTGGCTCAACCTGGGGCGATTATGACAACGACGGTGACCTGGACCTGTTCACCGCAAACCTTGCCCACCCTCGCTACATCCATTTTTCTAACCGCTCAATGCTCTATGAAAACCGGGGCAGCCGGGCAGATCCCCGCTTTGCTGACCGGCGTCGGGAACTGGGCATCCGGTATGAGGAAACCCATTCCGACCCTGCCTGGGGTGATGTTGACAACGACGGCGACCTGGACCTTTACATCACCTCTATCTACGAAAGCCGGCGTTCCTTCCTCTATCTCAATCAGTCAATTCCTTCTCCGGCAGGCAACCTGGACTTTGGCCGCGCCCAGTTTATTGAAGCAACCTATCTTTCCGGTACCCGCGCCTTTAACTCCTGGGGCTGCGCCTTCAGTGATTTTGACAACGACGGTGACCTGGATTTAGCCATCGGCTCTGGCTCCGGGGTAAAACTGTTCCGAAACGATATCCGGAATGGCAACCACTGGCTCCGGGTCAGGGTCATCGGAACCAAAAGTAACGCTGCCGGCATTGGCGCTCGGATTACCGTAACCCAGGGCAAAAGGCGCTATATCCGAGAAGTGGAAGGAGGCAAAGGCACGACCAGCCAGAACTCACTGATTCAGCACTTCGGTCTGGGAAAATCCAACCGCCCGGTAACAGTTGAAGTCCGATTCGGACCCCATAGCCGCAAAATTATCAGCAACGTAAAACCAAACCAAATTATTACTATAACCGAAGATTAAATAAGGGCTTAAAGCAACAAACTACAATATATGCTGACCTTACCCCGTTATCTGAATCTTATTATATAACTCAACGATCTTCAATATGTGCTTTAATAACCGTCGCGATTACAATTATTCAATCCGTTTTCTGACATAATTCAGAATCATATTTAAATTCTGTTACTTAAAACAATTTTTACCCCTGTACTCATCCCGGAACGGTCCCCTCCACCATCCCCGGTTGCCTAACCATATTTAAAAATAATAACTTACAAAAACAGGCGTTAATTAAATCTAAATTAAGACTCTAAATTATTAGCCACCGAAACCGTTAACCACGGATTTAAGCCGCGGAAAAAGTAACGGCGCCAGTTTTTGGAACTGCTCAAAATCGGATTTCAGAAACCGGGCAAACATCCTCTCCTCATAGCGCACCTGCAAAAAAATCAAAGGTAGTCCCAGAATCAGGGTCAAAACCAGCCCACCCCAGGAACGAAAAACCAATGCTGAGCCAAGAAGCTGGACAAAAGTTCCCAAATAGCGCGGATGCCGGCAGAGCCGGTGCAACTTCAACGCCAGAAACCGTTTTCCTGGAATTATCACCGCGCCGGTATCGTTTTTTACATCGGCAATCCGGACCAGGTCAAAAAGAGCCCTCAAACGCAAATATGTTCCCAGCCAGAAAATCAAAATCCCGAGAATGCCGGTAATGAGATAATGGAGCGGAATCTGAGTCCAGCGCCACCAGACGAAATCGGCACATAAATAGCCAAAGTAAGGATAGACAAAGAAAGCAAAAACACCCCGCCATAAAGCTGAAGGCTCAACAATACCAGATTGAAAAAACGGAGAGCCAAAGTAGTACTCTATTGCCAGCCAGAGAACCAAGGAATAAGAAAAAATCAACGCTATTGTCTTTTGTTCCGGGATCAGATCGGCAAAAAAATTGGCGAAAAATATCAGAAAATAAAGAGCGGCCAGAACTGTCCATACCATCCTCCCCGTCCGAAACTTCACCGCCAGACTATTCACCTCTTACCCTCTGCCTGAAGAATATCCACCGCATACTCCCAGAGGGAACGGGTGGAAAATTCAACCCCTCTTTTCTGCAATTCCGGGAACATCCTCAGCAATGCCGGCGTCATCGCCACCCGATACCACCGCCGTGCCATTATCCTTTTTCCGGGCAATCCGCTTCGCACCACCATTCTGATACCAGGACGGGCAAAAATAGGTTTTAACTCCGCACCTTCCACCTCAACAAAAACCAGTCTGCCTGGCTCCTCAAGTACCTCCCGGAGCATACCCCGGGTAATCATCCCTGGTGAAATCGCCTCCCGCACAAAAGCCAGCGTGTCATAAATAAAGCAGTCCGCCTCCTTCAGTTTCAAAAATCCTTCGGTAATCGCCCGGGCAAGAACCCCGGGGGGGATCGTTACCCTTGACTCCACTACCGGCAGCGAACTGACGGAATCCGCCACCTTCACCAGTGAATCAATCACCTTTGCAATATCTCCGCTGGGCTCCACCTCCAGAAAAGTCACCGGGGTTGTCTTTATCTCGTTTATCCTGGCACCAACACAGTTTATATCGTAACGGACAGCACCGTTACTCTCCGAAGTAAAAACCAGTTCGTACCCGGGAACCTTCAAAGAATCTCCTGCCGGGAGCAACAGTGCCACAATGTCAGCCTTCTCCTTTAATAGCATACGAACTTTTCTCGCGGTATATTCCGGCGACCCATACCGGACCCCCTTTTGCTTTAAAAAAAGCGCATTGGAGTCCAAAACGATACCAGTGATTCCAATATTGATTCCCTTCAGCCGACGGATCATCCAGGGATGAGCGATGGGGATGTTAAAAGTGTCATTAACGTTGGCAGCCAGCACCCGAAACGGCACCCGGTCAATCAACCCTTTTGTTTCTTCAACATTCAACGCCATTGCCCCTGGCTCAAACAGCACACCGTCAACGCCACCGCGGGCAAAAACGGTAAACACCGCTCCTTCCTCCTCCAGCACCGTCTCCCCAACTTTGGTTTTAAGGCGACCGTTCATCAACCAGAGACAGGGCGTCTCTTTCCGGGTAACAGCCACAACCTCCGCCAGTCGAGAAAACTCATCCGCTTCCAAATCCCCGCTGATAAAAACGGAAAACCTCTCTACCGCCGGTGCCGGTACCGCCCGGTGGGCACAGCTCAAAAACAGTGCCAGAAGTACAAGGAAAAAGACGGCGCCGATTTGCCGCAACACAGCCGATTATAGCCCATCATTAACAACTGTCAACCGCTACGCTTGACTTCAAGCCATTTTATTTTATTCTTAATTTACTGGGGGATCGTCTAACTGGCAGGACGGCTGGCTCTGGACCAGCTAGTCGGGGTTCGAATCCCTGTCCCCCAG
>CAYPNB010000002.1:0-256358 GCA_964412225.1 uncultured bacterium | reverse complement strand
TTCTACTGAAAGCACAGACGGCCATTGCCAGAAATAATTTCTGGAGCGCCATAGACATCTAAAATCTGAATATCATACGGAATCAATGGCATTAAGCGGAGAATTAAATGATTTTATTCCTCTGGTGGAAAACCTGAACCCGGAAAAAAGGCAAAAATATCTATCTCTGATTTATTACTGGCTGGGCATTTTAGAAAAAGCACTCAATGGAGATAAAAATTCCAGCCACGCAAAGCGACTGCTCCGACATATCTGGGAAGTTCGCTGTCATCCATCCTGGTGGCGCTGGTGATTTCTGGCACCAAGGTCATTAAACAAATTTGCCAAACATATTCTTGGAACATTGCTTGTCCTTTTAACCGGCGTCTCGGCTATTTTGCCATTTGTGGAAAAGTGGGTCTTCAAAGGAACTCCGCTTGCACCTTACTATTTCATTACCATAATTGTCATTACCCTTTTGGTGCTTTTCTCTCCCCTTATTACCCGACTCCGTGCCGGCGAGTTTGAAGCCGAATTAACCCCACCACCAGCAGCAGAACCGACATTTTCTGCAGTAATGGAAAAAACTCTGAAGGAAAGTGAGCCAGATATCAGCACGCCGAAAAATCCAGCCATCTAATAAACTAACCCAGAAGAAAGATAATACAGCCGGTAAACGGTCAGTAAAAGCGGCAAATCGGTTTGACAGTTATCGCTGGTTTTCTATAATTTTTCGATGTTACCACTTGTCAGCGGTAAAGAGATGAAGGAAATTGACCGCCAGGCAATTGAACTGTGGGGCATCAATGGACTGGTGTTGATGGAAAACGCCGGAAGGGCGGTCGTGGATTTTATCAAAGAAGAACTGGGAACGCTCACCACCAAAAAATTTCTAATCGTCTGCGGCAAAGGCAATAACGGCGGCGACGGCTTTGTCATCGCCCGCCATCTGCTCAACCACGGGGCAACCGCAGAATGCTTTCTATTGGGCAAAGTTGCCGAACTCAAGGGCGACGCCCGGACCAACGCCCAGATTCTCCTTGCCGCCGGTGCCGGTATCCGAGAATTAACTGATATCACGCAACTTTCATCATCCCTTGCCCCGGACACGGTCGTTATTGATGCCATCTTTGGCACCGGTCTCTCGGCACCGCCCACCGGTATCTCCGCCGAGGCAATTCAACTTCTCAACCAGAGCGGTCTTTACATAATAAGCGTTGACATTCCCTCCGGGGTTGACGCTGACACCGGAAAGGTTTTTGCGCCCGCGGTGCGCGCCCGCCTTACCGTAACTATGGCGCTGCCCAAACTGGGACTTGTCCTTTACCCGGGTAAAAGCCACACCGGCAAACTCCGGGTAGCAGACATCGGTATCCCGCGCAACCTGGTAGAACAAAATGCCCGCGCCTTTCTGGTTGACGGCGAGTTTATCCGTTGCCATCTGCCCCAGCGACAACCGGATGGTCACAAAGGAACATTCGGAACCGCGCTGATTGTTGCCGGCTCCCGAGGCTTTTCCGGTGCCGCCTGTCTGGCAGGAATGGCGGCGGTTCGCGCCGGTGCCGGACTGGTGCGACTCGCCTTTCCCCGCAGCATTGCCAATGTGATTGAAACCCGAGTTCTGGAAGCGGTAAAACATCCCCTGCCCGAAACCGAAGCAGAAACCTTAAGTTCTGCCGCCCTTACCGAACTCCTGGAACTCACCGCCACCGCTGACTGCATCGCCCTTGGACCCGGTATCTCCACCCATCCCGAAACCAAAAACCTGCTTCTGGAACTCCTGCCCCGCATTGACAAACCGCTGGTAATTGATGCCGATGGGATTAATAACCTCGTTGGCGCCAAAGAGGTCTTCGCCCGGATAAAGGCGCCGTTAATACTCACCCCCCACCCGGGTGAACTGGGGCGGCTCCTTGGGCGAAATCCGGCGGAAGTTAACGCCGACCGTCTCAACACCGCCCGTGAATTTGCCATTACCCACAACTGTATTCTTGCCCTCAAAGGAGCACCTACCGTTGTCGCCGCTCCGGACGGAAAAGTTTATGTCAACCCGACCGGCAACTCCGGTCTGGCTTCTGGCGGCAGCGGTGATGTCCTTACCGGACTGATCGCCGGGCTTATTGCCCAGAACGCCCAACCGCTTCTGGCGACAATCGCCGGCGTCTTTCTCCACGGTCTTGCCGCAGACATCGCCGTGCGGGAAACCACCGAATACTCCCTTGCCGCCGGTGACCTGCTCAACTTTATTCCCCGGGCTTTCGCCACCGTGCTCTGCTGATAAAATGCTGTCCCTCTTTCTTCTGTTCGTCACATTAAATTACGAAGCCCGTTACTGGCTCAGTTTTCCCGCAATGAGCGAAGTAAAATCAATCAGTTTCAGTAAACGGGCGATTTACCTGACGGTTCCCGACGGTGTTTACATCCTTGACTATGATCGCTATCGACCAATCCGCACCCTGACCGCCGCCGATGGCATCACCGACCGGATAAAGTTCTGCGCCTACAACCCGGCCCAGAACGAACTGCTCATCGTCACCACCGATTCCCGGATTTTTTACTACCTTCCTGCTACTGGACAGGTGCTGCAACTCAACCACCCATTCAAGGAAATTCGCTCCATCGGCATCACCAGAAACGGCGCCCTGATAGAAACCGAATCAGGATTGTTCCAAAAAATGGGAACCACCGAGCGATTTCAGCCGGTCCGATCGGTTCCTGAGTCAATAACCTGGTCGGGACAGCGCGATACCACTTCCGCCCGCAACTTCCCTTTTCTCACCCCCTATTTTGTCGTTGATAAACAACTCAACAATTACCCCTTAACCCGGGTCTGGGTCAATCGTTTTAACAACCGGCTTTTTGCGCTGGCGGAAAACTACGGCATTGTCGTTTATAATCTCCGCAGCGGCCTGAAAGAAGCGGAAATCCGGCTCGGTCCGCCCAAAAATGCGGTGCACCGGATTTTAGAATTCCAGGGGCATTACTGGCTTTTGGGCGAGGACCAGGCGGTTTCGTTTGATGTGTCCGGCACCTGGCGTTATTTCCCCTACCGACCGGGAACCATTGCCACCTCCCCGTGGCAAACCTACACCGCCACCCTCTTGGAACTCAACCGCACCGATAACATCAACACCCTTTTCCCCTTTGATGAAAAACGTCTTTTAATCGGAACCGGCAACGGGCTCTATGAAATTGACACCGCGGGCAAACTTGACCTCCGCCTTCAGGTCAACCATCCAGTTAACGCCATCGCCCGGATAAAGGATTCTATTGTCGTCGCCACCGATAACGGGCTCTTCCTTTTAACTGACAGCAACCTCACCCGAATAACCGACCCATTTGCCCGCAGCGACTGGGGCGTTTTTGCCATCGCCCAGAACCGGGAGAAAACATTTTTCGGCACGCTCGGCGGTATCCTGGAACTGGACGCAACCAACACCTGGACCCATCACGTCCCCCCGGGAATTGACCTGGCCCAACCGGTTCAAGCACTTGCCGCCACCGAAGGCTTTCTCTTTGTCGGCACCCGGAACGGAATCGCTATCCAGAACCTGCGCAACCGCGCCTGGACAACCATTGACCGGAGTACCGGGCTTGCGGCGACAAATATTACCGCCCTTTACGCCGACAACCGCTATCTCTGGATCGCCGCCCCCGGCCTCATCAGCCGCTATGAATACCGCCGCCAACTGCGCTGAACCCAGATGAACAACCTCTCCGGCATCCGGGCGGTCATCTTTGACCTCTTTCATACCCTTGTATCGCTGGAGGTGGCAAAAGCGCCGGGACAAAGCACCCCGGAAATCCTCGGCATTGACCGGGAAAAATGGAATTACCACTGGCTCAATGAAGAACCCGCCGACTATGTCCTCGGTCTGGTCCCGGTAGAAATTCCCATCCGGCGGCTGGCTTTTATGCTTAACCCCGGAGTAAGTGAAGAACAAATCCAGGACGCCCTTCGCACCCGGCACCTGCGGTTCAGCCATACGCTGAGAAATGTTGAACCAGAAACCATTGCCGGATTAGAACGGTTGCGCAGGCGGGGCTTAAAACTGGGTCTTATCTCCAACTGTGGTGAAGACGAAATTGCCGACTGGGAGTTTTCTCCGCTCGCCCCTTACTTTCCTGCGGCAGTTTTCTCCTGCCGGGTAAGGCTCAAAAAACCGGATCGGGAAATTTACCACCTTGCCGCCCGACACCTCGGGGTCAAACCAGAAGAATGTCTCTTTGTCGGCAACGGCGGGTCTGACGAACTCGGAGGCGCTGCCCGTGCCGGAATGACACCGGTCCTCCTGGTCCATCATATCTTAAAAATAAAACCAGAACGCATCGTTGACCTGCTGCCCGCGGTCAATATTGTGGTCAGGACTGTAGACGACCTCTTCCTTCTTTGGGGCGCTATCTAAAATCGGTTAATCTTCAATCAGGGCAACATCAACAACCACATCGCCCTTTTCAACCGCCATCACCTTAACGCCGGTGGTTGCCCGACCGCACTTTCTGATCTCCGCGCACTTCACCCGGATTACCGTACCCTGGCGGGAAGTAACGATAATCTCCGAAGTGTCGCTTACCGCCTTGGCACAGGCAAGCTTTCCTGACTTCTCCACCGGTTTTGCCGCGATAACCCCTTTTCCACCCCGGCGCTGGATCGGAAACAGTTCAAATTCAGTCCGCTTGCCATAGCCATTGTCAAATATGGTAAGAAGGGAACTGTTGGGGGAACATACCACCGCACCAATCACCTCATCGCCTTTACTTAGTTTAATTCCCCGAACACCGGCGGCAGTCCGGCCCATTTCCCGGACGTCGGTTTCTTTAAACTTCACCCCCATACCATTGCGGGTAACCAGAAGAATTTCATCCTGCCCCGAAGTCAAAAGGGTAGCAATCAGCGCATCGTTGTCAGCAACCTTCATTGCAACTATCCCCTTGCGCCGGGGGTTGGAAAACGCTTTCAAACTCGTTCGCTTCACAACCCCCCGCCGGGTCACGAAGAAAACAAACCGGTCTTGCGCAAACTCCCGGACCGCCACATAAGACGTGGTCACCTCGTTTTTCTCCATCTCCACCAAATTGGCGATGGAGCGTCCCTTGGAAGCATAGGAACCCTCGGGAATCTCGTAAACCTTTTGCCAGTAACACCGGCCCCGGTCGGTGAAAAACATCATATAATCATGGGTGGAAGCAATAAACAGCCCCTCAACAAAATCCTCCTCTGCCACCGGCACACCGCTGCGCCCCTGCCCGCCCCGACCTTGACGCCGATATACACTTACCGGCATCCGTTTAATATAACCCCGGTGAGTTACCGTAACCGCCATGTCCTCTTCTTTTATCAAGTCCTCAATTGACACTGCCGTTGGTTCTTCCAGGAGAATTTCGGTCCGCCGCTCATCGGCAAACTCCTTTTTCAGCGCCAAAAGTTCCTGCCGGATCTCGCCCATCATCAGTTTTCTTGACTCCAACAAACCCTTTAACCGGGCGATCTCCTTGATTAAATCCTTATACTCGGCATCAATCCTCTCCCGCTCCAGACCGGTAAGCCGGGCCAGACGCATCTCCAGAATCGCATCTGCCTGCCGTTCCGAAAGTTTAAACCGCTGGATCAGCCCGTGACGGGCGGTATCGGTATCCCGCGAGTTTTTGATCAACTCAATCACCGCGTCAATATTCTTAAGGGCGATTTTCAATCCCTCCAGAATGTGCGCCCGCTCCTCGGCCTTTTTTAACTCAAACCGGGTCCGCCGGGTTACCGTTTCCACCCGGAACTCCAAAAACTTCTCCAAAAGCGCCTTAAGCGAAAGCACCTTTGGCTCATTGTTAACGAGCACCAAAAGAATTATTCCAAAACTGCTTTCCAGTGGCGTCCACTTGTACAGCTGGTTGAGAATCACCTCTTTGGTGGTATCCTTGCGCAACTCCAGAACCACCCGCATCCCCTCCCGGTCCGACTCGTCACGGAGGTCGGCAACGCCCTGGATCTTCTTCTCTCGCACCAGTTCGGCAATCCGCTCCACCAGATTCGCCTTATTAACCTGATACGGAATTTCGGTAATCACCAGCCGGTCTCTTCCGGCCTTAACCTCTTCAAATATAACCTTGCCCCGGATGGTAACACTCCCCCGGCCGGTTTCATAAGCCTGTTTTATTCCCTCCTGCCCGAGTACCATGCCGCCCGTAGGAAAATCCGGCCCTTTAATGCATTTCATCAACTCAGTAGTTGTTATTGCCGGATTGTCAATTAACGCCACCAGTCCATCAATCAACTCCCCCAGATTGTGGGGCGGAATACTAGTCGCCATACCCACCGCAATACCGGTAGCACCATTGGCTAAGAGATTGGGAAATGCGGCGGGTAAAACCACGGGCTCCTTCAGTCGCCCATCAAAATTGGGCTGAAAGTCCACCGTATCCTTGTCAATGTCTCTTAAAAGTTCCAGCGCTAACGGTGCCAGCCGTGCCTCGGTATAACGATATGCCGCTGCCGAATCGCCATCAATGGAACCGAAATTGCCCTGTCCCTGAACCAGTGGATAACGCAGGGAAAAATCCTGGGCCATCCGCACGAGCGTCTCATAAACCGCCGCATCGCCATGGGGGTGATACTTCCCCAGTACATCGCCGACAACCGCCGCTGACTTCCGAAACGGTCGGTTGGGCATCAACCCCATCTCGTTCATTGTCCAAAGGATCCGACGCTGCACCGGCTTCAGACCATCCCGGACATCCGGCAACGCCCGGGCGACAATCACCGACATCGCGTAATCCAAGAAGGACCGGCGAACTTCGTCTTCAATATATACTGGAACTACAGAATCATCACGCACGAGTTGAAATATACCCTTTTATCGCCTCAAGTCAATTGTCGCTAAGCAGAGAAAAACGACGCCCCGATTTTCAACCAGCATCCAGCCGGTGGGCTGTTGAATCACTTGCCCATTAATTAAATAACACCTGTTTCGGATTTACTGCCCTTACCGGTGAATAATTGACAGGGGTAGGAAATTGATTATTATTTTTTGTTTTAACTAAAAACTATCTCAGGAGGATAAAAATGTTTTCTTTCCGCCGATTCGCGGTAATCTTTATCGCCCTGGCTGTCACTGTGGCAGCACAGACTGTGCCGCTTGACGCCCTGCTGCGCGGCGGCAGAATCCATTACCAGGGAGGGCGCTATGAACGGGCTCGGGAACAGTTCCAGAAAGCCCTGGACCAATACAGTGCCACCGCTGACGCCGCCACCCTCGCCAACATCCATCTCTGGCTCGGAATGAGCGAAGCCCAACTTAACCAGCTAACCAAAGCAGCAGAGAACTTTCGTAAGGCGCTCCAGTTTGACTCTACCATTGTTACCACCATCGCAAAAGACGAACAGCAAGAACACTGGGTCTGGACCGCCCTTATCACCGCCAGCCGGGAAAACTACGCCGCGGGCAAGTACGAAGAGGCAATAACCTATGCCCGGGCTGCCATTAATGTCAATCCGGCAAAATCACAGGGTTATTCCATTGTCGCCAACTCCTACAGTGCCCTCGGCAAATACGAAGAGATGCTTGCCACCGCCCGGCAGATGCTCGCCCTTAACACCGCCAGCGCCGAAGCCTATTCCCTTATCGGGCTTTATTTCCTCCAGAGACCGGACAGTCTCTGGCCAACCCCGCTGGCGCGGAAAAGTCGCTGGGATTCCACCCGTTACTACTACAACGAGGCGCTGAAGATATACCAGGCGCGAATGGACAGCGCCCTGCAGGAATTAGCCACCCTGCTGAAAATTACTGACACTGTCAAGGTCCGCACCATCGCCAATCAGTTAATTGAAAAACAGCGTTATTACCCGCCGGAAGAACTCAGACGCTATATTGAAAAAGAACTGGGGCAGGCGAAACAATTGCCCGCCCTCGCCCAGATCAGTTCCCGGCTTTTCTACGCAGCCAATAACTTAAACGTTACCTCCTCCCGTCTCGGCTCGGCTTTACTGCGCGCCTCAACGGAAACAAAAGCGGATACCGCTGACCGCTATCGTGCCCAGGCCGAATCTCTGTTCAACCGGGCGCTGTTTTACGACCGGTTTGACTACACGACCCTCTTTAACCTCGGGATCTCTCAATACCAGGCCCGAAACGACAGTCTGGCGCTAACCTCGTTCGCCCGGGTCGTGGAAGGGACGACCGTCCCGTTAAATAAATTACCGGCGCAACTACGGAATAATCTCATCACCCAGATCTCTTCTGCCCCCGAGACCCCACCCTATATCCAGCTCACCGGTAACCTCATCACCGTCGTTGACAGCACCCTCTTTGAACTCGGTTATCGTGCCGGTAACTACTCCTGGTTCTACTTCCCGGACCGTGCCGATACCAACGGCATGTTCTTAAGCAACCACAGCCCGACTCAGTTGGAAAACATCTACCTACTCCTGGGAATAAGCCAGACTGGCCTCGGACTGGCAAAAATTGAAGCCACCCAGACCGAAGCGGGAAAAACACTTCTGACCCAGGCAATCCCCAATCTAATCCTTGTTACCAAAATCAACCCCCAGAATGCGGATGCCTATCTCAACCTCGTTTACTGTTATCGGGAAACTGGCAATAAAACCAAAGCCGAATGGGCGTATGAAACCTATAAAAAACTGAGTAAGTGAAAAAAGGGAGCCAAAATGACAAAATTTCTAACCGTTATCATTGTTATCCTGACCGCAATTTTGGTCGGTATCATTCTCTACCCCCAGATTCAGGAAAACCGCCCCCAAAACATTCGCTTCACCTGCGACAGTTCTGTTGCCGTCCTGCCCCTGATTGTCGGAATTCAGGACACATTATTTGAGAAAAACCGCATCCTGCCCCAGATGAGTTTTTATACCGACCCGGACAGCGCGTTAAAACAGCTCCTTGCCGGAAGTGCCGATATCGGTATTTTCCCCTGGAGCACCGTCTTCAAGGCAATTGCAACCCGGGGTGAAACACTTAAAACCTTTATGGCGGTAGAATTCCGTCCCGCGCTGCCGGTTGATGCCCTCGTCAAACCTAAAAAAAGTAAAATTAAAACTCTGCTTGACCTCAAAGGTAAGCGCCTCGGCTACCCACCGATCTTCCGGGACTACATTCCACTCCTCCTTGCCGCGGCGAATATCAAAACCAATGAAATCAAAATCAGCGAGGTCCCGATGGCGACACTAACCGCCCGGCTTGCCGCCGGCGAATTTGACGCCGTGTGGGTGACAGAACCGTTTATCTCCCCGATTGACTTCACCAAATTTGACACCATCAGCGGCCCGGCAACCAGGTATATTGCCAGCCCATTTCCGGGATTTGCGGTTGGATTCAGCAATCGCTTTTTCAAAAATACCACCAAAACCCAGCGCACCAGACTGAAAATTGCCTTTGACCTTGCGATTGATCGGATTGACGGCCAGCCCGCGGAAACAAAAGCCCGGCTCGGGAGGTTCTTCTTCGGTGCGGACAGCGCCTGTGTCAATGCCCGATTGCCCCAGTTTCAGAAACTGGTGGAGATCAACAAACCAGCAATTCAGGCGCTCGCCAGCCGCATGCTCGCCACCGGGATTCTCACCGATACCATCTCAACTTCAGGAATATTCGTCCAACCGGCACAGTTAATGCGTTAAATGTCTGATTTCTGTTATCCGGTCGTGCTAGACGGGGGGCTGGCGGTCCCCTGTAACCCGAAACCCGCCGATGCGGGGTCGAAAGGGGTACTGAGTTCAGTTTGGTGCCGGTTACACCCGGGTAGCGTAACGGTGATGAAAGTCGGGTCCGGCGATGGGCGCTACCGTGAACCCCGCCAGGACCGGAAGGTAGCAACGGTAAACGGCGCGGTGCTCAGTCACCGGGAAGCCTGGCTGGAGCCGATACCGCCCGGGCCCCTTCACCAACTGAGCGAAGACCCCGGCACGGCCGGAACTGACCGGATGCAATTGGTGATAACCGATTCCCTGCCCTGAACCATGCCTGCCCGCGAGGTCCTAACTCTCAAATACCGGCCCCAGACATTCGCCGAACTGATGCTTCAGGACCATGTCCGAAACACCCTCGTCCGGGCGATTGAGCATAACCGACTGGCAAACGCCTACCTTTTTGCCGGACCGCGCGGCGTAGGCAAAACCACAACTGCCCGAATTCTCGCCAAATGCCTAAACTGCCTTTCTTTTGACCACCCCACCGTCACCCCTTGCAACCAGTGCTCCGCCTGTGTTGAAATCGCCGAATCCCGCAGTATGGACGTTCTGGAAATCGACGGCGCCTCCAATCGTGGCATTGACCAGGTTCGCGAATTACGGGAAAACATTCGTTATTCACCTGCCAGTCTCCGTTACAAAATCTACATTATTGACGAAGTGCACATGCTCACCACCGAAGCGTTCAACGCCCTGCTGAAAACCCTGGAGGAACCGCCGCCCCACGCCAAATTCATATTTGCTACCACCGCCCCCAATCGTCTCCCACTCACAATTCTTTCTCGCTGTCAGCGATTTGATTTCCGCAAAGCCACACCAGGAGAGATCATCCAGCGGCTACAATGGATTGCGCAGAAAGAAAACATCAAAATCTCACCGGAAGCGCTGACCGCCATCGCCCGTCGGGCGGATGGTGCCATTCGCGATGCCGAAGGGCTCTTGGAACAACTGCGCACCTACAGTCCCGAGGGAATTGAACTTGAGCATGTTGAAGAACTACTCGGTCTGGTGCCGACAAATATCTTCTTTGAGTACGCCGACCTCATTGCCGACGCCGCCCCCCGACCGATCTTCCAGTTTATTGACCGGCTCTTTACCAGCGGCTACGACTTTATTGAGTTTTATAGCGGTGCGGTCAATCATTTCCGCAATCTACTGTTATTCAAAATTGGTGGCGAAGACCCGGAGTCCGGCTTTCTCCCTCAAGAAACCCAGCGTCTGAAAGAACAGGCGGCTAAATTCTCCACCCGCAATCTGATGAAAATCATTGACACACTCAGTCGGAATGAAGCGGCAGCGAAACATTCCCTCTTACCCCGTGTGCTGCTGGAAATTGTCTCCCTCCAGTTTCTGAACGCAAATACCGAAGCCAGTCCACCACCAACAGAATCCGCCACCACCAGCAACAAAAAAAACCAACCCCCTGTTGATCCCACCCCGCCACCGCCACCCCCCACCACCGAAGACACTCCCCTCAATAAACTATGGCTCCAGTTTTGCGCCCTTCTCAACGCCCGCCGGCCGGTTCTGGCTCGGATTCTTGAACTCGCCCAGCCGGTTTCATGGGAAAACGGCACCCTCACCGTTGCCTTAGCCCCGGAATACAAAGGCATCGCCCGCCAGTTAACACCCTACCAACAGTTCATCGAGTCCCTGATCTGTGAAATTACCGGCAAACCGTCCCGATTCAAAACCACGGTCGCTAAAACGACAACCCAACCGGACCAGACAATGAGCAAATTAACTCAATATTTTGGTGAAGTAGAAGAAATTTGAACCACTCTCTGGAACAACTTCTTACCGCCCTCACCGCCCTGCCCGGTATCGGACAGAAATCTGCCCAGCGTATCGCCTTTTACCTCCTCAAAAACCCGGCCCTCGGGAAAGAACTAACCGCGGCCCTCAGCGCCGCATTTACCCGTTTGCGTCTCTGCTCTATCTGTTTCAACCTCACCGAGGACGAAATCTGCGCCATCTGTGCCAACCAGAAACGCGACCATTCCATAATCTGTGTCGTAGAAGAACCCGCCGACCTCCTCGCTCTGGAAGCCACCGGACAACACCGGGGGAGTTACCATGTTCTTGGTGGCGTCCTTTCCCCCATTGATAACATTAACCCGGAAGACCTCCACATTCCTCAACTCATCGCCCGGGTCAAAAATGGACCGATTACCGAAGTAATCATTGCCACCAATCCCACCACCGAAGGTGAAGCAACGGCAATATACCTCGCCCAGCACTTAAAACCATTGGGGGTCCGGGTCACCCGCATCGCCCGGGGCCTGCCCGTTGGCAGCGAACTGGAACTGGCTGACCGAGAAACCATCGCCCGTTCTCTCGAAGGTCGCCGTGAGCTATAATTAACCTTGCTTGACTAAAGCCGATTAATCGCTATTATTTTATTGGCACAAACCAAAGGAGGAATACATGCAACTCACCCTTACCGGCCGCCATTATGAAATCACCCCTCACCTCCGAGAATACGTCACAAAAAAATTTAATAAACTGATCCGTTTTGACCACCAGATTCTAAAAAGTGAGGTGATTATCTTCCGTGACCGCACCCATGACGTGGCGGAAGGCAAAGTTCACGCCGGACATTTTATTTTTACCGCCAAAGGAGAAGGTAACGATATCTATCAGGCGGTAAACGACCTTGCCGATAAAATCGTTGTCCAGATCGAGCGCCACCAGGAAAAAATTCGGAGCCGGCGCCGCCGTGCCAATGGTAAAAAATCGGCATCACCATAAATGAGTTTAACCACAAAAAGTATTACCATCGCTGACCTGCTCGCCGAAAAGGGCTCCGACTGGAAACTGGAACTCATCGCGGGCAAAGAAGGAATAGAAACCCATTCGGTCGCCACCGCGGACATCAACCGCCCGGGAATGGCTTTTGTCGGTTACACCGGAGTTTTTCTCCGCGAACGTATTCAGATCGTCGGCAGCACCGAACTATCCTATCTCAACACCCTCGCACCATCCTCCTACGCCCGGGCGGTGCGCACCCTTCTCGAATTAAATCCGGTAGCGATAATTATCACCAAAAACCTGCCGGTTGCCGAGGTCTGGATTCAGGAAGGCAACCGGCTACGGGTTCCGGTCATCCGCACTCCGCTTGATACCACCCCATTCATCCATCTCCTCACCGCCTTTCTTGACTACCGTCTGGCACCAGAAACTTACGTCCACGGCGACCTGGTTGATGTGTTTGGCGTCGGATTATTAATCACCGGTGAATCCGGCATCGGCAAAAGCGAATGCGCCCTGGACCTGATTGACCGGGGTCACCGACTGATTGCCGACGACCTGGTCCGTATCCTTCGCCGGGGAACCGGCATCCTGATGGGCTATTCAGCGGCAAAATCGCCCTCCCTTGCCCACCATATTGAAGTTCGGGGAGTTGGCATTGTGGACGTTTACAGCCTTTACGGGGTCCGGGCAATTCGAGTCCAGAAACGCATTGAAGTAGAGGTCCATCTCGTCCCCTGGAAAAGCGATGGAGAGTGTGAACGCGCCGGTCTGGAGGAATGTTACTCCGAAATCCTCGGCGTGAAAATCCCACTGGTCACCATTCCCGTTGTACCGGGCAAAAACCTCGCCCTGGTTCACGAAGTAATTGCCAAAAACCATATCCTTAAGGTCTTCGGTTACTATCCCGCCCGACGTTTTAACGACGAATTAATGCGGGTAATGAATAAATCAACCGTTGACCCTTACCTTACCGACGACCAGGAATAACCTCCAGACTAAATTCTTTTCGTCAATCCGGTTCGCCAGGCCGTTTCTGCCTCAGCCACACTCAGACGCACCACCTCGCCACCGTCAAGCCCTTTAATGACGATCACCGGCTCCGCGGTGGTTCGTCCGATCAGCCCGTATGGCAATCCCCTCATCATCTTTTCAAACGCCCCTTTTGTCGCCGGCGCCACCTCACAGAGAAAACGGCTGTTGGACTCGCTGAACAAAATAAAGTCATCCCGGCGACACCGCTGCGCCCCGGGTACAGAACGCAGATTAACCTTTACCCCCACCGCTCCCGCCAGCGCCATCTCTGCCAATGCCACCGCCAAGCCCCCTTCTGCCAGGTCATGACAGGCAAGAACCAGCCCCTGCCGGATCACCCGCCCCAGCATTACCATTATCCGTCGTGCCCTTCTGACATCTACTTGGGGAACACTCCTGCCCAAACCACCGTGCAGGTGCATAAACTCACTGCCCCCCAATTCGGGAAAAGTATCGCCCACAACATAAACCAGAGAATCCGCCCTTTTAAAATCGGCACTGGTCGTCTTCGTTCCATCAGGAATCACACTCACCGCTGAAATCAACAGCGTCCCGGGTATTGATATACTTTCACCCCTGTCGTTTCTAAACTCATTGTAAAGCGAATCCTTTCCCGATATAAACGGCACCCGGAACCCGCGGGCGGTGTCATAACACCCCTCTGCCGCTCGCACCAGCCCACCCAGCTGTTCCGGCTTCTCCGGACTGCCCCAGCAAAAGTTATCAAGAATTGCCGTCCGCTCAATATCCCCCCCTACCGCCACACAATTCCGCAACGCCTCGTCAATCGCCGCTGCCGCCATCCAGTAAGGGTCTATCATCCCGTAACGGGGACACAGACCGCAGGCAACCACCACCGCCTGCCGGGAGTCTTGAAACGGCATCAACACAGTGGCGTCACTCGGACCACCGTTGCCGCAAAACGGCTTCATCACCGTTCGCGCCTGAACCTCGTGGTCGTACTGGCGTATCACCCACTCCCGACTGGCAATATTCGGCGAAGCGAGTATCTTCAAAAAAACCTCGGTCAGGTCCCGGCGATGCGGTACAAATGGCTCGGAAACATCCGGCCGTTCCCACCGCGCCACCCGTTTCACACTTCGCCAACCGTGGTGAAGAAAGTCCATCGGCAGATCAGCAACGATATGTTTGTGAAACTTCAAAACGAGTCTTCTGGTATCGGTTACCTGACCGATTACTGTTGCCTCCACATCTTGCTCTTTTGCCAGCTGTAAAAACGGCTCCACCTGATTTGATTCCACAAATAACACCATTCGCTCCTGCGCCTCGGAAACCCAGATCTCTGCCGGACTCAACCCCGGATACTTCAAAGGCACCCGCTCCAGCCAGACCTCGCAACCGGTCTTCGCCGCCAGTTCCCCAACAGCGCTGGAAAGCCCGCCGCCACCACAATCGGTAATGGCGCTGAACAGACCGCGGTCCCGGGCTAAAAGCACCAGGTCAAGCAGTTTTTTCTCTTCAATTGGGTTACCGATCTGCACCGCTCCAGAAGAAAACTCGGCCGAATTATGGTCCAGCTCCAGAGATGCAAACGTGACACCATGAATCCCGTCCCGGCCAGTTCTGCCGCCGATAAGAACAATCGCCTGCCCGGACCGGACCCGTTTACGTAGTTTCCGCCTGGGAATCAATCCCAGAGTTCCGCAGAAAACGAGCGGGTTGGCAACAAAACCCTGATCAAAAAATATCGCCCCATTCGCGGTAGGAATTCCCATCCGGTTACCATAATCACGCACCCCGGCAACCACCCCCTTCATCACCCGGCGCGGATGCAGCACCCCCGGCGGTAAATCCTCAAACGGTGTTCCGGGAAAACCAAAACAGAACACATCGGTATTAAGGATTGGCTTGGCACCAAGCCCGGTCCCCAGACAGTCCCGGATCACCCCACCGATTCCGGTTGCAGCACCACCATAGGGCTCAAGTGCCGAAGGATGGTTGTGAGTTTCCACCTTAAAACTTATGCCCCACTTATCATCCAGTTCAATTACACCGGAGTTGTCCTTGAACGCCGAAAGCACCCATTTCGGCCGCAACTCCCTGGTTACCCGCATAATCGTTGACTTCAACAGCCCTTTTATCCTCCGCCCGCCAAAGACAATTTCGCCCCGGAAGGTTTTGTGCTGACAGTGCTCGGACCAGGTCTGGGCAAAACTCTCCAGTTCCACATCGGTCGGATCTCTCCCTGCGCCCTGGTAAAACCGGCGCAAAATTCTCATCTCATCCAGAGAAAGCGCGAGGAGCCGTTGCCGCGAAATCTCCTCCAGCTCCTCATCGCTTCTGTCCCGCAACCGGATAACCACCGGCCGGAACCGGTACCGCCGGGGCCGGACAAACACCCTTTCCCCCGGCTCTGCCCGATGCTGAATTAACGGATTGAATACCAGGCCGCGCGCCAGAAGCCTTTCCTCAACCTCGGAGAGTTTCCGACCAAAATGGAATACCCGACCGCTCCTCACCTGACAGCCCCTAAAACCCATATCCTCCAGCGCCCGGAGAACACTCTGCACGCTGGGGTCCATCACCCCTGGATTGTAAAGCACCTCAAAACCGGCACCGGGTTTCAACACCCCCTCCTCAAGCGCCACCACCCGCCACATTTCCCCTACCGGATCGCTGAGCAACTCCTGGGCAATCCGCTGGACATCAGCCAACGCCAGTTCCCCTTCCAGAAACCAAAGCCTGATAATCCGCACCGGCCCGACGCCCTTCAACCCCATATCCCGGGCATCAACCTCTAAACCCTTTGCCTCTGGATCAAAACCCCGTTTCTGAATCTCAATCCGCCAGACCACTATCCCCCACTATTCACTGACAAACTTCTGGAACTCTTCGTCCAGCGAATCCAGCATCGCCGGGGTGATAAGTGAATCCACCAAACGCACAAACCGGTTCACCCGCTCCCGCAACTGGGAATAAAACTTCCGCGCATCGGTAAACCGTTCCTTCCGTTCCTGGTATCCCCGGGCGCTTTCTACCGCGGCAAACCTTTCCCGCAACTCCACCAGCCCAAGACTACAAGATTGAAAAAAATCTTTCTGCTCTGAAGTAAGTTCCGGCACCTTATCCCGGTAACCATAGAGCCGGCGCTCTAACCTGGTAATACCCCTGTGCAACTGCCGCCGCACCCGGCTCATTGTCGTGTCAACCGGAACGGGAGAAATAACTAATGGACTCGGACCAATCTGCACCCGGTTGATGTTCCTCATCACCACCATCACCGCCAGAGCCAGCACCGAAAGTAGCGCTATAACCAGCGGAATCAACACTACCGGACGCTCAAACCACGACCGCAACAACTCCTTATCGTTCTCCTCGGACTCGATCATATCGCTCAATTATATTCAACCATCACCGCTTGGCAACTCCGGAAACAACAAGGAAAATTGCAGACCGGCATCAAATTCCCGGACAGATTCAATCTCTTTGCGGCAGAAAAATTCTACTTATAAGTAGAAAAATATCAGACACCTTTCAATCGTTTATGCTTTTGAAAATCAAATGGTTATAAAAAAGCGGTGAAATTTCAGACCCCACCCCCGGGATTATTCCCCGGCGAGCCGATCAAATTTACCCGGCGCCTTTTCTATAAACCGGTTTTAGCTTTTATCTGGCAATGGTTTTCGGGTGTGCCAGGCGATGCGGTTCTCCATTTCTTTGCGTTTCTCTTGACATACCCGGCACGAAAGAAAAACCGCTGGCTAACGCCCAACCCGATTCTGGCTGTATTCCCGCGACAAACTGTTCAACCATTTACAGAGAGGGTTACACACCAATATTGACTATTATTTTATTTGTCGCTATCATTCTAATCTATGCTAAAAACTACCCCGTTTTATCCGCGTCATATCGCGGCGGGTGGTAAAATGGTAGAGTTCGCCGGGTACTCGCTTCCCGTACAGTTCCGGGGCATCATACCTGAGCACCACCGGGTGCGGACAACCGTGGGTGTATTTGATGTCTCCCATATGGGCAGAATAAAAATAGCGGGAAAGGATGCGCTTAATTTTATCAACTTCATGACCACGAACGACGCGGCAAAACTGGCGGTCTATCAAGCCCAGTACTCGGTACTCTGCTATCCCGACGGCGGTATTGTTGACGACCTGGTGGTTTACCGCCTGGAGGACCATTTCCTGCTCGTAGTGAACGGTGCCAACAACGCCAAGGATACCGCTTGGCTCCAGGAACACATGCGGGGCGACATAACGCTCAACAATGTCACCGATACGGTCGCCCAGCTTGCCGTCCAGGGACCGAAAGCCGAGCCCTGTTTACAAAAGATCTGCTCTATTAATCTCTCCGAAATCGGGTTTTACTGGGCGGCACCGGGAAAGGTTGCCGGTGTTGACACCCTGATTTCCCGAACCGGCTATACCGGTGAAGATGGATTTGAACTATACCTGTCTGCCGACCAGGCGCTTAAAGTCTGGGACGAACTAATGACCGCGGGCAAGGAGTTTGACATTGAACCGATCGGACTCGGTGCCCGGGACACCCTGCGCCTGGAAATGAAATACTGCCTTTATGGTAACGACATTGACCAGACCACCAATCCGGTTGAAGCCGGACTGAATTTTGTAGTAAAACTGGACAAGCCCGGTGGTTTCATCGGAGTGGAAGCACTCAAACGCATCGCCGAGGAAAAACCCCAGCGCCGGCTGGTGTGTCTGGAGATGCTTGAGCCGGGCATTCCCCGACCGCACCTACCGGTATTTGCCGCTGACCAACAGGTCGGCACCGTAACCTCGGGAACCCTTTCCCCTTCACTCAACAAAGGGATTGCCATCGCCTATGTTGCCCGGGGAATGGCAAAGGTGGGCACCGAACTGGCAATTGAAATCCGCGGCAGCAGAAAAAAGGCGGTGGTGGTGAATCCGCCATTTTACAAGAACGGCTCAAGAAAATAAGGAGGCACAATGGCAACGATTCCGACGGACCGGAAATACACAAAAACCCACGAATGGGTAAAAATTGAAGACAATAACGCCACAATAGGAATAACCGATTTCGCCCAGCGCGAACTCTCCGATATCGTCTACGTAGAAATAAACACCGTGGGCAAAACAGTAAAACAGAACGACCCCATTGGTTTTATTGAAGCGGTCAAAGCCACCGCCGACATCTATGCCCCTTTATCCGGCGAAGTCATACAAGCAAACCCGGAAATTAACAAAGCAGAAGGAGAGGCCCCGGCAACTGTTAACCGCGACCCTTACGGAAAAGGCTGGCTCTGCCGCATCCGGATAACCAATCCAGATGAAATCGCCGGTCTGCTTGACGCCAACGCCTATGCCGAACTGGTCAAAAAATCGGAGCACCATTAAATGAGCAATTCAGAAGGCACCCCCGGCTTTACCCCCCACACCCAGGAAGACAAACAACAGATGCTGGAAAGCATCGGAATAAAAAATACCGCCGAACTATTTGACACCATTCCCGACGAGTTAAAACTTAAAGGGGAGCTGCGGCTTCCGCCGCCACTATCAGAACCCGGGGTAATTCTGGAACTCACTCGGCAGGCAGAAAAAAACGTCGGTACCGACCGGCTCGTCTGCTTTGCCGGCGCCGGTGCCTATGACCACTACCGACCGGCGGTAATTGACACCATTGTCTCCCGACCCGAATTTTACACCGCCTACACCCCCTACCAGGCAGAAGTAAGTCAGGGCACCCTCCAAGCAATTTACGAGTTTCAGTCCCTGATCTGCCGGTTACTGGAAATGGAGGTTGCCAACGCCTCCATGTATGACGGCGCCTCCGCCCTCGCGGAAACGGTCCATATGGCACGGGACATTACCGGTAGAAAAAAGGTGATCCTTGCCGGCACAATTAACCCCCGTTATCAGGAGGTAATAGCCACCTATTCCTGGGGTCTGAATGTCCCGCTGTTGCAACTCCCGATAGCCGATTTGGTCACCGACCCCGCCCATCTAAAAAACACAGTAGACAGCGAAACCGCCGCGGTAATTGTCCAGCATCCTAATTTCTTCGGCTATCTTGAACCGGTTACCGAAATTGCCCGTATCACCCACAGCGCTGGTGCCCTGCTGGTCGTGGCAGTTGACCCGATCTCGCTCGGAATAATTCGCCCGCCGGGTACTTATGATGCAGACATCGCGGTAGCAGAAGGACAAAGTCTGGGACTTCCGCTCGCCTTTGGCGGCCCCTATCTTGGCATCCTTACCGCCAAAAAGAAGTTCATTCGCCACATGCCCGGACGCATCGCCGCCCGCACCGTTGATGCCAACGGACAAACTGGCTATGTCCTGGCATTACAAACCCGGGAGCAGCACATTCGCCGGGAACGTGCCACCTCCAATATCTGCACCAATCAAGCCCTCTGCGCCCTGGCGGCGACGGTCTATCTCGCTTGGCTGGGACGGGAAGGAATCAAAGCGGTGGCCACGCAATGCCTGACCCGGGCAAATTATCTTGCCGAAGCCATTTCCCGGATACCAGGGGTTGAACCACAAACCCGGCATCGTTTCTTTAAGGAGTTTGTGGTGAAGACGCCCCTGCCGGCGGCAAAGATAATCCAGATCGGTATCGCGCGTGGCATTATGCCCGGCGTTGACCTCGGGACATTCAACCCCGACTGGCAGAACTGGCTCCTGGTGGCGGTAACCGAGAAAAGAACCCGGACAGAACTTGACCGTTATCAGGAGTTGCTAAAAACAGCTCTCTCTTAATTATGGAATGTACCGTTGACAGAAACCGTCGTTCCTGCACCTGCACCTATGAGCCCTGTTCGCGTAAAGGGAAATGCTGCGAATGCATCGCCTATCACCGCCGGAACGGTGAACTACCCGGCTGTCTGTTTCCCCCGGAGGCGGAACGCAGCTATGACCGTTCCATTGCCTGTTTTATTAAAAGTCAGAAGAAATAAAATATGAGCACAGAAAAACTACTATTTGAATTTTCCCGTCCCGGTCGTCGGGCTTGGTCCCTGCCCGAACCCGATGTCCCGGCGGTTGATTTAACCGCCTATTTAGGAACAGAATACCGCCCGGATAATCGGCTGCCAGAACTCGCTGAGATTGATATTGTCCGCCACTTCGTCCGGCTGTCGGTTTTAAACCACCATGTGGACAAAGGGTTCTATCCGCTCGGTTCCTGCACGATGAAATACAATCCCAAGGTCAACGAACAGATCTGCCGTTTACCGGGATTTGTCAACATCCATCCCCTGGCATCAGAAAATCTCGTTCAAGGTGCCCTGCAGTTAATGTATGAACTCGGCGAGTATTTAAAAGAAATTACCGGATTTGATGCGGTAACACTTCAGCCAGCAGCAGGTGCTCACGGCGAACTCACCGGTATCCTAATGGTGCGCAAATACTTCGCCCAAAAAGGCGAGCATCGGACCGTGGTTCTGGTCCCGGACTCGGCTCATGGCACCAATCCGGCATCGGTTACTCTGGCTGGTTTCCAGGCTGTCCAAATAAAATCAAACGCCGCCGGACTGATTGACCTCCAAGAACTCCAGCGCTGCTGTTCTGAAAATGTCGCCTGCCTGATGGTCACCAATCCGAATACCCTGGGTCTTTTTGAGTCGGAGATAGCAAAAGTCTGCGCAATTATGCACCGTCAGGGTGCGCTCGTCTATCTGGATGGCGCCAACCTCAACGCCTACGTGGGAATCCACCGTCCCGGTGATGCCGGCTTTGACCTGATGCACATCAACCTCCACAAAACCTTCTCCACCCCCCACGGTGGTGGCGGACCGGGTGCCGGTCCCGTCGTGGTTAAAAAGCACCTCGCCCCATTTCTACCCAAGCCGGTTGTGCGATTTACTGACGGCAGATACTGGCTGGATTACGACCTGCCCAACTCAATCGGCCGCGTTCTCGCCACCAACGGCCAGTTTAGCGTCCTGGTTCGCGCCTATACCTATATCCGGATGCTCGGTGCCGCCGGACTGAAAGACGTTGCTGAATGCGCTGTCCTCAATGCCAACTACGTCCGAAAAAATCTCGAGGGGGTATACGAACTCCCCTATACCAATCGTTCTCTCCACGAAGTGGTGTTTTCCGGCAGCAATCTGAAGCAGTTCGGTGTTAAAACCCTTGATGTCGCCAAAAGACTGCTTGACTACGGCTTCCACGCCCCAACGGTCTACTTCCCGCTGATTGTCCCCGAAGCGCTAATGATCGAACCAACGGAAACAGAATCAAAAGAGGTATTGGACGCCTTTATTGGGGCGATGAAGGCAATCGCCGCCGAGGCGCAAACGGATCCCGACACCCTCCGCCAGGCACCGCTGACAACACCGGTCCGCCGTCTGGACGAAGCCCGCGCCTCCCGGCAGCTGGACGTCAATTACCAAGAGTAATGTTCTCCACCGACATCTCCCCGGAACGACGGAATGAAATACTGACCAAAATTGCCCGCAAAACTGTTGAATTGCGGCTGACGCCAATCGCCATTGTCCTATTGGAATCAACCAAACCCCTTTCCTTTGTCGGCTCACAACTGATGGTCTTCTTCCAGCCCATCATCACCGCCCTGTTTCCTTTCCACCAGTATGAAGAAATCGCCGCCCTGCTAGAAGAAAGAAGCAACATTGAGCTGCTAATTCAAACCATTGAACAATTAGAGGAAGAACGCCGAGGAACACCTCAAAAAACTCTCTCAAAGGAAGGTAACCATGGAAAAAACAAAGATTGAAAAAGAAAAAATTACCCGTATTCTTGCCACCGACTGTGGCTCAACAACCACCAAGGCAATTCTAATTGAGAAACGGGGAAACGAGTACCGGTTAATCGTCCGGGGTGAAGCACCTACAACTGTTGAGGCGCCATTTGAAGACGTTACCAAGGGGGTACTGAATTCAGTAATGGAAGTAGAGGAACTATCCGGCGTCAAACTGGTCCGAGGCGACGGCATATTTAAACCCCGCGCCGGTGAAAAAGAAGGAACCGACATTTATATCTCCACCTCCTCGGCCGGCGGCGGACTACAGATGATGGTCGCCGGCGTCGTCTTAACGATGACCGGAGAAAGCGCCGCCCGGGCTGCCCTGGGCGCCGGCGCCATTGTAATGGATGTAATTGCCTCCAACGACGGCCGACTTCCCCATGAGAAAATTGAAAGAATCCGGACCCTGCGACCGGATATGATTCTGCTCTCCGGCGGTGTGGACGGCGGCACCATCTCCCATGTTGTTGAACTCGCCGAACTCATTGCCGCCGCCGACCCAAAACCGAGATTCGGCATTGGCTATAACCTGCCGGTCATCTACGCCGGCAACCGGGATGCCCGGGAACTGGTGCTGAAAACGCTCCGGGATAAAACCAGTCTGGTAATCGTAGAAAACATCCGCCCGGTTCTGGAAAGAGAAAATCTCGGTCCTGCCCGGCACAAAATCCACGACCTGTTTATGGAACACGTGATGGCCCACGCACCCGGATATAAAAAACTTATGGAATGGACCGACGTCCCCATTATGCCCACCCCCGGGGCTGTTGGCCTACTGATTGAAAACATCGGCAAAACCCAAAAAATCGCGGTACTGGGGGTTGACATTGGCGGTGCCACCACCGATGTCTTCAGCGTATTCCAAGACATATTTAATCGCACTGTATCGGCCAATCTCGGAATGTCCTATTCCATTTCCAATGTCCTTGCCGAAGCCGGAGAAGAAAACATCATCCGCTGGTTACCGATTGAAATTCCGGCCCAGGAGGTGCGCAATCGCATCCGCAACAAAATGATCCGTCCCACCACAATTCCCTCTACTCTGGAAGAATTAAAACTGGAACAGGCAATTGCCCGAGAAGCATTGCGGTTGGCTCTTGAACATCATAAATCCATGGCGGTAGGACTGAAAGGAATCCAGCAGGAACGAACGATCTCCGATGCCTTCGCCCAGGCCCGGACCGGTGAAACCCTGGTCAATATGATGGAATTGAATCTCGTTGTCGGTTCGGGTGGTGCCCTCTCTCATGCTCCGCGTCGGGCTCAGGCAGCGCTGATGCTCCTTGACGCCTTCCAACCGGAGGGAGTCACCCGCCTTACCGTGGACTCAATATTTATGATGCCCCACCTCGGCGTATTAACTGAGGTCCATCCGGAAGCGGCGCAGGAGGTATTTGAAAAGGACTGCCTGATTCATCTGGGAACCAGTATCGCCCCGGCCGGACAGGGAAAGGAAGACCGCCCCTGTGTTACAGTTAAAGTAATTAAAAATAACGGCGAGGAAATTACCGCCCAGGTAAATTACGGCGATATTAAATGCCTGCCACTGCCGGTTGGTGAAACTGCCCGAGCAATAATCACCCCGGAAAGGGGATTTGATGTCGGCGCCGGTTCCGGGAAAACATTAGAGGCAAAAGTTGAAGGCGGTTTATCCGGAGTAATAATTGATGCCCGGGGACGCCCATTAACATTACCCGCCAATGACAAAACCCGGCGGGAAGCAAACGCCAAGTGGGCAAAGCAGATCAACGCTTACCCCGATTAACTTCCTGACCAGTCCGAAAATCATCAATGATCCGGGCGTGGTCAAAAACCAACTCCTCGGCTTTAACTTTATCCCATTCTACCAGTTTAACCCTACCGGCATCATCACCTGCCCTGAGTTCTCCTATCCCCCGGGCAACGAACACAACTGACACACAATGCCAGCGGGGATCTCGTTCCGGCTCGGAATAAACACGAAACTGCCTTAAATCAACAAGTTCCAGCCCGGTCTCCTCCTTTACCTCCCGCCGCACCGCCGCCTCCACCGTTTCCCCATAATTAACAAACCCACCAGGCAACGCCCACCCCCGGGGCTCGTTTTTTCGCTCAATCAGAACTACCTTATTGTCAACTAAAACAATGCAATCAACCGCCAGTTTTGGTTGCCGATATCTCATCCAGATAACTCCTCAATGCCTCCGGCCATGGCCGTAATGTCTTCCGGAACCGCTGCCGGTAATTTCTATTGTCCAAAACCGAATACTTTGGTCTTGGTGCCAGGCGCCCGCATTCCTCTGTAGTAATCGGTATTACCTCACAGTTCAACTGACAGACTTTAACAATCTCCCGGGCAAAATCAAACCAGGAACACTGTCCGGAATTGGAGAGATGATAAACACCGAACTTCTCAGACCACGCAATCTCCCAGAGCGCCGGACACAGATCCCGAGCATAGGTGGGCGAACCAATCTGGTCGTTCACCACCCGGATGACTTTTTCTTTCTTTCCCTGCCGGCATATGGTATCAACAAAATTTTCCCCATAGCGGCCAAAAAGCCAGCTGGTACGGACAATAAACCAGCGCTGGCAACTCCGTACTACCGCCTGTTCTCCCATAAACTTTGTTCGTCCATAAACCGACAAAGGTCTGGCGGCATCGTCTTCCCGATACGGACGTTTACTCTTACCGTCAAATACATAATCGGTGGAGATATAAACAATTTTACATCCCAGCTCGGCCGCTCCGAGGGCAACCGCCCAGGTCCCGTGAAAATTAACCGTAAGTGCCCGCGCCGGCTCCCGTTCACACCCATCAACATCGGTCCACGCGGCAAGGTGAAAAATGAGATCCGGTTTAACCTGATGGATCCCCGTAATCGTCTTTTCCACTACGGTAACATCGGCCTCGGGCAGGTCCCACTCAATTACCGTCTCCCCTTTTTCCCTTAAAAATTGCGCCAGCTCAGAACCCAGAAGCCCACCGGCACCGGTAATCAAACACCGCATCGCCCCTCCTGTTTACTTATTTATTTTTAACCACCTTTATTCGCTGACCTGCGGAGGACATAAAGATATAAACACCTGCCGGCACCACCTCCCCCCTGAAATTTCTGCCGTCCCATCCCCCCCTGCCTCCGTTTATTTGCAGGCAGTTAACCAAAACACCGGCCTGGTCCAATACCTTTATCTCTTGCCGAATCCGTTCCGATTCTATCATAACCCGGGTACGAAATGGATTGGGAAATACTCCCCAATGCCGGCGACAACCTACCCCGCGGCAACGCTCTTTCATACCGATGGCACCAAGGGAATCGGTCCGGAGTAGATAGATATCAAAGCGATTGTTGTCGTTCACCCAGGTCCTGCCGCTGATTACAAAACCGCCGTCAACCAGTACCAATCCCAGGAAACCACAATCATACCCTTCGCCGCCATAAAATCGCTGCCACAACAACTGACCATCACCGGTAATCCGGAACAAACAGAGGTCCGCCTCACCATTCTCTTGATAGCTTTCTCCGATGAGCAAAAACCCATCAGCTACGTTCAATAAACCGTAGACGCGGTCGTGTCCCGGTCGGCTTAACCGCTGAGACCAATGTCTATTACCGTTAGAATCAACCCGCCAGACGGTGGCATCCATATCACCGTTTTCAGCACTGGAAAATCCCGCGATAACAAACCCCGCACCGGTGTCCGTTACTATCGTTCGCGCCTCATCCCACAGTGAATCACCGAACCGGCGCCACCAGACCACTTGCCCCCAGTAATCCACCTTACCGATCAGAACATCGGAGAAACGGACGCCAGGAGAATAAGTCACGCCAGCAATCACAAAACCGCCGTCCCGCGTTTCTGTAACCGCGTACCCCAGATCGGTCTCAGAACTACCGACAATCCTTGACCACACCTCTTCACCCCGCTCGTCCAGACGGACAAGAAAGATATCATACCCCCCCGATTCCAGGGTATTCCCCATCACCAACCAGCCGCCGTCACTGGTTTTGCAAATCGCCATTGCCCGATCGTCAGCGGTGGAACCGAATGTGCGCTGCCAGACAGCGCCGCCGGCGGCGTCAATCTCTTCCACAAATATATTCCAGTCGCCGTTTACGGTCTGCTTCTGTCCGGCTAAAACAAACCCGTTCTCCGCCGTTTTAATCGCCGTGTTTAATATCACCATCCCGGTCGAATCCTCAATAAACCTCTGCCACTGGAGATAGCCATTACTATCAGTTTTCACCAACACTGCCGCTCCAAAACCAGGAATGGATTCGGCATAGCCGACAACAAGAAAACCGCCGTCATCACTGGACATAACACCGATACCGGTTTCATTAGCTCTCCCGCCATAATTTCTTTCAAATGTTAAAGGATGGCCTGTGGCCAAAAAAATAAAAAACACCGCTATAAAAATAAAACCTAAATGATCTCTCTGCCGCATTAGCCGACTAAAGTTTAACCTACCTTTACCGGCAATGCAAGCACCAAATTGCTGATTGCCCGGCTTCTCAGCGTGGCTGTCTTGACTCAATCCCAGGGAATGTTAAGATTAACACTACAAATGCGATTCGGTTTCCACATTTCCATCGCCGGTGGTTTTGCCCGGGTCCGGGAAAGAGCCGAAGCCCTGGGATGTGAAAGCATTCAGCTCTTTACTCGCACGCCCCGGGGTTGGAGCGCTAGTGAACTTGATGAGGAAGATGTAGAAAAGTTCAAAAAAGACATTTGGGAATCGGGAATTGCCCCGGTATTTGCCCATGCTCCATACCTACCCAATCTTGCCGCCACCGACCCTACCCTTAAAAAACGCTCCGGGGAAACTATCGCAGAAGAACTGCGTCGCTGTGATAAACTGGGCATTGAATTCCTGGTTATCCATGTCGGCAAGACGATGGGAACTGATGAGACCATCGCCCAGCGCCGGGTGGCAGAAAATATCAATCGCATCTTTGCAACGGTACCGAACCGGGTAAAACTCCTGCTGGAAAACACCGCGGGAATGGGCTCGGAGATCGGCTACCGCTTTGAACAGATTGCCGAAATTATTGACCAGGTGGAAGAACAGGACCGCTTGGGGGTAACCCTTGATACCGCCCACTCCTTTGCCGCCGGCTACGACTGGCGCACCCGGGAAGTAATTGACCAGACTCTCCGGGAGTTTGACCGGGCGATCGGCTTTGGCAAGCTCTATCTCATTCACCTCAACGACTCCAAAACCAAATTCGGTTCCCGGGTGGACCGTCACTGGCACATCGGCAAAGGAGAAATCGGCATAAATGGTTTCCGCGAAATTGTCAATCATCCGCTAATCAAACACCTGCCGGCGATAATGGAAACCCCGCGCACCGGCATAAAAGAGGACCGAATGAACATGCGCACCGTTCGGGGCTTAACCAAGTGAAAATTCAATTCTGGGGTGGTGTCGGCACGGTTACCGGTTCCCAGCACATTATCCACGCCGGCCGGCAGCAGTTGCTTCTGGAATGTGGACTCTTCCAGGGGCACCGTGCCGAAGCCGAAGAAATTAATCGCCATCTTCCGTTTTCGGCTACTGCCATTGACTGGTGTGCGATAAGCCACGCCCACATTGACCACATCGGCAACCTGCCCAATCTGGTAAAAAACGGCTTCCGGGGACCGATAATGATGACGAAACCATCGGTTGCCATTGCCCGTCTTCTCCTCCTTGATGCGGCAAAAATTCAGGAAGACGACATTAAGTTCATCAATAAAAAACGCCGGGAAAACGGTGAACCACCTAAAGAACCGATCTATACCAGCGCCGATGCCGAACGAACCCTGCGGTACTTAAACGGGGTTAATTATGCCCAGAAGATCTCTATCGGACCGTTTGACCTTTTTTTCCATGACGCCGGCCACATCCTCGGCTCCGCACTCATTGATATCACCGCCGAAGGTAAACGCATCCTATTCACCGGCGACCTGGGTAGAAAAAGACTTCCCATTATCCGCGACCCGGTCCAGATTGACGAAACCGACTACCTGATAATTGAAGCCACCTACGGCAACCGGCTCCACGGCGATTATCACGACATCGGTAACCGGCTAGCGGCGGTTATCAACCGCGTTTTCGCCCGCGGCGGCAGAATTATCATCCCCGCCTTTGCCGTAGAGCGAGCCCAGGAAATCGTATATCACCTAAAACTCCTCCACCAGCAGAAAGCAATCCCTGATGTTCCGGTGTTTGTTGATAGCCCGCTCGCCACCCGGGTAACCGAAGTTTACCGCAACAGCTCCGGTTATTTTGACGAAGAAACCCGAAAATTACTCGCCGCTGGTGCCGGGCCATTTGACTTTCCCAACCTTCGTTACATTGACCGTGCCGAAGACTCAAAACGACTCAACCATATGGAGGAACCGCTAATCGTTATCTCCCCATCAGGGATGTGTGAAGCGGGCAGGGTGCTCCATCACCTGAAACACGCTATCGGCGACAGCCGCAACCTCATTCTCATCGTATCCTTTCAGGCTCAACACACTCTGGGAAGGAAAATTGCCGAACGCCAACCGGTGGTCAAAATACTGGGCGACGAACACGAACTGCGCGCCGAGGTAATGGTAATGGATGAGTTCAGCGCCCATGCCGACCGTAACGACCTCCTGGAATACGTGCGCAACATCCGTCGCCACCGGCTGAAAAAGGTATTCATCGTCCATGCTGAACCAGAGGCTGCCAGCGCACTTGCCGAAGGACTGCAGGAAATGAAAATCCCGGAGGTTATCATCCCGCAGAAAGGGGAAGAATATGAAATTTAAACTGCTCCTTCCCTTTCTACTGTTGACTGCCGGTTGCGATCTTTTATTGCAATTGGACCAAACGCCACCCACCTGTTTTATCCGCTCACCAGCGGACTCGGCATTTGTAAGCGGCGTCGTCCAGATTGAAGCCGAGGCGTTTGACTCACTTGGCATTGCCACAGTTGATTTCTACGTAGATGGGGTCCTTATCGCCACCGACACCTCTTCACCGGCAACAGCCTCCTGGAATACCGAACCGCTGCCCGCCGGCTCCTGGCACCGCCTTTTCTGCATCGCCACCGACCTTGCCGGCAACAAAGGCTCCAGCGACACCGTTAATGTCCAGGTCTTTGAACTCACCGGGAAAAACATCTTTCACGGCCAAATCACACTCAACCACAATTACTTCTACTGGGTTGAATTCGCCGCCGATTCCGCTGCCACCATCATCGGTGATGCCCGTGCCGCAACCAATGGCAATATCAGCCGATTTTCCATCCTTGACCAGACCAATTTTTCCAGATATCGCCAGGGCCAAAACTACACCCCTCTGTATGAAGAAAGAAATATCGCCCAACTAACCGTTACCTATCCACTTGCCACCGCCGGGACATTCTATCTCGTATTTCTCAACACCACCGGTGCTACCCAGACCTACTGGGCGCGTTTTATCCTGAAAATATAACCTATGAATATCCTCCTCTTCCTCATCGCCTTTTTCTGCCGGCCGATCTGTCCGCCCGTCACCGCTGATGACATCCAGCAGGCATTAACTTTAGAAAACAGATTTTCCTTCTGCGCTAGCACCACGCCAACTGCCCCGGAAAATGCCCGACCGATTCCTGGTAGATTCGTCATCGGCTTTGAACCAACCGGTGAATCGCATATCATTGCCGCAATCAAAGGTGAAAGCGGAACCATCCGCACCGTTCACTCGGAGGGCCGGTTTTTGGTTGTTGAACTCCATCCTGCCACCGACATAGAAAACCTCCGGCAAAAACTACTCCTTCTGCCCGGAGTAAGATTTGTTGAACCGGACTTTCCGGCCCGGATCTGCCGAACACCCAACGATCCAATGTTTCTAACAAAACAATGGGATAAATGGGTTATGTATGCTGACCGCGCCTGGGATATCACCACCGGTGGCAATGTCAAAGTGGCAGTGGTGGACAACGGTGTTGAGTACTTTCATCCTGACTTGACGGCAAACTTCCGGTCGGGCGAACTGGGTTATGACTTCATCAACAACGACAACGACCCCCGACCCGACAACACCGCCATCCCCGAAGCATTTCACGGCACCCATGTTGCCGGCATCATTGCCGCGGCAAGTGACAACGCCACTGGCATCGCCGGCTGGGCTCAAGTTCAGTTGCTGGCGGTACGGGTGCTTAACGATTCCGGCTCCGGAACAATTACCGACGTTGCTCAGGGAATCCGCTGGGCAACAGACCACGGTGCCCGGGTAATCAACTTAAGTCTGGCAAGCGACGCCGCCACCACTCCGCTTATTGAAGCCTGTCGGTACGCCCTCTCCCGGGGAACGGTTCTCTGTGCCGCTGCTGGCAATGACGGCAATCGCGGCATTTCCTATCCGGCACGGCTCTCGGAATGCATCGCTGTTGGTGCCACCAACGAACTCTCCGGCATCGCCTATTTCTCCAATTACGGCCCGGAACAGGAGGTTGTCGCGCCCGGTGTGGCAATTTACTCCACCGCTACCGGTGGCGCGTATGTTGAAGCCCAGGGAACATCTATGTCCTGCCCACAGGTGAGCGGTGTTATTGCTCTCCTTTTGTCCCGCTTCCCCAGTTTAAGCCCAAATCAGGTGCGGGCGATAATTGCCGCCAGCGCTATTGATATGGGACAACCAAATAAAGACGACTACTTTGGTTATGGCTTAGTTAATGCCGCCCGGGCACTGGAAATGGGACAGATTCTCTATCCTGCCGCTACCAACACCGAGAGTCCTGTTGCCCGAAAAAATAAAACCATCATCACCACCGCTGACCTCAACCTGCCCGCAGGAACTACTACAGTTACCGTTTTTGATGCCACCGGGCGCCTGATTTTAAAACTCAACCATCCGGGAAGGAAAATCCACCTCCCCGCCCCGGGCAGTTACTTCCTCATTCTCCACCACTTGGCAACCGCGCCATCGCTACTCAGAGCGCTCGTTCTCCCCTGAGTTATCCGGTGTATACTCAGCACAGCACTCGTCATTCTCCCAGACGCTAACCCTGACCACCGGATAAAATTTCGCCATCTCATCAAAAAAATGTTTGGCGAGATTCTCCGCCGTAGGATTAAAATTATAAGTTTTATTCAACAGTTGATGGTCAGGCAAAATACTCTCCAGCCGCCGGCGCAGTTCAACAAAATCCACCACCATCCCAGGTTCCTTCAACCTTCTGGCGCTCACTGCAACCTCTACCCGATAGTTATGTCCGTGCAATTCTTCGCACTTCCCCCCCTGCCCGCCAATAAAATGTGCTGCACTGAAGCTACGGCTAACCTTAACCGTCCACATTCTGCTCCTCCTTATTAACCACTTAACCAATTTTACCCCGGTCGCCACAAAATGCAAATCAATTCAACAATCTCTAGTTGATTTTTATTTTAAAACCTACTTCATTACCCAGAGCAGATTATTTAAAACCAACTCCTTCCTATTTTAACTCATATCCATAGAAAAATAAAAAACACCATCGTTATTAAAACTAAAATTAGCACCACTCAACGGTCCCGGTAGGTCCCTTATTCCGGGAACGGTCCCCCCCACCGTCTCCGGGAGAGGATAAATATTGTAACTATTTGATACCGCGGCTAATAGCAACACCGCTGAAACTAAAACGTGAATTGTGACAAATTTGTGGCTCTTATAATTATAGACCCGGCCGGGACTGTCAATTAACCGTCTCAACTTTCTTGACAAAATGAAAAAATCTCTTAAAATACAACTGCAGTGAGAATGCGGTTTTTGGGTTACCCGAATTATCAGGTCGTAGAAGCCTACCCTAAGGGGTAGAAATTTTTTATTAAGGAGGTCATATGCGTGGACCTTATCTTCTCCGACCGTTACAGGTTGATATCTCTGTTCCCGACCGCGTTGGCGGTGTCTACTGTCTGGCAAAAAACCCCCGGCAGGTGGCGGTGGTGGCGAGGGCAGAACGCAATCTACGCGAAGCAATTAAGTCCCACTGGAAGGAGTACGAGTTCTTCTGGTATGAACCGGCGATCTCGCCACGCGAGGCTTACATCAACCAGTGCTATCTCTATCACCGCTATTGTGAGTGTGGTTCTTTAGAACAAAACGAGCATCCCAAGCCCCCGGATAAAATAGAAGCCAAGTGCCCGATTTGTGGTACCTGAGCTGGCAGTGGTTTTCTATTGCCCGGAATACTCCCGGTAGATAACCGGGAACTGTTTCTTTCCTAACAACTCATCCAAAAGTTGACTCTCCAACCGGAAATAAATTTGTTTTTCTATTCCGGGCGTCAACCCGACGCCAGCGCCAATCTTAACATCAAGCGGCAGATAATGAAACAGAAAAAACTGGGCTCTGATTTCTCCACCAACGCCGGTCCGCCAATTGTTTAAATCTAACCGCAAATGCTCCCCTGCCCATCCTGCATCCCAGAACAACGTCGTGTTAATATTGCGGAAAAATACTGGTATTCCTGCCATTCCCCGCTCAATCCACCATACCGGCGTCTCAAACTGCACCCCGAGTCCAAAAACATTCCTCCCCCGGGGCAACGATCCCGGATACCCCCGCACCATTAACAACCCCTCCTGACCGGAAAACTGAAAGGCGTGGAATCGGGATGTATCTCCCAGTGCGGTTCCCAGCACCAACTTTGTCCTCAAACTCCAGGCCGCCGGCGGCATCCCGAAATACTCCAGCCAGTAACTGGTAATCCGGAACCGGTTCTTTTCTCCCCACACCGCCTTTGTCTCACCATCCATAATTAACCCGATGCTTCTACCTTCTACCGGTGCCGTACAAAAACGATAGGAACGGGCGTTACTGAATCTCCAGAACAGATCAAAATCCAGTCCGGGTGCCCTCTCCTGAACAAAATTGGCTCCCCCACCGCATACCTGAAACCAATCGTTTCCGTAAAACGGTAAACGTACCCCTAACCGTCCTGCCTGTCGTTCCCGGCTGAAATCCCCTTTAATACTAAAGACCGGCCGATAACGATAAAATTCATAATTAAACTTCAGAAAAGGCACCCGGGAATCCAGACGATAACCGCCCGCTAACCAGTAATAATGAAACTGCAACACATCCCAGTTAAGGGTAAATACCCCAACCTCTCGCTCTGAACCAAAACCAACCCACGGCAGCCAGAACCGGGGTAGCATTGTTGGCAATGGCGTATAATAATAAAGTTGTGATTTAACCGTTACCGGTACAGGAACAGAATCAGGAGCGGGGTCCCTGAACTCCTCTGCCCGCCGCCACTCTTTTGCCTGCAAATCCATCAGACTCAGGTCACAGCCATCAGCAAAACAAGAAACCAGAACAATTTTACGGTTATCCCGGGATATCGCCGGCTCAAAAACACCACCGAACACATTGCTGCATTGATAGATCACCCTGTTTTCTACCCCGTAGGCGTAAAGGTTGGAAAACCCGTCCCGGTCCGAAACGAAAAACAGGAACTTTCCGGTTCTAGACCAGACCGGATGAATGTCATTCGCCCGGTCAGCGGTAATCGGAATCATCCACCCGCTTTTAATATCAAACAGTTCTACATCGGCATAACCTCCTGGTCGCCAAACCCCCACCGCAACAAGCCCACCACCAGGAGAAACACGCGGACGGTGATAAACCACACCCTCCCGGTTTTCAGTCAACTGAATCCGCTCCCCCGATGATAAATCCCTGAGTACCAACTCGTTTTTCCCTGATTTATTGGATACATACACAATAACACCCGAATCCGGAAGAAAATCCGGATCCCTCGCCCTCTCGTTAAAAGTCACCCGCCTTTTCCCCCCCGTCTCAATATCAAAAATAAAAATATCACTCTGTGCATAACCATTACCACTGACCAGCATCTCGGCAAAAGCAAGCCGCTGTCCATCCGGAGAAACGGCAATCCCACCAACAATATCCCCCCGATACAACACCCTTGCCCTCATTGTGCCCAGTTCCAGAACCTTTATCGCTGTCCGCTCCCTGCCATTTCTGGACACGTAATAAACTTCCCGACCGTTAGCAGCCCAGCAAGGAGAAGAAATATCAAACCCCTCATAAGTCAATCGCTTAAGCGCCGTTACTTTATTTTTTCTCAACTCTCTCATTGCCGAGTCCGCCCGCTGTTTCAGCGCTGCATTCCATTCCTGCCACAACCGGTTAAAACTGGCACCGAACACAATTCTTGCCGCCCGATTTTCAAGAAACGGCGCCTGTCCGGAAACCACCCGGTTGAACCGGGTTAAAACACTATCGCCATTTCTGTCTTTCACTAACCATTGAATAAAATTTGCGCCGTAAAGATACGGTGCCATTCCTCCCGGGTACCTTTGAAGTTGATAATGCCCCCAGCGGTCAATTTCTAAAACCCGGGATGCTCTTGCCGCAGTCAAAATCATCCCGGTCCATTCCGCACTCTGCAGCCGACCAAAATTACTGAAGTTGGTCTCGTTATAAACCGCATACCCTTCCCACAGCCACGCCGGCATCAAAGCGTTGGGCAAAATCACCCGGCCAAAGACACGCCTCAAAAACAAAGGAACCCCCTGGCACTCTTCCAATTGTAGAATATGAGAATACTCGTGCAATAACAGGGTGCGCAACCAGTTGTCGTCGTTTCCCCGGTCGCCCCCGGGTGGTGTCGGGATAATTGTTATCGTATTGTTAGGAAAAGGAACTGCCCAACCGTTGTAGTAATCAAAAAAGTCCGCCACAATAATATGAACCCGCTCGGCCGGAATCAGACCCGTTTTTCTGGCAACGGTCGCTCGGACCTCCTCGGCAATTGCCAGTACTTCGCGGGCGAATTCAACCTGCTCTGATATCAACCTCTCCCGGCTGGAAAAATACACTGAAAAATGCTCGCCCTCCAGAATAAACCAGGTCCGGTTCGGATCAAATGCCACCCGGGGGGGCGTTAACCCCGGCAGGAAAACCAGAAAAATAAAAACGCTCATCGGTACTTCACCTGAGCCAGCCTCTTAATAAGAATTGTGGCGTAAGAACCGGCCGGCAGAACAAAAGAAAGTCGCAACTTCCACTTCCCGGGATATAGCTCGTCCGGCTCCGGCCCGGAAATTTGCAACCCTTTCGGCTTCACAATCGCCGGTCGCTCGTAGGGCTTAAAAAACACACCCCTGATCCGTAGCCCCAACTTCAAATCCTTCAGTTCCAGCCCCTCTCGCGCCAGAACCTCATTAACAATCCTTGCCACCCGGTCACTTTTAAATTCTGCCTTCGGTCCCGGAGCAGGGATAGTCAACCGGTTAAAATAGCCCGCCTCGGCAGAAGAAAGCTCCTCGTAAAACTTCAACTCCCCAAATGAATAAGGCACCACCAGTTTCACAACCCCCATCTCCTCCAGCAACTGGGCCAGTATCTCGTTCCAGAGCCAACCCTGATAGGCATTAATAAAAAGCTCCAGCATCACCCTGGGTAACAGCCTCACCGCAGTCATGAAATCCCGCGGATGTTCTAAAAGATGGCGCAATGCTGCGCGGGCTTCAAAAGGTGCCCATTTCATACACGCCTGCCAGTTACCCCAGTTTGCCGCCAGCTCCCGCTTTTGCCTTTTGGTCGCCGAATCATCACCCGGTCCCGGAGTTGCCAGATAAAGCTTTAATGCACCGTTATAATGACCGGCAATCAACTTCCGGGCGATAAACCCCTGCCCGTGACGGGCAGAACCAAACCGCTGCTCATCGTAGTAATTGGCAAAACCAAACTGTTGGATAAGAGGCACCCGCGTGCAGACAACCCCGGTATCTTTTTCTCCCAGTTCACGAATGGTAATGCTAAACCGGTTGCCAATGAGTACCTCCCGCCTTACTGATTCATCAGCCATGCCAATAAACTTCAACCGGTAATTGGGGGTAACCACCGTCTGCGGTCCTTTACCAGGAAGAGATAAATACTGAATGGCAAGCGAATACCGGTCCTTAAGACCGGCCCGAGAAATACCCCGCAGACCATAACGGCTCTGCAGTTCCCGGATCACATCTAAAGTATTCCAGCCCCGTTTTTCTAACCGATATATGGAATAAGCACCCCGGGATTTAATCCGGAGTCGGAGTAACTCCTCCACCCGGAAATCCTCCGGGCGGCATTTAACTTTCATCCCCGGGCACTACGGGCAATTAAAAGACCGCCCAGGACCACAAAGATTATTCCGGCAACAAGGTGAACCCAGCGCACCGGAAGAAATTTGGCAACAGTGGAACCAACCAGAGCGGCAACCAACGAAGTCAGAACCAACGCCAGCGCACTACCCAGAAATACGCTCCAAAAAGAATTAAATCCAGCGGCAAAAGAAAAGGTTGCCAACTGGGTTTTATCACCAAGTTCGGCCAGCAAGGTGGTAAAAAAGGTAGTGAAAAATACCCGCCAGTTCATTTATCACCCCCGTTCAAAAAAACTGTTAAATCATCCGCTTTACCCAGCGGCGTCACCACAAATTCACGGTCAATCCGCTTTGCCAAACCACTCAGAACCTGACCGGGGCCAACTTCAAAAAATCGCCGATAGCCCATCTCCCGCGCGCTCTGCATTACCGCCACCCAGCGCACCGGAGATATAAGCTGCCGCCGCAGATTATCCCGCACCTCTGCGGCGGTCGTTGCCGGTCTACCGCTAACATTCATCACCACCGTCAACATCGGCACCTTAATCGGAAACTCATCCAGATAAGCAGCAAATTCCTTTGCCGATTCCTCTAATAGGGGTGAGTGAAATGCACCTGACACCGGCAGTGGAATTGCCTTTAACGCACCCCTTGCCTTCGCCAGCTCCATAGCTCTTTTCACCGCCTCTGGTTCGCCCGCGATTACTGTCTGTCGTGGTTCATTGTAATTAGCTGGCACCACCACTCCCCCTGCTTCCCGGCAGACATCCTCCACCACCCCGGCCTCCAGCCCGATTATCGCCGCCATTGTGCCAGGCCTTTTTTCTCCCTCTCGGAACATCAACTCTGCCCGGCGCTTAACCAATTTCATCACCGTGATAAAGTCAAAGCAACCGGCGGCATAAAGTGCGGTATACTCCCCCAATGAATGTCCTGCAACAAGACGGGCAACTGGCGGTAGAACGCTCAAGACCGCTATGGAATGAGTTAAAATCGCCGGCTGGGTGTAACGGGTTTGCCGTAACTCCTCCTCTGGCCCCTCAAAAGAAAGCCGCTTAATTGGCAATTCCAGGACATCCTCAGCCCTTTTATAGACATCCCGCGCGGACGAAAATCGCTCGTAGATATCCCGGCCCATACCGACAAACTGAGAACCTTGCCCCGGAAAAAGCCAGCCGATATTTTCATTCATTAAAAACCCCTTTCACCTTTGCACTATATTAGAGAAATACCCCTGCCTGTCAACAACAATGTTTAGCGCAGGACAGTTATTTCAGATGATATGAATTTCTATTTTGGAATGTTTGGGTTGAAGTCCAGGAATAAATCGCGGTGCCACCTTCAATGCCTCTTTGGGTAAAACCATCCGGCGCCCCAACTCATTACCTATCACCCGACATCGCTCGGTGGCAAGTTGTTCCCTTTCCGAATAAACGTATACCACAACCTCTTTTTTAAATCGCTCCTTGACTACATTGGCAATTTCGTCCAGATGGGAACCAGCCTGCTCAACCAGCTGCGCCCCATTGGCAGCAAACAAACGGTCTGCCGCCACCGAAACAATCCACTCCTGCCCCTGCTGCCAAACAATGGCATCAACCCGCTGCGGCTCGCAGATAATCCGTGTCTGGTTACCTTGGGCATCGTAAGCATTGAAAGTAAAACTATACACATCCCCGGTGGCGATTGGCTCACCGCTGTCCGTTCTGCCGTCCCAGGTGATTACCGCCGGCGGTTGCCCTTTCTGTTTCACCCGCCGCACTGTCTCCCCCAGGGAATTGGCAATCACCAACTCCCAGGTTGCCACCCGTTTCTCAAAAGAAGGCAGAAATACCAGAATGTCTCCGTAGATAAAACTTTTTTCAACCGGAACCCGCAGAAAGGAAGAACGCATAAAACGATTGGGAATGGTCATTGAGTCAATTGACTTAAAAAGTGCTTCGTCAAATACATAATTGCCCGGTGCCATAAGGTCCTTAATCGGTGTCCAGGGGTCAACGCGCGGCGGAAATGATATCTTCGGGTCACTAATCTTTATCTCCGTCTCTGCGGTAATAACCTCTTCTCCAAGCAAATGCTCTCCTGCCGGCGGGCTCGGTTTAATACTGTCAGCCGGTTGAGTAAAAATCAGCAGAACAAGAAAAACAATCGCCATATTCACGACAACTGAAACACAAAAGTTACATCACCCCATTGGTCCTCTGCCTTAACACCCGGAGCGAGGGGCGCAAACTCCCATTCTCTTAACGCATTCACCACCACCTGGTCAAGTTCCGGGTAACCGGAACTACAGATAACCTGAGGTATTCCCTTCACCTTTCCATTGGGCATCACCCAGATACGAACGGTAGCGGTCCCACTAATCCGCTGGTCAATCGCCCACTTGGGATAACGGGGCTTTACCTTTTTGAGTATCTCCCGCTGGGAAATCGGTCCGGCAATCTGGAAACTAGTTCCCCTACTTACCGGTGCCTGAAGAGTTGGCTGATTCTGGGACGGAAGCTGAGGCAAAACCGCTTTCGTCTGGGGTTTGGTAAGGGGACGATGCTCAATTGACAGCTGCGGCTGTGCCGGCTGGGGGACACCGGGAACGCCTCTGAGACCGGTCCCGCTCCCGCCGCCCCCTGGACCCCTTGCCAGTGTAATTGGCGCCTGAGCAAGGATCTCCTCCGTACTTTGAGAAGAACCCGCACCTCCGATGCGAATCACATCCATATCGCCGCCCCGCGCCATCTCATAACGGTTAAGATCTATCTTCGCCTGTGATGGGGAACGTTCCAGTGTCGCATTCATATCCAGCGGTGCCACGTCTTCCGCCGCCACTCCGGCCGCATAAGTTGACGCGACGCCTTCGGAAATCGTCCCTGCTCCAGAAGGCAGTGCCGGGGTGGCTGGCGAAGAAGAGAGGACCTTCGCTACCTCAGGACGATAGGTAACATCCATAAAACTGACTTCCTGCAGATCAAACGCCGATTCCATCATCGGTCGAGAACGGGAAACCAGCATTATTCCGACAAAATGCAACACGGCAGAAATTATTAGAGTCAACCCAAAAGTTCGTGCGCCTCTTTCGGTAAACATTTTAACCACCTGGATCGATTTTCTTTGTTGCGCAGGCAATCCGCACCGCACCGGCACGTCGGGCACAGGCAAGGATATCCAGAACTGATGAGTGGAAACACTCCTTATCTGCCCGCACCACCACCAGTACATACGGATCACGGGAAATCTCGCCCGCAATCCGGTCCTGCAGTTCATCAAAGTTCGCCACTGCCTGGTCATTGAAATACAACCGACCGTCAGCAGTATAAGTAATGGTCAAGTCGTTTTCCGTTTTCCGTTCCGCAGTATGTGTCTGGGGCACATCCACCGGTGTAGAATTATGCGTCAATACCATTGGTGCAACAACCATCATCACCAACACCAAAATCAAACCCACGCAGGCCATCGGTAAAATATCAAGGTTAGGCGCCTCTCTCATCGCGTCCTCCTTGTTCGTAATAAAGCCAAGTCGGCGGCCCCGGACTGCTTGGCAATGTCTAACACCCTCATCACCCGGTCGTACTTAACCTGGTCTTCTGCCGCCACCACCACCCGTCGCTCAACACTGCGCTGCAGGAGCCGAGGCAATAATTCGGTGAGATTTTCGTAAGAAACCTGCGCCTCATTCAGAAGAATTTTGCCATCGTTGGTAAGGAATATATTCGCCTTGATATCAGACCCGGGTTCGTTTGCCCCGGTGCGGGCAGCAGCCGGTGCCGATACAAAGATCCCCGACTCAAAGAACAACGGCATTGAAACCATAAAGGCAATGACCAAAGACAGCGCCACATCCACCAGAGAATTTAATATCAACCCGGGATTCCGCCGTCGGTCAATTGGTCTCCGTCTCATATCAGAACTTCCAGGCGGCATCCTCTGCCGGGGTTACTGGCGAACAGGGCACCGGTTCGCTATCCACCAACATCTTACCGCCTTGCCTTTTATACCTTCCTAAAATTACCACCAAACGTTCTGCGGTGCTTTCCAGCGACATTGCCAGATCAGCGGCTTTCTTGGAAAAATAGTTATAAAAGAAAAGCACCGGAATGCCAACAAGAAGTCCGAATGCCGTGGTCAGCAGCGCTTCGGCAATACCTTTAGACACAACCGCTGGCCCTCCTGAACCGGTGGCGGCAATATTACCAAAAGCCCCGATTAAACCAGTAACCGTTCCCAAAAGCCCTAAGAGCGTCGCCGCATTAGCCAGCGTCCCCATCCCCCCCAGCAAACGTTCGTAACGAATCCGCTCCTCAAGAATCAAACTGTAGAGCAAATCGGAAAGTTCATCGTCGTTAAGGGTAATATTGTCCAGCGCCACAGAGAAAAGCCGCCCGAGCGGGTTGTTCTGTTTCCGACTCCACTCCAGTGCCGCCTTGAGGCCCGACTGGGAGAGAACCCGCCGTAATTCCACAAGCCCCTTGGTCGGATTAAAACGGTTGCGGATGAAATACCAGAACCGTTCCAGAATCAGCGCCAGCGCGGTAATTGATGCCAACAGGAGAATTACCATCACGATGCTGTTCTTGAAAATTTGAATTATACTCTGACCCATTATCATGGTTTCTTCACTCCTTCGGTTGATGGATTACTAATCTCCTCTCGTTGAGGAACACCTCCGGGACCCTCAGCCGGTTCTTCTGCCGGCATTTCCATCTGTCCCGCGCCAAGGCGTTTCCGACAGATTTCGGCATTCTTTTTGGCGCTCTCCACATATTCACTGCTGCCAAACGAATCCGCTACCGTCTCAAACGCCTTGAGTGCTAACTTGTACTCGCCGGCATTAAAGAAGGCAATCCCAAGGTTAAAAAAGGCTCCCGCTCGTTGTTCGTGGTCAGGGAAGTAGCTCAAAAATTTCTGATACGCCGCCGCCGCTTCGGGCCAGCGTTTAAGCTGGGCGTATGCTTCGGCAGTTAACAACTGCGCATCACCCGCTACCGCCGACCCGGGAAAATTTACTACCGTTTTTTGAAACTCTACTATCGCTTCTTCAAACCGACCGGCATTAAAAAGTTCTTTCCCTTTGTTATACTGACCCTCGGCGGCCATTTCTGACTGGGGAAATCGCTCCAGAAACTCCCGCATTACACTGGAATCCTCTTGACCGGCAAGGTAATAACTCATCTCCAGACTCTTCCTTACCCCGGGCACCTGGGCATCAGAAGGATAAAGGTCAAGGAATTTTTGATACTCCCGAATCGCGTCCAAATACCGACGCCGATTATAATAACACTGGGCAATCAACGCCTGAGCGGGAGCGGCAAACGGAGAGAAGGGGTGCCGTTCAATTACAAACCGGAATGCGGCAATCGCCTTATCATACTCCAGCGCCTTAAAATAGGTATCACCGGTTCGAAACGCCGCCTCCGCCACCTTCAGGTTATTCTCGGGGAACCGATTCATTAATACCGTCCAGGCATCAACCGCCTGTCCGTAATATTTCAATTGATAATAACAGTAACCAGCGTAAAAGTAACCGGGCACGGCCGCCAAAGAATCATCGGGAAATGTGTTAGTTAACGCCTCAAAAACATCCAGCGCCTTCAGGTACTCCCCCTGATTAAAAAGGCAATAACCATAGCCAAGGTAAGCAGCGATGGTAAACAGTGTGTCATCCAATCGGGCGTTTAAAAGTCCCTTTAAACCGTTAACCGCCTCTTCTAACCGACCCAGATGATATAGCGAATAACAGCGCCCCAGTCGGGCATAGGGCGCGATTTCAGAACCCGCCGGATGACCGTAAGCCTGTTGATAATAGTTATCCGCCTCACTATACTTCTGGCTGTAGTAAAACGCCTCCGCCAGGGCGTAAAGTATGCGTGGACGCCATTCCGAATTCTCGCCGGTATAATCAACAAGGTACTTCGTCCCAACCGCCATGGCTTTCTCAAACTCACCGTTACTGTTAAGCGTCAAAAGCAACATTGCCGCAGCGGGTTCCCGGAGCCCGGTATGGGCATAATTTACAACAATATTCTCAAATTGCTCGGCCGCGTTGCGGTACTCCCCCACCTGATAATAGATCACCCCCGAAAGGTAATTTCCCACGCCGGCAAGTTCTCCGGTAACAAACATCCGGCTCAACTGGCTTGTCGCCAGAAGTGTCTGAGTGGTATCCGCGGTGGCGAGCATCGCCTCTGCCAGTTGTAAATGGGCATAACTGGAGACTTTGGTCCGAGGATAATTTGCCCGCACCCGCTGGAAACGTTCCACCGCCTCCTGTGCCCTGCCTAACGCCATCTGGGCATAACCCAAAAAATAGTGGGCATGAGCGGCAAGAAAATTATTGCTGGAGCGGGTCAAGGGCAAGAAATGATCAATCGCGGCCGGGTACTCTCGCTGGGCAAGCAGGGCGCACCCCAAAAAATAGTGGGCGAAATCAGCCAGCGGGGAAAAGGAGAACTGATCAATAAAGAATTGAAATTTTGCCCTTGCGCCGTCGTAATCACGATTAATAAAGAGCGCCAGTCCGGCGCTGAAATGCGCCATCAGAGCCAGTGGCGTATTAGGCACCTCGTCGGTAATCTCTTTAAACTTCACCAGCGCCCGCATCGGACTGCCCAGTTGAGCATAACATTTCCCCAGATAAAACTTGGCTTCCGGTAACGCCACGCCCTCCAGGTTTGCCCGCGCCTGCTCGTAAGAATGTTGGAAATAATAAAGCACACCCAGGGCAAAATTGGTGCGGGGGTCGGTTGAGTATCCTGGTTCTTTTGCCAGTTTTTCTAAAAGCAGTTGCGCCTGTCGGTAGTTGCCTATCATAATGTAAGAAATCGCCGCGCCATACATCGCTTCCGGCTTAATATAAGAATAGCGGGGACGTTCCAGCAACCTTTTAAAAATATCCAACGATTGACGGTAATTCCCGGTGTTAAAATAACACTCGGCAAGGGCGTAGTTTAACTCGTCGCCAAATTCACTGTTACCAAAACGGCGCACCAGCCCATTAAGTCCGTTTAACGCTTCGTTATATTTCTGCTGTTCAATCTGTAATTGAACCTGGTTGTAACGATTTGCCAGTTCCCGCATCTCCTGAGGGGAAAGGACGCCGAGAACAATTAAAAAAAATCCTATATTCATAGTGAAACGCGCCGACGCCAGGCCGCTTTACCAGCGCCGTTCATCTTGTTATTCTCCTGGTCTTATTTCAATTTTCCCCTGCGGTCCGCGGGTCATCACCGTGGTCAAAAGTCCGGAAAAATTCAACGATGAATTCCGTTGGTCAACAACCACAATGTCGTAATAATATCGGCCATCGGAAACCAGTCTGCCGGCATCGTCAAGCCCATCCCACCACACCCGCGGTGGTGGTGCATCCCATCCGCTATAACTGCGAACCACCTCACCAAAACTGTTTTTAATTAACAGCTGCCAACGTTTAACCGGCGCCCGGGATATCGTCCGGATATCCATCCACAATACATTCTGTTTGTCATCTGGTTTAGGAGTAAACAGCTTCGGTTCGGCATCAACCCATACCCGGAATCCAGCAAAATCAATGAATATACCCAACTTATGAGTCGGGGCAAGCTGATATCCGGATTGATGGTGCAAAAGAAGCGCATAATCAACCCCGAGCCCCATTTTCCCCCAGAACCGGTGCACACCCAAACCCAAACTGATTTCGTTCGGGTCAATTCCTACCCGGTGAACAAGCACACCAGGAACAAGTTCAAACTCCACTCCGCCACGAGGAGTTAAATCAAGTTTCCATTTGTTAATCGGGTTATAAGGCGCCACTGAGTCAGGTAGGCGGAGCAAAGGCGCAACTAAATCAACGGTAAATGTCACCCGGTCTTGGAGTAACCGTGCCGCCGCTCCCAGCCGGAATGTTCGTGGATAACGGTCCGAGAGGGTATGCAGTGTGAGCACCGGTTCAATCGCATTCTGAACGGTAAAACCAAAACTGAAAATCCTCGGTGCCCGGACCAAAACTCCCACATCCGCGCCTACTGCGACATCTCCGTATTCAGCCAGGTTTTTAGTGATTAACTTAAATGTACCGCCAACCCCGAGAAAATTAAAAGGGTTGTAAGCATAACTTACCATATAGGCATTCTCGGCAAAAACCATAGGACCGTAGTAACGATTCTCTGGCGTCCGGGAATCAATTCCTTCGCTACCGTAGTTAAGAATGCTCATTCCGAACGTACCGAACTCCCTGGTGGGCAACGCATAGGCAAGATATTCCATCCTCGCCCCGTAAAGTTGCGAATGGGCCACAAGCACCTCATGGGTATTCATCTGAAAAAGACCAGCGGGATTGAAGTAAACCGCCTGGGCGTCATCAGCCACGCCCGTAAACGCTTTGCCCATACCGAGACTGCGCGGTGCCGCCCCGTAATTAAGAAAGGCGCCGGGGAGTCCACCCTCTCCGGCAAGCGCAACCGCAAAGACAAAAAGAAAACAACAAAGCCTTTTCACCATACCACACCCAACCGGTAAACGCTCCGGTACACAACCTTGGTATGAACCTGCCCCACCACCTGCACGAGATAAACACCGGAGGCAACCCGTCGCCCCTCCTTATTCCTTCCATCCCAGATAACCCGATTAACACCGGCCCGGGCCCCCGGCTCTCCCTGACGGAACTGGTAGAAAATCACCTCATTACCAAACTGGTCGTAAATCCGGAAACTGATCGGACAGGAAAAATTGAGATAATAAAAAATCTCCGCCCCATCCCGGTTAAACCCGAAGGGATTGGGAAAGGCAACTATCTTGCCCAACATCAATGTACTATCCGGAATATCAACATAAATTCCAATCAGTGACTCCGCCACCCCCGAACTTATCTTAATGGTATCAAATTCGGCGAATCGGGCTCGGGTGCACAAGAAATGTGCCGTCACCATCCCCAGAGTATCGGTAAGCAGTGCCTCTTCCAGCATGTCGCCATTCCCTTTAATTACACTAAACCGGCAGACAGTAGCAGTGATTGGTTCACCGTTCGCATCCTGAACAACCACCCGGATCTTGGCGGTTTCCCCTGCTACCACGGTATCCGGAGCGGTAATTATTAAACTCGTCCCCCGGGCTTTAATTTCCAGAAGGGTACGGTAGGACTCATAGGTCCGGGCTGGGTCACTGACCCAGATATTCTGATTCGGTCCGGCAAAATTAAACTGTACCGAAAAGGAAACGCTATCGGTTAAAGTGGTCTCGGCAGGAAGAAACACGGCGGGGTAATCGGAACGCAATGAAACGGTTAACCCGGTTGTAATAACCCTGTTCCAGCAATTGTCGCAGGGATAAACCTGAACCGTAAACTGCTCCCGTACATACTGAGGTAACGGCTCGTTAATTTTGCCCGGCGTCTGCCAGGCGGCGGTCGCAGTATCCCCGGGAAGTGGTACCTCTCCCGGTAAAAGCAAGAGCAACCGGGCAAACGCACCGGGATTAACGATAAAAGTCGCGGATGTATCCGGCAGAAAAGGCTGACCAGAAGCGGATAAAGCAAAAATCCGCTGCGGTCCAGCAGCCCGGAAAGAGGCGGTAAAACTACCGCTGCCGTTAGAAATTTCTCCTCCTGCGGGCAGACGAGCAAAGCCGTCGCTGGCGGCAAAATAAACGCTGTCGGTACGGAACTGAACCGGATTACACCAGCGGTCGGTCAGATAAACCTGAAACTGAAAACTATCCCCGGCGGTTTGGTTATCTGGTTGCCCCAATCTCCCGGTCTGTGTTCCCGGGCTTAACTGCTGACCCGGTAATATTGTCAAAAACCTTGCTGGCGCTCCGGGAAAAACCTCAAACACATTGCTGTTGCTGGTCACCCGGGCGGAATCATCGGTGCAACGAATTGCCAGACTGTCGGCAATGGTCACCATTACCCGTCCCTGCCACACCCCGTTACGAAAAGGACCGATAACATTGGGATAGATAAACATCGCACCCCGCGTCGTAGAAAGGAAGGCGGGCCGGTTGTAATCGTAAACACCGCCCGAGGGCTCACGGGCAATAATCGTTATACTGAAAGAATCACCGGCATACTGAGGGGTAGAAACAGGGGTAATCTCAAAAGAGCTTAACTGGCCGATGAAAAGCAAAGCCAGCGCCGCACCCATCACATTTACATTTTAATTAAATTAACCCGCGTGTCAAATAAACCGGCAAAACGCACCAAAAGAAAAACAGCCGATGATTGACAATGCCCGGCAAATGCTTCTTATATTAAGTATGTCCTGGTTTTCTCCCGTTCAATTCGGAATGAAATACGCTGCCGTGCGAGCACTAATCATCATCGCCGCCGGTATCGCACTCAACGCAACCGTCTCCACGCCCTGGTGGAGCGCCCTGCCGTTTATCGTTATCGGGTTCATCATTATGCCCTGGACAAAATCTATCTCCCTCTATCTCTCCCTTGCCGCCGCGGCATTTCTCTACAACAGTGCTCAGAAACCCGCACCACCCCATCCCCAAACCTATCAGATAACCCGGTTTGAAGGCATCGTCGTCCAGGAACCACTGGGGACAAATCGGGCTACGCTATCGCTCCTGCCGCCCCTTTACGGCAAAATAACGCTCTTCTTAAAAGATTCTTTTCCTTTACACTATGGCGACCGAATAGCGATAACCGCAAAAATCCGCCCCCTTTCGCTACCGCGCAACCCCGGTATGCCCGATTACAACCAGATCCTCTTCAACCAGGGAATTGTGGGCAGCACCTCAATAGCCCGTTCCGGAATAAAAACACTCAACCGTTCCAGCGGCAATCCACTCCTTACCCATATTATTATGCCCGCCCGGCGCTATTTCTTTAAAACAATTCACCGGCAGGTCGGTGGTAACGAAGCCGGTTTACTGCTCGGACTCCTCCTGGGAGAAAAATCTGGTCTGCCCGAATCGGTAAAAAACGCCTTCATTGACTCTGGAACGCTACACCTGATGGCGGTTTCTGGCATCCATGTAAGCATAATTGTCCTGGTTTTCTGGCTCCTGCTTTCGGTGTTCCGGATTCGGGGGTGGTGGCGATTTAGCATAATGAGCCTCGCCACCCTTTTTTATATCCTTATTGCCGGCTGGCGGGCATCGGCGGTGCGCGCCGGCGTAATGGCCTGGGCAGCGCTCTTAAGCACCCCACTCCAGCGTCGTTCTACCCCTCTAACCAACCTCTGCCTCGCCGGCATCGTTATGCTGCTCATTAACCCCGCAACCCTTTTCAATCCTGGAGCTCAACTGTCTTTTGCCGCCACTCTCGCCATTGTTGTCGTCACCCCGCGTTTTGAACCTTTATTCAAAAACCAGCCCCTACCCCATCCTCTCCATCACTATCTTCTATCACCAATCCTGATTTCCCTTGCCGCCACCCTGGGCACCGCCCCGCTTCTTCTCCACCACTTCTTTCGATTTCAGCCTCTGGCTTTTCTCTCTAACCTCTTTTTGGTTCCTCTCACCACTCTGGCCCTACCGCTGGGGCTGCTCGTTACCGTGCTCAACCTCATCCACCCCGCTTTGGCATCCATTCCGGCAGAATCGCTCCGGCTCCTCCTGAAACTGATAATCTTCATTGCCCACCTGTTCAGTAATCTGAAATTGGCCTTGGTTGAACCGGGGAAGGTCCCCTGGTTCTGGGTCTTTTATCTCTACGCAATGAGTCTCTTTCCCTTACACTACCACAAATACCGGCGCAACCAACTTTTCAAAATCGGGCTCCTCGCCGCGCTCGCCTTACCTCTCTGGCTACCGCTTTTTCACCGTATCCATTCTACCGTCACATTCCTGGATACCGGGCGCGGTGAAGCAACCCTTCTTGTAGACACCCTGGGTAGAAAACTACTGATTGATGCCGCCATTGACAAAACTGACATCCTGCCCAATTTTCTCCGCTCCCGGGGGATAAAACGGCTTGATGTGGTCGTTATCACTCACCCGGACCGCGACCATTACGGCGGTCTCCTAGAGCTGAAAAATGCCGTTAAAATTGACCACCTGATTGTCCCCACCCACCAAGGTGATAAAGACTACGAAAATGTGCTCCGCAATCTTGAGCGCACCGGCACCAAAATCCTTATCGCCGGTGCCGACAGTGAACTAAAAGGGTTGGGTTATAAAATCAACTTCCTCTGGCCCGACACCACGACCCTTTGGTTTTACTCCCACCGTCTCATTCCTACCAATCCGGTTTCCATTGTTGCGCGAATTGAAAACCAAGGGTTTGTAATGCTCTTCCCCGGCGACTGCGAGACACCTGAATTGTTCAGGGCGATTAACCAGACCCCACAGGTTAACCTGCTAAAATCCTCCCACCATGGCAGTCGCAAAGGAAATCCGACAGCGCTGTTTGATTCCATCCAGCCAGAATATGTGGTGGTGATGGGACGGCATCCCACCCCGGCGGGTCTGGAGACCATTTTGCCGGCAATGGGCATCCGCTATATCAACACCCGCTCTGCTGGTGGTTTTGAGATGAAAATTCTGCCCCGGGGTCCGGTTTTCAGCGTCCGGTTACCACCGGTGTCCAGTTCAACCCCAGGGCAACCCGCTGGGCATCCCCAAGAATACCGTAAGAAAGATAAACCGCATCCACCGTTAGACTGAGCCCGCCACCCATAGGCGTCTCATAACCAACCCCAAAAGAAAAACCCGACCAGGTTCCCAGATGCCCTCCGGACTGATACCCGCCCCGGAGATAAATCACATCCTGCCGGTTTGAACCCAGAAGACTCAAATCCAGTTTTCCCTCCGCACCGGCACCAACAGTTGGCCCATAATCCGGATAAACCGAGACATCACTGGCAACGAGCAGATAATGCCTCTCAATCGGGAGTTTAAAACTGGCGCCCAGACGCAGATTAACCGGCTGATACTCCCATTCCTGAATAAACCTCCGAGGTGTCCCCAAGTGCAGCAGACTTGCCCCCAGACTCAGATACCGCAGCGGCTGAAAAAGCACCCCGCCGTCAAACGAAACCGCCCCGCTGGCAAAAGAGTCAATCCGGCTGTAAACAAACTTTGCCGCGCCGCCGAGACTCAACCCGCGCCAGGGACGCCACGCAACCCCCGGACCGACAACCAGATCACTAATACCGAAAGCCCCCAGTTCCTCTCCCAGTTCACTACGCCGGACATCGGTGGCGCTGAGATACCCGGCACCAAGACCGATGCCAAAACGTTCCCATGCCCCTACATTAAACCCGCCGGAAAGATAAAACACATCCCGAAACATCTGACACATCGTCAGATTAGCGTTAAACCTTGACTGAAAACTCAACCCGGCTGGATTGTAAAAAAGCGCATTGGCATCATCCGCCACAGCGGTAAATGCCTGCCCCATCGCCACCGGTCTTGCCCCCACCCCCACCTTCATAAAGGTAAATCCAGTTGCCGAAGGACCCAACCAACTACCAAGGCTGACCCCAATCAAAAGGACAACTACCAGACATCGCATCAGTTTAAATATACCCGAAAACATCCTGATTGCAATCGGCTCATAAAAGAAAAACCTTCGGAAACAGACTGCCCAAACCTGTCACCAAAAGGGCATCGGTCCCAACCGGAAAAAAGATAAAGAAACAAAAGAAAAACCAATCCCAACAGCAAGAAAAGGGGTAAACCCGGGGACGGGGGAGGTTAAACTGATTTCAACAACACGCCAAGAATCTCGTTCGCCAACCTGAAAAAGGAGAAATTGCCAGCGGAGTCAAATTCTCCTCCCGGGCTAAAAACGGCTATTCCTGTTTCTCTTGACATACGGAAAAGAAAAAGAAAACTACTTTCCATGCCCATTTCCCGGCTCCGATTTTTTCTCGCCCTTGGCTTCGGCATCATCGCCGTCTCCTTTGCCTCAATAATCATCCGGATAACACCAGCACCCAGCCTGCTCATCGCCACCGGCAGAATGGTATTTGCCAGCCTCCTCCTTGCCCCCTTCTTCTGCAAAAATCTCCCTGCCCGCCGGAACGAATTTGTTGTCATTAACTGGTGGCTTGTTCTCCTCGCCGGACTATTCCTCGCCGGTCATTTTGCCCTCTGGATAGAATCACTCAAACACACCACTGTGGTCAGCTCGGTTGTCCTTGTTGCAATGAACCCCCTCTTCGTCACCCTTGCCGCCCCATTTCTCTTAAAAGAACCGCTGAACTGGCAGACTGGTGGGGCGGTTCTCCTGGGCTTCTCCGGAGTCCTCCTCATCGCCGGTCCAACCCTGAAATCCACCCCCCTCACCACCGGTAACATCCTTGCCCTCGGTGGTGCACTTTGTGCTGCCGGGTATGTGATTATCGGCCGCAAACTCCGCCCTCGCCTCTCCCTCATCAACTATGTCTATCCCGTTTATACCACCACCGCCATCATCCTCCTGCTCACCACCATACTCAACCGCATCCCCATCACCGGTTATCAACCAAAGGTTTATCTTCTTATTTTCCTGCTCGCCCTCGGCCCCCAGGTCCTGGGACATACCACCTTCAACTGGGCGCTCAAATTTCTACCCGCACCGGTGGTAGCGATGTCAATTCTCGGCGAACCAGTAGGCACAACCGTTCTTTCCTGGCTTCTGCTCCACCAGCCCCCGACCAGAGCCGAAATTGCCGGAGGGCTCCTCATCGCTGCCGGCATTTATCTCAGTACCCGCAGCGCCTTCCGGCTCAACGTCGCCAGACCCGGAACCGCTCAATCCGGATCATAAAAAACGGGGCACCCAGACAATGGGCGCCCCGCTATGGCTTAACTTAAACGACCTACTCCAGAACCAAGAACTTGGCAACTGCGCCTGCATCCGGTGTCTTCACATTTAGGAAGTAAACACCTGGTACAAGCCCTTTCGGTCGCCAGTATAACCTGCCCGCACCGGCTTCAACCGCCACAACCTGCTCCTCTGCCACCCTTCCGGCGGCATCAACCACCGTCAACTGCAGATTACCCTTTACCGGACTGAAGTAGTTGATGACGGCACTGTTACGGAACGGATTGGGCGTAATAATCACCGGCTGCTTGGTGCTGGCAATCAACGGTGCCCGCTCCTTTTCTTCAACTCCCAACAGATTGGCGTTATACCATCGCTGACAGCTATCGCTTGCCTCCCAGAAACTGTTAACCGATGTCGCACCAACCACGCCAATTGCCACTCGCCACACACCGCCTACCGGCAGGTCCTGCGGTCCGGCTGACACAAAAACCGACCAGTCATAGGAACGATTGGAATTACGCTGAACAATTGTCCCGTTAAGCATCCGGAACTTCTGCCCATCGGTCATACAGGAATCAGGATAGACGTAAACCTGATGGTCAAGCGCTCCGATATTGGCATACCGGTTTGGCTCCAGAAGCACAAATCCCGCAGTAGGGTTCTCGCTGGATGACTGCCGGATTAACACCGCCCGGCGCACTGTATCTGAAACAACGATATTGGTCGTCGGTGATGAACCAACATCAAAATCGCCGACCATTCCCGCGTACAACCCATTAATCGGCTGGGAACCGGCATTGGTGAACTCCAGTGTAACAACCGCCCAGTCATCATAGCCACCTTCATTATTCATATACCAGTGCTGATTGACCCGTAACCCCTTGGGGGCGGAGTGACCAGCATCGGTTAGCGTGTTCAACCAGTGCTCATCTGCCGGTGCCGGAGGGGTAACCATTCGGAAACTATCTGGTGTCTGCCAGTCGTGATTTGTGCCCGAACTCGCCGGCTGAGAATAGAAATGGTCAACAAGATAGGTGGGTGAATTCCCTGCCATTAACGAACCGAAATATAAACAGGAAGAGGCTGTCTTGGGAACCCGGAACCCCTGTCCGAGGTCAGCCGCCGGTTCATCATAGCCGATTGACCCGATGGCGCATACGGAAAGCAGCACCGAACCGGTATCAAGGTCTATCATAAACTGACCCGGCAACGGCGGCTGCCCCACCTGAAGGCTGAAAGTATATGTCCAGTCGTGCTGCCAGTTATCGGAATGCACCTTTAATGTACAGATTACCATTGTCCCCGGGGTAATACCACCACCTGCCTGAGCAACAAATGGGTCGCTACGGTTGCTCCGGACCGAATCCTGCGGAATATCCCCATAACTGGCGGTAGAATCGGTAATAACAAACTGGGCATTTGTTGATTTTAACCTTGCGGTCACATTCTGGGCACCCGCATTTCCGTTATTGCGCAGCGTAACGATGATTTTTCCGGTCTCACCTGGGTCAAACCGGGCGTTGTTGTTTCCTCCTGGCGGCGAATCAATTACAATATTACTCACATAAACCACATTCGGCTGGGGCGTCCCACCACCGCCAACCGGCCTGGTCGTACTGAACGGTAGTATCGGGGTGTGCTGGGCCCCCGGAGTGGAATGCTGGGCATGCCCTTCGCTTACCGTTACCCTTAAATAACCCGGTGTTCCGGCATTTATTGCCAGGGTTGCAATACCATTCGCATCGGTTCTCTCTGCGACATAAACATCCGGGTCCTTCCAGGCACATACCAGAGCCCCTTCCACCGGTCTGGTGCCAATTCTTACCGTTACATTGAGGTTATAAGGTCCGGTGGGAATTGAATCCGGTAATGTCACCGTTGGCGTCTGGGGCATACCACCTGCCCAAACCGGCATTGATGGGTCACCGAGCATCACATACATCCATATATTGTAGAGGTAGGGGTTGCTGGGCCAGTACTTCGCCACATAGGCATCAACGCCATAGCATTTAATATCGGCAAGGTTAAACACCGTTGGCCCATAGTTACGCACACCCGGCACCGTAATGGTCCAGGTATCACAGGTCGCCCGCACCAGTGTTGAACAGATACCGTGGTTGGGAAGTGTATATGAAGCCTGCGTGGCGGCCAGACTTGCCACCGCTCCTCCGGGGTACTTACTCATCCATTTCTCAGAAAGGCAAACATTGGAAATGATCGCGCCACAGTTACAGGCGATGTTATAAACCACCGGCGTCAAGTCGCCATTGGTTAGCGCATCAACATGGGAGTTATACCAGGAACCTTCGGTTCCCCACTGCCACCATTCCATAGTATCGCCATGCCCCCGGTAGGCAACAACTCCTCTGCCCTGATTGATAGCACTGGTAACCATGGCATTGCCGGTATAATATCCCATAATCGTCTCCACCACCGCCGGATTCCAGTAGGGTTTGGGCATAAAGTAAATTCCCCGAACACAACCAGAATACTTTCCGGGGTACTGTTCTGAGTGTGCCGGCATCGTCAGTTTGTCCAGCCAGTTATTGGTTGCCGGCGGGTTTTTCTGATAAGTCAAAATTTTACGGATTTGATTTCCCAGGTCTACCGGGGTCTTGGGCGAAAGCCGGGCAATACCAATCTCCGGATAGTTATCACCAGCGGGCCAAGGTTCAATGTCAGAATACCAGAAATCCGAATACCCGACCCCAGTGTAAGAACCCATCGGAATCTCACCGTATTCGCCTACCAATAAAACCCAGCGCAACAAACGGGGATTGTTCCGATTATACTCTGCCCGGATTGAGTCCTTTATCTCCTGGGCGGTAAAACTGGCTTTGGTAATCTTTCTCACCTCATAACCCCGCTGACGAACCCAGGCCAAAAGCGAGTCATTAAGAGAAACACAGGTATCGTATCTCTCATGACAGAACACCAGATAGCGTACACCAGGGGCGTAATCGGTTAACGCCCTAACCGGCAACCGGGAAAAGTTATCAACATATTGATTATAAATCGGCACCATCCAGTCTGCCACAACCTGCGGATACATTCCGCCGGCATAGTCAACCCGCACCCGAATCCGGCTCGTAACCTCAATCTCCCCTTTCGCTGGATTTACCTGAACCGGATAAACCTGAATGTTGGCTACCGCCAGGTCACGCCAGACCCCGGTGTTGATCAATTTCAGGTCCACACCCGGATAAAAAACATCCCGGGTGTAAAAGGAACGGTCAATCACCAGCGGACCAGGTTGTTGATTATCAAGGAGCGGTGGCTGGAGCGGATAAACTCTATCAACCTTAAACCTACGGGTCTCTTTCTCCAAAACCCGGTAAGTAACCACGGCGCCATCTGGAATCCCAAGTAGTACTGAAACCTTTGGCACCTGGGGCTTACCCTCCTCTAATATCGCCATCACCTCCCCAGGCAGATGCAACGACACAAACTCTTCACCAGCCACAACCACCCGGTCTGTCTCAAGACCGGGAACGGTTATCTCAAAAGTTGTGCCGTTAGAACTCTGCTCAAGAATACTTATCTTGGGACTGCCGGTGGCCCCGTTGACCGAAATCCACCCTGCCTGTCCGACGCTGAACGCGAGAATAATCGCCAGCGCACCCATCATAAGTTTTTTCATTGAGACCTCCTGAACTGTTGTTTTAAGAACCATACAATAAAAAATATACTATGAATCACACTTTGGGTCAAATTAAACACTACGGGATTAACACTATCTTCTTGAACCCCTCTCCCCCCTTCTCCATCCGGACAAAATACAACCCAGGAGCAACCTTGCGGTTATTCTCGTCCCGACCATCCCAGACAAATACCGCACCGGGAAACTGTGCTGACCACAACCTTTTTACCAACCGGCCATCAGCCCGATAAACAGTTGCCTCCGCCTCTAACCCTGAAGGCACAATTACCCTGACGGTATTCCGAAACGGATTGGGCACAACTTGCACACTCCCCCCCATCTTCACCCGGGTCAAAACCTCCTTTTCTCCGCTCGGCACTTCACCTTCAATCCATAAACTGCGTTGGGAAACAAGCGGTGCCGCCGTCCGCGGATAGCGCCCATCCCAGAGATAGGTAAGCCCGGCACTACCGTTATGGTTCTGCATTCCAACCGTAACCAAACGAAAATCGTTAATTGTCTGAAAATGAATTGCTATTGGATTGTCGCGATTCGGACCGGCAATCGCCGTATCATAAACATGAACCTGGACCTTTTCCCAGCACTCCGCCATACCAAAGTAAGATATCGAATCAAACTCAACAACAAACCGATGATTGGCGGTGTCATAATAAAACCAGATGCTGCCGTAACGGCTCGGAGCTAAATCATCCCAAAGAAAGGCAACGATGTTGGGTGGCGCACCAGAATAAGGTAACTCAACGTTGGTAAAATCGCACCGACTGGTGGTGTCAGCCGCAATCCAGCCATTGGCGCAGACAGAAAGGTAACGATACTCATTACCGTAATAACGCCAATGACCAAACTCCACCGGCAACTCTAAACAGCGGGTCTCATCGTCCCCGAGTGTCAACCGTTCACCCCGTCCCCGTAACTCCACCCAGTCGTATACCGGCAAGGAGGTGTAACAGGAATCGGTCCAGTCATAAATCCGATAGCCATAGCCATCAGGACCAACCGGGAGGTTCATTGAATCGCCAACAATCAGGGGAATAGTTAAAGTATCATTATATCCCGAACCGTTGAGAATCAGCTCACAGTAAAGCGGGACTTCAACCGGTGCATCCCCCGCCACCCGCACCCGAAACCAGTCAGCATTAGACGCTGTCGTTTCACCCGCTCCGACCGGACCAAAACTTCCCGCATCGTCCAGAATTTCAATAAAACTACCGCGACTGATAAGTGTCCCCATAGTTGCACCAACCGCCCCACCAGCATTGCGCAAACCCAGAATTAGGTCCGCGGTCTCACCCCGGTCCAATTTCCGGTTAACAATACCACCACAGTCATCAATCCGGAATGTACGGTAAACCAACGCTGGGGTGTCAACGGTATGAAGCGAGATATCGTCGGCGAAGACCTTCGCCGCTGGATACACCCCTCAACAATTGTCTGAAACAAAACCCAAAAGCCCGACCCGAATCGCCTTCACCCGCTCCGGCAGAACACCGGGCAGACTCTCCAGTTCATCCCGGATCACCAGCCGGTAGTCGTGCCAGTTAAGCGAATCGGGTGCCAGAATTAAATGCCTGGTAGGCGTATTGCGCCAGTCACACCCCCTTGTGGCTACATAGATACGCGTCTCACCGAGCAACGAATCCTCACTATTTAAATACTCTAACACCACCGCTGCCGCAGCGAACAGACTATCGCTTTCGCTTTTGGCGGTAAGACGACAGGAAACCGAGAATTCTACATCAAGGCTGGGAAGCGCAACGCGCTGAAAAAGTTTCATCCCCTGATGGAGCATTTTGTGAATCTGCGCCTCAAAGTCCCGGTCCGGTTCAAAACTGTGCGCCCAGCGCAGCCGGCAGTTGCCGGTATCAGGGAAAAGCCCCCATCTAACAACCTGCCACCCCGAATCAGGAGGTAACTCAAAATCACCATTAACCACCAGTTCCCGGGCCGAACTAAAACTCAGCAGAGAAAAAATCATTCCCGCTAGCAGAAAAAACCACCCCCCGGTTATCCTCTTTGAAAAACTAATACCCGCCCTCGCTTCCTGAAATTTCAGTATAACGGCTGATTTAACTTTACCTCGTAACTCTTGGTAAAATACTCTACCTTCACTTTATCCGAACCAATCTCAACAATTCTCCGCCCCTCAATCTGATCCCCCATTTTCACCTGCCGGCTACCAACCACCGCAACCCGCTCCCCGCTCGGATCGGAGATAATCGCCTTCAGCACCGGAACGCCGCTTTTTCTCGTAACATACCCGCCCCGGCCACTCCGAACTGTAACCGTAGTCCCGCTCTCTCGCTCTCCTCTCCTTGACCTTGCCCTCCGACGCTCCCTGCGCTCCTCCGCAGTAAGCCGGCGCCGGGCCCGGGTTTCTCTTTTCTTACCGGTCCTTGCTGTTTTAACGGTCCCACTCCCTTCTTCCCTGCCTCCGGTAAGCGCCGTCTGCCGTCTTTTTGTCTGCCGATCGCTCTCGGTTTTACCTTTTTTCCCGCTCAATGCCGCTACTAGAATAATTATCACCACCAGAACCGCCACAACGAAAAACATTACATACTGCATCGCTCCGGTTTTCTTCTTAGAACCGCGGGGCGAACGCAACTGAGACGCACCCGACCTACCTGAGGACATCACGTTTGCCTCCTTTGTCAGAAAAGGCTCTCTCTAAATAATCGGTTAACGATTTTGCCCTGAAACTCACGTAAAAGATTAAAGGAGAAATCCCCTTCTTGTCAAGCAATTTAACCGTCTAAAAATTTGCCCGCAACTCAAGAGAAAAGTTATGCTCCGCCGGCTGGTTCTGCCGGTCCCGATAACTGTAACGGACATTGGCACTCAATACATCACTGAATAAATGCTCCAGCGTCGCCGAGCTATACGGCGTCCACCCCAAGGGGTGGGCCAATTCCACATCCCACGGCAGAACCGCTACTGAGGCACGACGAAAACTTACCCCCCCTTGAATTCTAACCCGAGTCCGTACCCGAAAAGTATGGGTTTTCCCTACCCAGCCCTCCCACCCGATCAATCTAAACCTCCCCAACTCTGGATAGACAATTGGCTCGGCAAATTCTTTGGGCTCTCCGGCGAACCCCACCTCCAAACGCAGTTTCTCACCCAGGATGGTGGTTAAAGAAAACCGCCACCCCATCTCATCATAATCAACCGCTCCGGAATTGAGCCGTCTCACCAGGCGACTATGGCTCACCTTTCCCCGCAGTTCTACATTGGCAATCCGGTCGCTTGAAAGTTCCAAAAATCCCTGGCGCCGGGCGGTCATCTTACCGGTGATGGAAAGTGTTCGGTCAACGCTCATATCTCCACTAACACCAACCGCCGGAACCAAAACCTCCTCCAGGGCCTTAATATCCGCCCGCATATCAAATCTACTGAAATCGTTCAGAACGCCGGTATCGGCATCAATCCGGTTGCGGCTGAACGAGGCGTAAAAATCAACCGGCGCCAGAACGGTTATTTCTGCCCTACCATTAACGGCAAACTCTCTTGCTGCTGCAAACTTGCCCAGAAAAACCACTACCCGTTCATAATCGCCATTCGGGTCATAAGCATACTCACCGGTAATTGAGTCTCGTCGGTAATCTCCCCCCCCTGGTCCAGCATATCGAAACTGCTCATCCCGCAATTGCACCTGGCGGTAGGTCTGATCCAAATCGGCGGCAAAACTAAAACCGGGTCGTGGCGTCCAGCTGACATTCACCGTTCCGAAAAAACGCCGCCAGTCCGAACTGCCGGCGTTATAAAAATCCATCTCTTGATAGCCACCCAATCCGTTCAACCGGAGAAAATCTTGCCACCGCCACTCACCGTTCAACTGCAACAACCGATTCTGTTTTGCTGGCCGCCAAACCCGGAAAATGGAATCCAGTTCCTCAAAGCCATCTAACTGCAACTCCCCGCTGACAGTAAAATTATCTCGAGGTTTTACACCCAGACCGAAACGCCACTGCTGCGTTCGGGATATCCCCTTCCTCTCCTGAGACCAGCCGCCTCGAGGAGAAACCCAGCCCACCACCGGCGCCAGACCGATTTCCAGACGGCGAAAATCATCAACCCAGAAACCGGCACACCGGAAAAAACTCACCTGGCATCCACCACTCATCCGATTTATACCCTGGTTGTTAAACCGGTTCAACCGCCCCAGTTCCGTATTCAATTCCAGCCAGGAAAACGGCACTGCCCGGAAAAAAATCTCATCGCTCGACTTCCGCTCACTCTCCTTCGTACCCGCCCAACGATAGGAAAAATCCACCTCCTTGCTCGCACCAGGAAGATAAAAACCGGGTTCCACCCCTTTATGCCGGTAGCCAATCCCAAAAGCCGAGCCCTGCCAGCCAAGGTCAATGTTCACCCCCCCGGCATCGGTCATTGCCCCATCCTGGGCAAACAGATTAACAAAACGCCGGCAAAACGCCCCCTCCAACCCAGCGACAACCCCTCCATACCGCACCCCTGCCCGACTGTAGATCACCTGCTCTCGCTTCGGAAGCACCACTCTGATACTGTCAACGTAGTTGCCGTTACCCTTGCCTACATACCGAAACCCGCCCAATGTCTCGTCGTATACATAACCACCCAGCGAATCACCCCGCAACGTAAAACTAACCCGATAATCACCGCTGCCCGTCCCGACAAATCGGAAATACCCCTTCTCCAGAACATAATCGCCATTGCCGCTGCCAACAAAAATCCCCCCGGATAACCAGGCACGGCTGGTATCGCCGCCCAAAGCACCAAGAGCAATTTTTTCTTCTGGACTCAACTCAATCGCAAGTGACCTCTCCGGGTCATCCCCCTCTTGAAAAAAATTCGCATTAACCTGAAACGGCCCCCGGACAAAACCAGCCCCCGCCACCACCTCGGTTCGCTCATAAGCATCGGTAACAAACTGAAACTCCGCCTCAATTCTTGAACTCTGGGTAATAATGTGCCGATTGGTAAAGGTTAACTCCCCGGTAGCATAATCAACGGTATAATCTGCATCCCAGCCCCGGACCAACCTTTTGCCGTCAAGGTAAACCACCTCGGTCCCGGGAACTATCTCGGCCGCCCTGCCATCGGGGGCCAGCGGATAAGGCCCCTGTACCCCATCAATGCCGGTAACATCCACTCGCCCGAATTCACCACGGGGACGAGCATACCCTCCGGTCAAAGAAAAAATCTCATTTTCTCCTTTTATTACCCCGCCCACCGCTTTTCTTTGCACGGTGCCAAAATTCCCGACACCCATCTCCAGTTCCACATCACCAAAAGATCCCTGCCAACCTCTCCCCCGCACCTGAATGCCGATCCGGTCCAGCTCCTCAATATCCAATGTCCTTCCCTCGGGCGGAATCGGAGAACCCTGGTCAGAAAGTTCTGCCTCAACTTCAACTCCCGCTACCGTCCCGAAAATTCCGACTCTCGTTGCCTGGTCAATCCCCAGCCCTTCTGTGCTGCCAAGAGAAAAACCCAACGACTTACTCCCGGAAAGACTCCAATCTCCGAATGTCCCCTCCGACACGGTATCAATCTTTGCCACTTTAACAGCCCCTGTCTCTCCTTCTGCTGACACCGTCTTTAACTCGTCTTTTACTGGCTTTCTCTTCAACCCACTGAAAAACAGGACCCGGTAAACCACCCGTATTGACGACCATTCAGGCAAACGAACAAAAAGCACCAGAACTCCTGCTGCCGGGTCCAGGAGAAACTCCGAACGCGAAAGAGGCGAAAACCCCCGGGTGTTGTTATAAACAAAAACCGAGTCACTTCCGAGAATTAAAACGGGCTCTAATCCGCTGGAATCAACTGGCTGTTCTAAAAAATAAACTGAACTCGCCCCGTCGGTAATGAATACCCGTTCAAATCGCTCTCCTACCGGTAGAACGGATATCAGCGTAAATACAATCAGCGAATTCCCCAGCATCTACCTGCCGGGAAGGAGATACACCAGAACCCGTCTCCCGCTGTCAAGAACACAGAGAAAATCACCAGTAACCGCTATTGCTACCGGGTTGGTAACCCCCTTCAACCCATAACAGTCTATCCTCTTATCGTCAACCACCCAAACGTTACTTTGGGCCCGACCCGCTATCAACGCCCGGCCGTATTTGTCACCGGCAAGTAAATCCGCCCCTACAGGCACCCGCCACTTATTAACCTCAATCCCTGCCCGATTTATCTTTATCAACCACCCTGACGCCGAAAGCACTCCCCAGAAACCATCCGGAAATACCGCCAGCTTCCCGGGTTGAACAACCTCGCCCCGGTCAAGGAAAATCCGGCTCTCACCAAAAAGCGTCTTCAACAAAACCAACTGCTCTTTCTGTTCGCTGACCAGCACTTCACCCGGCGAATAAACCGCCAGCCCCCCTACCCGGACGTTGTTCAACCAGGCAGACATTGTCAACTTATCCTTTGCCAGCCGGTAAAGGGTATTGTCATCGTAGAGATAAATATAATACCGGTCCACACTCATCCCCCGGGGCAAAATCAGCCGGTTGGCAAGCGGAATTGTTTCAACTACGGTCAGACCGCTATCCAGAACCAGCACCCGGGTACCAGAGGCCTCCAGCAACAGCAACCGGTTACCGTCTGCAGCAATGTCCACCATTTCACTGTTTAACTCCACATTTTTCAAGAGAGACAACTCGTCAACAACTGTCGCCGAAACGACCTTTCCTGAACCCCGGCATCCTGAAACGAATAAAGTAACCAAAATGAACATCAAAAACAACAGCTGTCGCATTCCCAATTGTCTCATTCCCCATCCCTGATGTCAAGAATATCATTTCCTCAAAGCCTGTTTTTCTCTCCCTTTTCGGACGTCGCTAAAATTATAGATTTGCCGACCCACCGTCATCCTATCCCCTTGTTTTGACGGCAATAACATAAATTAGTTGACAAAAGAGAACCGGGTAGTATAATAAATTGGAAAGGTTTAGGGGTGGAATCGACAAACGATATAAGGTTTTCGCGAGAAATGAGTGGTGGACCGAGCAACGACAATAACAATATCCGTTTAATAAAGCGGGTAAGGAGGAAAATTATGGTACGGAGTTTGTGCGGTTTTTGGACATTTTTTATTATCTTACCAACAGTCGCCATCGCCAGCCGCGCCTCCCCTTTGCTCGCCTCACCCCCGGGGGGGGAAGAACTTATTCAACTCCGCAAGCAATTCTCCCGAACATTCTATTTAGGGAACAACCGCTTTATCACCCAGATCTTTACCCGACCAGTTCATCACCGCAACAATGAAGGCGTCTGGATGCCCGTTATGGCAGAATCAACCCGACGCGCCTATCCCCAAAATAACAGTTTCTGGACTGGCAATGTAAGAACCAGAACCAACAACTATGAAAAGAATTCTGGCGATATCGTCGCCAGCAGCCAACCCCAAAATAACTCCCAATGGTGGTATCAAGGGTGGTTTAAATTTGACCTTTCCCCAATCCCCGATGATGCGATAATAGACACCGTCAGTCTTAACTATTACTGTTATGAAGCAACCAACGGTCCCAGCACCTATCTCCGGCTTCTCGCTGGGGACCCGGTTCCCCAGACACCGCAAACACTCTGGAACTGGATTACTACCGGCCCACTGATAGCCTATGCCCAGACCCATAGTACTGGCTGGATAACCCGCACTCTGAATGCTACCGGTAAAGCCGCGGTGGATTCCTGCTTAACCCAAAACTGGATTGCCATTGGTTTGCACGAATGGACCAATCGGACCGGAGCAATTCTAAAAACCTATGGCATCGGCACAGGACAGTACACCCCTTATCTGGAAATCGCCTATAACCTACCGCCGCGCACCGACATCTCAGCCGAAGAGGTGCTGGAACCGGTAGGTACCGTTACCGCTGGAACCGTGATTGTCCCAACTGGCCGTTGGCGCAATCGTCAACCCCATTCTGACAACTACTACGCATGGTTCATCTTTATCAACCCATCCGGCCAGCGCACCGCCCTGCCCGGTAAACTGGTTGAGGGACACCGCGGCCTTTCTGACACCATTCTTTTTTTCAACCCCTTTCCCCTGAATGACACTGGCCGCTGGACCGTTAAGTGCTCAACCTATGCCGAGGGGGACATTGACCCGAACAACGATGTAATTCTTCGTTTCTTCCGTGTTATTCCCGGAGGTTCGGGAAGTAACTTTGACGTTGCGGTAACCGAAATCGTTTCCCCAATCGGGGTCTTTGATACAAATGCGACAATAACCCCCCAGGCCCGATGGAAGAACAACTCTGCCAATCCAGCGATATTCTTCGCCTATGTTGGCCTCACCAACCCCGCCGGTATCCGGGTCTACACCAATTCAGTCGCCATCACCAATCTACCTGCCGGAGTTGAAACAACAGCAACCTTTTCACCTTGTAATGTTGGCAAAGACACCGGCAACTGGACCGTTTGCTGTTCTACGGTGGCAATCGGCGATACCTATCCTGCCAATGACTGGCGGCTTGGTGCATTTGCCGTGTACGAAGGTGGTAACCCTCGTCGGGGCGGGTGGTACGAGGTAACCTCAATGCCATTAACCCCTTCGGGAAAAGCGGTAAAAGACGGCGGTTGGCTGACCTTTGACCAGAACAGCGGCCTGTTGTTTGCCGCCAAAGGTAACAAAACCGGAGATTTCTACTGCTACGACCCGCAAGCCGATACCTGGCATGAACGGAACTTCTGGCCCGGAGGAATTGAGGGTAAGGGACCGGCAAAAGGAGCAATTGGTGTCGCAGATGGCTACGGGCGCATCTTTGCGGTAAAAGGTAACAACACCCGGGGCTTCTGGTGTTATTATTATGAAGGTGACTCCTGGCGACAATTACCAGATGTTCCGCTCGGTCCTTCCAACAAAAAAGTCAAAGGCGGCAGTGATATTCTCTACCTTGAACAGCAAGGAGTTCCTTATGTCTATCTCCTTAAAGGTTATAAAAACGAATTTTACCGATTCAACCTCGTCACCGACTCCTGGGAAATGCTTCCCGAGGCACCGCAGTCGGTTAACCCCAAATGGGATAAAGGTTCGTGGCTTGTTTACGACGGCAACCAATATATTTACGCCCATAAGGCAAAATACCATGAACTCTGGCGTTTCAATCTCTATACTAACACCTGGGACACCAATCGCCTCTCGGGAATGCCATTCTTAAGCCGGACCGGTAAAAACAAAAAGGCGAAAGACGGCAGCAGTGCCACCTACCGTAACGGCAGCATCTATGCCCTCAAAGGTGGCAACACCTGTGAATTCTATCGTTACGACATTGCCGGTGACTCCTGGACCGAACTGGAACCGCTGCCCGAAATTGGTTCTACGGGCAGAAAGAAAAAGGTAAAAGGCGGCGGCGACATCACCGGTTATTCAACCGATCTCATTTTCGCTCTCAAAGGTAACAAAACCCGCGAACTCTGGTATTACTCCGCCGTAACACTTAACTCCCCCGGTTCTCTTCGGAAAGGCGTCACCACCACCCCTACCGCCTCGCCCATAGCCAATTTCCAACTCTACCCCAATCCCTGTGCCCAGAACGAAGTCTGTATTCAGTACACCGGTACCCGGCCGAATTCTTCGTCCATCCTGGTCTACGACGCTACCGGTGCTGTCCGTATCAAACACCACACCACCATTCTACCCGGTCACTCCGAATACCTGAATATAGCACAACTTCCCAACGGTATCTATTGGGTAAAGTTAACTGGAACCGGTCCGATGGGAGCAAAAAAATTGATTGTGAATCGGTAACTAAACAAAGGGAAATCGCCGGCGCCTGGCTTAATTTGCCATCGTCCTTTGCGTAGTTATTATTTGGACAATGTCCACATTAATAGTATTAATAATAATTTTAACAGTCCTGCTCATATTCACCGCTGCCGTAACGGTTTTAACCCTACGGAAAAACCAAAGTCTTTACCGGGAAATTACGGCGTTACAGATGAAACTCACCCGGCTGGAACACAACGCCTTCTCGCGCCATCGCGCTCGGCTAAATCAGTTCTACCGACGCATCGGTATCCTCTACCTGGATGGATTACCGTATACTCCAGACAAAACCCTCCTCCAGTCATTTGAAGCGGGAGTAAAATTTGCGGAACAGGGAAACTGGGAAAAAGCGGCAAAAATATGGCATGAAGCCAAAACCAGGGCAACCGGTTCGGAACTTATTGCCCTGAACATCCTCTGTGCTGGCTGTCATATCATCAACCAGCACAAGGATACCGCCGCCGAAGAACTCCACCGTGCCCTTGACCTTGCCCGCCGGCTCGGCTCTTCTGCCGGCACCGCCTATGTCTCGTTTCTCCTCGCCGATATCGCCAGCGAGAAGCGTGACTGGAATAGGGCAAAAGAACTACTCAATACTACCATCCGGTTCAGTCAACATCTCCAGGACCGGGAATTGGAGGCGAAAACTCTTGTCCGGCTGTCCGACTTATCCCTCAATCAAAATCAAACCGACCAAGCGATTGAATTTCGTCGCCGTGCCCTCCGGTTAATGGAAGAAATCGGTGATTACACCGGTGCCATTGCCCAGTACCGGGTTATCGGGGATATCCTCTTTACCCGCCAGGAACTGGACCAGGCGCGCGCCGCTTACGAAGACGGGCTTCATCTCGCCCGCCAATTTCGCAATTCCCTCGGCGAAGCCGAACTGCTCACCGCCATCGGCACTCTGCACCGTACCCAGAGAGACTATAAACGGGCAATTGATGTGCTGGACCGGGCATTACGCATCTACCGGGACACCAAATTCATTCGCGGTCAGGCTCTGGTACTGTACGAACTGGCCCTCGCCCATGAACACAGTGACTCAATTGATATTGCCCGGGAATTCTTTGAACAGGGGCTTTATTTTGCTCGCCGGTTAAAAGACCAAAAACTCATCGCCCGTAACCTTGTCGGGCTGGCGGTAAACTCGCTTCTTCATTATGCCTATCCCCGCGCCCGGGAACTGCTGGAAGAAGCAATCGCAATTGACCGAGAAACACCAGAAACAAAAAACCTCGCTGGTGACCTAATTGTCTATGCCCGGCTTCACCTTCTGGAGGGAAATATCAACCCGAGTCTAACGACACTGAAAGAGGCGCTAAAAATCAGTCAGGAAACCGCAGACACAAAACATCAAATAAAAGCCTTATTAGAACTCATCCGGGCGTATCGGGCGGCCGGCAATGTCAAACAGGCTCAGGAAACACTAGCACAGCTGGAGCCGCTTCTCCGGCAGACCGCCGACGAAATCGCCCGGGCCGAAGCCCACGCTGAAACGGGAATGATCCAGGCGCTGGAAGGAAAACTTGACCAGGCGCTCACCACCCTTCAGGAGGCATTAAAATGGCATCAAAAGCTGGCGTTACCCCGGGGTATTGTCTATGACCTGTTGCACATCGGTTTGGTGTTGCGGAATAAAAATCAACTCGAAGAGGCGAAAAAACACCTGGCAGAGGGGTTAAAAATCGCCGCTGAAATTAAAGACGCCTTCCTCCAGTCACGACTCCACGCAACGCTGGGGGAAGTGCTCCATATGCGGGGGGAAACAGCCGCAGCCCGAGAAAATTTTAATCGTGCCCTGGAGTTATTCCGACTTACCGGCAATCAGCACGGCGAAGCCACCTGTTTGGTAAAAATTGGCATTCTCCTGACGGAAACGAATCAAATAGATGCTGCCCGAATGAATTTTGAGCAGGCACTGCGCATCTATCAGCGCCTCAACGACCAGGAAGGGATAGAAAATGTCCGCCGGGCGCTGAGTACCATTCCCCCGCCGCGCACTGGAATCCAGGTCATTTCTGACGCTTGACTTCAAAAAAGGATTAGATAAACTAAAAACCGGGCGATTAGCTCAGCTGGTTAGAGCGCTGGTCTCACATACCAGAGGTCACCCGTTCAATTCGGGTATCGCCCATTTATCTTTAAAGATAATTTTTATTCGGACGGGGCGGTTTTCAGAGCCCTTTTACCGTTTCTTACCACCGCTCTTCGCTAAGCGGATTACCTCCCGAACATGGTACTCGCTGACTCCGTACTTCTTGGCAATGGCACTCAACGAGCTGCCCTCACGGTACATCTTTAACATCGCTTCCCTTTGCGCCGGCGATATCGTCCGGTGCCACGCCACCACCCGGCGCCCCGGTTTAATCTTCATTCTTGGAACCAGCTGGCGAATACGCTCCCGAGAAACGCCTACCGCCCGAGCAAGCTCGGCTTGGGTCATCGTAGCCACCTTCTTCCCCAACTTTTCGATCTTCTGAATCGCAGTTAGTGCCATTCCTTTCTCCTTTTTTGTTCCCTTCATAAACCATCTCCTTTATTTTTCCAAAATAAATTTTTCCACTAACGGCGTTGTCTGTCCGTTCTGAAACGCGGCAAAATAAACCCCGGCGGGCAATTTTCGTCGGTTGTGGTCGGTACCATCCCAGATAAACGATTGTTCGGCACCGGAAAATAAACCCCGGTAAATTTGCACCCGGGGCGAACCGGTTATATCGTAAATATCCAGACGCCCCGACCCCATCATCCCGGGCACTAGCGAAATTTTCTTCACCCCGTTATTCAGACTGATAACCCGCAATTTAACCTCTTCCCGAATATTCCGGTAGTCTTCGGCTATTCCCCCGCCACCTTCATAAAACTCGGCATCATCAGCATAAACCACACCTCCCGACGGAGAACCGGTAAAACCGTATACCCGCAACATACACTTGCCATAAACCGTACTGTCAGGAGCGGTCTCACTTTTTACCAACCGCTGCCAGGTACGAATCCCAGAATCGGTATACACTACGGATGTACTCCTTATCGCACTGGAGTCACCCCGGCACCAGGTAATAACAATCCCTCCCCGGGCATTGATATCGTCATCATAATACCAGGCACTTAAAGTGTAAACCCGACCCGGGGTAACCGGGACAAATTGCCTAACGCCGTAGTTGTTACCGGTCCCGCTAACCAGTCGCGTAATTTTGCATGAATAGGGAACCGAGTGACTCAAACTGTCAGACCGTTCTATCCTTGCCCTGATTGTATCCTCAACTATCCAGCCAGCGGGACTGGTGGGACTATCCCACTGACTGAAATCACCGTTTTCCAGCAAATTGGCATTGGCCGCTGTTACCCCGAACAGCATCAATACAACCGGTGCCATCCGGAGCCAGTTAAAACTGCTCATATCTCCCCCTCATAACCGATTTTTGCTATCCGCACCCGGGTATAATCCTGACGATGCCCTTTCTTACGACGGTAATTCTCCCGGCGGATAAACTTGTAAACCGTCACCTTTTTCCCCCGCCCATGGTCAACAATACTTCCCTCAACAAAGGCGTTGGCAACGGTTGGTTTACCGATAATCGGACGCTCTTCGGTCCGCAGTAAAAGGACCTCTTCAAAACGAACGGTGCTCCCCGGCTCTCCTGCTAAACGAGGAACGGTAACTATATCACCGGTTTTAACCAGATACTGGAATCCAGCAATTTTAACTACCGCGTACATTATTTTTCTCCATTTCCACGACCATTATTTTTTTATCGCCAAATCGCAATGTCCCGGCGGGCGGCGAACTCCGCACCCGACGGACACCCATCAAAACCAGCCCCAGTGAGGTAAGCATAAAGGCAATCGCCAACACCGATGTAATTTTTGCCATAAACGGTGCTGCTCCGCCACCGCCAAAAATTGACTCACCGCCACCAAATATCGTCGTCAACCCACCCTTCTGGGGTTGCTGAATCAAAACTACCAGAACCAGAAGAATAGATACCAAAAGATGGAAAAATATCAACACCGTATACATATCTTCTCTTTTCTCCTTTAACTAAAGATTAACGGAATCAACAGGAAAGTCAAGAGCAAACATCACCTCCGGGTTTTCGGACCTGACTGTTGACAATCTGGATAAACGCCGTCACCTCCAGGCTGGCACCGCCGACCAGCACCCCAGCTACATCCGGTTGGGACAGAATCGCTCCGATGTTATCCGGCTTTACACTACCCCCGTAAACAATCCGGACACCTTCCGCCAACCCCCGTTCTACCAGCCAGTGCCGGATCCAGCGGTGAACCTCCTGTACCTGCTCCGGTGTCGCGTTAACACCGGTGCCAATTGCCCAGACCGGCTCATAGGCAATATCAAACCCGGCTGGTGTTGGCACCCTGGCGAGCCCCCCCGCCAACTGTACTGCCAACACCGTCAGCGTCTTACCCTGATTGCGTTCCACCAGTGTTTCACCACAACAGAGAATCGGCCGTAACCCATTTTCCAATGCCGCGCGCATCTTCCGGGAACACATTTCATCGGTCTCCCCCAGCAGACGCCGACGTTCGGAATGACCAATAAGAACATAACGACACCCCAGTTCGGTCAGAAAGACCGGTGAAATCTCGCCGGTAAATGCACCCGACTTTTCCCAAAAGACGTTCTGCGCCCCGTAAGCAACGGCACTTCCCTTCAGCACCTCCGCCACCGCAGGAAGCGAGGTAAAAGGCGGGAAAACCACCACCTCTCGCCCATTAACTTCACCAAGGCGGGTACGCAACTCCCGGGCAAACTCCATTGCCTCTTTTACCCCTTTGTGCATCTTCCAGTTACCGGCGATCAGAAGTCTCTGCTCAATTTTCCCCATCGGCTAAAACCGCCACCCCGGGAAGGGTTTTGCCCTCCAGAAATTCCAGCGTCGCTCCGCCGCCCGTAGAAATATGGCTGATTTTGCCCTCAACACCGGCAACCTTCACCGCCGCTCCGGTGTCACCGCCGCCTACCACGGTCATCGCCCCACGTGCCGTTAATGCCGCTAACTCCCGGGCGATCGCCATCGTCCCGTTCCGGAACGGCTCCCGCTCAAACATCCCCATCGGCCCGGCCCAGACTACCGTCTTCGCCGTCCTGATGATTTCTGAATACAACCGGACCGTCTCATCCCCAATATCAAGCCCCATATCGCGGTCGGCGATGGCATCAATTTTTACCACCCTGCCCCTCGCCGCCTCCGGTCCTGCTGCCACCACCACATCAACGGGCAGAACCACCCTGGGGTGATTAACCAGTTTCTTCACCTCGGGCATCAACTCCGGTTCCCAGAGTGAACTGCCAATGCTGTATCCCTTCGCCTTGAAGAAATTAAACGCCACTCCGCCACCAAGCAACAACCGGTCAACCTTATCCAGCAGGTTTTTAATTACCCCCGCTTTGTCGGATATTTTCGCCCCGCCAATAATGACCACCAGAGGACGTTCCGGTGCCGCCATCACCTTCCTGAGAAAATTCAACTCCTTTTCCATCAACAGCCCGGCAGCCGGCTGGGCAAAGAACATCGCCATCCCGACGGTTGAGGCGTGGGCCCGATGGGCGGTACCAAAAGCGTCGTTAACATAAAGGTCAACCAGGGCTGCCAACCCTTTGGCAAAAAACCGGTCGTTTTTCTCCTCCCCGGGATGAAACCGCAGATTCTCCAAAAGCACCACACCGCCGGCAGGAACCGACTGCAGAAACTGCACCACCGCCGGACCAACACAATCAGGTGCAAAGAAAACCGGACCGCCCAAAAGTTGCTCCAGCCGCGCCGCTACCGGCTTTAAACTGAACTTCGGATTGGGTTTTCCTTTCGGCTTACCTAGATGCGACCCCAATACCGGAGTCGCCCCCTGCTCGATAAGCCAGCGAATCGTCGGTAACGCCGCCTGGATTCTGGTATCGTCGGTGATTCCACCGACATCGTCAATCGGCACATTAAAATCAACCCGGACAAAAACCCTTTTCCCCCGAACCGGCAGGTTACGTACGGAAAGTTTTGCCATCGCCTATAACCGTTCGGCAATAAACTCCATCAGGTCCACCAGCCGGCAGGCATAACCAAACTCATTGTCATACCAGGCATAAACCTTGACCAGCGTGCCATCAACCACCGAGGTCAAACCAGCATCAAAAATCGCCGAGTGAGGATTACCCACTAGGTCCACCGACACTAGCGGCTCGGTAACATATTCAAGAATCCCCTGCAACGGACCCGCTGCCGCCTCCTGAAAGGCCTGGTTCACCTCTGCTACCGATGTCCTTTTCTCCACCGCGCAGGCAAGGTCAACAATAGAAACGTCCGGGGTCGGCACCCGGATCGCCATCCCATCAATCTTCCCCTTCAACTCCGGAAAAATAACCCCGATTAACTTCGCCGCTCCAGTGGAAGTGGGAATCATTGACATCGCCGCCGCCCGCGCCCGCCGCAAATCGGAATGGGCCAAATCAAGAATGCGCTGGTCGTTCGTATAGGCATGTACCGTAGTCATATAACCCTGCTTGATCCGAAACCGCTCGTGCAGCACCTTGGCAACCGGCACAACACAGTTGGTCGTGCAGGAGGCGTTGGAAATAATGTGGTCGGTATTGGGGTCGTAAGAATCCTGATTTACTCCCATCACAATTGACTTTATCCCTTCCCCCTTCGGTGGTGCCGAAATCACCACCTTCCGGGCGCCCGCGCTCAGATGACCGCTCGCCTTCTCATAACTCCGGAAAATACCCGTTGACTCCAGAACAATATCCACCCCCAGCTCCTGCCAAGGCAACTCCGCCAGATTTTTAATTGCCATAACCTTAATCCGCTTGCCGGCAATGATCATATTCTCACCATCACTTGCCACTTCTCCCTTAAAACGCCCGTGCACAGAATCGTATTTAAAAAGATGCGCGAGTGTCGCCGCATCGGTAATGTCGTTTACCCCAACCAGTTCCAGTTTCGGATGACCGGTTATCAACCGCCCAACCAGGCGCCCGATACGACCAAAACCATTTATCGCTATCTTTGTCTTATTTGCCATATTACACCTTTCCTTTCTTTAGCTACCTTGCCTAAATATTATTGACTAAATTACCTTCGTCAAGAGAAATAGCGCCCAATACCGACCCGGCACCGGACCCAACCGGCATCTCTTGCCGACAACCAATTCCCCCCATCCAGACCGGAAAACCCGGCAAATCAACCAGAAATAACCTGCCGGAAACCAAAATCAGATTCCTCCCTGAATTAATTTTCCACACAACCGGTAAAACAATCTGACAGACGGTACCGGGAACTATCCCGGGGATGGGGTCTGAAATTTTATCGTTTTCTTATAACGCCTTTTAAAATAAAGACTTTTACTCTTGATCACCAGGGGGCAGGTTTCTACTTAAAAGTAGAAACATCAGCCACCGACAGAAGAAAACCAGGAGGTTAAAAAACTTGCCGCTACCACTAAAAAATGACCTGACCGGGGGCGTTGCAACACCCGGTGCCAACCAATCATTGACCGGAAAAGAAATTAAGTTATACTTTACCTGTGAGTTATTATGATACCTTTACTTCCCGGCAGGAGAAGCAAATTCCTGCTTCCAGCACAACCTCTCAAATTCGCAACTCGGCGGTAATCGCTGGCACCGGGTTTTATGTTCCGGAACGAACCCTGACCAATAACGACCTGGAGCAGATCCTTGACACCTCTGACGAGTGGATTACCGAACGAACCGGCATGAAAGAACGACGCATCGTCCGCGACGAACAAGCAGCATCCGACCTTGCCCTCCCCGCTGCCCGGCAAGCCATTGCCGACGCCGGTATCAGGCCAGAGGAACTGGACCTGATCATTGTCGCCACCGTTACCGGCGACATGCCATTTCCTTCAACCGCCTGCATCCTCCAGGATAAAATCGGCGCCCGCAATGCCGCGGCGATGGACTTGAGTGCCGGTTGCACTGGTTTCATCTACGCCCTTACCACCGCCCGCCAGTTTATCCTTACCAACACCTACCGCAACATTCTCGTCGTCGGCGTGGAGGTGCTGTCAAAGATTACCGACTGGACCGACCGGAGCACCGCGGTGCTCTTGGCTGACGGTGCCGGCGCTGCCGTGGTGAACGCCGTCGCCGCTGAAGACCGCGGCATCATTGCCACCTATCTGGCCGCTGACGGTTCCCATGGCAAAGACCTTTATATGCCCGCTGGTGGCTCGGCAATCCCGGCGTCAATTGAATCCGTTCAGAAACGTCTCCATTATCTCAAGATGAACGGCAGTGCCATATTCAAAATTGCGGTCCGGTCAATGGCGGATGTGGTACGCCGCCTCCTCCAGGAAACCAAAACCCGGGCGGAAGATATCAAATTAATCATCCCCCATCAGGCAAATCTCCGAATTATTGAAGCGGTGGCAAAACTTTTAAACTTTCCGATGAACCGGATGTTCGTCAATATCCAAAAATATGCCAACACCTCCTCCGCCTCAACGATTATCGCCCTGGACGAAGCCCGGCACAGTAAAACAATCGTCCCCGGCGACCTGGTAATTCTGGTTGCCTTTGGTGCCGGGCTCACCTGGGGTGGCGTCCTGGTCCGGTTTTAACCTGATGGATTATCGCCTGCTTTCCCTGTTAACCATTGTCTGCTGGGGGATATGGGGATTTCTGACCAAAATACTCTGCCGCACCACCCCGGCCGAAACGGTCGCCTTCTGGTCAACACTGGCCAGCATCCTGCCGATTTTAGCCTACACCCTTTCCACCGGAACAATGCGCTGGATGGCAACCACGCCTTTGACTCTGGTCTCAGGAACAATCGCCGGACTGGCAACGATTTTCTTCTATCTGGCGATGAATCGCGGACCGGCATCGGTAGTTATTCCCTTAACCGGAATGTACATCATCATCCCGGTCCTCCTCGGTTATCTTATCCTGAAGGAACCGGTAAACATCAAACACATCCTCGGTTTCACCTGTGCCCTTCTGGCAATTCTTCTGCTTTCCAACTAATCCGCCCGTGTGCCGCCGGGAATAAGATAAAGGACCGCCCCGGCACCAGCCAAACCGGCCGCAACAAACATCACCGTCCGATAGCCAAACACTCCGGTAACACTCTCCAGAAGCGCCCCCAGCACCGCGGCCAGACTCAAAACCGACTGCAACACACCGGCAACGGTTGCCCGTTCCGGATTGGTTCTTAACAGCTCCTTCAACGACCCCAGATAAAGACAGGACCAGGAAAATGCGAGCACCACCTGCACCGGAATTACCTGCCAGAAACTCCTCGCTAACCCGAAGGCAATAAAGACCACGACGGAAAGAAAAAGCCCGGCCCGAATTAATACCTGCTCCCGGCTTCGCTCCAGAAGATTCATAAAGACAAACTGCCCCAACGGATTCAAAGCGTACACCAGTCCCACCCAGAACCGCGCCGCCCCCAGGTCAACAAGATAAACCGGGAAAATCGTCCAGATACTGAATGCCCCCACGTGGCGTAAAAGAAAAGAAAGATACAGACGCCAGTTTCTCTTAAAAACTTCCCCACTCAAAAACGGCTGTCTTAATCTTACCCTTTGGCTCTCCAGCCCCTGCGCGGCTATCACGGTGGCGATTCCCAAAAGCAAAGTTCCGACGGCAAAAATCCAATTGGCGCTAACCAACCCCACAATCAACGCCCCCACCGCCCATCCCAGAGATCCAAAACCACTAAACCGCCCCAGCCGCTTGTCTGTCTCATAGAAATAGGCAATCAGCGCCGCCGGAAATACACCGGCACAGATACCGAGAAAAGTTCTCACCGCAAACAGCTGCCCGAGACTGTTCGCCAAAATGTGAATTCCCATACCGACTGTTGCCGCCGCCAAACCGGCGACCACGAAACGCTTCCGGTCAGCAAAATCTGCCCAGCGTCCAAAGACCGTATTGGTAACGAGCATCGTCCCCTGATAAACACCAACCAATAACCCGATTTCAGAAAAACTGGCACCCAGCTGTTTAGCACGCAGGGGAACATAAACCACGCCCACAAACAGACCGGCATTGGCAATCGCCTGAACGATATAGGGGCTCAATCTCCGGCAGGAAACGTCTTCTGGAGCCAATCAAACACCTGCTGCGCCTCGTCCCATCTGCCTTGCCTTTGAAGCAGTTCTATGCGCCGCCGTGCCATAAACCGATATCGGGCGAGATTGACCCGCCTCCGTTCATCCTTACGAAACCCCGGCAACCGAACCTTTAACCGGTGGTAATCAAATGACGGCACGATCGTATCGGTCCGCACCTGCACCAGAATCCCCATCGGAACCAACCGAAAACCATTCAATAACTGCCGGGCATCGCCACCGGCATCGGCAAAAAATGTCGTATAAGCCGGTCGCCTTGGGTTATTGACGAAAAAACTCCGCAGCAGACCAATATAACTCTCCTGAATTTCCCGGGGGTCGTACGGTTGATTGTGTTCAAAACGGTCCAGGTTTTTAAGAAACCGTTCCCATGCTACTCGGGAATTGTCAATCAACCAGGGATATGCCTTTTGCAGATAACGAAAATACCAGGACCGCCGCACCAGTTCCTTGTCAATTAAACAAACATCTGACCGCAACCCCGCTACGTGCTGGAGATAAAAAATCGGCGCATAACAGTCCCACCAGTCGGTAATAATGATCGCGTTACTATCTGCTGACGCCAGAGTATTTATCGCCAGGTCATATGCCACCCAGTCATCGCGATGATTCTGAACCGGATAATTCCAGACCAGAACTAACGGTATCACCAGCCAGACCGCCCACCGGTATTTTCCCAGCCGTTCTTTTAAAACCTCCAGCCCCGTCACACAGCAAACCGCCAGGGGCACGATCACCGGAATATAATAGGCGTCAATATCGGGAATCTGATAATTGACGGCATAAATAAATGCCAGAACCGCTGCGCCTCCCAGCCCCAGCGCCATTGCCCGATCCCGTTTAAACAACTTCACCCAGCCGTAGCCAACCACCGGAGCAAAAACGAAACCGAAGGTGCGCAATAACAATAACCCACCGCGCCCGGCATTGCTCAACACCTCGGGCAAGGAAGCCGAAAACATCCAGACCTGATACTGTCTGCCGGTAATATGCCACCACAACCGCTCCAGGGTAACCGGATTACCCCAGGCCAACAGCGGTTCACAACGAGCCCGGATTAAAAGAAATAAATAAGGTGATAATCCCAATAGAAAAAAGACCACCAGTCGGGGTAAAAGAGGCCCGACCTGTTTGCGGTACGCTAACAAAAAGGCAAGCCCGGCGCCCAAAACCGTACTCAATCCGGACATGTGATTGGTCAGGGTCAACCCGGCGATATAACCGAAAAATAAAAACCCCTCCCCCCTTAGCGCCTTTATGCCGGCGAGCCAGACCAGGACTATCAATACCAGGGTCAAACTGTAAACCTCAACATCAGTACTTACCGACCAAACCGGAACAGAAAAACCGAGCAGCCCCGCCCCGGCCGCCGCGGCAAACAAAGACAGATTCTGTTTCCGGCAAAGAAAAATAAACAGCGCCAGACCGGCGCCAGAAAAGACCGCACTCATTAGCGCCAGTCGGTTGACCACCGTACCGACGGGAATCAAACTCGCCAACCTTCCTAAAACGGTATAAAGAGGATACCCGGTGGGATGAAGAATATTCAAAAGATAACAACCCGCCGCCAGCTCGCCGGAATCAATCAACCCAACCGTCGGCGTTAAGGTAAAAAGATAGACCGCAAAAACAAACGGCACCACCAGCCAGAACCCCCATTCGCCACGAACTCGCTGCTCTATTGCCCGCCAGCGGCTACCCTTTTCTTTCATTCGCCAAGATATGCCGCCTTGACTTTGGGGTGCTCGCGCAGTTCGCTCGCCTTCCCGGTTAAAACGACCCGTCCGGTCTCAAGGACATAACCCCGGTGTGCTATTTCCAGCGCCATAAAAGCGTTCTGCTCAACCAATAGAATTGCGGTTCCCTGCTGGTTGATCTCCTGGATAATAGCAAAAATCTCCCGAACCAGAAGCGGCGAAAGTCCCATTGACGGCTCATCAAGCATCAACAGTTTTGGCCTCGCCATCAACCCCCTGGCCATTGCCAGCATCTGTAACTCCCCGCCCGATAAAGTCCCTGCCCGCTGGTGCAATCGTTCCCGCAACCGGGGAAACGATCGGAACACCCGCTCAATTGACTCGCCAATTTCCGCCGCTGACCGCTGAAACGCCCCCAAAAGTAAATTTTCCCGCACCGTCAGGTCAACAAACGGCTTTCGCCCCTCCGGCACATGCCCGATACCCAATCGCGCCACCTGATAACCCGGCAAACCGTCCAGCCTCCTGCCCGCAAAAACAATCTCTCCCTGACGTGGTTTCAAAAGCCCGGAAATCGTCTTGAGAACTGTCGTCTTCCCGGCACCGTTGGCACCGATTAAGGTAACAATCTCGCCCTCCGCCACCTCAAATGAAACATCCTGAAGCGCCCTTATAGCACCGTACTCCACCACCAGGCCCTTTACTGTCAAAAGCATTTATTTTAAAACCCCCTTCCCAGATAGGCCTCAATCACCCTAGGATTATTCTGCACCTTTCCCGGAACATCGGCGGCAATCACCTCGCCGAAATCCATCACCACCAACCAGCGGCAGATACCCATTACCAGTTTCATCTGGTGTTCAATAAGCAAAATCGTCAGATTGAACCGCTCCTGAATAAATAAAATCAAATCCATTAACCGGCTCATCTCGGCTGGGTTCATTCCGGCTGCCGGTTCATCTAAAAGCAATAATTTTGGTTCCGCGATGAGCGCCCGGGCTATTTCCAACCGGCGCTGTTCACCGTAAGGTAAGTTTTTCGCCATCTCGCGCGTCCGTAACCCCAACCCCAGAACCGACAATAACTCCTGTGCCCTTTCGGTTACCTCCTTTTCGTTCTGAATAAACCGCGGCGTCCGCAAAACTGAATCTACAATACCGCTCTGCCTACGGTAATGGTACGCCACCCGAACATTATCCAGAACCGAGAGCTCTTTAAACAACCTGATATTCTGAAATGTCCGGGCAATACCCAACCGGTATATCTGAAATGGCTTCATGCCCACAATGTTTTCCCCCTGAAAAAACACCGTACCGGCGGTAGGGGTGAGCATCCCGGTAATAAGATTAAAAACAGTGGTCTTGCCGGCGCCGTTCGGACCGATTAGTCCGGTGAGCGCCCCGGCCTCCAGGGTCAGGGAAAAATCCTTCACTGCAACCAGCCCGCCAAAATTTTTGGTCAACCCTTTTATCTCCAGCAAAGGAGTCATCTTTGCCGATAATCTCCTGGTTTAAGAAAATCAAATTCATTACCCCCCATTACCCCCCGGGAGCGCACCAGCATAATCACGATTAGCACCAGTGGATAAACAACCATTCGCCATTCCTGAATTGCTGAGGGCAAAACAACCCGTAACCCCTCCAATAACAAAGCCCAACCTACCCCGGCAGCTAACGTCCCGGAAATACTCCCCAGCCCCCCGATTACGACGATTAATAACACGTCAATTGATTTTAGAAAATCAAAATTGTCCGGATTTAAATAGGTGTAACTGTGCGCATAGAGACCACCGGCGATACCGGCGAGTGCGCACCCGATAACAAACCCCAGCATTTTATATCTTGTTGAGTTAATCCCCACCGCCTCTGCTGCCAGTTCGTCCTCACGAATAGAAAGAAACGCCCTCCCCACATCGGAAAAGACAAGATTGCGCAGGCCAACGATTACCAAAAGCACGACCGAAAATACCCAGGGAAAAGTGGTGAGTTTAGCAATGCCGCGCATTCCCGCCGCCCCCCCCAGCACCGAAATCGCCTTGTCCGAATTTTTAAAAAGGACATTCATTATCATCCCGAACCCCAAAGTGGCAATACCCAGGTAATCCGATTTTAACCTCAAAATCGGCAGACCGATTAAAAAGGCAATACCACCCGCTACAACGGCACCGACAATCAGCCCCAACCCCAACACCCAGAACCCGTTGCCTCCGATCGCCCGCGTAACCAGTGCTGCCGTATAAGCCCCGATACCGTAGAACGCCGCATGCCCCAGAGAAAACTGCCCGGTGTAACCGTAAATCAGATTCAACCCCAGCGCCGAAATAACAATTATTCCTGCATAATTGACGATTATCTGAATATAGGGGTTAACCAAACCGGTAACCGCCACCACCTCAAATAACACAAACCCCAAAAACGCCACCAGCAACGCAATCAACCCCGGGTGCCTTCGGAAACCAGAAATTCTTCCCATCTATACCTTCTCCTGCTCCTGTTTGCCCAAAATTCCGGTTGGCCGGACCAGAAGAACGATAATCAGAATGGCAAACGCCGCCGCATCCCGGAGTGTTGAAGATACATAAACTTCGGTCAACTTCTCAACCACCCCCATAATCACAGCTCCGAGCATCGCACCCGGAATAATGCCAATCCCACCCAGAACCGCAGCAACAAACGCCTTAAGCCCCGGCATTATCCCCATAAACGGATTAATCTGGGGATAGGCGATACCATAAAGCACCCCACCCGCACCCGCCAGTGCGGCCCCAATCCCGAACGTTATTGAAATAATGTTATCAACGTTGATACCCATTAAAGCCGCCGTGTCCCGGTCAAATGCTACCGCCCGCATCGCCAGCCCGGTCTTTGTTCGATTAACAAATAAGGTGAGTCCGATCATCAACAACAGGGAAACTCCAAAAACAATAATTTGAATATTGGAAATTGTCAGCCCCGCAAGTTGATAACATTGCACCGAAAAAGGCCGCGGAAACGCCCGAAAATAGGGACCGAAGACAAACTTCAAACTGGTAAAATACTCCAGAAATAAAGATACGCCGATGGCGGTGATCAACGAAGAAATCCGGGGTGCCCGACGCAATGGTTTATAAGCAAACCGTTCAATGAATATCCCCAGAACCGCACACCCCACCATTGCCACCACTATTGCAATCGGAAAAGGCAGTGCCCACTTGCTTAAAGCAAAAAAACCCAAGTACGCGCCAACCATAAAAACATCGCCGTGGGCAAAGTTAATCAACCGAACAATTCCGTAAACCATGGTATAACCGAGGGCAATGAGAGCGTAAACAAACCCCAGCTGCAGTCCGTTAATAAGTTGCTGGAAAAAGTAAGTCAATGACTTGATAATTAAACAAAATTACTTATCAAGTCAAGGAGAACTGAACTCCAACACCCGAATACCGATCTTCTTTACCACCCCCAACACCTCTGCCTGCCGGCTTAGGTCCCCTTCCGCAAGTTTCAATCGCAGCGCATTTGCCGGAAACTGACCGAATGTCGGGTCCACCGGCACCCAACCGTCTAAATAGACCTCGTTCCAGGCGTGATAATAAAATGCCCCGTCAAGATAAACCAGCCCGACCACCACTTTGGCAGGAATGCCAACCGCACGGGCAAGCGCAGCGTATAACACCGAATGCTCATTACAGTCGCCCTTCCGTTCTTTCAGCACCGTCAGGGCATTAGGCAGAGAGGCAACCGCCTCCTTTGCTACCGAATTGAATACCCAGGACATAATCCGCCGGGCGGCGATCACCGCGTCATTCGTTTGAGCAATGATTTCCTGTGCCTGTTTTTTTATCGGTGCGGCATCCGATGGCACCAATGGTGATGGTCGAAGATATTCCAATTCCTCCTGCAGCGGTAACTTTATTCCGTCGCTGACCTCCGGAACGACAATTTCAATCCGGAACGGCGAGCGGCTCACCACCCGCTGATAGGACCACCCCAGTTTAAATTCTACCGTATCAATACCCGTCACCTCAAAAACCACCCGGCGGACCTTTTCTGGTGTGGCTATTAAAGTGTCAACCGGCACAGCAAAGATTTTCAAAACATCCACCAGATATCCATCTTCCCCCCTTATCGCCTCCTGTTCCGGAACCAGATGAGAATTCATCCCGATGGGAGATTCCTCCTTCACCGTAATCCCGCGCTGGTCCAACCAGACGCTAACATCAAACTTTGCCCGCCGCACCCGCACCTTCAACGCCGATACAGAGGTGTCGGCAAATCGCACCAGCTCCGTGCCCAACACCTCCACCGCCACGGGCATTGTATCCAGCACTGTTCCGTCAAAAACGAGATAATTCAACTTTGTCCCGGGTGCCGGCCGCCGTTCAACAATTACCCTGCCCAGCGCCTCAATTGGATAAAGTTCCCGGGTCAACTTTAACCGCTGTTTCCGGCCGGCGTTTGTAAAACTCAACCAGCCGGATGCTACGCCCCCCGCGGTCCGGAATACACCATCCTGAGAACCGAATTCAAACTCAAAAGACCGTAAGGTCAAATCCGGGTTGGTTAACACCTTTGACCGTACCCGAACCGATTGATTTTTCCCCAGCATTCGTAGCCTCATCCGGCTGAGATTGTCAAACTGAAAGCCGTCTTTTTGCCGGCAATAACTGAAAACTGAATAACCTATTTTCTGACCAACAAGATAAGTAGCCGACCACACCCGCCCCGAATCATCGGCGGCAGAACCGGAAAAAGGTGTTTTGGCGGTCTGTTTTCTACTGCCACAGCCCAATAGCCACAGAATCAGAACAACAACAAAATATCTTGCCATCATCTGAGAGTAACAACCGACGGATCTCCTGTCAAAACATTCTCGGGCTTGACTTTATCCTTAATCCTCCTTACAATCAAAACTGAGGGGAAATAAAATACAGTGTTCTATGCCGAAGTGGCGGAAATGGCAGACGCAGCGGACTCAAAATCCGCCGCCCAGCGATGGGCTTGTGGGTTCAACTCCCACCTTCGGCAGTTATCTGAATACCGGAAATGTGGCCATCACCGGCCGATGGTCAGAAATCAACCGCTCGTAATCGGTGATTTGATCATCCAGCCTGATAGTAACCGTTCTCCCGCCAGTATACTCCCGCCTTGCCGCGGTGTTGATTAAAATATGGTCAAAAAGCACTGTGTAATTCACGAGCGAGGCGTAATACTCATTACCGGCAAGGGGTAATGTGAGAAACCGATAGTTCGCCGTATCCGCCAAAAATGGAGAAAAAACATTTTCCTCGGCGGGAACATCCAGTTCATCATTCCAGTCCCCCGCCACCACAATTTTCTGTTCGCCGGGCGGCTGAATAAGACTATCAAGATACGCTTTAAGTTGCCGGCAGGCACCGGCCCGTCTCGCCCTGCTTTCCGGATCAGAACCGGCTTTAAGATGCAAAACTATCAACCGAAATTGAAACCCTCCCCCATTGTGGGCAGCCACGATATCCATCACCAGTGGTGGTCGGGGAAAAGATTCATTGCTGTAGAAAATCTGGTGCACACCGCTTATCGTAAAAATATCTGTCTTATAAATCACCCCGGTTTTCTGATAGACCGCCCCATAGTCATCCCGGGAATAAAAACCCCGATAACCGGGAAGACTTCCCAGCAGGCGTAAAAATGCCAGGGTATCCTCTATTTCCTGGATGCAATAGAGGTCCAGGTCCAAACGGGAGATAACCCGCTGCAATTTTACCAACGTTGACTCTCCGCTTTTAGGAAAATTCTGAATATTCCAGGTAACAATCTCCAGCGCGCTATCGCTTCCCAGCGATGGAATTGCCCCTTCGTAGTCAACTCGGAAGGCCGCCACCGCCATAATTGACCTCGCGCCTGAATCATCCTCGGCACGAACAAAAAACAGGTGCTCGCCCAGGGCAAGGTTGTAAACCGTAACCGCAGTGGACTCGGTCCAAACTCCGGTAGTAGAATCGTCCACAGCGTAGTAATAACGAACTACCTTGCCATCACGGTCGCTGCCAACCCAGCAAAAACGGGCAGAATCGGCATCGGTAATTACCGTTGGTGCCCGGGTAATTATCACCGTAGGCGCTTCGTTAACATCCCCGCCCCGGTGCATACAACCAAAGCAAAACAAAAATAACCAAAACGCTATCCTCACCATCACCTTATAAGTTAACATCCTATCAGCACCCTGTCCAGTACGAAAATCTTTCCTTAGTTATTTTTGACATCTGATGGTACCACGGTTAATATATTTTTATGCAATTTATCCTTGCTCTATTAGGGCTTTCCCCTTTAATTGCCGGTGCCACCCCCAGCCCTACTCGTGATCTAATCAGAATCGTTAACACAACCGCCCCTGACATTCCGGCAATAGAAAAAACAGGGGTGCTAATAAATTATCTGGACCGGGAAGGAATTGTGGCCGAAGCCACCCGGGAAGAACAGGCCGTCCTGAAACAAATGGGCTTTTCGGTGGTCGTTATCACCCGGGAGATTACCACCGTCTACCAGAAAAATTTTCTTGCTGACGGCAGATATCTAACCTATGAGGAATTTCGGGATACGATGGTTATCATCGCCCGGAACAATTCCAGTATCTGCAAACTGGAAACCCTCGGTCTCAGTTACTCCGGAAAATTGCTGCTGGCAATGAAAGTCTCTGATCATCCCCAGATTCATGAAAATGAACCGGCGACCCATTTTGAAGGCGGTATCCACGGCGATGAAAAAATTGGTTGGGCAATCGTGTTTGAGTTGTTGAAATACCTGGTGCAAAACTATGGCTCGGACAGCCTCGTAACCAGAATGGTAAATGAACGGGAAATCTGGCTCCTGCCAATGTACAATCCGGACGGCTACGGCGCTAACAGTCGTTACAACGGCAACTCGGTTGACCTTAACCGCAACTGGGGCTGGATGTGGGGAGACGAAAGTAACCAGGGGACCGCTCCTTTCTCAGAACCAGAAAACAAGGCGGTATTAAAGCACATCTGGCGCAACCCGGCGGTAACCTTTGTCTCCTACCATGCCGGCACTACATTTATCTCCCACCCCTGGAGTTATTGCTACTCATCTCAGAATACAATTCCAGAACTCAACCTGATCCAGTTTCTCTCTGCCCGCTATGACCAGTTCACCCATTATACCTATGGCCAGGGTGCCGACAGTATGTACACCATCAACGGCTCAACAAAAGATTTTGACTACGGCTACGGCATGATGGGCTGGTCAATAGAAGTCCACCTCCAGAAAACACCACCCGCGTCCCAGATTGACCCAACGTTCAACCTTAACCTGCCCGCGATGCTGGCGCTCATGCACCACGCCGGCCAGGGCATCCACGGAACGGTAACCGATGCGCTTACCGGCGAACCGGTCCATTCCCAGATCTGGATCAGCCCGGCAAACTGGCCCAGTTACACCAATCCAGACCTGGGTGACTTTCATCGTTTCTACCTCCCCGGCAGATACACTGTTACCATCCGGGCACCCGCCTATCGTGAAACCACCTTTACCGATGTAGTTGTCCCGGACACCGGCGATTCCGTTATCCACCTTAATATCCGGTTAACTCCTGACCCAGCGGCACCGCGATTTGCCTTCCGCCATATTTACAACAGCTTTGTCGCCCCCGCGACAAATCGCTCCTACCCAATCTATAGTCTGGGTCCCCGTGACGGAGTCGGATTTCAACTGGACAACGGCAAATATATCTGTCTGGATATGGGAAAGCCCATTTATAACCAGGAAGGAACCGACCTGATTGTCTATTGCTCCTCAGGCAGCGGCACCGCCACTGTCCAGGGGGCCAATAACTGGGAAGGACCGTGGACCAATATCGGAACCGCCAACTCTCCAGCGACCGAATTTGACATCAACCCAGCTGGTCTTGACAGCGTACGCTACATCAGGCTTGTTGCCACCGGACGGTTCTTCATTGACGCTATTGAGAGTACCCCGAATACCGGCATAACAACCGCCCCATCTCCTCTCCTTCCCCGGTTAACCGCCCTCCGGTTAAAATCCAACCCGGCGAAGGGGGTTGTCCGTTTCATCATCACCGGTTTGCCACCGAAAACGAAACTATTACTCACAATTGTTGACATAACCGGCAGAACAATAAACACCATTCCGGTAACCGGCAGCGAACAAATCTGGGACGGTAGAAACTCTAGCGGCAAACCAATGACAGGAGGCATCTATTTTGCAAAACTTCCCGGGAGCCCGCCGGTTCCCTTCACCTTGGTGAGATAAGATATGGTAAACTTTTTAGTTTTTCTAATCCTGGGCGTTTTCTCTGAATCAATTGAATCCCGGGTCTACGAGTTCAAACTCCCTAACGGACTTCATGTTATCCACTACCACGATTCATCAGCCCCGGTGGTATCGGTCAATGTTTATTATCAGGTTGGCTCTTACGATGAATCGCCCGGTGCTACGGGTCTTTCTCATATGCTTGAACATATGACCTTTAAGCGCTCTGACATCTATAAACCAGGAGACTTCGACCGGATCCTTGACTCGGTCGGTGCCCAGAACAACGGCTTCACCTCCACCTATTACACCGGCTACTACGAGGAACTGGCAAAGGAACACTGGGAACTGGCTTTGAAACTGGAAGCGGCAAGGATGGGTAGATGCATCTTCCTGGACGCAGAATTTGAAAGTGAGCGTCAGGTTGTCGCAGAAGAACGCCGATTACAAGACAACCGACCAACCAGCGCCCTCTGGGAACAGTTTGAAGCAACCGCCTTTCTTGTCAACCCTCAGCGCAACCCAACCATTGGCTGGCCCGAAGATGTAGCAAACTTTACCCTTGAAAAAGTCAAAACGTGGTATAAAAGATATTACAATCCGGCAAATGCGGTTCTGGTAATCGCTGGCGATGTCAAACCCGAAGAGGTAAAACCAAAAGTCATACAATATTTTGGTAAATTAAAGGGCTACCCGGTTAAACGAACCGACTACTACGGAATTGAACCCAATTATGGCGGAGAACGCCGTTTCACTGTCCGGCGCCGCGTTTCGGTCCCTACACTTCTGATTGGTTTTCCCACACCGGGCATTAAAGACTCACTTTATTTTATCGGCGATATAGTAGCAGGTATCCTCGGTGGGGGCCGAAACTCCCGCCTTTACCGAACTTTAGTACTTGACTCAGCTCTGGCAACCACGGTGTCCGTCTGGAACGCAATGGAACGCGACCCGGGAATTCTGGAAATTACGATCACCCCCAAGGCAGAAAGTCTTATCCCCAGGATAGAAAACATTGTCTATAAAGAATTGGCAAAATTAAGGGAACAACCGGTCCAGGAACAGGAACTGCTGCGCGTAAGAAACCGGGCTCTGGCCGATTATATATTTGAACGGGACGACATCTCGGGCATCGCCTGGCTTCTTGCCACGACTCAAATAACCGCCGGTGACTGGCGACAGTTCCTGAAACAGATTGAACAGATCCAGAAAACCACCCCCGAACATATCCGCCATTTCTGTCAGGTATATCTCTCTCCAACACACCGTATTGTCGGCATCCTCGTTTCCGAAAATAAGGAGTGACGATGAAAAACAATGTAATTCTGGGGCTGGTGTGTTTTAGCGTTGTTCTGCTGGGAGAAACGAACGCCTCGCCTATCTTCCGCGACTCCCTTCCCAACGGCCTCATCATTCTCACTTGTGAAGAACCGCGCCTGCCGATAGTTGACATTTCTTTCAACTGTCGTTCCGGTGCTGCTCAAGAGTCACCAGCAAAAGCCGGGATCGCCAGCCTCTGCGGAGAGATGCTCCACCGAGGTACCAAAAGCCTCTCTGCCGACTCTATCGCTACGCTGCTGGATTTTCTCGGTGCCCGCCTGTATACCGATGTTGATTTTGACCACTGCAGTATTACACTCCGTCTTCTCGCCAAAGACCTGGACACCGGCTTGGACCTGCTCACCACAATGGTCCGGGAACCGGTGTTTCCAGAAACGGAATTCCAGCGTGTCCGGGAACAGATGCTCACCACTGCCCGCCGTTCCTACGATTATCCCGCTTCCCGGGTCACAATGGAATTTGACCGTATTCTCTTCGCCGACCACCGCTACTCATTGCCTGTCCGCGGTGATACCGCCACCATTCCCAAAATCACTCGCTCTGACCTGCTCGATTTCTATAAAAATCACTTTGTCCCCAATAACTGTTTTATTGTCGTCGTCGGTGACATAGACCACGAAACGACAAAAAGAAAAATTGAGGAAAGGCTATCCCAGTGGCAACCCGCTCCGATTGCCTCCCCTCCCCCTCCCACCCTTTATTTTCCAGAAAAAACCCGGGTAAAACTGATCACCCGCCCGGATATGAATCAGACTTACATTCACTTTGGTCACCCCGGAATTTCCGCTCTTGACGAAGATCTGATTCCTACCCGACTGATGTCCTATATTCTCGGCGGCCCCCCTCTTTCCTCCCGAATGGGGCTCTCAGTTCGGGAATTCGGTGGTCTGGCCTATGATGTTCGCTGCTGGTTTGACCGCCGACTCCTACCCGGTGCCTTTCGTGCCACCGTTCAAACCGTCAAACCAAACGAGGCGATTAAAAAAATGTTCGCCGAGATAAGAAAGATCCACCAATCCGGTGTCATTGCCGCCGAACTCAAAAAGGCACAGAACTACTTCGTCGGTAGTTTCCCTTTAACCTATTCCTCCAACCAGGGTAAACTTATTCAACTGACTACCCTTGAACTCTACCGTTTTGGTCTGGGTTGGCTGGAAGAATTCCCCCAAAAGGTAAAAACAACTACCATTCAACAGGTCAACCAGGCGGCTCGGGAAAACCTGTATCCCGACCGCTACATAATGGTAATAATGGGCAATGTCACCAGGGAAGAACTCAACCTTCCGGATGTGGAGTGGCTGGAGTAAACCCTCACATGACCATTTCATTTTCTGAACTAAAAGACCTGTGTAAAAATAAAACAAAATAACTTAAGAAACAATCTTTAAAGTTATTAGATAAGACTCACCCCAAAATCAGGTGTAGCGTACCACCAGTGGTTCCCCTCTCGCTCACCAGGTGGATTAATCCTGCTGTAAAGAAATAACATCACTGAATAGACAAGGCGGGGACAAAGACGTTCGCCCCCGCCTTGTCTATTCTCGGGCTAACCCTAATAATTACGGCTTAAAAGCGGTGACGAATTTCTGGCCGGTTTCGGTCCATTGAATAATTACCGCCAGTTTTATCGGATTCCCGAATTCGTCAAAGGAAATCGCACCCGAAACGCAGGGGTAATCTTTAATCTGACTCAAGGCCTGCTGGATTTCGTCAGGTTTTGCATTCGGGGCGTTGCGGAGCGCCGCAATCAATAGTAACGCCGCATCATATCCCAGCGTTGCCAGGGCATCGGGTTTCTGTCCGTAGCGTGCCTCGTACTTTTTCACCCAGTTCTGGACCTCGGGGCGTGGGTCATCAGCCGAATAGTGGTTTACAAAATAACTACCCGCAATCTCTTTCCCAGCAATCTCCAGCATCGCCGGCGAATCCCAGCCATCACCACCCAGGAATTTGCAGGTCAACCCGAGTTGATAAGCCTGCTTGACAATCAATCCGACCTTGTTGTAGTAGTCGGGCAGAAACAGTACATCCGGCTTCTGCTGTTTAACTTTGGTAAGCAGCGCCGAGAAATCTACATCGTCCTTCTGATAGGACTCAAAGGCTACTACCTTTCCCCCCGCCTGTTCCAAAAAGCGTCGGAAATAATCGGCCAAACCGCGTGAGTAGTCATTACCCACATCAAACATTATTGCCGCGGTTTTTGCCTTCAGACTCTCTGCTGCGAAGCGCGCTGCCACCAGCCCCTGAAATGAGTCGGTAAAGCAGGCCCGGAAGATATATTCCTTGTGCTTACCGTCATCGGTAACTGTTACCTTAGGATTGGTAGATGTCGGGGTCAACATTGGAATTCGCGCCACCTGACACTTATCCGCCAGAGGCAGGGAACACTTTGTGGAAACCGACCCGATAACAGCACATACTCCATCCAGTTCAATCAACTTACCACCGGCATTTGCTGCCTCGGTTGGGTCGTTCTTATCATCTGAAACAATCAACTTTATCTGCTTACCATTAATCCCGCCGGCTTTGTTTGCCTCTTCCACCGCCAGCATTATGCCATTAACGGTAGATTCGCCAAACGTTTTAACATCGCCGGTAAGAGGGGCTACTACCCCGACCTTGATCACATTACCCGGACCACAGGAAAGGATGCCCAGTCCGAGCGCCAGGCACAAAACTATGATACTGTCTCTTAACCGCATTTGTTCCTCCTTATCATATTATTGCCTCTTTGCCAGAACCGTTTGTTCGTCACCCTCCGTCCCCCTGTTCCCCTGATATTGACGGAAAAACTCCTGACGCCATTCTCCGTAGGTACCCGTGGCAATTGCCTCCCGAATGGCGTGCAGTAACGACTGGAAAAAATAAAGGTTGTGAAATGTGAGCAACCGGGGACCGAGCGCCTCGCCGCTAATAAAAAGGTGACGCAGATACGCCCGCGAAAAACTCCGACAGGTGTAACAATCGCAGAAGGGGTCAAGAGGCGAATCATCATCGGCATATTCGGCATTGCGGATAAGCACGCGCCCGGTACTGACAAAGGCGGTACCAGTCCGCCCGTTCCGGGTTGGCAGTACACAATCAAACAGGTCCACCCCCCGTTCTACTCCGGCAATGATATCCTCGGGATAACCCGCACCCATCAGGTAACGGGGCCTCTCTTCCGGCAATAGCAAACCCAATTGCTCAGTCAATTCATAGGTCAGTTCAGCCGGCTCCCCCAGACACAGACCGCCAACCGCATAACCGGCAAAGTCAACCGTCATAATCTCTTCGCAACTCCTCCGGCGTAAATCAGGATAAGTTGCACCCTGGATAATGCCGAACAGATTGGTATCGGTCCGGGCTGCCTTTTTGCACCGCACCGCCCACGCTGTTGTCCGGCGGACCGCAATTTCTGCCTGTTGCCGGCTTACTGGAAACGGCGGGCACTCATCAAGACACATCGCGATATCCGACCCCAGCGCCTCCTGGATCTCCACCACCAGTTCCGGAGTAAAAAAATGACGACTACCGTCAATGTGGGACTGGAACTCCACCCCATCCTCATCCACCCGGGAAAGTGTCGCCAATGAGTAAACCTGATACCCCCCGGAATCGGTTAGAACCGGCATATGCCAGCCCATAAATTTGCTCACCCCTCCCAGTGCGGCAATTCGCCGGTGTCCGGGGCGCAGGTAAAGATGATAGGTATTGCACACAATTATCTGCGTCCCAGTGACACGCAACTCCTCAGGGGTTAATGTCTTTACCGTCGCCTGGGTACCCACCGGCATAAACGCCGGGGTATCCACCACACCGTGGGGCAAATACACCCTGCCCACCCTCGCCTTGTTCTGTCTGCTGATAATCTCAAAACGCAGCACGCTCAGCTCAAATCCCGTTCTTCACCCGGACCGACATTTACCATCCCTACCCGTCCTTGCAATTTCGCCCCCTCACCAATAATACCCCGGTTAACCACCACCCCTTCCACCCAGGAGTTCTGATACACCAGGGCCTCCCTGACCACGGCATTAACTATCCGGGCGCCAGCGGAGACAGAAACAAATGGTCCAACCACCGAACGCTCAATTATCGCCCCCGGTGCAATCCACACCGGCGGTAGAAATACGTTCTGTTTCTCGCCGCTTCCCCGCTGCGCATCCGGACTTATCTCCTTGCTTCCCATCCGCTCCAGGAGTACCCGATTGGTCTCCAAAAGCGCCTCCGGGGTCCCACAGTCAAACCAGTTATCCACCGTCATCACCCTGATTTTTATCCCCTCATCACTCATCATTTGCAGGACGTCGGTAAACTGATATTCCCGGCCTACCCTTCTGTCTTGCTGAACCAGCCGTTCTAAATTAACAAAAAGTGGTCGGGCATTAGTAAAAAAATACACCCCGACAATCGCAAGATTGCTCACCGGCTCTTTCGGTTTCTCAATTACCCGCCTGATCACCCCATTTTCTACAAAAACCACACCAAAGCGGCTCGGGTCGGCCACCGCCTTTACTCCGAGGGCGTTTTCCAAGGCAAACAGCGCGGGAAAATCAATGTCCAAAATCGTATCACCTAAAAACACCAATACCGGTAGCCCTGCCACTTCACCTTCAGCACAGCGCACCGCATCCGCCAAACCTTTTGGTTCTGGCTGGACAACAAAGCGAAAATCAAGGGGAAAGCTCCGCCGCAAGTAATCCGCAATTGTCCGGTCTCCGGGCGGCACCACAACACATACCCGCTCCGGCTTAATCGCCATCAGCCTTTCCACGATGTGACCAATAATCGGTTTTCCCGCCACCTCCAGCATTACCTTTGGTCTTAAAAGTGTATGCGGTCTTAATCGCTGTCCTTCGCCCGCGGCCGGAATAATAACCCCTAACTTCACCCCTTTTTTCTCCCTAAATCATGTTTTAACTGCTCGATCTTCAGGATTGCAATCGGATCAACCCCACGCTGCTCTGCTAACGCCACGCTTATCAAGTCACCAACCACAATTATTCCCAGCAACCGTGCCAAAGGTAACCTGCCCTCACTTCTCACCAATCTTGCCCGCGTGTAAGCTCCTCTAATTAGTTTCAACATCTGACGCCACCGCAAAATGGTCCGGGGATGGGTTGAACGGTCAACAAGTCCAAATAGAACCGGTGCCGGGGTGGCTGCTGACCCGAACCCCATAATCTCATTATGACTCGCTTCCGGCAAACATCCCCAGTGGGCAAGCACCTTGGCATTCTCATTGAACTGGCACTGCCAGCGATATGCCGCTACATCCAGCAAACGGCTTAACGAATAAATTATTGGCCAGCGGTTAAATAAAAAACGGGCGCTTCTTTTTGCCTCTCGCCACCAATACTGACGACGCCGTTCAATCAACCGGCTCGCCTCGTGGACATCAGCTTCATAACTCCGGCACAGCCCCAGGTGGTACAATACGGCAAGCATAGGAACGCTCATAAACCCGATTGATGCCCGGGGTGGCATTCCACCCGGCACCAGAACTAAAGGAATTCGGTCCCCCTGTGCCATCGCTGCCAATTTCCCGCCGCTGGTGATAACCACCACCTGCCCGGAGCAACGTTTTGTCTCTTCATAGGCAGAAAGCGCCTCCTCGGTGTTTCCCGAACAACTGCTGACAAATACCAAAGTTTTCCTGTTCACTCCGGGGGGCAACTGATAGTCTCGCCACACTAAAACCGGGAGCGTCGTTTCCTCGCCTAACACCGTCCGCACAACATCGCCGCCGATCGCCGACCCCCCCATCCCGGCGATAACCACATTATCAAACCCCGCTTTTCTTTTAAAATTAAAATGGCATTGCATTCCGATCGTCCAGGCCCGGAGTAACTGCTCCGGAAAACCAAAAACCATCTGCCGCATCCCGTCTTTAACCATTTGCCACCTCCGCCGGGGCAAAGAGTATCTCGGCCAGTTTGGGAAACCGCCGGTGGACCTCCCGTTCCAAAAGTCTATCCACCTCTAAAGCGGTAGAAAGTTCTAACGCCGCCTTAACCACCTCGGCCGCCACACCGGTATCAATCGCCCTTATCACCCCTTTTGCCTCCGGCAGGATTCCGGGCACTACCGAAATCTCATCTACCCCCATTCCGAGTAAAAGTACAATTCCGAATGGGTCAGCACCAAACTCTCCACACATTCCGACCCAGATTCCCTGTTCATGCCCGGCGTCAATTGTCCGTTTAATCAATTGTAAAACCGCTGGATGGAAATGGTCAAAAAGCCTTGCCACCCGTTCGTTTCCCCGGTCAACCGCCAGCGTATACTGGGTGAGGTCGTTGGAACCAATGGAGAGAAAATCACACTCCTGGCTCAACTGTCGTGCCAAAAGCGCCGCTGCTGGTGTCTCTACCATTACCCCAACCTCCAGGTACTCATCAAATTTCTCTCCCTTCTTTCTTAACTCCTTCTTCGCCTCCTCCAGATACAATTTCGCCCGGCGCACCTCCTCTATTGTCGCCACCATCGGAAACATCACCTTAACATTACCCACCGCTGAAGCCCTAAGAATCGCCCGCAACTGGGTTTTGAAAAACTCCGGGTCATCCAGACAGAACCGGATCGCCCGCCAACCCAGAAAGGGATTCGGCTCATTGTAACCCGGAATCACCTTATCGCCACCGAGGTCAAAAGTTCGGATGATCACCGGATAGGGTTTAAACATCTCCGCCACATCCCGGAAAATCTCAAATTGTTCGTCTTCAGTAGGGGGACGCCGGCGGGCGAGGTAAAGATATTCGGTGCGAAACAATCCCACCCCCCGGGCACCGTTTTCTTTGGCCACCCTCCCTTCAATAAGAAACTCAATGTTGGCGGAAAGGTCAATCATCTTGCCGTCAACGGTAACCGGCTCCTCCATCGCCAGCGCCTTCAACGACGCCCGGTGTTGCCGGTAACGCTCAATCTCTGATTCATAGGTATGCAACCGGCTCCGGCTTGGATTGATTACCACCACCCCCCGGTAACCATCTACCACCACCTCCTCGCCATCGGTTATCTCCCGCATAATCGCATCAACCCCGAGCACCGCTGGAATTTCCTTTGCCTTTGTCATAATTGCAGTGTGGGAGGTCTTGCCACCGGCCTCCATTACCACCCCCACTACCTTATCCGGGTCAAGAAGCGCCGCCTCCGAAGGGGGCAAATCGTGAGCGATAACCACCGACCCCGGGACCAAACCATGAATGGATGGCAACTCTTCACCCAGCAGCACAGAAATGACCCGGTTAGACACATCGCTCACATCCACCAGCCGGTCGCGGAGAAATCCGGGCTTCCCCTTCTTCATCACCCCGGCAAACCTCTGGAGAACCTGGGTGTAAGCAAACTCGGCGTTACGCAACCGCTCGCGAATGAACCGCTCCGTCTCTTGCAACACCTCCTCATCCTTTAACACCGCCAGTTGGACATCAATAAATTCGGCAAAATCCCGCCCCATCTCCTGCTTTACCCGTTCCCGTAATCCCCGCAGGTCATGCTCAGCACTCTTCACCGCCGCCTGGAACCGCTTAATCTCCCCGGAAACCTCCTCCGGCAGGAGGACCCGCTCTTTAGACTCTGGCAAATAGAACCGATAGAGAAAACTTTTGCCCCGGGCAAAACCGACCGAGACCGGAATGCCGCGAAATATCCGTTCCTTCTTATGAGTCATTTTTGCTCAATTTCTCCTGCAAAACCGAAAATGCTTCCTCTTCATCTTCGCCTTTTACTTCCAGAGTTACCACGCTTCCCTTTTCCGCCGCCAGGGTTAAAATCGCCAGGATGCTTTTCCCATTCACCCAGATACCATCCTTGGCTAACCGCACCGAGGATTTAAACCGCTCGGCCAAACGGACAAACTCTGCTGCCGGTCGGGCGTGTAATCCGACCGGTCCACCGATAACAATATCCGCTCGCTTCATTTCTGCTGGTGGCTAAATATACAACTCCCCAGCCTTCCGTCAACACTATCCCGCTTGGCTTTTGCCCCTTACTCCTTAAGACGGCGTACCTTAACGCCGGCCTCTTTTATAAACTCGCGGGAAAACTCATCGGGATAATCATCGGCAACCACAAACTCTTTGATCCCAGCGTTGATTAACATTTTAGCACAGGTAATACAAGGCGAATGGGTACAGTAAAGTTTGGCACCGGTAACACTGACGCCAAAGGTTGCCGCTTGAACCAGTGCATTCTGCTCGGCATGAATTCCCCGACAGACTTCAATCCGCTCCCCGGTTTGAATGCCCAGTTTTTCCCGCAGACACCCGACGTCTTCACAGTGCGCCATTCCGTGCGGAACCCCGTTATAACCGGTGCAGAGAATGCGCTTCTCCCGCACCAGAACCGCCCCCACCTTCCTGCGCAAACAGGTGGAACGCTCTGCTACCAAATTGGCAATAGCGAGAAAATACTCATCCCAGCTCTTCCGCTGTTTAGCCTGTTTTTTGTTGGGCATAACTCAACGCAAAAGAATCGCTTTCGCCTCTGCCTTGCCGGAGTCTGTCTCCAACCGCACCCAATAAACCCCCTGCGCCAGCGATCGCCCCCTGTCATCCATTCCATTCCAGTGTACTTGATAATTACCCTGCCGTTGATAACCCAGTTCCATCTGACGGACCATTCTGCCAGAAGCATCGTATATTACCAGCCGGACCCGCTCCGACCTTGGCAAACAAAACCGTAAAACCATCCTCTCTCTGCCCGGACTACCCACAACCGTAATATCAAAACTTCCCGGTTCTACTGAATGATAAACATCGGCCACACCGGTCTGGTAATCAGAAGAGAACTTTATCGCATGTCCTGCAATCCAGGGTGATGCCGCCCGGTGATAGATACCGTTATAAATAACCTGAATAAACTTTGTCCTCGTCGGGTCCTGAATACCCACGGTTGCTGATGTCCCGGGCTGATTGGCGGTTAAATACTGAAACAGCACCTTGCTGTTGCCATCCTCCCCCGCAAAGGTGGTATCATAGAGAATTATCTGGAATTTATCCCACTGGTTGCGTGGATCGGAGTAATGCACCGAATCCCATTCAATGATGAACCGGTGATTGGCGGTATCGTGGTAGTACCAGACGCTGTTACCGGTTGGCGGATACAGGTCGTCCCAGTTGGCAGCAAGAAGCGGTGGCATATCGTTGTTGGGCAGTTCGGTGTTGAGGTAGGTAGTCTGGGTAGTATAGCCGGGCGCAATCCAGCCGTTGGAGCAGATTGATATCTGGTTATAACTCTGACCGTAAAAGACAAACGGTCCGAATGCGGAGGGCAGGTTGATCTGGACGGTCTGGTCGTCCGAAAGCGAAAGTCTTGTACCGAGATTCCTTATCTCTACCCATTCAAACTCCGGATGTTCTGTGTACAGCGTATCAACCTCGTCATAAGCCCAGTAGAGCGGCGGCTGGCTGTTATCCGGAATCGGGTCAACAACGCGTAATTCACCAACGGTAATTACAAATTGAATGCTATCGGAATACCCGGTTCCGGTAAGGTAAAGCTTCATCTGGGCATTGTACTCTCGGGGCGTCTGCGGGTCAGCCATAATCGCAAACTGGTCGCCGATATTGCTGCTCACCGAATCGGGCAGAATGTCACCAAAACTACCGGTTGAATCAGCCACCACGACAAACGGGTCGGCGATGCGTAAAATACCGTTAACATTACCCGCACCCAGCCTTCCCACATTCTTCAGCGCTATTACCAAACCCGCCCTCTCACCCGGGTCAAATCTGCCATCGCCATTTCCTCCGGGCGGCGAATCCAGGACCGTCCGGGAATCAAGCACCAATGCGGGAACATTCGCCACTGTGCCCTCAATCGCATCCAGATCATAGTTCTGCCCGCCGTCTTTTAAACGGATAAATTTTGCCAGCCCCTGCCCCGCATTACTGAGGTCGCCCGGGATATCACCACTCCCGTAAGCGCAGAAACTCCAAAGCCCATTCCAGTCAGTGGCAACGAACACCGAACAGGGCTTATTGGATGTGGCATAAACCGTAAAATCGGTTCCCGGACCATTAACCACCACCCGGCTTAATTCAATTACCGCCGTCCCCTGGCTGGTCAAAGCCATGGTGTTATTATCCTGCCGCCCTAGAGCAAAAAGCCCCATTGACGAACCGGCGCCACTGGGACTACGGCATATCCAGGTGCTAACCTTATAACCGGTAATTGGTGCCACGGTGTCCGGTGCCAGAGCAACGTTAACCTGTACAAATGTATCACTGGGAACGATGACACCGGTAACGGTTCTGGTCAGATATCCGTCAGCAGTTATTCTTATGTTATAAGCTCCCGGCAAAACATACTTAAAAAACCAGCCACAGCTATCGGTATAGGTCATCCAGTTCGGCGGGTCGGCAATTACCAGCGCCCCCGGCACCGGTAAACCGGTGACCGAATCGGTTATTTGCCCCCGCAAACCCCAACCGCCACGAATCATCAACTGTACACTCGCGGTCCAGTTTGCCCGACAGATGGTATCAATCTCACTCTGGGGTGGTGGCTGACCGTTCGCCACCTCCGCCGCCAGTCCTAAAGCGCCCTCAGCACCATAAGCAAAGTCCGACGAAGTCCCCTGACATTCATAAAGCCCCCGGGAAATCTGAAATGCCGGATAACCGGTGATACTACCGTAGAGCTGACACAACTGGGAATGGGCAACACTATCCCGGGTGGCAATACGGGAATAACTCCAGGGCCACATAACCGACCTGGTGCCGCTGTGATAGGTCATCGTTATTACAAACGGACGCCCCTGCATAAAATCCCGCAACCCCCGAATCTCCGGCTGGCTCCAGGGCACACTGGCACCTGATTGTTGATTCCAGGCGTAACCAAAGTCGCGGTTAAGGTCAATACCACTTGAATTACTCCGGGTTCGACTGATTAACCCTTCTGGATTAACACAGGGAATAACCCAGATTTCCCGGGTGTTAACCAGATGGGTAATCAACGGGTCTGAACCATATCCTTCGGTCAACCGCCGGACAATATACCAGCAAATCTCGGTCCCGATATTTTCATTCCCATGGATAGTCCCATCCCATTCCAGCCGGGGGCGATGATTCTCAACAGTGGGGTTGTGCGTGATTTTCAAGGCAATAATATACTTTCCGGTTGGTGACACCGCTATCGTATCAAGTAAACAGATATTGGGATAGGTCGTGGCGATCAAAGCAAATGTATCCATTATCTCCTGGTAGGAATGATACCGACCAAAATCAAATCCCGGACACTGCTGACGCGCCCACTCCTGCATATTTGGCACCAGAACCTCAATTCGGTAACCCGCCCGCAACCATTTCTGATATGTCTTCTCCCTGACCGCACCAATAAAGAAACTATCGGTCACCTCATAAAACTCCAGCACCCCGGCCGCCAGTTCCGGCAACTCGGTACGGGGACAGAAAACTTTTACCTTCATTTCGATTCCACTCGTCCCCGCGGCAAAAACCGGGGCAATCAAAACAAATGCCACCATCAACACCAGCCTTTTCATTGCCGAGCCTCCTTTAAAATTCACGGTTTACCGCTCCGCTCCAGTTCCTGCGTGTCAACGACGAAAACCGTTTCCGGCAGCGACCAATCAGAAACAAAACCCGCCCGATCCTTCGCCTGACAGCGCACCTCGTAAAGTCCGGGCACAAAATAAACACGGTGAGACCATACCAAATCTCCCGGCAGCACAAATTCGCTCCACTCACCTAAAGTATCACCCCAGTCAAACTGCATTGATACCGAACACCCCAGTGGATGCAACGCAGAAGAAACAAATGCCACCGTATCCCCGGTCCGCACTTTATCTGGGCCTGCCGGCCGACGCGGTGACAGGGGACGCCAAAAACGGATGCTCACCATAAATGTATCGGACCAATCCGATTCGCCGGCTCCATCCTTCGCCTTTACCCGCAAAAAGAAATCACCGGTATCCTGAAAAACCACCTGCTGATAAAACTCAATCCCGGGTGACAGCCATCCGCTCCACTCCCCGGGCGGAGAATGACTCCACGCAAAGAAATAGGCCACCGAATCACCCTCTTTGTCCACCGCAATGGCAGAAAATCGCAAAGTGTCATTTGGTCTACCCCGCATGGGTCCAAAGACAATCGGGGTGGAAGGGGGTTGATTCTGACAGCCGGTCAAAAACAGGAAAAAACTTACTATTCCGACCGCAACTTTGATTACCTTACTGCTCCTGATGTGTCTCACATCTAAAAATAGAATAAAATACTAAAATAATCCGGGCTTAAGTCAACTATTTAAATCTTGCCGAGATCTTCCGGACCGATGAGGTAAAGAAAAAGGTTGACCCCAAAAGAAACCATCCCCGTCCTTCCTGCCCTACCAACCAGAACCACCACCGGAGGAACAGAGGGAGAAACGGGGGATGGACAAAGGAGAAATTCCTAACATCATTCTGAAACCACGACATTTATAGCAATTTTCCCGAGGAGGAAAATTTCGCCACCACGGTCAAATTTCTTCCCGCGCCGGGCACAACTTCTTGACTTTCTTAAAAGGCATCCTAAAATTTAATTAAAAACGCTGGCTCTGTGCCAATGCGAGGATGGCGGAACTTGGCAGACGCGCCAGACTTAGGATCTGGTCCCGAAAAGGGATGGGGGTTCAACTCCCCCTCCTCGCACCAGCAGGAGAGTAAAAATAAAAGGAGCACCTTTTGGAGATAGTGGTTAACTCACCCAAGGAATGGCTACGGGAGATAACGGTGGAAATTGAACCCCAGCGCCTCCAGTCCCGGATTGACGGACTCCTGGAGCAGTACCGCGACCGGGCCGAGGTCCCCGGGTTCCGCCGGGGCAGGGTGCCGAAGGAAATTTTAAAGCGCCGGTTTGGCAGTGCCCTGGAATCAGCGGCGGTTGAGGAACTGGTGGAAGAGGCTCTATCCGAGGTGCTCAAAGAACACAATGTCAAACCCGCCTCCCGGGTGCAGTTTGAAGACCTTGAGATAGCACCGGATAAAACCGTCCGCTTCCGGGCATCGGTAGAGGTAATCCCCGACTTTGAACTTAAACCCTATACCGGGTTGAACCTGCGCCGCACCAACCCCACCGGCTTTGATGCCGAATTTGAAAAACGGCTCCAAGCGCTGCGGGAAAAATGTGCGCTGTTCCACCCGGTTCAACGACCGGCGCAATCCGGCGATTTCCTCGTGGTGGATTACCTCCTCCTGGAAAATGACCAACCCGTTGCCGGTCCCAAAACCAACATTACCATCCGGGTTGGCGACGAAGGCAACCATCCGGAAGTAAACCAGGCGCTTTTAAACGCCACCAGCGGCGAACAACGCCAGGTGACGATTGCCTTCCCCGCTGACCACCAGGATAAAAACATCGCCGGCAGAGAGATAACCTACCGTTTTACAGTTCGGGCGGTCAAAGAGCGTATCCTTCCGGAAGTCACCGAAGAGTTCGCCCAGGACCTGGGTTTTGAAAACCTTGACAGTCTCCGCCAAAACCTGAATGACGAAATCCTTGCCGACCGCCAGGAACAAATTGAAGAAGACCTCAAACGGCAGGCGATTGACCGGCTCCTTGCCGAACACGACTTCGAACCACCCCAATCCTGGGTGGATGCCCACATTGCCCGCCTACGCCAGGAGTTTAACCTTCCTGACACCCCCGAAACCCGGGAAAAACTTCTGCCCATTGCCACCCGTTCTGCCCGCTGGGATTGCATTGTTATGCGTATCGCCGCCCAGGAAAACATCACCGTAACCGATGAAGAAATTCAAACTCAGATTGAACAACTCGCCACCGACATTGGCCGCACTCCCCAGGAGGTTGCCTCGCTTGTTGACAACGCCTCCTATCGTTTCCTCAACCTCCAGAAAAAAGTTCTCCGTCTCATCCTTGACCAGGCAAAAATAACCGAATAATGCGAATTTTCCCGAAAAAAGAAGGTCTAAATAAGCAAAATGAAAAAGGCCCGAAAAACGAAGAAACCGAGGAGGTCCGTGTGTTAGTGCCAATGGTAATTGAAGAAACCGGCCGAGGAGAACGAGCCTACGACATCTACTCCCGGCTGCTGAAGGAACGCATCATCTTCTTGGGCCAGCCAGTAGACGACAACGTCGCCAACCTGGTTGTTGCCCAGTTGCTCTACCTGGAAGCGGAAGACCCGGAAAAAGACATCTTCCTTTACATCAATTCACCGGGTGGTGTTGTCTCATCTGGACTGGCAATCTACGACACGATGCAGTATATCCGCCCCAAGGTATCAACTATCTGCGTCGGGGAGGCAGCGTCAATTGCCGCCCTGCTCCTCGCCGCTGGAGAAAAGGGGAAACGATTCGCCCTCCCCCGTTCCCGGGTGATGATTCATCAACCAGCGGCATACGGAATCAGCGGTCAGGCAACCGATGTTGAAATCCACGCCCGGGAACTGGTTCGGGCAAAAGAACTGCTCGCCGAGATCCTGGCTAAACACACCGGCCAGCCGGTAGCAAAAATCCTCAAAGACTCTGACCGTAATTTCTTCATGTCCGCCCAGGAGGCAAAAGAATACGGTTTAATTGACGAGGTAATTGAAAAACGCAAATGAGTAACGGCGAAAAGACCCCCCGGGAAGGCCGGGCTCGGCGCCAGCCGATAAAACCGAAACCGACCGAATTCTGCTCCTTCTGCGGCACCCCGGAAACCACCACCAACCGGCTGGTACGCGGTCGCCAGGGACTCATCTGCGAACAGTGTGCCCGCTTGGCGGTAAGTTTATTTGAAGAACGGAAAGAATTAACTGAATCCCTTAAAAAAATCCCCAAGCCGGGGGAAATCAAATCGTATCTGGACGAGTACGTCATCGGCCAGGATCACGCAAAGAAAATCCTCTCGGTAGCGGTTTATAACCACTACAAACGAATTACCGCCCGGCGTGACGCCCCATCATTGGACAAAAGCAACATCCTTTTAATCGGTCCCACCGGCGTCGGCAAAACACTGCTCGCGGAGACCCTCGCCCGCTTTCTCAATGTCCCCTTTTCCATTTCTGATGCCACACCGCTCACAGAAGCCGGTTATGTCGGTGAAGACGTGGAGAACATCCTCCTCCGCCTGATTCAGGCGGCAAACGGCAATGTCCGCTGGGCAGAGATGGGCATTGTCTACATTGACGAAATTGACAAAATCGGCAGAAAATCCGACTCTCCATCAATTACCCGCGATGTCTCCGGTGAAGGGGTCCAGCAGGCGCTCCTCAAAATCCTGGAAGGAACGATTGCCAATGTCCCGCCTCAGGGCGGAAGAAAACACCCGGAACAGAACTTCATCCCGGTAAACACACGCAACATACTGTTCATCTGCGGTGGTACTTTTGATGGCCTGGATAAAATAGTTGAACGACGAATCCGCACCAGTGCGCTCGGATTTGCCGCCACCATCGGCACCAACCGCACGCAAAACACGGACGAGCTACTAAAACTGGTTCAACCCGATGACCTGATAAAATTCGGATTAATTCCGGAATTTGTCGGGCGGCTGCCGGTTATCGCCTCTCTCCAGAACCTCTCCCGTGCTGCGCTGATCGATATCCTCCTCAAACCCAAAAACGCCATTCTCAAACAGTACTCCTATTACTTTGAACTGGAAGGGGTCAAACTTACCTTCACTCCCGATGCGCTCAATGCGGTTGCCGACCGGGCAATGGCACTCCGTACCGGCGCCCGCGGACTGCGGGCGGTACTGGAGGAAACCATGCTGGATATAATGTTTGAACTCCCCGACCGGGAGGACGTAATTGAGTGCATCATCAACGCCGATGTCATATTAAAGCAGAAGCCGCCCGAATATGTCCTCGGGCGGCCTCCTTTGCGCCGGGCGCAATAACTTATTCCTCCGGTTCAAACTGGTCCTTGCTGGCACCACAAACCGGACAGACCCATTCGGCGGGCAAATTCTCAAAAGGTGTTCCGGCGGGAACGTCATTTTCCGGATCACCTTCTGCCGGGTCGTAGACATAACCGCAGACAGTACATACATAGCGTTTCATCTTATTGGCTCCCTTCTTCTCAGTTATCCTCTCTTTTGTCTCTGCCCGATAAGTAGGCGAGCCCTTACCGGTCGTACCTTTTTTCACTTTCCGATAGTAGGAGTAGGTTAACGGCTCTGCCGAACCGACGGGTCGGGCAGCGACCACCTCACCGATAAAAACCGTGTGGGTAACACAGTCAACCTCACTCCTTATCCGCGCCTCAATGACCGCCACTGCGTGCTCGATCAAAATCGGCGCTCCGGTAACCTCGGTTTGATAGTTCAACCCCTCAAACTTATTCACCTCCCGTCCAGATTTAAATCCAAATCTACCAACGAACCCCAGGGGGGTATCCTGCTCCAAAACCGACACCGCCATCACCCCGCTGTCTCGGATCAACTCGTGCGTCAGGCTATTTTTGTTTATTGCCACGGCCACCAAACAAGGGTCAAGGGCAACCTGAATAACGGTATTCACAGTTAAACCGTTTACCCGGTTGCCATCACGGTCCCGACTGGTAACAACATACACCCCGTAACTTATGTTATCCAGCGCCTTGAGGTCAACTCGCTCCGCCACCGCTATCTCCTTCCTTTTATCTTCTGGGCAATAAACCGCCCCATCTCCCTTGCCCGCGTCAGGACAACACGGTCCGGAACATACTTTGCCTTCAGTGGTTCAGCAACAATTTCCATCCCCATCCCTTTAAGTTCATCAACAAGGATAGCCACCGCCTCTCCGCTCCAGCCGTAAGAACCAAATACCGCCCCCAGTTTATTCTTCGGTTTCAACCCTTTCATATAAGTCATCACATCCGCCACCGTCGGAAAAACGCCGTTGTTCAACGTCGGCGAACCGACAACCACCGCTCCTGCATCCAGCACCTCGGTCATCACATCACTCCGGTCATTCGCCCGTAACCGCATAACCTTTACCGCAACACCCACCTCCGCCACCCCGTCGGCTATCGCCCGGGCAATTAAATCGGTACTCCCCCACATCGTATCGTAGACAATCACCACCTTTTCCTTTGGCTCCTGAAGCGCCCATTCCCGGTACCAGCCGATAATCTTTTCCGGCTCCCGGCGCCAGATCGGACCGTGGTCCGGCGCCACGATATCAATCGCTATTCCCAGACTATCAATCCGCTCCAGTAGCCTTGTTACCAAATTGGAATAGGGCAACAGAATATTCGCATAGTATTTCGCTGCTTCGTTAAACAATAAATTCAGGGCGACCTCATCGGCAAACCGCTCCCCGGTAGCCAAATGCATCCCAAATCCATCCTGAGAGAAAAGCAGCCGGTCCTCCACCAGATAACTGACCATACTATCCGGCCAGTGCAACATTCGCGTCTCAAGGAATTTCAAAATAACACCGCCCAAGTCAAGTGTATCACCATCCCGGACTGGTATTAACTCCCGGGCAAAATGAAAATGTTCCTCCAGTGCCTTAACCCCCATAACCGAAGCAAACACCTTCTCCGGTTTCACCGCATCAACAATTGCCGGCAGCGCACCGGAATGGTCCATCTCCGAATGATTGGAAACAATGTAATCAATCTTCTCGGGATTGATAACCGTCGCAACTCGGGCAAGAAGTTCTTCTTTGAACGGTGCTTTTACCGTATCAATCAAAGTAATTTTATTGGCAAGAATCAAATAGGCGTTATAGGTCGTTCCCCGATTTGTAGAATACCCATGAAAATCCCTCACCGCCCAATCAACAGCACCAACCCAGTAAACCCGCTCATTGACCTTAACCGCTGAAAAACCCATCCTCAACCCCGGTTATCTTTAACCCGCTTGCGTACCCTGAGCATAGAGCTGAGCAAGCTCCGGGGGTAACACAAACGTTCGCTGTCCCAGTTCCCGGTCCAGCATCAGTATTCCTCGTCCATCATTTCCAATCAGTTGCAGATTCTGGGCAATCTGCAGCGTGCTCTCCTCCTCCTCTATCTGCTCATCAACGAACCACTGCAGGATGCTGTTAGAGGCATAATCACCTTCTGTCTGAGCCAGTTTCACCAGCGCGTGAATCCGACCGGTGATAAACCGCTCATGCTCATAAGCCGCCTCAAAAGCCTTCAACGGCGACTCCCAGCTCTGAGCCAGCGGTTGCAACGGGTGCAAAACCACCTGACCGCCGCGTTCAATTATGTGTTTGTAAAACCGCATCGCATGGGTAACCTCCTCCTGCGTTTGCGCCCTCATCCATCGCCCCATCCCGGGAAATCCGGCGCCATCAAAATAGGCTGCCATCGCCAGGTAGAGATAAGCCGACTCCAACTCATGCTTTATCTGCTCATTAAAGGCATCCTGTATCTTCGGTGGCATCATTTCTATCAACCCCCTTTCCAGAGACCATGAATATTACAGTACTCCCGGGCATAAACCGTTTCTGCCGCCACCGAGAAAAACGCCTCCGGGGTGCCTCCCGGACTGAGAAACTGCCGGTACGCCCGCTCGTCAGCCACCAACTCAATCCATTCAATATAATGCTTCTCCTCCATCGGATGCGGCACACTACCAACACGCACCACATACCCGTTGGCAACCTTCTCAATTACCGGTACATGTTTCTCCTTTGAGGCATCGGTTGTATTCTCAACCAATAACTTCATCGGCTGGCCGCAGCAAACCAACTGACCCGCCCCAGCATGAAGCACCTCTATGACATTGCCACATATATCACACTTATAAATCTCTAATTTTTTAGCCACTTGTCACTCCTTTCTTGATATCACTCTACCAAACGGTCATCAATGCCGGTGAATCCGCATTCCGGGATATAACAGGTAACATCAACAAACTGACACCGTTCATTACAGGCTGGACAGACAGCGGGCGGTGTAGCTGCCTGTAAAACATAATGACACCGGGAACAACTCCAGTAAGGTGCGTTGTCCGGTGCCTTTTTATCCCCCTCCTCTTTCTGCCCGGCACGCTTCATCACCTCACCACAACAGACCAAACTACCGCCCCCTTTGTGTAAAATCGTCACGATCTGTCCACATTTCGGACAGCTGTAGATCAAGTTTCTATCGGTCACGGTTCTCCCCGCTTTCATTTAAGACCCTCTGCACCGCCGCCAACGCCGCGGCATAATCCGGTTCCTCGCCCAGTTCTCTGACCAGCTGGATATAACGAATCACTCCCTTCCGGTCAACGACAAATACCGCCCGTGCCAGAAGTCGTAACTCTTTAATTAAAACACCATAAGAAACCCCGAATGACGCATCACGATGGTCTGAACCGGTTAGCACCCGTTCAACACCACTGACGCCGCACCAACGTTTCTGGGCAAAAGGCAAATCCATACTTACCGTAAGAATTACCACCTCATCACCCAGTTCGCCCGCCATCTTGTTAAACCGGCGCGTCTCCAGGTCACAGACCGGCGTATCCAGCGAAGGCACCGATAACAGAACCAGCACCTTTCCCCGAAACCGGGATAGCGTCAACGGCTGCAGGTCATTGCCCACAACCGTAAAATCCGGCGCTGGATCACCGACCTGCAGTGCCGCACCAACAAGGGTTACCGGGTTCCCCTTAAAGGTAACCTTGCCCTTTTGTTCCTCCATTACCAGTTCTCCCCGAGTAGTTCAAAGTAAGCCTGCGGATGAGCACAGGAAGGACATATCTCCGGCGCCTCGGTTCCTTCGTGAATGTAACCGCAGTTAAGACAGCGCCACACAACTGGCTTATCCCTCCGGAAAACACGACCGTTTTCTATGTTAGCTCTTAACGCCTGATACCTTTTTTCGTGCTGTTTTTCGGCAACGGCAATCGCCCGGAATATCGCCGCGATATTGGCAAAACCCTCCTCCTCGGCAACCTGGGCAAAGGTTGGGTACATTTCAGTCCACTCGTAATGCTCACCGCCTGCCGCCTCTTTCAAGTTCTCCATCGTTGACCCGATGACACCGGCGGGAAAAGAAGCCTTAATTTCAACCTGACCACCCTCCAGCAATTTAAATAACCTCTTGGCGTGCTCTTTTTCCTGATTTGCGGTTTCCTCAAAAATCTGCGCTATCTGGATATAGCCTTCATCCCGTGCCCTGCTGGCAAAATAGGTGTAACGGTTTCTCGCCTGGGATTCACCGGCAAATGCGGTAAGTATGTTCCTCTCGGTTTTACTGCCTTTTAACTGCATATTACCTCCTTTTTGTTTTATTTTATTAGACTACCAAACCCGGCGGTAAGGTTCTTGCCAAAAAGCCTTCAAAATATCCGCAGCCGAAAATATTTCTCCGGGCGATTTTTAATGTCAATCATCAAATCCTGTAACTGCTTCGTGGTCTTTAACAACTCCTCATAAATTTCGGAAGAAGTCAGCATTTTCTTAACCGTAGACTCCTGGCGGAGTAAAACGGTCAGACTGTCCACCACCATCGTCAGCCGTTGAATATTAGCACTGGTAACGACAAAACCAGAATCAAGTCCTTTCAATCGAATACTAACCAGTTCTAATATCTCATCTCTTGTCTGCCGCAATTCGTTGCTTAAAACCGCCGGGTCAACGATGCTTAAGAGCTGATTCAGGCGGAGAAAGGTGGTCTCCATGTCCAGCACCTCATTTTCTCCCTGAAAACCGATGCTGTCGGCAACAACCTGACCCTTGCCCGGTGTTATTGCCAGATAACGGTCGCTCCCGAGATAACTCAGTGAACGAACCACAAACCGCGTCCCCTCGGTTAACCGCACATCCCGTTCCAGAGCCACCGTCACCTCCACCCCTCGCTCGCCATTCAGCCTTACCGCCTTAACCCGGCCCTTGGTTATTCCCAATACATCAACCCGATCCCCGACCTTTAAGCCGGAGACATCCGGAAAATATATTCTAATCGTCCTTTCTCTCTTAGTGGTTAATCTACCGGAAAACCATAAATAACCCGCTATCGCCAATATCACCCCACCCAGAATGAACAAACTGACAATCAAATCACGCCATCTCCGGTTCATAATCCTCCTTCTTAATGTCTACCGCATCTTTCAACCGCGTGCCCTTTAAAAGATAAAACCTCTGACCCAAAAAGCGGGCGGTATCAAGGTCATGGGTAACGATCAATGCCGTTCTCCTCCGCTCCTGGCAGACATCGGCAATCAACTGACATACCCGCTCCCGGGTTGCCGGATCAAGCCCGGCAGTGGGTTCATCAAAAAAAAGATAGTCCGGATTGTGCACCAGCGCGCGTGCAATCGCCACCAAACGGATCATCCCACCCGACAACTCCCGGATCGCCAGCCCCGCCATTTCCGCCATTCCCACCCGCGCCAGGGCACTCACTACTCTTTCCTGAATCTCTCTCGGATGTAACTTTGCCCGCTCCCGTAACGGCAAGGCAATGTTCTCTGCCACATTAAGCCAGTCAAAAAGTGCTCCCCCCTGAAAGACAAAACCAATTCGGCCCAGAATGTCCTCATTATCGGCAAACCCACCAAACTGTAGCACCTGATTGTCATAAATAACCCTTCCGGAATCCGGCGGTAGTAAACCGGCGATTATCTTTAACAACACGCTTTTCCCGCCACCGGATGGCCCAAGAACGACCACAATTGTTCCATCGGCCACCTCCATACTAATATTATTCAACACGACTTGTCCGCGCATCTTTTTGGTGACTTGCTCCACCCGAATCATTTTGTAAACACCAGCGTCGCAATCAAAAAATCAAATGCTAAAATCAAAATCGCGGCAAGCACCATCGCCTTTGTTGCCGCCCTGCCAACCTCCCCGGCACCGCCGACAACCCGCAGACCGAAATAGCAGCCGCTCGCCCCAATCAGAAAGCCAAAAATCACCCCCTTAATAATCCCACCAACAAAATCACGCACCTGAACAAAATTGGTCAAACCATAGGTAAAAGTCTCCGGTGAAATGCCTAACCAGCTCGACACCATCACCGCCACTCCCGAGGCAAACACTTCCATCAGGACTATCAGAACCGGCAGGCTTATCGTCGTGGCCAGAATACGGGGCAGGCACAGAAACCGGAGGGGCTCTATTGCCATCACACGCAAGGCGTCAACCTGCTCTGACAAACTCATTGAGCCGAGTTCTGCTGCTATCGCCGGAGCCGAACGACTGGCAACGATAAACGCCGCAAAAACCGGCCCCAGTTCAATCAAAAGCATCCTTCCCACCCCCATACCGATAAAATATTTTGGGACAATCCCCAGCAACTGATAACTGATCTGAATCACCGTCGTCAAACCGACAAAAATACCAGCAAATACCACGACGCCAACCGCACTGACACCATGCTGGTAAATCTGTTCAATCACCCGGGGCAGTGTTCGGCGTAATTTCCAGGGAAAACTAAGACTCTGGGCTAAAAATAACAAAAAATCCACCGGCGCGGTCCAGAATCGCATCAACAAAATATATTCTTTTATACCCCGGCGTCAACCCGGGAAAAACAACCGCAGGGTTTACAGATCCCGTCTTCTTGCTCGCCACCGCCGAACAATCCGTTCCAGGTCAATTTTACCCGGTCCCTCCCGCCACCACCGGGAAAACTCAACTTCGCCACTCATCGGTTTAGGGTTGGGCAAATCAACCATCATCCGGGTGGGAATAGCCACCGCCTCACCCAGAATTAAAGCCTCTCCGGTACGCAGTGCCGGCAGCATATTCATCAACCCGCCCAAAGAATCGGGCACCAACCGCCGAACATAATTCTGGTCCTCCGGGTTGGTCAACCGCATAGCAATAAATGTATTACACTGTGACAGCACCGTCTCGGACAGTTCCTTCGGTCGCTGGCTCACGACAATCATACCGATACCGTACTTCCGGCCCTCTTTTGTCACCCTTTCCACCGCCCCCCGGGCAGCGGTAAATCGCCCGTCGCTTTTACTGGGAACATAGTTGTGTGCCTCTTCCAGAACGAGAAGAACGGGAAGCCGTTCCCGTTCCGGATTCCAGAGGTTGAACTCAAAAACCATCCGGGTCACAACCGCTACCACCACCCCAACCGCCTCCGAAGGCACACCACTCAGGTCCAGAACCGTCATCTGATGGCGGGCACCAACTGAAAGATAACTCCGGAGCAGGTCAATCAAACTGTTGCTGCTCGTATAAACAGATGGCTTGAACATAAAATTGTAACGGGGGTCGGAAATTTTGCTATCAAGCCGGATAAGAAACCGATCAAATATTCCGTAGAGCGGCCCCTCTTCTTGCTCTCCTTGGGCATTATAAACCATCTGAATATTCCAGTCCCGCAACATTGAAACCATATCTTCCAATTCAAAATAAACAGGTGAATCGGCGGTTATCAAATTCCCCAAACCCAGTCGCTCCCGGGTATCCCATGCCTGCCGTGCCCTCATTAAAGAATCCCGCAAAACGGTAATCTGGTTTTTGGCTGTCGGCTCACTCATATCCACTGTTAAATCAACAAACTCTTCAAAATTCAACAGCCAATAGGGCAGTTCTACATTGTCGGCGTGAATTAAATTCACCTGTTCGGGAAATGCCGCGGCGTACTCACCGTGCAGATCCAGAACGACGATATGGGTATCGGGATAGCGTTTTATCGCCTGCTGGAGAATACTGACCACCGTACAGGATTTGCCACAACCCGTTGTTCCCAGTACCGCGATGTGCTGACCGAAAAACTTATCCACATTGACATATACCCGCTGTTCCGGAGCACCGCTGGGCCAACCAAAAGAGAAACCAAACTCCATAAACTCGGAAAAAATCCGGTCCATCTCCTGAATTGTCACCATCTGCACCAACTGGCCCACTGTTGGATAAACCGATACACCCCGGAAAAACCTGCCTTCTTTCTCCAGTGTGCCCAGGAGAACACAATCTGCCACCCGTCGTCCCCCGGACTTTGCTGAAACCACCCCGGGGTTACCGTTTTCAACCTTGATACTAGAAACGATTCCGATAACCTGGTGATCCCGGAAAGGGATTTTCACATATGACCCCGGCTGACCGGGATAATAGTCACCCAATAGCGGTTTGGTGGTATCAACCGTCAGCTCCACCAGTGCCCGTTCGCCATTCACCTCCACTACCGAACCAATATTAAAATTATCGTGCTGTTCCATTAATTCCTCCTTCCCCGGTTGTCAAGAGAAAAACGCCGCCCCGCTCAGGCACATTGTTAATTTGCCGGTGTACCCGAACCGGCTGAGAAGCGATCATCGTGCGCCTTTACCTTTAATATTATCCCTAATTTTTTTCTGAAAGCAACCCTGGCTGAGTAAAAACTTTCTCTATCTTTTCCGGTGTCTTTTGATTCTGGTGTCAAGCCAATTTAACCACTTCTCCAGCCCTTTACCGGTAACTGATGACAGCGGAAAAATCGGCACCCGGGGCTTGAGTTTGCGCACCGCCTGCGTAAACTCATTGAGATTAAAATTCACATACGGCAAAAGGTCAATCTTATTTACCAGCAACACATCCGACTTGCTGAACATCAATGGATATTTAACCGGTTTATCGCTCCCCTCCGGCGTAGAAACAATTGTCACGTTATAATGCACCGGCAAACGAAACTCCGCCGGACAGACCAGGTTGCCCACATTCTCAATTATCAACAGATCCAGATTCTTTAAGTCAATGGCGGGAAACACAGCGGCAAGCATCAATCCATCAAGATGACAGGCACCCTGGGTATTAATCTGAGTACACCCCACCCCGTGTTGAACCACCCGCCGGGCATCAAGGTCACCCTGAATATCACCCTCAATCACCCAGACCCGCCAGCGCCCCTTGATCGCCGCAATCGTCTTTTCAATCAAGGTTGTTTTCCCGGCTCCTGGTGCCGACATAATATTGATACCCATCACGCCATACCGCTTCATCTGCTTTAACTGTTCCTCAGCTAAAGCGTCGTTACTCGCCAGAATCCGGCGCATAAGTTTTATCTCAGCCACTTCAATCTCCTTTCTGCTACCGGTATGATTTCATTGCGTTCCTTTCCGACCGAAACCAACGCCACCGGGCAATCAACCAAGTCAGCAACTTTCTCAATATACCTTTTTGCCGGCACCGGCAACGCTTTAAAACTCCGCCGGCCCGTCGTCTTCTCCCGCCAGCCCGGTAAGGTAATAAACTCCGGCTCCAGCTCACCGGCGATAAACGGGTCAAATTCCTTTATCCGCCTGCCCTGGTGCCGATACGCCACACATAGCTTTATCTCGGCAAGGGAATCTAAAACATCCAGTTTGGTAATCACTAGGGCATTAAAACGATTGTAGCGCACCGCCGCCCGCACCAGGCCGGCGTCAAACCAACCGCAGCGCCGGGGTCTTCCGGTTGTAGCACCGTATTCACCCCCCAGTTCTCGCAGCACCGCCGCTTCTGTCGGGTCCATCTCACAGGGAAACGGTCCGGCACCAACCCGGGTGGTGTAAGCCTTGACAACTCCCACCGCCTCTCCCAACCACAACGAACTGATGCCGCTGCCGACCGCCGCACCGGCAACAACGGTAGATGAAGTTGTCACATAGGGGTAAGTTCCGAGGTCTATATCCAGATGCGTTCCCTGCGCACCTTCAAATAAAACCCGTCGTCCCTGACTGAGGGCCCGCTCAATCAACCGGCTACCGTCCCCAATCATCTCTACCAGCGGTCGGGTAATCTCCCAGTATTCACTCGCCAGTTCCTTCAACGATATCGGTTCGGCTTTATAAAACTCCATCAACCGGAAATTTGCCGCCGCCACGTTGCGCTGTAACTTTTCCTTAAAAGTGTCTTCATCCAGAAGATCCCCGGCCCTGATCCCGACGCGCGAAAACTTATCCTGATAAGCTGGTCCAATCCCCTGTCCGGTAGTGCCGATTTTTTTCTCCGCCAGTTGTTCTTCCTGTAATCGGTCCAGCAACCGGTGATAGGGTAATATCATATGCGCCCGGCGGTCAATTAAAAGCCGCCGCCTGACCCAAAATTGGCTCTTCCCGAGAGAATGCAACTCCTCCTGCAACCGGTAAGGGTCAACAACACAACCGCAACCGATTACCGCTTTTGTCCCCGCGTGGAGAATACCGGAAGGAATCTGATGAAAGGTCAACTCCCTCCTGCCCCAGCAAACCGTATGACCGGCATTAGGCCCCCCTTGAAACCGGACCACGATATCGGCGTCGCGGGAGAGAAAATCAACCACCTTACCCTTCCCTTCATCTCCCCACTGGGCACCGACAACAACTAAACTAGGCATATCAATTCTGGAGTACCGTTCACGAATCGGGATGTAATGAACTGGACACTAAAATTGATAGGAAAAAGAAAATTTGTAGTTGGAAGTGGTGAAATCGTAAATGAACTGGTCAACACCAAGGTCAAACTGAAACCGCTGGAATCTGATGCCGCCACCAAGGGTAAACCCCAGGGACTTGAAACTGCCGAGGTTTCGGCGGGTAATCAGGTCCTCAACGCTATAGTGGTAGGTCATCCCTTCTTTCTCAAAAACGAGCCCGCCCCGTTGACCGGTGATATCTTCAAAATACCCGGCGCGCAAAAAACCGGCTATCGGGCCAAGATGGATACCCCCCTCTATCCCAAGGCTCTTCCAGGCGTCTCGCCACTCGGCTGAAAACTGCTCGCCAAAGGTTTTGGTGGAATCGGCAAACACCCCGACGAGAATCTTGGTCAATTCCGGAGTAATACAGAGAGAAAACATATCATTCCGCACCGGATAAAAGGCAACCCCGAGCCGCAGCATCCGGGGTAACGGATCCGATTCCCCTGAGGAGGTATAAGATATACTGGGGCCGACATTAGCCAGTGTCATACCGAGATTCATAAATGGAAACGGCTTATAAATTACCCCGGCGTCAAAAGCCCATGTTATCCCGGTCCCCCCTTGTTCAATTCCCAATTCCGGCATCACCTTCCATACCCAGTCCGGCACTAAAAAAGAGTAAATCAACTTGGTGGCAATACCCACGCCCAGATTGTCAAGCACCGGGAAACCGTACCCGATACCCGGGGCGATATCAAATGTGGTGTACCGTCCCAGGAACTCGCCCCGCTCGTTAATCACATCGGTCTCGCCGGTAGTCAAGTAGATAACATTCACCCCTGCCGTTCCCCGATTATCGATATTGTGCGTCACTCCCAGATATTCATAGTACATCCCCGGGTACAGTCCGGGCAACCAGTTACAGTGCATCAAAGTGGCGTTGGTCCGCTCCAGAAACGCCAGTCCGCCGGGGTTATAATAAATCGTGGAAGCCTCATCGGCAACAGCGGTAAACGCACCAGCCATTGAAGTAGGCCGGGCCCCGGGCCAGATCATCAAAAAGACCGCGCCCGGATTCTGACTGGCGATGCTCAATCCGGAAAGTAAAATCAACGCCAGCCAGGAAACTCTGCGCATCATTGGAAATCCTCCTTGCTAATAACTGACTTTTCCTTTTTTCCTTTCACAGTAAAACTATTAACTATTATAAAAAATCTCTGCTACCGGTCAAGCAACCCCTTCAACGCCCGATTAAAAACTTATCCCGCACAATCACCCTCTGGGCAGAACCAGCAGAGTAACCCTGAGCACGAACAACAAACAGATAAACACCATTGGGCAACGGCACCCCATCACTGTCCCGACCGTCCCAGAAAATCTGATTATACCCAAAGCCACCCGTAAACTCTCCCAGGTCCCGTAGCAGTTTCCCAGCCAGACTGTAAATCCGGACCCGAACGGTTGCCGGCTGGCTGAGAACAAAGCTGAAAAACGCCCGGTCTTTTACCGGGTTAGGATATACAAAAACCGAATCTACCCTCAACACCCCGGACAATCGCGCCCGGAGGAAAATCTTCGCCACCGTACGATTGAGAAAATTATCCGATGCGGCAAGAAACAGCGAATCAATCGGACCACCGAGCACCAAGGGCAATCGCAGCCGGGCACAGGAAAAGGAACTGTCATCAAATACCAGATGGTCGGTAACGTCAAACTCACCATTGCGGTCGTTTAGCCAACAGGAGACACGTTTGCCGGCAACCGGGGCGATGAAAATCCCTGCCGGGTCGGAAAGCACCACCTCTACCTCCATTTTTTCTGGTACCACCGCACTGTCGGCAAGGGGACGACCGGCAAAAAAGAATCTGATCTGGGGACCAGTCCGGTCCTCCACCACAACTGGAATGGTATCAAAAGGCAACCGACCAGAGAGCACGGTCCAATCAACCGTATCACCAACAACCATAGCGGTTAACCGGCAGGAATTAGGCACCGGGGCATAAAACCCATTGCCGACAAATACCGTATCCAGAGGAACGCCCAACGGGAAAAAACCCTCGCAGTAAAACCGCCCGTCCCGCACCGCAAAACTGCCCCGCGCCAGTTCCATACCTTCTCTGAAATAGCCTATCGTAATTCCCAACGGCGAGTCGTACTGGCGCAACCGGGTCGGACCGCAAAACCGCCATATCGCCTCGCCCCGCTGGCTCTCCACAATCGCCCGCGCCCGGAAAAACACCCCTGGCCGCAGGGTATCCGGCACCAATAAAGGCATTTGGGCAGAAATTACCGGCAGCCGCAAAACCGTTGCCGGGTCACCGAAAAGATGATAACTCCGGTCTGTTGGCCAGGCTTTTAAAAACCCGTAGCCGATTGTCCGGGTGCTTTCCGGCGGTGAAAAAAGCGGACTCAAAAGGTTACGGGCAAATACCAGATTACTACCCGAAGGGGTGGCGGTGGAGGCGGCAACTGTACCCACCGCTCCGCCTGTCATTCGCACCAGTTCCTCAGCAATGCACTCAAACCGGGTGTCATCAAACCTGCCCACCGAGCAACTGCCAAAGAAACAAAACGGCACCCGATTGCCGTTTTTGAGATCGGCAAGCCGGGCAACGGTAAACACCTCTTCATGGGTCAAGGCATAAGCCGAACCGTGTCCAAAAAACACCCACAACAACGCACCCATATTCAACTGCCGCATAAGCTCCGCATTCGCCTGCGGTTTGCTCTTCGCCCCCAGAAAGGGAAAATCGGTAAGGTAAACCTTCACCGCGTCAAGCCAACTACCGGCAAGTAGCGCCATTCCTTCGCACTGCTCAATATGCCGGAAGCGCAACTCGTCCGGCCGACTCGGATAACTCTGATACTCATCATCGGCAAGCAGTAAATACCGCCGCACCCAGTAATCCACCGCGCCGGTCTCATAGGCAACGAGTTTGTCCAGAAAAACCCGGAACTCCTCGCCACTGCGTACTGGTAGCCGACCAAGAATTAAATCCGGACTGGCACCTTCCCCCTCCAGATCCGCATACCACACATCCAGTGCCAAAGCACTGCGGTCACTGGCATCCGGAATCAATCCGAAACCGGCTTCATACGCCGGCACTCCGGGCGTCTTCGTCCGGTTAAGGTTATTGCGATAGTCATAGGTGGCGTCGCCAACAAGCAGAACATACGCGGGGCGCTTTCGCTGCAAAAAACGCTTCACTCCGCCGGGTTCAGCCAGCCCAAAACTGAAATTGTCATAAACCTCCTCCAGGGTAACCGCAACCGCCCGGGCACCGGCTATTCCCTGGACGCGGTTGTTACGAAACCGCGCCAGTTCCTGTGCCACACCCAGCCACTCCGCCGGGGTTATTATCCAGTAATCAACCCGCTCAGTTTCATTCCACAGCCTCCCCGGTGACTTCAACTCCATTCGTCTCGGACGCATGAGCTGTCTTCGGCTGGCGATGGCAAACTCCGTTTTTCCCCCAAGCCGATAGCAAAACCGGATACTGTCCTCCAGCACCTCAAAACCCAGACTGACGCGCGGCTGGTAGGGGTTGCTCACATCCATTACCACCGGCTCATCCGGCACATCTTGGACAACAAAACGAAATACGCCCACGGTATCAACTAAAAAGTGCAGTTGCCCGAAGGCAAGTGAGAGCCGGCGCCGATAATCAACCTCCAGATAATCAATGTAAACCTTCTTCTCCCCTGTTCCGGTCAACTCCAATTCCAGCCGGTTGTTCTGAAAACTCACCGGCAACAAAGTGTCAATCCTAAAATCGTACTGGGTAGGATAGTTGTTCACCCCAAAAGAAAAACCGCTCACCTCCTGTCTGTTAAGCCTGACCACCATATTGTTGTTCGGGGAAACGCTGAATAACCTACCGGCAATCCGCCGCACCTGCATCGGATAAGACAAATCCAAAACGCAGGAAAAAATCGCCCGCTCCGCCTCTGCCGACTTGCTCAGCGTTCGCCACACCCATAGCAACCCACCCCTTGCCGGACACTCGGCGTCAACCTCCTGATGCAAAACATCATCTCCGCTGCGCAAAATCGGCGTCCCGGTGGTGTCCGGCCCAAAACCACCCCGAACCCTGATTCCCGGCGCACCACTCCAGGTCAACCAGTAAACATTTTCCCGGGTAAAGAGATTTTTCACATAGACCGAACACCGGTTTACCCAACGGTTGACCGCTAAACCGTAAAAGATGATTGTGTCTTCAATGTCAAACCGCCCATCCTCATCACCGGTAATAAAAACCCCCACCGGTCGCAGCGAATCGGGATATTTTTTATTCGGCTCATACTCCCCTGCTGTCCAAAGGGCAATGTCTTTGGGGTCCAGACCGCCAACCGGCACGCCCACCTGCGCCAGTTCCTGTCCGGTGATGCGATAAATCCCGGTGGAGTCAATGGTGATTTTCAGCCAGACCGGTGAGCGGCGATAAGGGTTATCACCCGAAATCAACGGATTGACCTTCCAATCCTTCGCCACCGCACCGTTCAAAAGCATCTCCCCGATTAAACCGTCAAGCGGGTCAGGAACAGAATTAACCGCCGCCCGGCGCTCAAACTCCACCGTTACCTCAATCTCCTTAAACCAGGTGAGTTTCCTTAACGCTGGTTGATACTGCACCGGACTCAACCGGAGGGTAATAAATCTGATCGAGCGCAGTATGCCGGTATCAGCCTCCATCACCGGTGCTGCGGGAATCACCGCTGCCTTATTACTCTCCAGAATCATCTCCGCTGCCCCATCCTCCTCAAAAGGCACAAACGGCACCACCGCCGGTTCCTCTCCCTCCAGCACTCCGCCGATCTCAGTTTTAAATCTGACCCTGACCCCTCCCTCCTGGGGAATGCCAATGCGGACCTCTTCACTGGGCAGGTCATACTCGCCAAAACCCGCCCGCCGGCTATCCGTATCCTCAAACCGCACCACCACCCTGCCCCGGTCATCCTTCGTCCAGAAAAACTGCCCGGGTTCATAACGGAAGGTCAAACCTGAGCAATCCGAATTGATCACCTGAACCCGGGCCATCAGGATAAAGGGGAACAAAATTAACAACCTAATGCGCCACATCACGAATAAAGTTAGTCTATGGGAACAACTGCTTAAGTCAAGCCACTAACCGTTCACCGGCATTTATCTACCGCTTGATTGCAAGCCGGTCCAGAATAGTAAATACGGCCCCTTTTTGTAATACCCAGTCCACCAGAAACAGTAAGTAATTGCCGGTAAAACGAATTCAACATCACCAACATAATTACCAGGAAATGTCTTTTAAAGGGCATGTAAAAGGTTGAACCCCGGACCGGTGAGAGAACTGGAAAATTTGCCAATGGGATCAAAATTTTCCGGCAAGAAAAAATAACATAACTAACATTTTACCATAGCGTTAGCCGAAAATTTCCCAGCACCCCTCCACTATCCCCCCGACTGCCCCCCACCTTAGGCAAGGAAAACCGTTAAACAAAAAACGGAGTATTAAATAGCCGGCTAATTAACGGCACCGGTGAAAATAGAACTCGCGGGCCAGATGCCCAAAACGGTTATGAAAAACTTCTGTCACTCTATTGCATAGAAATTATCTCGTCTCAATAATCCACCCCCGGTTCCAGGAGGATCAATCTTTTTCTGAAGACAGTTCTAACTGGACAGGTAGTGGAGAATGGTTCGCCAGTGCCGCAATAACCTTAACCCGCTCTTCCCCCCCGATACCGGTAAAAACATACTCTCCTTCCTCTACCTTTTCCCCGATTCCCAGCGCCACCCCGTCCAGCACAAGAATCAGTAGTTTGTCTTCTTTTTCTTTCTGGTCGCCCGGCAGGAAAATTTTTAACTTCGGCTCAACCGGCAGGGTAATGTCCACCGTGGCCCGGAATTCGCCGTTACTGGCCAGCACTTCCTCCAGAACTACCTTTTTCGCCATATCTCCTGCCACCGCCACTCCTGAAGGGTGGGAATTTTCCGCCCATATTCCGGACCAGATTTCAACCTGTCCCGGACCGAAAAGCAGGCGCAATAACGGCATCCCCATCTCCCGGTTGATCTCCAAAGATAAACAGTTGGTGTGCGTTTTGAGCCGGTGGTCAATTCCCAGTTCTGCTAACCGGTCCCGGATAATCGCGGTTACCATTCTCTTCTCCCGACACCCCCAGGCTCCACCGGTTACCACCGCCCTGACCCGCCTCGCCGCCACAAATGGCAGAAAAACCTTCTTTGCCCGGTTGAACTTCAGCAGCCTTAACTCCCACTCACCGCTCCGGTTGCTGTCCGCGCAATAAATCCGCACCGGCAAACCGTTTCTTTTATCAATCTCCAGCCTGCCGATCAAACCCATGGTTCCGGTCCAGTCAATCAATGGCAAATTGGGCTTGAACCGGTAAATTTCCCTGCCGCCCTCCTCTCCGACAAACTCCAGATTTGCCATCAGCAGCACCTGCTCCATCTGCTGCAAAATTGAGGTCTCAATCCCCCGGGGTCCGACCCGCCAGTTATCTCCGTGTTGTTCAAATTGAGTCTCGCCGCCAGCGCGCAAATGCACCCAGGAACGCTCTCCTTCCCGTTCCCAGTAACCCTTCCACAGTTCCCGGTCCGGACTCTGCCAAGAACCGAAAAACCGCGCCGTTAGCGCAAACGGAGAACCAGTCTGGTAGCGCAGGAAAAACTCAAACGACCGCAACCCGAGCAACCGTTTCCAGCAACGGTTATCAGGAGGCGGGAAACCGACACCGGAACTGCGGACCACCGGCAAAGCGCATCCGGTTAATAGCAGCAGAATAACTACCAAAATAGAAAGGCAGACAATAAATCGCTGACGAAAAACGCCAGAAGGGTTAAAAGTCGTACCCCAGTCCAAAGATGAACTTCCAGTTTTTGTCTCCGGTAGTAGACAGCGGCTTGGCAAAGTCCAGTTTGAGATAGAAGAAGTAAATCGGGATACGCAACCCCGCACCGACACCCAGTTTCAGGTCGTCAAACCGCTGACCGTCCCAGAGTCGCACACTGTCCTGAAAAACCACACCGCCGTCCAGAAAGGCAATCCCGCGAATGCCGCGGATGTCCAGCGGCAGAGGAAATGCCAGTTTTAACCGGTCAATAAATGGGTACCTCAACTCAAAATTAAACAGGGCGATACCCGGACCATCCCGCTTATAGAACTCACCCCAATTGTAACCCCGCACGTATTCGCCCCCGAGATAAAACCGGTCTCCGGCACCGAAACTACCCGCACCGGCAAACCGGCTGGCAAAAACAAACCTCCTGCCCAACCGGTGATAACTGCGAAAGTCTCCGGTAACATCCTCAAACTGCCGGCTGGAAAGAAATGACGAACCCGCCTCCAGTCTCGCCCGAACCCCGCGCGCCGGACCGAACTCATCAGGCCAGAAAGTATTGTCAAACACAAACGCCCCGCTGCCAAAAAAGGTTCGCTCCCGCTTCCGGGATTCCTGATACCATCCCCCTTCATATCGCCACCCGCCGATATCACTGAACATACCGGTCAAACCCGCCTCTACCCGCATAAAACGGTCAAACGGATAACTGACAACAACCTGGACTCCGCGATTGACCCTTTCTACCAACAACTGCCCCGGAATGTAAGCCGAAATGTCAAAAATCTGGAACAGGGCAAACCCGTAATTAAGCCGATATGGCAACAGCCAGTACTGCAATATCGCATTGGAATTGAGAATGTCGCCGTAAAGGTCGGTGTAGATTTCAAAACGGTGATTGCCCAGAATGTCGCTCATCGCAATATCAACGGTTCCGGCAAAACCCTCCGCACCGGTAGTATAGGAGGCGGCACCGGCAACATAATCCAGCGCCAGACTGAACCCGACCGGCTTAACCTTTTCAAAATCCAGTCCCGCCTTCACAAATTCAACGGAGTCCGTTGCTACCGGTTTATCTATCGTATCAACTGGAATTTTCTCCAGCGGGTCAAAGATTATCGCCACATCCCAGCCGACATTGGAAAAATAGGCAAACACCAGTTTCCGGTCATCACGGGAAAGACTGAGATGGGAAACTGCGCCGAGAAGGTCGGTCCTTCGCACTACCCGCCTTTCCTTAAGCGAATAAACACAGATATTCTGCCCGGAAGAATCCGCCGCTGTCCAGAGGATAAGGTCATCGGTATGGGCAAAGGTCGGATAACCGAAAAACCCCGGGGAGGAACTCAACCGCTCCAGTTCCCCCTGTCCCTTCCGGAGCCACACCCCATAACTTCCCGGCACCCATTCATCATCCGAATCCGGACGGTCGGAAACAAAAACTATTGTATCACCGCCAGGAGAAAATGCCGGGTCCCGGTCCTCAAACATATCATAGGTCAACCGCTGTGCCTCGCCACCAGCCACGCCGACCACGTATATATCACTAAAACCGTTCTTAACGCCAACAAACACCAGCCGCCGCCCATCCGGTGAAAATTTGGGGGTGTAGATTGCATCCAGATTCCCATAAATCCGCCGCTTCACCCTGCCGCTGGCAACGTCAATTAACGCGATGTTGTCCCTACCTCTGGTGGTGGTAACAACCGCCACCGTCTTCTCATCCGGTGACCAGGCAACACCTGGCCGTAACAGATGCAACCCCTCAAACCCGCCCGAACGACCTCCCCGCACCAGACGCCGCAAAACCTCTCCCCGGGTGGCGGAAATCAGGTACAGATCAACGTACTCTGCCCGGTCCGATACCATCGCTATTTTTGTCCCACCCGGAGAAATCGCCGGCGCGGTATTGTACAACGAACCATCCGCGGTATGGTCGGTCAACCTTACTGCCAGTTCGTCAAAATTGGGCAGTTTGGTAACCTGGGGTAAATATTTTATTCTCAACCATCGCTCCCAGTCCTCTCCTACCTTTTTCTGAGACATACCAAAGACCGCCTGAAACGTTCGCTCCAGATTGCGCTTGCTCCGCAGGGTGTTCATAAACTCATACACCTTCTCGCGACCGTAGCGCTCGGCCACATAATTAAAAAACGACTCCCCCTCCCGGTAGGCAAGATAGCCGTAATTGTCGTTCAACTCCACAAGCGAAACCAGCCGGTTGTTTATCACCAGATCCCGCATAAATATATCCGATTGCACATGAACCCAACCGGACTGAAACTCGGCAAACCCCTCCATTATCCAAAGGGGAACCTCAAACTCGCCGATTGCACCAAGCAGCGCCGCCAGCCGGGAACGATAAAACATCTGAAACTCAAAAACGTGGGTGAGTTCATGTCCGATAACATGATAGAGGTCGTTATAAGAACCGTTAAAAGGCACTACAATGCGATTGCGGATCAACTCCGAAAACCCGCCCACACCCTCGTCAATCAAATCGGTGATGACATTGGTCTCCGCAAACTGACCTGGTGAAAGGTAAACTATTACTGGCACCTTTTGCTCCAGTTCCATATTCAAATCTCTACTGATGCGGGAATAAAAATCCTCTGCGGTGCGGGCAACAAACTCCGCCAGCCCCTCGCCGCCGGGATAGAAAAGAACTTTAAAGTGCTCAGTCTCAAAATTCTGAAACTGATAATCCCGGGTCTGCACCTTATTCTTGCCAAAATAGGAAAACTGCCCTGTGGCTGCACCGGCACCGAGAAACAACAGAACAAACCAGGGGACCACTTTAATGCTCATATACAGTTATAAGACACAACCGGCACTAAAACTCTTCACCGTTTCCCTTCGTTAAACAAAAAAAGCCGGTCCGCAACCTTATAACCATAAGCCATGTCCGGCGCGGTATGGCCATAACAGATGCCACCCCGGGCATCAAAACCGATCGCACCGCATAAAACCTTTTTTCTTTTTGCCTCGGCCATCGCCAGGGTCAGCGCCGTGGAAGCCGGGAGCGTTTTCATCCGGTCAACGATGTCCTTTGCCAGTAGTAGTCTTATAATCGCCTCGCCGTGCCCGGTACAGGAAACCGCCCCGCTTGGTGCCGCATAGGTACCAGCACCAAGAAGGGCAGAATCGCCCACCCTGCCCCGCAACCTGCCCACAATCCCACCGCTTGACGTAGCGGCGGCAAGATTTCCGTTGCGGTCAATCGCCACCGCACCAACCGTACCCAATTTCGTTTCATCAACCCTTAACTCCTGACTCAGACGAGGGAAAAAAGGCAAACCTTCCTTTTTGACCTTTTCCAGCCGCAGCCGGGCACGTTCGGTTATCGCGTTATACTCAATAAAACCCATCTTCCGGGCAAATTCGGTCGCCCCCGCTCCGGCCAGAATCAAATGATCGGTCATGGTCATAACCTTTTCCGCCACGAGAACCGGATTCTTTACCCCCTGAATACAGCACACGCCACCAAACCTACCATCCTGGGTCATCACCGCCGCATCCATCTCCACCGTCCCATCAATTGTCAAACTGGAACCGGTACCGGCATTAAAGATCGGTGTGTCTTCCATTATCACTACCGCCTTAATAACCGCCTCCAGCGCACTCGCCCCCTGCCGGAGTAAACGATACCCCTCATCAATTGCCGCCTTTAAACCGCTGGCATAAGCCTCCTTATCATCAATCGTTCCGGCACCACCATGACAGATAATCCCCACCGGTCTATTATCCATATAATTCACTCCTTAGTTTTAGCGATGTCAATGCTGACAGCCTGGACAATAATAACTGCTCCGATTGGCAATTTTTATCCTTCTAATTGTTGCCCCGCATTTCTGACAGCTCTCTCCTACCCGTCCCACCACCATCAGCCGTCTCTGAAAACCACCCCTGCCGCCGTCCGGTTTTTTGTACCTTTCATCAACCATCGTTGTCCCCTTCCAGCGAATCCCTTCTTTCAGTACCATCCGAAGCGCATTCACCAGTCGGAACAACTCCTTTCGGGTCAATTTTCCTGCCGGGCGGGTAGGTTTTATCCCAGCGCGAAATAACGCCTCATCAGAATAGATATTCCCCACCCCGGCACAGATACTCTGGTCAATAAGCAGGCTCTTTATCTTTGCCCGGCGCCCCCGCAGTTTTGCCCTCAGATAATCAACGGAAAATTCCGGGTCAACCGGCTCCCGACCCAGCGCTTTAAGTCCGCCGAGCACCCTGGGCAACCGCTCGTCCTCAAGGAAATACACCTTCCCCAGAACCCGGGGCTCAACAAAGGAAATCGCCTCCTGGTTATCAAGAACAAACCGCACCCTTTCATACGCCGGTGGTGTGCCGTTTTTCATCATCCGCAAATGCCCGCTCAAACGCAGATGAACAACCAAACACCCTCGCTCAAGGTAGAACACCAGATACTTCCCCCGGCGCTCCAGCCGTATGATTCTATTGCCGGTCAGCCCGGCCCGAAATCGCCTGACATCCGGAAAACCCACCGCATCCCGGCGCTGGACAAGAACCTCTTTTATCACCCGCCCCCGCACCTTTGAACTCAACACCCGGCGGATTGTCTCTACCTCTGGCAATTCGGGCATAAACCTATTAAACTCCGCAATGACATCTGGTCCGGTTCCGGCTGCCGAAACACCCCGCTTTTACTTTAACCGTTTGAATAACTCCTCGGTAGAAGCCGCTGGTGTAAGAATTTCAACCGCCCGCTTCACCGCCGGGTCCCGGCGCAGGCGCATCTGATATTCACCGTGCAACCCCTCCAGTTTACCGCCGACTTCAATCTCAATCAGTTCCGCAATAACCGCACGGCTGGAATCAAACTCCGCTTCCGTAAACTCCAGTTTTTTCCTGGTTCGCAGGTAATCCTCAAATTCCTCAAGAATCTTATCGTCCGCCTTAAACCCCATCGTTAACCCCGGGTTATTGTTGACGTACTCGGCAGTAAAATCAAAATAAGCCGCGCGCGGAATGCGCAGGGCAAGACCGGTAATTTTCTCCGGCGAGATATAGATATCCGGGGCAATTCCCCCACCACCGTAGAGCAACCGACGCAGGGAACCAAGGGTCCGATAGGTCCTTTTCGCCTCGGTCGCCGTATCCCGCAATATCACGTCGCTCTTTTCCCGTGGCTTATTTATGCATCTGCCACTTGGTGTATACCAGTAAGCGGTGGTCAATTTCATCCCGGTCTCCGGACCTAGGGGATGAATTGTCTGGACCGAACCTTTGCCAAATGTAGTATCACCGACAATCACCGCCCGCTCCCAGTCCTGCAGCGCCCCGGCAACAATCTCGGCAGCAGAAGCACTTCCTTTGTCAACCAGCACCACCAAGGGATAGTCACTGTACTTATCCTCTGTTTCAGCAACAAAATCCTGCTGGGTTTCCGGCAATCTCCCCTTGGTGCGCACAATTAATTTTCCTGGTCCGAGAAAGAGGTCCGCCACCTCCTTGCCTTCCTGAAGCAGTCCACCACCGTTAGCCCGGAGGTCAAATATTAATTTTTTCGCGCCCAAAACAAATAACGAATCCATTGCCCGACGCACCTCGCGGGAAGCCACCCGGGACATATCCGCCAGCCGGATATAACCGATACCATCTCCTACCATCCCGGCATAAGGAACCGCCTTGATGTTGATAATCGCCCGGGTCAACTCAAAGGGAATCAAATCCCTTACCCCGGGACGGGCGATGGAAATCTTCACCTTTGTTCCCGGCTCTCCCCGCAGCAGCTTCACCGCATCTTCGGTGGTAAACCCTTGGGTGGACTTACCCTCAATCTCAACAATCCGGTCGCCGGCACGAATTCCGGCACGCGCCGCGGGAGTCCCTTCGATCGGCGCAATTACCGTCAACTGCTCCTCCACCATTCCAATGTGAATACCAATGCCGCCAAACTGGGCCTCGGTTTTTATCCGTAACTCCTTGAAATCGGTTTCATCCAGAAACTCCGAATAGGGATCTAGTGCCTCCAGCATCCCCTTTATCGCTGCCCGCACCAGTTTATTGCTGTCAACCGGTTCAACATAAGTATTCAGCACAATTCCCACCACCCGACCAAAAGTCTGCAGACTTTCGGCCAAGGTTACTCCTCGCTGCGCCCAGAGTTTACCGACAAAACCGCCGACCAGACCGGCGATAACTACCGCGCCAATAACTACAATGCGTCGTTTCATTTTAAACCACACCCTTTCTTTTCAAAAAACTGTCCACTATTGCGCGAATCTGGTCAAATACCTCGGCTGCGGGGCGGTCGCCAGCAACCACCTTTATTCGCCCCGGTACCCGGCGCGCTAACCGTAAATAAGCCGCCCGGACTCGCTCGTGAAAATTTAACTCCTCCTGCTCCAACCTGTCAAATTCTACCGCTGTCTTCCGCCCCTGCCCGGTAGAAACAGGCAGGTCAACCAGAATTGTCAAATCGGGCTTGCGCCCACCGGTAGCCAGTTTATTCAACCGCGCCACCGGCTTTTCTCCCAACCCCCGGCCATAACCCTGATAGGCAAGCGAGGAATCACCAAACCGGTCCAGAATTACCACCTTACCTTCCCGTAATGCCGGCAACACCTTTTCCCGCATATGCTGATGACGGCTTGCCAGATACAAAAACAACTCTGTCCACGCCGCCATCTTTCGGCAATTGGGGTCAAGCAAAATCTCCCGGATACGTTCACCGATTTCGGTTCCCCCGGGCTCCCGGGAAATGACGACATCAAAACCCCGCTCGCGCAGATAATCGGCAAGCAACCGCGCCTGTGTTGATTTTCCCGATCCCTCAATTCCTTCAAAACTGATAAGAAAGCCGGGCACCGGTCAGTTAACCACCGCGGTCAAAGCGCCTTAGTCGATATTCACTTCGCCCGTCTTTTCCTTTTCATGCCATAACGGGCGATGAAGGCCTCGGTTTTCTCCCGACACACATCATCCGGAAACTGAACCGGAGGTGTCTTCATAAAATAACTGGACGGCGCGATGATTGCGCCGGAAAGTCTGCTGTCTAACGCCAGTTTGGCACAACGAATGGCATCAATCACCACCCCAGCTGAATTGGGTGAATCCCAGACCTCCAGTTTCAGTTCCACATTTAACGGCACATCGCCGAAGGTCTGTCCCTCCATCCTTAAATAGCACCACTTGCGGTCACTTAGCCAGGGGACGTAATCGCTCGGTCCAACATGAACGTTCTCGGCACCAATATCGTATTTCAGAAGCGAAGTCACAGCTCCGGTTTTAGAAATTTTCTTGGAATGGAGCCGTTCCCGCTCCAGCATATTGAGAAAATCGGTGTTGCCGCCAACGTTGAGTTGCATCGTCCGAAGGAGCCTCACCCCCCGGTCGTTAAAAAGGGAAACCAGCGTCCGGTGCACAATCGTCGCTCCGACCTGGGATTTAATATCATCACCGATAACCGGCAACCCGGCTGACCGAAAACGCCGCTGCCAGTACTTCTGCGAGGCGATAAACACAGGAATGCAGTTGACAAACGCACAGCCCGCTTTTAAAACCTGCTCCACATACCACTTTGTCGCCTCCTCGCTCCCCACCGGCAGATAGTTTACCACCACATCCACCTTTGCTTCCTTCAGCGCACCGACGATATCCGCGGTTGGTCCGGGCGCCTTCTCAATTATCTGCGATAGATAGTAACCCAGACCGTCGTGCGTCATCCCCCGGATGACCTTAACACCGGTCCGGGGCACATCGGCAAATCGGTAGGTGTTATTGGGGTAGGTAAAAATCGCCTCGGCAAGGTCCCTGCCCACCTTCCGTTTATCAATGTCGATCGCCACCGCAAACTCAATGTCCGAGATGTGGTAGCCGCCGAGATTTACGTGCATTATCCCGGGCAGAAACTCGTCTTCCTTAGCATTCCGATAATAATGAACACCCTGCACCAGACTGCTGGCACAGTTACCGATACCGATAATACCGACTCTTATCTTGGGCATTATTCCTCCTGTTGTTGAATATCACATATTTAAAATTAGACATTTTTTTCTCCTGTGTCAAGCGAGCCAGCCGGGCATTTCCAATCACAACGAAGCAAAACCACTGCCCAGAAACGGGTTTACCAGCAACGCCCGCCCAAAACTTCCTACCGGACCATGACCGGGATAAATCAACGTCTCCCGGCGTAAAAGTCCCTGCAACATTACGATGGAATTTCTCATCTGTCGCTCTGAGCCACCGGGAAAGTCAACCCTGCCGATGGAATCCAGAAACAGCGTATCACCGGTGAAGGCATAGCCATCCCCAAGCAGGCAGATACTACCCGGGGTGTGCCCCGGAGTATGAACCACACGCAGCCTCTCCTCTCCGACCGGCAACTCTTCACCATCATTGAGTAACCGGTTCGGCGCCGGTGACCTCACTCCTGCACCCATCAATAGAGAAAGATTCCCCCCGGGTTCCAGAAGCAGAGATGCATCCAAATGGTGGATCAAAAGTTCCGCGCCGGTAGCCGCGATCAGTTCGGCATTGGCACCGATGTGATCAATATGACCATGAGTGTTAATCACCCATTTCACACTACCCCCCAGTTTTTGCACCCTGTCAATTATTGTATCGCCGTCGCCGCCCGGGTCAATCACCACCACCTCTTCGCCTGATTTAAGAATATAGCAGTTGGTTTGCAGCACGCCGACCTCAAGACGCTCAACCAAAAGCTCTGCCGGTTTTTTCTCCGCCCTCATCTTACCAGCCTGCCCTCCTCAACCCGCCACCCCTCGTATTCCAGAATTCTCTGCTTAATTACCAAACCACCGGTAAAACCACCCAGACCGCCGTGTTTTGCCACCACCCGATGACAGGGGAAAAACAGCGGAAACCGATTGTGTGCCATCACCTGACCGACCGCCCGTGCCGCATCAGGTTTACCCACCATCCGGGCCAGTTCCGAGTAACTCAACACCTTGCCAAAGCCAATTTTAGCACAGCCGGCGAGCACCCGCCGGGCAAAACTGCTCAAACCACTCAGATCAAGGACAAAATCCGCCGGGATATTGCCGGTGTGTATAACCCGTTCAATCGCGTCTGCCAGCATTCGGTCTGATGCCCATTTTCTCCTCCGATTCCGGTGACCATCAAATAACTCCACCCCCACCACCTTGCCATTACTCCAGAAAACCCTCACCCACCCAAATGGGAACCGTGCCTGTCGGCTCTCGGTAATATTATCAATCCTATTTTTCACGAGACTCAATCATATTCCGGGACCGGGAAAAGTCAAGAAAACAAAGTTTCTGTCCTCCCCTATCTCCTCGCCTAAATTCCAATCTGTCCCCTAAGCATTTTTCATCTGGCAACTTATTTCCAAAACACCACCAGTTTGACAGTCTCAACGATTAATAATAAACCCGTTTTCCAGGGTCTAAGAGCGATGTTCACCGAATAAAATCCCTTGCCTTTTGCCTTAAAGAAGGTAAAATTACTGTGCTGATGATTCTGTTAAACGAATTGCTCAAAAAGGACCCGCGTTTTCCCCTTGATGCCTACCTGCTCATCAACGACGGCCTTCAATACGCCTACCGGCTTACTGGCAGAAAAGAGCACATCACTGCCCGAGAACTCCTGGAAAGTATTCGCCGGTTGATGAAAGAACGCTATGGTCAGATGGCAAAAACCGTTCTCAACTCCTGGGGAATATTCACCACCGATGATATTGGTCTTGTCGTTTTCAATTTGATTGGGGCCGGGCTATTCCTGAGAAGTAACACCGACCGACTGGAAGACTTTCACGCCGTCTACGACTTTGAACGTGCCTTTGTTGCCGATTACGAAATTCCGGTGCTACCCGAGGAAGACAAAACAAAGCCCCGTCCGGAAGGTTGTAGATAACAATTCCTTGACATTCCGACTCTAACCAATAAAATTGCCTAAAGCAATAATAAACAAAAATGGTAAATTTATCTAAACGCGGAGGAAAATAAATGCCCTTACCAAAAAGACGACATTCAAGACAGCGCGGCAGAAAGCGTCGCACCCACTGGCGACTGACCCCACCTACACTGGTGGACTGCCCACATTGTCATGAACCAAAAATTCCCCACCGGGTTTGCCCCCATTGCGGCTATTACGCCGGCAATCCGGTGCTAACGATAACTACTAAGGAAAAAGAGTAGGTGAAAGTTGCCCTTGATGCCATGGGCTCGGACAATGCGCCCCGGGCCGAACTGGAAGCGGCCACTTTGGTACTAAAAGAACTGTCCGACCTGAATCTAGTCATCGTAGGCAAACAGGAAATAATCGACGAATCCCAAAAGCGCTACACCGACCGGGTTGAACTGGTGCCGGCACCGGAGGTGGTTGGAATGCACGAACCACCCTCGGAGGCAGTAAAAAAGAAGCGCGCCTCCTCCCTCGCCGTCTGTATGGACCTGCATCGTCAGGGTAAAGTGGATGCAGTAGTAAGTGCCGGCAATACCGGTGCCGTGATGGCGTTTGCTCTCACCTCTCTGGGTGCCATTCCCGGTGTCCATCGTCCCACCCTTGCCGTCCTTTTCCCGCGCATCAAAGGTAGCACCCTGGTTCTGGATGTCGGTGCCAATGTTGATATCAAACCGACCCATCTCCTGCAATTCGCGGTTATGGGGGCAACCGCGGCCAGTTTTCTATTCCGCAAAGCCAACCCCTCGGTCGGACTGCTGAATATCGGCACCGAAGACACAAAAGGCAACGACCTTACCATCGCCGCCTACCGTCTACTCAAAGAAAGCGAACTCAACTTCATCGGCAACATTGAGGGTAATGACATTCTCAAAGGTACTGTTGATGTCGTTGTATGCGATGGTTTCGTCGGCAATATCCTGTTGAAATACGGTGAAGGACTGGCGGAGATACTGCGCGAACTGCTCCGGGATTATTTTGAATCTGAATCTAAATATCGTCTGCGCCGCTGGTTTTCAAAACCGGTTCTGGAGGAGTTTATCAGCCGTATGGACTATCAGGAACACGGTGGCGCCCTGATGCTCGGCATTCAGGGCAATGTCATTGTCGCCCACGGCCGTTCTACACCCCAGGCGTTGAAAAATGCCGTGCGCACCGCCTACCAGGCAATAAAAGACAATCTCTCCCAGCACATCGCCCAGGCATTCTCAGACTTTCAGGAGTCAAAGAGTTGATCGGATCAGTGGTTAAACAATTGGCCAGTGTGTTCTGCCTTTTCCTGCTCGTCGCCTGCAATACCCTGCCGGTGGGTTTTGACCAGTTTGAAAACCTGCCGGCAACCGAGGTCCTGGAACTGCTCCCCGACAGCATTGATTGCTACGCCAAATACGTTCCGCTTGGCTTTGCCGACCATCTACTATTAGGAAAAGACAATCAGTATGAATCCCGGGTATTGCTCAAATTTCCACTCCGGGACAGCAGCCTTGATTCGGTGGCATCAATTCACCTCATCCTCTATCACCAGGATAGTATCCCGATGGGTTTCATCTGCCGGGCCTGCTCCACCGACTGGAGCACCAGCGCGGTCACCTGGCGTATGGCCGACTCAATCACCCAGTGGTTTTCTCCAGGAGGTGACTGGTGGCCCTTCCTTCTCGGAGAAGGAAAACTGGAAGGTGATTCCACTGTAGTAGAACTCAATATTGATTACCTGGACACCCTTGTTCACCGATCATCTGGAATAATCCTTTTCCCGTGCGACACCGGTTTTTCCACCATTGCCACCCTTTCTACAAGCACCACCGCCCCGCGTTTGATATTCAATTACCTTGACGGCAAGAAAAGGATTTATTACGCCACTGAGGACGCCCATATCATTGACTCCATCGGTATTGGCTTATTACCGACAGACCTAGTCGTTGGTTCCGGGGTCGCCGTCCGCACCTGGCTCCACTTCGCGCTGGAATCCATCCCCTCTGCTGCTACTATCGCCCGGGCCGAAATCTCCTTTCAACCCCGGACACTCTACCGCCGGACCGATACACTCTGGTTAGCCGCTCACCGTCTCACTGAATCTTATCTTTCCCGCGGTAAATCCGCCAATTTTGACGAAACCCCATCGGCAACCTCTGCCTATGTCCCCGGAGATAACGACACCATTGTCAGAATAGAAATAACCGCTCTGGTTCAAAATTGGGTCTCCCGAACCGACTCGTTCCCTAATTACGGACTCTTGCTCACCGCACAACCCGAATGGATGAAACCCTTCCGGTTCAAAATATTCCGCACCGGCGCCCTTGCGCCTAAACTCAAAATCCAGTACCTCCTGCCCCCGGAGGACCGCTTCTCCCGATGAAAAACCGCCTCATTATTATTATCCTGTGCAGTCTGACCACCATTGCTTCAGCCCAGTCATTCTTTAACCGTCAGGGACTGGGAGAACCGACCGTCTCCGGCAGCGCCCGAGGGACAGCGCTGGGTAACATTATCGCCCTGAACAACCAGAACCCCGGAACATTTCTGAAACTAAACCAGACCATACTGGACATTTCCATCCTTGCCACTGGTGTCATCGGCACCCAGAAAACTATGCGCCGGGCACTGGGTGACATCCGTCCTACAGCAATCAATCTCGGATTCCCTCTACCCACCAGAACAAGGCTCATTTTCGCCCTTGCAGAACGGTTCAATCAGGGATTTGACATCTGGTCCGAGTCAATTGCCGACACCCTTTGCCGTTACCATATCATCAGTCGGGGAGGTATTTACTCCTTAAATGCCGGGGTCGCTCAGTTATTCCTAAACCATATCTGCATCGGCGCTCAGTTCCAGCAACTGATCGGTGGTTCGCGGGAGGAATGGCAATTCCACACGCCGGAAGGTTCAATTGCTACCGATACCATTGAAATTGATTACCTGGCTCCGGGATTCCGTGCCGGCGCCAGCGCTAACATCAATCCATTCACCATCGCCTTTGCCTATGACCTCCCGGTTACAATCACCGCTCAGCGACAGAAAAAAATCCACGGTGTCACCGAAGACAGCGCCCGAACTTATCACATCCGCCTTCCCCATACCATCGCTGGCGGCGCGTCTGCCGGCCCATTCTCCCGGCTCACCCATATTGATATCGGTGGCGAACTCCGCCCCTGGCAAGAAGCTAAAATCAACGGCACTCTTCTGGGTTATCGTAATGTGTGGCGGCTTGCAGCCGGATTAGAATATGAACTTTTCCCCAGCCACCCGATTCGTTTCGGCTATTCTATGGGTAACTGGTACTGCCCCAATTTAACGACTGGCAAACCTATCAGTGAAAAAGGCATCCACATCGGCACCGGTATCCCGATTCCGAAATTCGGCGCCCTAGACATTGCCGCCGTGCTCCTGCTCCGGGAAGGTGAAACACCAGCCGGACTACTCCGGGAAACGGTCGGCAAACTCACCGTAACCCTTGCCTATCAGGAACTCTGGGCCAGACGCTCCCGACGCTGGGGCTATTGAAAAACAGTTGCTTCTCCTTTCTGATTTGCTATAATATTTTAAAAAACGGAAAGGAGGGACAAATTGAAACCGGGCATCAGCCTGTTTTTGATCTACAGCATTTTTCTCGCTCTTGAAGAACTTGCCGCTGCCGGGGGGCCTGATGGATTCGGTTATTGTTATGAATCAACCCAGGACCCAGGTGATACCCTCTGTTTTTTCTGGCTGGATCCCACCGGACATGAACTAATAACCAACTGGCAACCCAACCCCGATGACGGCTGGGTCTCCGTCCCGTTACCGGCTCGTTTTCCATTTTACGGTGACACCCTGGATTCAATCGTCATCTGCTCTAACGGTTTTTTGCAATTCCCCACCACCTATACCAGTTATCGCAATCAATCGCTGCCCGCGGCGCAGTTTCCCCGTCTTATCGCCCTTTTCTGGGACGACTTAAATCTCTCGCAGGGTGGCTCTGTCCTTTACCACTACGACTCAATCGGCATGTTCACCGTCATCACCTGGCTCAATGTCCCTCGTTTTAACACCGCTGAGCTCCTGTCAGCACAGGTCATCCTCCACTCTGACGGCAAAATTCAGATGAATTATCTCCGCGCTGACAACGGCACCAGCACCACAACCGGCATCCAGGGCAATGGAGGAAACAATGACTATTTCCTCCAGTATGTGTTTGACGGCGAACCAAGCCGACACATTCCCCGCGACAGCACCGCAATCCTTTTTTATGTCCGCCGATTGGAATACGACGCGGGCATACTCCATCCCCTGTCTCCATCCACCTGGATCCCCCGCAATCAACCCTGTCCCATCATGGTGACAGTGAAGAATTTCGGCTCCAACTCTATCTGTTTCCCGGTATCCGCTCTAATTATCCGCACCAGCCAACCCCGGGAGACCCTCTTCAACCGTTCCCAGAACATCAACCTCTCCCCTGGTGACACCATCCAGTGTTATCTGGGTGACTTCATCCCGCCACCAACACCAGACTCATGGAATGTCCGATTCCAGACCGCCCTTCCTGGTGACCAGTACCCCCGTAACGACACCTTCTGTTTTGTCTCCTCTTCCCATCCCCCAGTATTCGGCACCGTAATCGCCTCCTGGAACCTTACCCAGCTCGGGGACGGGATGAACCTTACCGGGATAACCTATTCACCTGATTCCAATCGCTTCTATATCGCCACCAATACCGCTGACTCTAACCGGGTCTACAGCTTCCCTGTCTTTAATCCCATCGAGCTTCGCCCTGAACCATTTAATCTCGCCAACTTCTTTAACGACGACATCGTCTGGGGTATCGCCTGGGACCAACAAAACCCGGGGTTCTGGCTTATTCATAACTCATTCTACGGTGATGGGACAATTGCCGCTCGTTACGCTCCAGATGGCAGTTTTACCGGCGATACCTGGAATTTAAACGCCATCGAAGCAGAAGCATGGAGTGCCGGCATCGACCAAGAACCAGCAGGAAATTTTTATTTGGTAATGGTTGGTGGTAGTAACCGCATCTATCACCTTAACTTAAACGAAAAGCAGGTTCTTGACTATCTCCCCGGACCGGTTGCCTCTTGGCGCGCCTGCTCGTACCTCGGACACCACACCCGCTTTATCTTCTCCGGAGGCTGGAACGAAAACCTTTTAATTCAGATTGACAACCAAGGTAATATAACACAATCTGCCCCTCTTGCCGACCTCGCCGATCTCGACCTGTACCAACCACCCGCCCCCTGTCCGGACTCCTTTATCTGGGCATATGCCACAACAAGTAGCTATACGAACACCATCCACCAAATATCGCTCGGTACCACCTGGGCAGACATCGGTATCAAAGAGTTCCCTCCTCTCTCGTTAACCCCGTCTCTGAATATATCTAATAACCCCGTTGTTATGGGAAAAATCCAAATTTCCATCCCCCCTGTTTTCTCCGATGGCGTTCTCCGCATTTACGACCCGCTCGGACGAATGCTTCATCAAACACCAATAGCAGGGCGCCCCTCCATTTCGTTAGCGCAGTTAAATCCTCCTCTATCGCGTTTCACCTCCGGTATTTACCTTATTACCCTCTCAACTCGCTCCTTAAAACACACCCAGAAACTCGTAGTTCTAATCCCGGCAAGATAGCACCGACGCAATCAACTTTTACTCCGGCACCTTGAAAAAATATTATCTTGACTTTTACTTAATCAACTCTACTCTATAAATAAATATTAAGCCAAGGAGTTAATAATGACACCAAAATATCTATTGCATACTGATCCAGAAGTATTTGAAGCAATTGTTAAAGAAACAAACCGACAACATGCCAACTTAGAGCTTATCGCCTCAGAGAATTTCTGCTCCGAGGCGGTGCTGGCGGCACTCGGTTCAGTCCTTACCAATAAATATGCCGAAGGTTATCCTAAAAAACGCTATTACGGAGGCTGTCGTTATGTGGACATAGCAGAAGAACTGGCAATCCAGCGGGCAAAAGAACTGTTCGGCTGTGACCATGCCAATGTCCAACCTCACTCCGGAACCCAGGCAAACATTGCCGCCTACCTCACCTTGGCTAACCCCGGTGATACGATTATGGGTTTATCTCTTACTCACGGTGGCCATCTATCCCATGGCCATCCGATCAATTTCTCCGGACGATATTTCAAGGTCGTTCACTATACCGTTGATCCCGCGACCGAGACGCTTGACTACGGAGCGATAAGAAAATTGGCACTGGAACATAAACCCCGGGTAATTGTCAGTGGCGCCTCGGCTTACCCCCGAACAATTCACTTTGACAAATTCCAGGAGATCTGTGATGAAGTCGGCGCTACTCAACTCGCGGATATCGCTCACATTGCCGGACCGGTTGCTGCCGGTTTGCACCCATCCCCCGTACCCTATGCGGACATTGTGACCACCACCACCCACAAAACCCTACGCGGTCCCCGGGGGGCGATAATCATGTGCAAAGCAAAGTATGCCGAAGAACTGGACAAAGTTGTCTTTCCCGGAACCCAAGGTGGACCGTTAGAACATTGCATTGCTGCCAAAGCGGTAGCCTTTAAAGAGGCGCTTACCCAGGAGTTTAAAGAATATCAACGCCAGACACTCGCCAACGCCCGGGCACTGGCAGAAGCGCTGGCAAAACGGGGCTTTCGTCTCTGTACCGGTGGTACGGACAACCACTTGATGCTCGTTGACCTGCGCCCGAAAAATATCAAAGGGCGAGATGCCGAACGACTCCTGGGGAAAGTAGGGATCACCGTGAACCGCAACACCATCCCATTTGACCCCGAAAAACCTTTTGTTGCTTCGGGGATAAGACTTGGCACCCCGGCATTGACCACCCGGGGAATGAAGGAGCCAGAAATGGAAAAAATTGCCGACCTGATTGACCGAACAATAGCCGCCGGCGAAGACGATTTAAAACTGGCGACAATTAAAGCCGAGGTCCAGGAACTGGTGGCAACATTCCCCCTCTATGCCGAACGCCGCCAGGAATACGAAAGGGTTACCAACCTCGCAAAAGGAGAAAACTGATGACAAGACCAACTATTGCCCGCCTCGTTGCCCGTGAGATTTTGGATTCCCGCGGCAATCCTACACTCGAAGTTGACTGTATCCTTGCCAATGGCATCATGGGCAGGGCGTCGGTCCCCTCCGGTGCTTCTGTCGGTGCCTTTGAAGCCCTTGAGTTACGCGACCGAGACCCCAACCGGTTTTTCGGTAAAGGAGTATTAAAAGCGATCAACAACATCCACGAAATAATCGCCCCCCGTCTGGTCGGAATGGACGCCACCGACCAGTTTCGGATTGACCAGACGCTCATCGAACTTGACGGCACCAAAAATAAATCCCAGATTGGTGCCAATGCCATTCTTGGCGTTTCTCTCGCCGTCTGTCGGGCGGCGGCGGTCTGCGCCGGTCTTCCCATCTATCGCCTCCTCGGTGGCGCCGGGACCCGCTTAATTCCAACGCCATTTCTCAACATCATTAACGGCGGCCTGCATGCCCCCAACAATCTAGACGTTCAGGAATATATGATTGTCCCGGCTGGACTCCATTCATTCCGGGAAGCGATACGGGCTGCCGCCGAAATCTACCACACACTCAAGAAAATACTGGAAGAGAAAAACATGCCTACTACCGTTGGCGACGAAGGTGGCATGGCGCCCAATTTCTCCAACAACGAAGAACCGCTTCAGTTGATTTTGCAGGCGATTGAACGTACCGGCTATCATCCTGGTGAACAGATCTACCTGGCCATTGATGTCGCCGCCAGTACCCTCTATCAGGAAGGTGTCTACGTTTTCACCAATCCGGAAAAAAGAACTGTCACCGCCAATGAACTAATTGACCTCTACAGCAACTGGCTGGAGAAATACCCGATTATCTCCCTGGAAGACGGGCTGGCAGAAGAGGACTGGTCGGGCTGGCACGAGCTAACCGCCCGGCTTGGCAACCGCGTCCAGCTGGTCGGGGACGACATTTTTGTCACTAACATTGAGCGACTTCGCCGGGGTATCCAGCAGGGAGCGGCGAACGCCGTACTGGTAAAACCAACCCAGATTGGCACCGTCAGTGAAACAATTGATTGCATGAAAGTGGCAATGGAAAACGGCTATCGCGCCATTGTTTCTCACCGTTCTGGGGAAACCGATGACCACTTCATCGCCGACCTGGCGGTAGCGGCTAACTGCGGACAGATCAAAACCGGTGCCCCCTGTCGTGGTGAACGTACCGCAAAATACAACCGCCTCATCCGCATTGAAGAAGAAGACCGCTTGCCCTATGCCGGATTACAAACCCTCCTCCGATGAAAAGAAAAGACCGGCGCCGGCGCATGATGTTTTTCTTGGCAATGACAATAATCGCTCTCGGCGCATTATTTCTGCCTGGCCCCAGTGGCTTAATCAGCATTCTTTTAAAACTCCATCACATTAACCGGGAAAAAAGACAGATATTACTCCTACACAAAAAATCTGATACCCTTCAACAGAAAATAAATCTGTGGCAGAAACCCGAATACGCCACCAAAGTTGCTCGCCAGCTACTTGGAATACAGGAAGATACCGCCACTTGCGATAGCGGAAAATAAACCCTTCAAATTGGAGGCAGAAGCACCTGGGGACGCCCGGAACCAGGGTGAGAGACAACCACCGGTTCAATTTCGTACGCCATTTTCAGAACATCCCGAGTAACCACTTTCTCAGGTACATCGCAGGATAAAATCCTACCTCGGGAAAGAAGCAAAAGTCGGGAACAGAATGCCGCTGTCTCATTCAGGTCGTGAGAAACAAAAATCACCGTCCTGCCCTGATTTTGCAACTCTTTTAACCGTCGCATAACCGCCCACCGATGGGCTAAGTCGAGTTGAGCAGTTGCCTCATCCAGGAGCAACAGCAACGGCTCCTGTGCCAGCGCCCGGGCGAGAATCACCCGTTGTTTCTCGCCGGCGGAAATGGCGTTAATGGTTTTCTCTTTGAGGTTGAGCACATCGGTTAGCCGCATCGCCTCTTTTACCTTTACCCGGTCACTCTCACCCGGCTGGTCAAAAAGCCCTAAAAAGGGATTGCGGCCCATCATCACCACCTCCGCCACCGTCCACTCAAAAGCAAAAAAACTCTCCTGCGGAACCAGCGCCATCATTCGGGCTATCTCACGACGCGACAATCGGGAAATATCCCGACCAAAACTTATCACCCGTCCCTGCCAGGGAGAAATAACCCCGGCGATAAGGCGCAAAAGTGTAGATTTGCCCGAGCCGTTGGGACCAATAATGCCCAAAAACTCACCCGCCTCAACGCTCAGTGAAAACCCTTCAAAAAGTGGTACCGGACCATAGCCGAACGTCAAATCTTCAATCGCTATCGCCTTCACACCTGACTCCGAAGAAGATAAATGAAAAACGGTACTCCGACTAGGGCGGTAATAACCGAAAGCGGCAGACCACCGGGGGCGATACTTCGCGCCAGCACATCGGCAAAAAGCAAAAGTCCTGCCCCGCCGAGAAACGAACCCGGCAAAACCCGATTGTGTGCCGGACCAAAAGCCATTCTCACCACATGAGGTACTACTAACCCAATGAAACTTATCGCCCCGGTCCAGGCGACGACCATCCCGACACTAAACGAACTGACCAAAAATACCATTTTAATTAACCGTCGCGCATCAACACCAAGACTTAGCGCTGTCTCCTCGCTCAAAGAAATTATGTCCAGCTCCCGGGAATGAAAAACCAGCCAGCCACAGCCCATAAGCGCCAGAACACCTGATAGAATAAACAACCAGAATGACCGCCGGGTAAATACCACGCTCAATGTCCCCATCATTATGTAAACCGCCTCGCCCAACGTCCGCCCCCCCAGAATTGTCACCAGCATAACCAGACTGGAGAAGAAAAAACTGACAATCACCCCGGCAAGAATCAATCGGGTAATCGTCAATCCGGTCCTGCCCCGAGCAAGCAGATACACTATTACAATCGCCATCAGCGCACCGGAAAACGCCGCCACCGGCAACAGTAAACTTACCGGACCAAAAGGCAAGATCAACGCAACACTTGCACCTAAAGTGGCACCGCTCGCCACCCCTAAAGTCCAAGGGTCAACAAGCGGATTACGTAACACCCCTTGTAATGCCCCGCCGACCACGGCCAGAACTCCACCGGCAACAATCCCCACTACCACTCTCGGAAAGCGAAACGCAATAACCGAGCCGATTTCCTGGAAAGAAAAGCCACGGGGACCAATAACGACTGAAAGTCCCAGTGCCAGAACAAAAAATATTCCAATTATCAACCAGCCCAGACGCCCCTTAATTCCCATCCTAAAAATCCTGCGGATGCAGCAAGCGGGCAAGCAAAATAACCCCATCAACAACCCTTGGTCCGGGACGGAAAAAAAGGTCCTCATCTAACCCAAGCACAATTCTGTCCTGGCGGACCGCATTAATTACCGACCAACCGATCCGGCCTTTAACCTCTCTCTCATCCACACCGGGGTGAAGGATCAGCACCACATCCGGATTTGCCTTCACCACCAGTTCCGGGTCGATAACCGGATATCCCACAGCAACTCCTTCAAACACATTTCTCCCCCCCGCTCTCCGGATAACATCGTTAATAAACACATCTTTACCCACGGTCATCAATGGCGCCGAAGAAATCTCCAGATAAACCTTGGGGGTGTCGGTAAAAACCGGCAATGCCGCAAGTTGCTCCCGCAGCCCCTGGACCAGCTTTATTGCCTGCTCCCTTTTCCCCAGAATCACACCCACCGACTCAATTTCGGCAAATACATCGTCCATGTCTGCGGGGGCAGAAATATAAACCCGTATGCCCAATTCCTGAAGTCTCTCAATAACCTGCCGGTGCATGGGCAAGGTAACAAACACTATCCCCGGCTTCAACATCATAATTCGTTCCAAATCCGGAGACTGAAAATCACCTACTTTGGTTACCTTCCTTGCCGCTGGCGGAAAATCACACTGATTGGTGTTACCAACTAAAAACTCCTCCCCTCCTAGGGTGTAAACGATTTCGGTAACACTGGGCACTAAAGAAACACACCGTATTCCCCTTTGAGCACCGCCGGTTGAAGAACAATTCTGCCCGCTAAGAAAACACAGCGTTAAAATCAACGAAAATAGTAAGATTAATTTACTCTTCATTACTCAATTTGGTGTTGTGTCCGAATACAAGATAAGCGGTATGGGCGACCATCCGATCCACCGGTCTTATGCCGGTTTCCCGGAGAAAGAAAGCGCGTTCCAGAATTTCTTTCGCCCGGATACGCACAAACCCAGCGGCACCCAAAGCAGAAACCAGCCGTCGCAGCTGTTCAAATGTTGGCACCAGAGCCGCCAATGGATAACCTGGTTTCAAAGCACGCTTCGCCGCTGTCACCAGCGTCCAGGGCTCAGGAACATCCAGAAAAACCGCATCCACCTCCCTCTGCCGGAATCCCTCCTCTCCCGGGTCAGCGACAAAAAACTCACAGTTGGCCTCCAAACCGTACCGGATTACATTCTCCCGGGCATTAACACTGAACTCCTGGCGTCTTTCATAAGAATAAACCTTCCCGTTCGGCCGGACAAAGTTGGCCAGAACCGCTGTCAGCGCCCCGGAACCTGAACCAACCTCAATCACCTCGGCACCCGGAAAAACCATCATCTGCAAAATCATAAAACCGGCATCCTTGGGATAAACAATCGTCGTCGTCCTTTTTACCTTCAACATCAAATCGGCGAGCGTTGGTTTCAAAAGATAAAACCGCGCCCCGAGTTGGGTCTCAACCCAATCACCAAAATCCCTGCCCACTATATCGGCAAACTCCAGATTGCCCCGATGGGTAGAAAATTTCCCCTTTTCCTGAACCGCAACCAAGAACTTCATCCGGTCCGAGTGATAGAGCAATACAAAATCACCGGATTTAATCATCAGCCCATTCTAAATCGCCCTTTCGGATAGTCAAGTCTACCCAATCAACTTCCTGTCCGCTCTGCTGCCTTCTCAGAACAGAGACTGTTGACTTTTCTCTCCTTGGCAATATTATCCCCATAGTGATCGCTATTTTTGCTTTGCTTCTGAACACAGAGACACCGACGACACTCATCCCGCCGCCATTTTCGCATACCCTCGGCTTCAACCGGATTAGCAGTTTGTATCTAAACATGTACCTGGGCGGTAATTTTCGGGTTGACGACCCGCAGGGACTTGCCGCCACGAAGATCAGGGAAGAAGAAGATACTACCACCTGGCGGGACGACGCATTACTGACCCTGTTCGCAGTTAACTCCGGTAGCGGTCAAATCGTCTACAATGTAAAACTCTTGAAACCCGGCATCTTCGGCTCAAAGGGAACCGGCATCGGCCAATTCAACCGTCCCCACGGTATCGCCTGTAACCCTGACGGCGATGTTTATGTGGCTGACACCGATAACAACCGACTGGTGCGACTCCGTTATGCTCAAGGAAAACTGACATGGGTAGCGGTTGTTGATTCTGGTCTGGGGCATCCTTATGATGTCACAGTTGATTCCCGGGGAAAAGTTTATCTTACCGATACCGACAGTAATCGGATTATCGTCTACCAATCCGATGGTGCTAAGGCGGCGGTGTTTCGGCCCGGGCTGGAACACCCCGGTGCCATTGCGATACTTGACCGGAACGAACAATTCAACGAACTCGGACTTGACCTGCTCACGGTAGTAGACCGTTCGGGCACCCGGATCAATCAACTAAACCTCAACGGTGAAATCAAGCGACAGATTGACTGCCGGCGTATCGGACTGGATAGTGCCGATTTTGCCTACTGTGACTTTGACCGCTATGGCAATCTCTATGTCACCGACCGGTTGAACTCTACTGTTCACATATTTGACCCCGGGCTGAATTATATCACCTCTTTTGGAACCGCTCCCGGAACGGCTGGCCGGGAAGCGGTATTCAAATCACCCCGGGGTATCGCCATTGGGAAAAAATTCGGCCAGGTATTTATCAGTGAAGAAGATGGAGGACAGTATTACCTCATCGCCCTTGACGGCTATCTGATCGGCTGTTTTCCCGAAGAGTTCAACTCTCAGCGTCCAGGAACCACCATCGCCCTCTACCTTACTCAAAAAGCAGAAATCACCATTGAAATCCGAGACGCTACTGACAGCGTCGTCCGGGCTCTTACTCCTCCTTATCACCAGGGCCCCGGTGAAGTACTCATTGTCTGGGATGGCCGCGACGATAAGGGTGAATTGGTACCAACCGGTCAATATGTCATCCGGGTAACCATCCGCCCCACTTACTCCCGGCCTCGTTATACATTTAAAAAAGAACTCACCACCCGGGTGGTCCGACTGCCCGGTTAATTTACAGGAGGCAAAGATGCGACTGGAAAAGAAAATTATCTTTATCGCAACCTTGCTACTCTTAACTACAACACTCCCGGCAACAAAATACGCCGGTGATTTTGAACAACTGGGGGCTTCAGCGCGAGCAATTGGAATGGGCGGTGCTATGAGTGCCGCTGCCGGTGATCCCAGCGCCATATACTACAATCCGGCACTCGCCTCCCGTCTTCCGCGCCCCTCTGCGCTTCTTCTTCATTCAGAAGATTTCTCCGGTCTGGTGAAACACAATTTTATTGGTGTCATCCTGCCAAACAACTGCCAGGCATTTGGCGTCGCCATCTTCCACAACGGCATTCCCGGCATAAAACTCACCGCACTGCCTGATTCCACCCAACCCCCAGGGGAAAATAACCGTCCCTATGTCGTTCGCACCGTTAACGCCAACCAACTCATCGGTTATTTCAGTTACTCCCGCCTCCTATCGCCAATTCTGGCTGCCGGCGGCAATGTAAAAATCATCTACCAGAACCTCGGTAATACCGCCTCTTGTCTGGGCATGGGCATTGACCTCGGCATTCTCCTTTCCCCGCTGCGCAATTTTGATGTCGGGCTGAGAATTCGCAATGCGAGCACCTCCCCCCTTCTCTGGAACACCGGCGCCCGCGAAAACATCACCCCCAACCTGGCTCTCGGTATCAGCAAGCTTTTCTCTTTGGGAAGAGATCGCCTGCGTCTGGCGATAGAAACCGAGGCGAATTTAGAAGAAAAAAGCCTTGTCCCCAACTTCGGACTTGAATACTCCTTCCGGGAAATACTTTTCGGGAGAATCGGTAGCTATCGCAATAATTTCAGTTTTGGTGTCGGTTTCAAATTTAAACGCTTCCACGTTGACTATGGCTATGCCAGCGGCACTGCCCCCGAAGCAAGGGAACTGGGTAGTCCCCAGCAACTCTCCGGAGGTGTAGAGTTTTAAGTCCGGAACTTGGTCGCAAACTGGCGCACCTTACCGCCTTGCTCATCCCCCTCCTGTACTATCTTATTCCTTCCCGTTCGCTCTCGCTGGTACTGATGGCGTTTGCTACCACTGTCTTTCTCGTCGTCGACCTGCTGCGGTTAAGGATCAACCCGATTAAAGACATCTTCATAATTCTCTTCGGCTCACTATTAAGACGCCGGGAATTCTCTTCGCTCACCGGCGGCAGTTATCTAATGGTAGCAGCCCTGGTAGCAATGCTTCTCTTCGGCACCAACCAAGGGATTTTTCTCTCTGCAATATCTTTTCTGGCCGTGGGGGATACGGTTGCCGCCCTCGTCGGGCTTTCCTTTGGCCGAATTAAAGTTTTCCGGAAAACGGTAGAGGGCACCGTGGCTGGCCTGGTATCCTGTATTGGCGTTGCCTACCTGATCACCAAACTTCCAGGAATTGACATGCCACTGATAATTGGTATTATTGGTGCTGTTGCCGCTGCGGTTGTGGAAGCATTACCTTTTGAGATTAACGACAATGTCGTCATCCCGCTAATTTCCGGAACGGTGATGACGATCGCCCTGCAAATCTTCCACTAAAGACGCAGCAATGAAAAAGAAAAAACAAAATTAAGGAGGCAAAATGAAACATCTTCTCACCGGCATCTTCTTATTGGTAACGCTGGCCTGGGGCGCAAAAACCACCCTCCCAGCGCTGGACAGCGTCTATCACTACTACGCTGAAGAAAACTACACCCAGGCGGCCGCACTCTTGGAACAACTTCGGCAGCAAAAACTCACCCCCGAGCAGCGATTCGCCGTCCTACTGGAATTGGGTGATTACTATCTTGACAAGAGTGGCGATTACCACCACGCAGAATCAATTTACCAATCTTTGCTTACCGAATACCCCAAACATCCACAAACATCGGGCCTCCTCTACCGCTTGGCGATAACTCAAGAACTGCAGGAGAAATTCCTGGAAGCGGCGAAGAATTACGAACTGGTTGCCACCCGCTACATAAAATCCGCAATCGGTCAGGATGCGCTGGAAGCAATTGAACGCTGCTTCAGAAAAAACTATCAGGAACGAGTAGCCAGTGTTAACGGGTATCCTATTACCAGAATCGAACTGGACGACCGCATCAGCCGCAATCCCACCGCTTATGAGACCTTCGACAAAAAACTGGCGCTACTGGATACGATGATAAACAACCGGCTGCTCTACGAAGGGGCGATCGCCGCCAACATCCACCGCGCCCCTCTGGTTATCCGCAATCTCACCGACATCAAAAACCGCTTAATGTTTCAAACCTGGTACGAAGAAAACGTCACCTCCAAAGCCGAGCCCAAAGAAAAAGAGCTCCGTGCCAGCTACGCCCGTAACCGGGCGAAATACACCACACCGGAGCGGGTACACGGCTACCAGCTGGTGGTAACGTCACGAACCACCGCTGAATCACTCCGTAAAATCCTTGTTGCCGACCCTACCCAATGGGATAGCCTGGTAAAAAAATATTCTATCCTCCCCGACCGGGAAAGAGGGGGCGATATGGGTTTCTTTGCCCGTGGCACCCATCCCCGAGAAATTGAAAACGCCGCCTTTAGGCTCAAACCCGGTGAAATCAGTATGCCTGTCGCCATCCGCGATACCTACTACATCATCCGAATAACCCATCGCGAACCGCGCAAGGTAAAACCATATGAAGAATTAAAAAACCAACTGGCTGTTGAACTCCGTCAAGAACGCACAAACAAGATTTACGAACAAGAAATAGCCCGGCTGAAAAAAACCGCCGCCGTTATTCAAGATACCGCAGCGCTGGAACAGAATAAAGAAACACTGGCTTCAGTTCGCGGCACCCCGATCACCCGTACTCACCTAGAAGCAAAGCTTAATGCTATTCCCCCCTTCTTCCGGGGGCAATTTGAAACGCCCGAAGGGAAACAACGGATCCTGGAGCAACTAATCATAGAAAAGCTCCTCCTCCGAGAATGCGAGAAAGAAAAATACTGGCTCCGAAATCGGGTGATTGACCAGTGGCTCAGCCGGCGTTCGGCAATTTTGATTGACACCTATCGCCGCAACCAAACTACAGAAAAAGTTGTACTTGACTCTGCCGCCCTGATGGCAGAATACCAGGCAACAATCAACGATTTCAAAGAACCAACACGGGTGCGCTGTCGGGAACTCGTCGTCAAAACTCGTCAACAAGCAGAACGACTCCGTTCCTGGGCGGTAACCGGAAAAATCCCCCCTCTCATCAGCGGCATTGTCTTTTTGGTAAAAGAAGAACCCAAAGCACAACAGCTGGCAGCCGACCTCGCCCAAACCACCAACATCGACTCCCTTGCCGCTCTCGGCGGTCTTGCCGAACCCAACCTCCGGCTTCCAGGAATACCGACCCAACTCATCGGAACCAAAGAACTCATTGACCTTACTCAAAAGTCCCTCCTGGCCGGACCGTTCATCAAATCGGAACTCCGTGCCTTTGCCTTTGCCAATTTAACACCTGATGACCAGATCTATGCTCCCGAACTGATTGAAATCCAAACCCCGGAGCAACTACAAACACTCCTCGGCGAGAAAGAAAAACCCGCCTTCACAAAAGAAACATTTGACTCAACCCGGATCGGCACCTATGCCCGGCTCTCCTCCCAGCTACCCCTCCGGTTCACTAAAGAACTGTTCCAACTCCCGACTGGCGGTGTCAGTACGCCCTACAAAACCGCCGCCGGTTATCTCGTGGTCAAAATCACCGCTAAAGACACCGCCCAAAAGGTGGAGTTCGTCGAATTAATCCGCCGTTTCTCCACTTCCGGCAGTAAATGGGCCGGCGGAGAAATCTCCCTTACCCGTGATGATAAAGCCCGGGATAAAAAGGTGGTTGACGCTGCCTACCGTTTAACCAAAGGCGCCTACTCACCGGTGCTCAAACTCAATGACACCACCTACACCTTCATTAAAATGGAAGAAAAGAAACCGGCCTATACCCGACCATTCGCCGAAGTCCGGACCAAAATAGAGAACAAACTCCGACGGGAGAAAGAAAAAACACTCTCCGACCAGTTAATCAACGACCTGCGGACAAAGGCGAAAATCGAAATTCTGATGAAAGAGGAAGATTTCAAAACCGAAGAACCAACTCCACTACCTTCAACTCAGCCAGAACAGAAATAACGTTTATCTACTTCAAAAACCAGGCGGGGCAGTTTATTCTGCCCCGCTTTAATTTCCGATTCGCTCCGGTGTTACCAGCGCAGTACCACTGCTCCCCAGGTAAAACCGGTCCCAAAAGCGGTCAGCAGCACAATATCACCGTCTTTAATTTTTCCCTGTTCTCTTGCTTCATCAATCGCCACCGGAATGGTGGCGGCTGACATATTACCGTACTTATCAAGTACAACAAACATCTTCTCCGGCGGAATTCCGGTACGCTCCCGGGCTGCCTCCATAATCCGGAAATTTGCCTGATGGGGAATGAACAGTTTCACATCTTCGGTGGTAAGTCTGGCATCGTTAAGAGCCTTAAGCGCTGCCCCGCCCATCGCCCGCACCGCATGTTTGAACACCTGATTTCCTTCCATGTGCACCGTGTGCGCCATCTTTTTTACCGTCGCCTCACTGGTAGGAAGCCGGGTTCCGCCCGCCGGCTGATAAAGTAAAGGAGCGAGATTGCCATCGCATCCCCAGTTGGAACTCAAGATACCGCTATGCCCATCGCCGGCAACCACTATTGCTACACCAGCGCCGTCGCCAAAAAGAACACAGGTTGCCCGGTCCTGCCAGTTGACTACCTTGGACATCACCTCGCCCCCTGCCACCGCAACTTTCTTAGCGGTTCCAGCGGCAATAAGATTTGCCGCCACCTCCAAGGCAAAAATGAATCCGGAACAACCAGCACTGATATCAAACGCTGCACTGCCGACAATTCCCAGTCGCTTCTGAACCCAGCATGCGGTTGCCGGATAAACTGTGTCCGGGGTACTCGTGGCGACAATAATCGTATCCAGGTCCGCCGGCTTCAAATCCGCCTGCTGACACGCCTTTTCCAGTGCCAATGCCACCAGATCCGAAGTGGCCGTTTTCTCGTCGGCGATTCTCCGCTCCCGGATACCGGTGCGTTCAACAATCCAGGCATCACTGGTGTCCACCATTTTCTCGAGGTCAAAATTGGTAAGCACTTTTGCGGGCAGTTCCCGACCAGTTCCAACAATTTTAATTGATTTCCGGGGTGAAATCACAAACCTTGCAAGGCAGGAACAAATGAGTAGCCCCATGGGGATTTGAACCCCAGTCTTCTGGCTGAGAACCAGACGTCCTGGGCCGGACTAGACGATGGGGCTATATTACTTATTATAGACAATTTTATCTCTGGCAAAAGTTGCGTTATCGCCAGCTGGGGCAGTTTGTTACCCCTGGGCAGCGACCGCGCGCTTGCCCGCCTTTTTTCTAACCAGCTCACCACGATATCGGAACCCCTTGCCGTGATACGGGTCCGCCGGTTTTATTGCCCGAATGCGTGCCGCCACATCACCGACAACCTGTTTATCAACACCGGAAACAGTAATTTCAAACATCTGCTCCTTGGGGTCATCCGGATTGGGGACCTGGTTAATCTCCATAGTAATTCCGGCCGGAGCAACCACATCAACCGGGTGGGAAAAACCACAGTTAAACTGGACGCCGGTCTTTGTCTTTTGTGCCCGGTAACCCATTCCCCGTAATTCCACCACCTTCTTGTAACCGTCGGTAACACCCACAAACATATTGCGGATATGAGCCAGAGTTGTCCCAATATAGGCTCGGGGGACCCCTGTTTCCGCTCCCACTACCACCTGATTATCAACCAATTTAACCGTTACCCCTGCAGGAACAGTCAGACTCAACTTACCCAACTTCCCGGCGACCACTACCACGGGCAGGTTAAGCTCTACCTTTACTCCTTGCGGTACTGAAATCGGACGGTAAACTTTTGCCATTTTACCACACCTTACAGATAATTTCGCCACCAATCCGGCGCCGGCGTGCTTCCCGGTCGGTAATCACCCCTGCCGGCGTGGATAAAATCGCCACACCGAGACCGCCCATTACCCGCGGTATCTCATCGTAACCGGCATACACCCGCCGGCCTGGGCGAGAAACCCTTTCCACTCCCCGAATTACGGACGTCCCATCATCCAGATACTTCAGGCTGATCACAATCCTCTTTTTAACTCCCTCACCATCCAGCCGTAAATTACTGATAAAACCTTCCTCCATTAAAACCTGAGCAATTTCAAACTTTAATCGGGAATAGGGAACACTAACCTCTTTCCGTTTCACCGCCACACCGTTTCGGATACAGGTAAGAAAATCAGCAATCGGGTCCAAACTATCTCCTCCTTACCAGGTCGCCTTTCGTACACCCGGTATTTCACCGCGCAGTGCCAGTTCTCGGAAACACAGACGGCACAACCCGAACTGACGGTAATAAGCCCGGGGTCTAAAACACACCTGACACCGATTGTGTTTCCGCACCTTAAACTTTGGCTCCCGCTGCGACTTCACAATTAAACATCGCCGTGCCATATCACTTCCTTTTTGCAAATGGCATACCCAACTCTTCCAGTAACGCCCTGGTCTCATCGTCGTGTTTTGCCGTTGTCTGGAAGCTTATCGTCATGCCAAAAATCTTCTTTACCTTGGCTACCTCAATCTCCGGGAAAATCACCTGCTCATTCAACCCGAGGCTGTAACCACCCCGCCCATCGAATGAGTCAAGCGGAAATCCCCGGAAGTCACGGATTTTCGGCGCCGCCAGATTGAAAAACCGGTCAATGAACTCATACATCCGCTCTCCCCGCAGGGTCACCTTAACCCCCAAGGGCATTCCCTCGCGGATCCGGAAAGCCGAAATCGCCCGTTTGGCATAGGTTCTCACTGGCCTCTGTCCGGTAATCATCGCCAGGTCTTCGGCAATCACATCAAGAATCTTGGCATCGTTCACCGCCTCCTTAGTGGTAACATTAACCACCACTTTGACCAGTTTTGGTACCTGATGCCGATTCTTATAACCGAACCGGGTGATGAGCGCCGGCACCACCTTATTCAAATAAAGTTCTTTCAGTCTTGCACTCATACGTCAATAATTTCTTCGCAGTTCTTGCACACCCGCACCCGTCTGCCCTCGTGTTCTTCTCGCTTAACCTTCGTCCGCTTCCCGCATTTCGGACAGATAAGCGCCAGATTGGACACATCTATCGGATTGGGCAGGTCAACAATTCCACCGGGTTTGTTCGGACCCCGGGGACGCTGATGACGCTTGGCCAGATTAACCCCTTCAACAATTGCCCGGTAACTCTTGGTGCGATCATTCCACTCCACCCGGAGCACCTTCCCCCTTCGCCCCCGTTCCTCACCGGTAATCACCTCAACCACATCTCCTTTTTTCAGCTGCATATCACACCACCTCGGTCGCCAGCGAAATTATTTTGGTAAACTTTCGCTCTCTTAACTCCCGGGCAACCGGTCCAAAAACTCGGGTTCCTTTCGGTTCTCCTTTGTCGTCCACAAGCACGCATGCGTTATCGTCAAAACGAATGTAAGTCCCGTCATCACGACGCAACTCCTTTCTCGTCCTGATTATCACCGCCTTTAACTTATCGCCCGGTTTAATTGGACCGTTGGGCAGGGCGTCCTTCACCGTAACCAGAACGGTATCACCCAACCAACCAAATCGCCGCTTTGACCCGCCGTAAATCTTAATCACCATTGCCACCCGGGCACCGGAATTATCGGCGACTCGTAATCGACTGTACTCCTGGATCATAATTTCTTCACCACCCGCCAGCGCTTTAGCTTTGACAATGGCCTTGTCTCCATCAGTAGAACCCGGTCGCCTTCCTGACACTCCGCCTTTTCATCGTGAGCATAGAGCTTGGTCCGCTGATAAATGTACTTTTTGTATTTGGGGTGCTGGACCAGTCGTTTTGTCTCCACCACCACCGTCTTCTGCATCTTCGCTGAAATCACCGTACCGACAACTGTTCGCCGTTCACTACGCACCTTCTCCGCTCCCCTTTCCTTTCTGTTCCAGCTCATTAAGCACCGTCAAACACCGTGCAATCTCCCGCCGGAGCACCCGCATCCGCAGCGGATTGGGTAACTCCTCACTCGCCCGCCGCAATCGTAACTTAAACAGCTCGTCCCTCAACTCCGCGAGTTTCCGCATCAACTCCTCCCGACTCATTTCCCGCAGTTCAGAAGCCTTCATAGTTAAATTCCTCCCGTGCTATCAGCTTTGTCCGGCAGGGCATCTTACTTGCCGCCAGTTGAAGCGCTGCCAGCGCCTCATTTCTGGACAGACCGCCCAGTTCAAACAGCACCCGACCCGGTTTCACCACACACACCCATTCCTCCGGCGTTCCTTTGCCTTTACCCATTCTTGACTCCGCCGGTTTTTTGGAAACCGGTTTATCGGGGAAAATCCTTATCCACATCTTACCCGACCGCTTGAGAAACTTGGTCAGACACAGCCTTGCCGCTTCAATCTGCCGGGCGGTAATCCAGGAAGGCTCCAGGGCAACCAGACCGAACTCGCCAAAATCAATCCGATTGGCGCTCGTTGCCTTCCCCTTCATCCGGCCCCGCATCGCCTTCCGATATTTCACCCGCTTGGGCATTAACATCGCTTAACTCCTTACCTGAGGTTGAATCTCACCCTTATAAATCCAGACCTTCACACCACAGGTCCCGGCGATTGTTTTCGCCACATCCACCGCATAATCAATGTCCGCCACCAGGGTTTGCAATGGCACCCTGCCTTCACGATACCACTCGCTCCGGGCAATTTCGGCCCCGCCCAACCTCCCCGCCACCATTACCTTGATTCCTTGAGCACCAAGCCGCATCGCCTGGGTTACCGCCCGTTTCATCGCCCGGCGATGCGCTACCCGCTGCTCCAGCTGACGGGCAATGTTCTGGGCAACCAGTTTCGCCTCCAGTTCCGGGACCCGGACAACCTCAACCAGAATCGCCACATCCCGACCGATCAATCGTTTCAGTTCCTCTCGCAAAGCCTCCAGTGCCTGGCGTTTGGAACCGAATACCATACCGGGTCTTGCCGTATGAATAGTCACTGTCGTTCGGTTTGCCACCCGGCGGATTTCAACATCCGATACCATCGCTTCTGTCAACTTTGCCTCAATGTACCGTCGGATCTTAAAATCTTCTAAAACGAAATCCCGATAGTTTCGCTTCTCAAACCAGGCCGACTTCCAGTCCTTGGTTATTCCCAGCCGGAACCCGAGTGGGTGCGTCTTCTGCCCCATATTAAGACTTCTCCTCCTTGGTCGCTACTTTCACATAAACGTGACACATCCGCCGAACAAAAACTGAAGCGGTTCCCCGTGGTCCAGGGGCAAGCCGCTTCATCACATTGGGACCGGTATCAATCCGGACCTCTTTCACCACCAGGTCCTTCTCCTTGATTTTTGCCTTTCCCGCCTTGGCAATGGCGTTGGCAACCGCAGAATGAAGCGTTTTCATTATTGGACGCTTGGAAGGTTTGGCTAAAAATGCCATTGTCGCCAGGGCGGTGGGAACATCCTTGCCCCGGATTAGCGCCGCAATGCGGTTGAGTTTCTTTGCGGAACCCCGTTGAAATCTGCTCCTTGCCACCGCTTCCATGTTTAATGCTCCCGCTTCTCCTCAGCCGGTTTCTCCCGGCGCTGACCCGAGTGCTGACGGAATGTCCGGGTCGGTGCGAACTCACCCAGACGGTGGCCAACCATCCTTTCAGTAATGTACACCGGGATGAACCGGTTGCCGTTGTGAATCGCAATCGTCTGCCCAACAAACTCTGGTGGTATCACACTGCGGCGGGCATAAGTCTTCACCACCCGGCGTTCCCCCTTTTCCACTAACTCCCGGATCCGCCGGAACAGCTTTTCGTCAATATACGGACCCTTACGAATTGAACGCCCCATCCTATGCCCTCCTCCGAATAATCAACTGGCTGGACTTCTTCTTCCGGTTCCGGGTCTTATACCCCTTGGCGATTATCCCCTTCTCCGAACAGGGGTGTCTGCCACCGGAACTCTTGCCCTCACCACCGCCCATCGGATGGTCAACCGGGTTCATCGCCACCGCCCTGGTCCGGGGACGTATTCCCATATGTCGGGAACGTCCCGCCTTTCCGATAGAGATGTCCTTGTGCTCTAAATTGGAAACCCTGCCAATCGTTGCCCAGCAACGCAGGTCAAACTTCCGGATCTCTCCAGAAGGCAATTTCACCACCGCCCAACGGTCCTCTTTGGCAAGGATCTGGGCTGCAGTTCCTGCCGACCGAACAAGATAGGAGCGGCTTTCGGGATAAAGCTGCAGATTGTGAATCTCCACCCCCACCGGAATATCGGAAAGTGGCATCGCGTTACCAATCCGGATCGGCACGTTGTTACCCGAGGTAACCTGGTCACCCACCTGCAGCCCGTCCGGACAGAGAATATAACGATACTCCCCATCCGCATAGCAAACCAGGGCAATCCGCGCCGAACGGTTCGGGTCATACTCAATTGAAACCACCTTTGCCGGTATGCCGGTCTTATCCCGCTTAAAATCAATAATCCGGTAATGCCGCTTCTCTCCGCCTCCCCGGTATTTAGCGGTAATTCGGCCCAAATTATTTCTCCCGCCCTTTTTCCGCAGTGGTACAAGCAACGGCTTAAAGGGCTCTTCTCGGGTAATGTCGCTGAAATCGGAAACGGTATAGTGCCTTCTCCCCGGTGTAATCGGTCGGTACTCTTTAATCCCCATAATTAACGCTCCAACGCCTCAATCTTTTCGCCTTTCTTTAACTTTACCACTGCCTTCTTCCAGTCTGGACGGTAACCGCTGAACATCCCCATCCGTCGCTCCTTGCCTTTAAAGTTCATCACCCGCACATCAGCCACATGCACCTTAAACATCTTCTCCACCGCCTGCCGTATCTCAACCTTGTTGGCGTCACGCCGAACCCGCAAAACATAACTCCCCTCTTCTGCCTTCAGGCGCTCCGATTTCTCGGTAACAATCACACCCAGAATCACTTCTGTCGGTTCAACCATTTAACTCCCCCTTCTCTGAAGGAAAGTGGCCAGCCCGTTCTCGGTAAAAATCACCTGATGGTGAGAAACAACCTCATAGGCGTTCAACTGCTCTGCCGGCAGAATATCAAGCCAGGGAACATTTCTTGCCGCCCGCAGTAGCGACTCTTTCGCATTCGCCACCAAAAGAAGAACCCTTTCCTTACCCTCAGGACGCTCCACCACATTGCTCAGAATATTAACCAGCTCCTTGGTCTTCGGCTGGGAAAGTTCAAAATCTTCAATCACCTTCAACTCGTTTGCCTTTACCTTGGCGCTTAACGCAATGGCGAGCGCATAGCGGCGCACCTTTTTCGGTATCTCGTAACTGTAATCACGAGGCTTTGGCCCCCAGGCAATGCCACCACCAACCCAGATGGGGGAACGCCGGGAACCGTGCCTTGCCCTGCCGGTATGCTTCTGCATCCAGGGCTTCTTACCGGTCCCGGACACCTCAGCCCGGGTTTTGGTCTTGACGGTTCCCTGCCGCTGATTTGCCAGATAACAGCGCACCGCCTCCCAGACAATGCCCACCGGACCCTGCCGGTTAAACCAGACCTCCGGCAACTCCACCTGCCCCTTCACGCTACCGGAAACGGTCAACACATCCATCTCAGGATACCTTTCTCATCAAAACCATCGCCCCCCGATACCCGGGAATTGCACCTCGCACATAGACGACGCCCTTTTCCGATTCCACCTTCACCACCTTTAAATTCTTCACCGTCACCCGCTCGCAACCATAGTGTCCGGGCAGTGTTCTTCCCGGAAGTACCCGTCCCGGCGAAGAACCGGAACTCACCGAACCAATCCGGCGATGGGACATTGAACCATGTGATGCCGGTCCACCCCGCCAGCCCCAGCGTTTCATACCTCCGGCAAACCCTCTACCTTTTGTCCAGCCGGTGACGCAAACAAAATCACCCGGCTTTAAAATTTCAACATTTACCTCCTGCCCAACCTGAACGCCATCAACACTATCCACCCGAAACTCCCGCACCCACCGCTTTACCGGCAGCCCCGCTTTTTTAAACTGTCCCTCATAGGGCTTGGTTAACTGGCGTTTGGAGGGATCTCCCTGAGCAAGCACAACCGCGCAGTAACCGTGCTTCTCCTTCGTCCTCACACCCGCCACAATACACTTACCAACATCAACCGCGGTAACCGGCACTACCCTGCCCTGCTCGTCGTAAATCTGGGTCATCTCGCCCTTAACTCCAATAAGTCCAATCATGCCGATTTAATCTCCACCTCAACCCCGGCTGGAACCTCCAGCTTCATCAGCGCATCAACCATCTCGGCGGTGGCATTGGAAATTTCAATCAGCCGCTTGTGCACCCGCAGTTCAAACTGCTCGCGCGACTTCTTATCCACATGAGGCGAGCGCAGCACCGTAAACAGGGTGCGCTTGGTCGGCAGGGGTATCGGTCCGGATACCCGGGCACCGGTCCGCCGCGCCACCTCAACAATGTCCCGCGCCGACTGGTCCAGTAACCGGTGGTCGTAGGCCTTTAACTTAATTCTGATCTTCTTTGATGTTCTTAATAAACTCATTTCAAAACAAAAATCTCCTGTCTCTTTTTCACTGCACTCCTAACAACAAAACTCACTGGGGTCTTATTTAATCTGCCCCAACTGTCTGTTTAGTTAATTAGCAAATATAGCAATTCAAAATCGCTTGTCAACATCTTCTTTAACATTTTTTAAAAACCCTCCCCGCACCCACCAGATTGACAGCAATAAACGAATCACTATTCTGAAATCAAGAACTAACCGATGCGTCTTAAAAACAACCTCCCTGCTCTGGCTATCAGCACCATATCCCTGTGTCTTTACCTTCTTTTTCCTTCTGCCCGTTACCACCCCGATGGTCTACGCGTATTGCCGGCGCTCCACAGGGTAAAGACCGCCTCAGATACGCTCACAATTTACCTTCCCCGCCCCTGGCACACCGGTTATCAACCGACGCAGTTCTTTCGCCAGAACCTCCAGAAGCACCTGCTTTTCCCGCTTTACGCACACACCGCCTACCACACCACCCGGCTGTTTGGTTATCCAGGTAGCGGATTAAAACCGCTCCAGGTTGCCAACGCCATCTGCGCTGCAATCACCATCTTTCTCTTCGTTGTTATTCTCATCAACCGCCGGACACCAACCAAAACGGCGATTTTCAGCGCCGTCGCCCTGAGCCTTTCCCATGCCTTTATCGCCACCGCGACAAATATCACCGAAGTCGCCCCGGCCCTGCCCTTTCTCCTTCTCGGCATTTTTCTTCTGGGCAAAAACAAACCCTGCGCTGCCGGCATATCCCTGGGCATCAGTGCCGGCTTCTATCTGCTATCCCTGGTTATGGCGCTGGGCATCGCCCTGGTACTTATTTACCGGCAACGGCTCCGCATCGGCCTGACCGCTTTTATCAGCGCCCTTCTCACCACCGGCTCCATTTATATCGGACTCCTGCTCCTTGCCGGTTATCGCGACCCAGAAAAAATTTATCAACTACTTTTCTTTCTCCCGGAACAGGGCACATTTGGCGGATTCAAACCTTCTCACCTGGTTTCCCTCCCCCTGGGATTTCTCAACAGCCTCATCCCGGTCCTGCCCGAAAACTTTGCCGGTATCAGACAGGCGATAAGTTCCGGTGGCACAGCGATTCTGCCCCTCATTGTCTCTATCATTATCGGTGCTATTGGCATCCTGCTATTCTTCATTGTTTTTATCCCGCGCTCAAAAGATAACCCCTGGGGCGTTGCCCTTTTTCTTACCACCCTCATTTGCGGGCTGTTCTGGGATCCCTACCATCAAAAAATCTGGACCTACGCCATTATCGGCACATTTTCAGTTATCCCGACCGCCCTTTCCACCCGCCGCCATTTCCAGCCGGTGTTTCTACTTCTCCTTGTACCCCTCTTTCTGTTCAACTCCATCCGCCTCATCCAGAACAACCGCCCGGACCCAGGATGGCACGCCGCCCGAAAAATTGCCCGATTTCTAACCACGCAAACCCCGGCCGAAAAAAGCGGTCTACTGTTCGGCAACTGGGAACCGGAGTTCGGCTACCTCCCTCTCCTTTATCCGGACAGCCTGCTTATCCCTATCCCGGACCTGATTCTGGAAACCCGGCGTGACACCGCCCGCTTCCGCGCCCATTTTGATTCCCTCATCACATCCTTCCGCATCCAGTCAGGTAATGTTTATTTTCTTAATATGCTCAATCGCACCGAAAAACAGTTAAAAATGTTATATTCCGACCGGCTCAAATTCCCCTACTTTATAAACTATCTCACCACCATCCAACCGGCCGTCGTCAAAGTCTGGGAGGACACCCTGACCAACAACACCATTTACCGGTTAAAATAACCCCTTATTAACCCCCATTACTTTTAGAGCCAGAAAAAACCACAATTTAACGCACAATCCAGGATGCCAACAGTAACCCACGAGAAAACAAGAAACTTACCGAAAAGAGCAGAAATCGGGTAACGGTGGGGGGGACCGTCCCGGAGGGAATAACGATTGCCCTCGGGTGGTTAAATTCTGTCTCTGAACCGGAGTTTTAAATCCGCCCTGCGGGATTCAGAAAAACTATTCAGGTGCCAATTTCAACATCAGATTATCAGGTCACTTCTCGGTACAATAAAGTCCCATCGCTGACGATAAATCAAGGTCCGGCGGCTAAGTCGCTCCGGCTTGACCCCGGCCCGGTTTTGGCTAAATTAAAGGACTATGAAGATACATGAATATCAGGCAAAAGAGGTGTTCTCCCTTTATCAGATACCAGTACCCCGGGAGCGGCTGGTAACAACACCGGGGGAAGCAGAAACCGCTGCCCGGGACATCGGTCTCCCCGTGGTCCTGAAGGCACAGGTCCTGGTCGGAGGCCGGGGCAAAGCCGGCGGAGTAAAAAAGGTGGAAAAACTGGAAGCGGTTGCGCCGGTCGCCAGCAAAATTCTCGGAATGGAAATCAAGGGGCTGACGGTAAAAAAACTGCTGGTGTCCGAATGCGTTACTATCAAATCAGAATATTACCTGGGCATCACAATTGACCGCAGTGTCCGGCAGCCGGTGCTCATCGCATCCGCTGCCGGTGGCGTAGAAATTGAAACGGTGGCAAAACAGACACCGGAAAAAATCCTCAAAACCGAAATTGACCCGCTCCTTGGTCTTCGCCACTTTCAAGCCCGCAACATCGGTATGGCGCTGTTTGGCGACGCCAGACTTGCCCAGGAGTTTACCAGTTTTGCCCGCAAACTTTATCAGATTTTCGTTCAACGTGACTGTTCCCTGGTGGAAATCAACCCCCTGGTGCTGACCACCAACGGCACCCTCATCGCCCTGGACGCCAAAATTAACTTTGACGACAACGCCCTTTTCCGCCATCCAGAAAACGAAGCGCTCCGCGACCCGGAAAGCGAAGACCCGAAAGAACTGGAGGCAAAAAACGCCGGGCTATCCTACATCAAACTCTCGGGTAATGTTGGCTGTATCGTCAACGGTGCCGGTCTGGCAATGGCAACAATGGACCTGATTAAACGATTCGGCGGTGAACCCGCCAATTTTCTTGACGTCGGCGGCTCCTCTTCACCGGAGAAGATGCTCACCGCCATGCGCATCATCCTTTCCGACCCCAATGTCAGGGTAATTCTGGTGAACATCTTTGGCGGCATCACCCGCTGTGATGACATCGCCCAGGGCCTGATTATGGCAAGCAAAGACGCCGACATCAAAGTTCCAATTGTTGCCCGTCTGGTTGGCACCAATGCCCCCCAGGCCTATGCCCTTCTTGCCAACAGCCCGGTTTTAAGCGCCAACCGGATGAGTGAAGCGGTTCAACTGGCGGTACGCAAAGCACAGGAGGTAAGATGAGCATTCTTATTAACCAGAACACCAGTTTGATTGTCCAAGGAATCACCGGTCGGGAAGGCGCCTTTCATGCCCGGGCAATGAAGGAATACGGCACCCGCGTGGTCGGCGGCGTTACCCCGGGCAAAGGTGGCCAGGCGGTTGATGGTATCCCGGTGTTCAACTCGGTTGAAGAAGCGGTAAAGAACACCGGCGCCGATACTTCAATTGTCCTTGTGCCGGCCGGATTTGCCGGTGACGCCATGCTGGAAGCGGTCTTTACCGGAATCAAACTCGTCGTCTGCGTAACCGAAGGCGTTCCCACGTTTGATGCGATCAGGGCGATTGCCGTTGCCCATCAGCGCGGGGTCCAAATCATCGGGCCCAACAGCCCCGGTGCCATCTCACCGGGCAAAGCCAAGGTTGGCATAATGCCCAGTTCTGCCTTCAAACCGGGCTGTGTTGGTGTTGTCTCCCGCTCCGGCACCTTAACCTATGAGATTGCTGCCAATACCGGTGAATTCGGACAGTCAACCGTGGTTGGCATCGGTGGCGACCCGGTAATCGGTACCAACTTCATTGACTGTCTGAAGATGTTTCAGGACGACCCGGAAACCAGGGCGATTGTAATTGTCGGCGAGATTGGCGGCTCCGATGAAGAAAGGGCGGCACAGTTTGTCAAAGAGTATGTCACCAAACCGGTCTTTGGCTTCATTGCCGGACAGACCGCACCGCCGGATAAACGAATGGGACATGCCGGCGCCATCATCTCTGCCGGTTCCGGCACCGCTGCCGAAAAGATTAAGGCGTTTCAAGCCGCCGGCATTGAAGTAATCTACGAGCCCGAAGAACTAAAAGACAAACTCACGGCAAGACTATAGGACTTAAGCCAGCAAAGTCAGCCACACAAATTATCTCCCGGGACTTTGCTTTTCTCTTTAACCAATCCAGAGACCGGTCTTTTATTTACCCATCTACCAAACTTCCCTGTTATCCACCTGAAAGGGCTAAAAAGAATTCGCAAGTAAATTGATAACTTTTAGCCTGCCGGTAATCAGAACAGTTTTTAAATAAATGCCGGGACAATCGTTAATGCTGCTGGATTTCTTTAAGCATCTCTTGTCCAAAATAATCTTGTATTGCCTCCTCCAGCTGCTCAAGCTGCCATTTCAGTGTCTCCTGCTGCACTCTCATTGAATTAACCCCCCAGGCGCCTGAGTTGAACCACAGCGGATTAACCTTAGCTTCTATGCACTTGTTGCAAATTTCCATCGCTTTTGTTTCGTCATCATCACCTTCTTCACATAACCCGAGTGTTGGAGCAACAAAACTTACATGGGTATCAACAGGTTGCATTCGCCAGTAGACATCTATTTCTGGTGGTATATTCTCCGGGTCGGCGAATCTGGTAGGAGGGAATTTACTCAGGTCACGCAGAATAAGTGATGCTATTTTGTGGCTAACACCTCCAATTTCGACCAGCATTTCGTAGGCTTGCCTTACCATTTCAGGATCATCCAAATTATTCACGATTTCTTCGATCGTTGCTGTATTCTCTTCCCTGCACTTGGAGAAAAGCAACGGCTTGTTCTTTTCATTCTTGCCACCTTGGGTTCTATGACAGAAATCTGGCCCGAATTCTTGGGGGTCAATTTGTTGTAGATTGTTTTCTCTCAGTTTCTCGACCAGCAACTCAGATGAAACCTTTTTTCTGATAATAACTTAATTCCGAGAGATTACTTCAGATCGTCCCCGTCTTCCGACCCCTGGCGCAAGGATTTCCGGTTTATACTCAGCCGGAGGGTCAGCAGCCGGTGCTTAATCTCAAGATAGGAAAATATCAGTTTTTCCGTAATGTTTTCCTTTCTTTTGCCCTATCTCTATATATAAGACTCATTGATATTGTGTAAAATAGACTATTTCTAAAGCCAGCGGGTTTGGTGCTAAACGAGCCTATTTTGCTGGGGTGGAAGCAGGAACTTCCTTAGTAACAACAAGTCGCACCGAGTTGCTTTCGCAATGCGGGCAGGAGCGCTCCTCGGACTTCCCATGAACATAGTAAAGTCTAAACTCCCTGCCACAGCGCAGGCATTTAAACGGTTGTTCTCCCGAATCTTTGGGCAACGCTCTTGCTCCAAATTTAGGCGGATTTGCCAGAATCCGCTTTGTCTCCTCAATCTCCTCCTCGGTTACCGTCTGACGGAGCCTTTCCAGTTCCTGCATCGTATAAACAAAGCGCTGCCCCTGCGCTGCGGAAATCCACTCCAACTGTAGCCTCTCGGGTCTGATTCCCCACGCCTCAAGTTTATCCCAGAGTCTCTCCACCCGGCGCTGGGTATGACGGTTGGCGTTGAGATAGTGGCAGTCGGCAAAGTGGCAACCAGAAACCAGAACCACCGGCGCGCCCAGTTGAAACGCCCGGAGCACAAACCGCTCGGCAACCCGGGCACTGCACATCGTCCGGATAATCACCTGAGTCGCGGGATACTGTGAACGTGCCCCGCCGGCAGTATCACTCGCGGCGTAAGAGCACCAGTGACAGGCAAAAACCACCGATTTGGCTCCAGGGGCTTCTGCCAGCGCCGCCTCAATCTGCGCCATAATCTGTTCATTGGTAAACTGATGCGCCTCAATCGCATCAAATCGGCACTCCGCAGCGCAAGAACCACAACCGGCACAGACCGCCTCAATCGGTTTTGCCGCTGCCCCCTTCTGCCATTCAAATGCCTTAAATGAGCACACCTGGAGACAGGCACCACAGGAGCGACACCGGTCGGCGAGCACCTCAACCGTATAGGGCTCAGCGGCGATGCTCCCTTGCGCAAGGAGCCGTGCCGCCCTGCCGGCTGCCGCACTTGCCTGTGTAACCGAATCCTTGACGTCCTTCGGTCCCTCTGCACAGCCGGCATAGAAAACACCCCGAATCGGTGCATCAACCGGCTGCAGTTTTGGATGCGCCTCAAGGAGAAAACCCTCCGGATGTAATTGAAGGGAAAGCAGTTGCTGGAGCGCTTTGGTTTCCGCCCTGGGCCTTACACCAGTTGCCAGAACCACCATCTCCACCTCGTGCCGTTCAATCCCCCCCTGGTTGGTGTCTTCCACATAAAGAATCAGGTTGCCGGTTTGCCTGTCTTCCTCAACCTCGCCCGGAATACCCCGGATATACTTCACCCCCAGGCGCCGGGAACGCCAGAGCATCTCCTCAAAACCTTTACTGAAGGCGCGAAGGTCAATATAAAAAACCCTGACATCCATCTCCGGATGATGCTCCTTGAGCACAAGCGCATCCTTGATGGTATTCATACAGCAGATATTACTGCAATAGGGGGTCCCCTGGTCAGAACAGCGGGAACCAACGCACTGAATAAAAGCGATGCTCTTCGGCACCCGACAATCACTTAAACGGATAATTTCCCCGCCGGTTGGTCCACCCGATGAAGCCAGCCGCTCAAATTCCAGCGCGTTAATAACATTACTGAATCTGGTATAACCGAACTCGCCTTTGGCGAAGGGGTCAAACGGCTCCATACCGGTGGCAACGATTATCGCCCCCACATCAAAGGTAAACTCTCTATCCTGGGCGTTAAGGTCAATACAATTCTTTGTACACGCCTCAACACATTTACCGCAGGCAATTGGGTTCAACCCCAGACAATCGGCCGGATTGAGCACATAAGCGGACGGAATCGCCTGCGGAAACGGCTGATAGATGGCGTGACGGAGCGAGAGTCCGACATTGAACTCATCCGGCACCAGCTGCGGACAGACCTTAGCACAGTCACCGCAGGCGGTACACTCTCGCTCGTCGACGAACCGTGCCTTCTGTCTGACCGTTACTTTAAAATCGCCCACATGTCCGGCAATTTCCTTAACCTCAGCAAGGGTCAGGAGTTTGATTTTCGGATGCCGACCGACATCCGCCATCTTTGGCGCCAGTATTCATATCGCACAATCCATCGTTGGGTAGGTCTTATGTAACTGTGCCATCAGACCACCCAAAGAAGGCTGACGCTCCACCAGATAAACCTGATGCCCACTATCTGCGAGGTCAAGGCTTGCCTGAATCCCGGCCACACCGCCACCCACGACGAGAACCGCATCCTTTACCGGAAACCGTTGCTCAGTCAGGGGCTTAAGGAACCGGGCCTTCGCCACCGCCATTCGGACAAGGTCACACGCCTTTTTTGTTGCCCGTTCTGGCTCCCGGGCATGAACCCAGGAACACCCCTCCCGGATATTGGCGATCTCCAGAACAAACGGGTTGAGCCCGGCCTGAACAAGACAGGCACGAAAAGTTGGCTCATGCATCCGGGGGGAGCAGGTTGCCACCACCACCCGGTTGAGATTCAGTTCCGTGATCGCCCGCTGAATCTCCTTCTGCCCGGTTTCCGAGCAGAGATAAAGGCTCACACCCGAATGGACAACATCCGGTAACTGACGGACATAATCCGCCACCTCGTCAACGTTAACGGTGGCCGCGATGTTGGTTCCGCAGCGGCAGACAAACACGCCGATTCTGGGTTGATTAGTACTCATGTTCTTTGTTCATTTATTTTAACCCTCTTTACAAATAAAATCAACAAGATGGACAATTTTAAAATCATCGCGACCGAGTGTCTTCTGGGCACAAGCAAGGTGAATCTGACATCGGGGACAGGATGTTATCAGCACATCAGCACCGGTTGCCTGAACCTCTGCCAGCCGGCGTTCCTGCAAACGCCGCACCGCTGCCCCGCACTCCAACCAGTGAGTTCCTCCGCAACACAATGCCATTTCCCGGCGGTGCTCCATTTCCACCAGTTGCGCACCCGGAACGCTGCAAATCAGCCGCCGGGGCTCATCATAAACCCCCAACCGGCGACCCAGATGACATGAATCCTGATAGGTCACCCGGTGTCCATTAACCTCTGTTTTTCCAGCGGGAAAACCATTTTCAACCAGCACCTGACTGATATGAACCAATTCCAAACCACTGACCCCGAGCAGCCTCGGATAGGTCAACTTAAACGTCGCCAAACACTCCGGACAGATGAACACCACCTTCTTCGCCCCGGCCCGCTGCAACTGCTCCAGATTATGCCGGGCTAACCGCCGAACCTTACCGACATCACCCAGCGCCAGCAGATCATATCCACAGCACCTCTCATCAGCCATAACCACCGGCTCAATTCCCACCGCGTTCAAGGACCGCACCGTATTCCGGAGCGTGCTGATGAAATCAATACCCAGCGATTTAAATAACGGTTCAAAATAAAGCAGACAGCCGGTGAAAAGGACAATATCACCTTTCTCCGCCACCCGCAAACCGGACTCCACCCAACCCAGCCGGTTCTGGGTAAAAAGGCTTTTTGCCATCATCCTCCCTAATATCTGGAAGACGCCACCGTGAGCAAGAGCCGGTTTCTTGCCTTCCTGAAACGATATCGCCCGGAGACCGAGCACATCATCGGCAATCTTCACACCCGCCGGACAGACAGAACTGCACAGTTCACACCCTAAGCAGGAGTAAATAACCTCTTCCGGTACAGAAGTCCGGTTAACAATCGCCTGCTGGATTAACCGTCGGGGAGAAAAACCAAAACCGGTCCGGGAAACCGGGCATACCCCACTACACCGACCACAGTCTTCACAGACCATTCCGGCAAGGGGGAAATTTACCTCTGTACCATCTTCGTCTTTTTTATCATAAACTGGTAGGCGCCGGAGACGCGTCGCCGCCTTTTCCATCACCTGTCTCACATCGGCCTCAGATTCAACGGCAACAAACCGCACCTGTCCCCCTGATAACCCCAGTAACTCCAATAACCGCTGGCTAATCGCCACCTGCTCCCGGGCGGTCTTGGAACCAATCTGATGCCGGCATCCAGAATCAGGGCAACCGAATAGCAATACCCGCTCCGCCCCATAATCAAAGGCATCAAGAATATCCCTGCTTCCCACCTGTCCAATACAGCTAACCAGTCGGTAGCCAAACCCGCTGTCAAACAAAAAACCCTTCGGTACTTTAGCATCTACCCGCTGACAGACAAAGGCAAGCCCATTAATATGTTGTTTTATTCGGTCCATGTTCTTTTAAAAGACAATACACTCCACTGCAATGCTCCGGTGGGACAGACAACGACGCAGGTTCCGCAACCCCGGCATCGCTGTTGTTCAACCACCGCCACCTGAACTGCCATCCGCCACTCCTTCATGTTGAGCGCCTGATGCGGACAATTCGCCACACAGATACCGCACCCCCGACACAACTCATTCTTTACCACCGGCACCAGGGGATCAAGAACCACCTCCACATCTTGAAGCATTTCCTCGCCACCGGTCGCAGAAAACCTTATCCGACCGGTGATTCTTTTCAACCCCGAGGGCATAATTCGTTCTAAAGAATGAACCCTGACCAGTAGCGGTGCCTCCTCTCCTGTTCCTGTTAAACGCAGAGCCACCTGATGTTTGGGACAGGTGTTATGACAGAGAACACACTCACCACAGGGACCACACCGCAAACAGCGCTGTGCCTCCGCCACCGCCTCCTCGTCACTCAGGGGCTCCTCCACCTCATTGAAACTACGCCGGGCATGTACCGGCAAACTCCGCGGTCTCACCCGGAATCTGGGTACTGCGGTCAACACCGACACCCCCATCTCCAATTCGCCGGTGAAATTAATCCTATTTCCCTCCTGTTCCCCGCTTAAAAATTGATGAATTGCCTTTGCCCCGTGGTGACCGCTGGCGATGGCGTCAATTACTGTTGCCGGACCACCCGCGGCATCGCCACCCACAAACACCCCTTCAGGAAATTTCTCTATCTCCCGCTCGGCCCTCTGCCCCAGTGCGGTAATAACCCAGTCCGCCGGAATCACAAATTCTGAACCGGGAATCGGCACTGGCCGTCGTCTGCCCGAATCGTCAACCGGGCCGGGTCTGGTCCGAACGCAGCGCAACCCGGTGAGCCGGCCTTCCTTATGAACGTAATCCACTGGCTGGGTAAGTAACTCTATTCTTATCCCCTCAGTTACCGCCTCGGCAACCTCTTCTTCGGCCGCGGGCATCTCCTCTCTTGTTCGGCGATAAACAACCCACACCTCATCGGCACCGAGCCGGAGTGCAACCCGAGCGGAGTCAATTGCTGAATCGCCCCCGCCAATCACCAGAACTCTGCCCTTGAGCGCAGAAATCTCGCCCTGATAAACCCGCCGCAAAAACACAAGACTGTCCATTACCCCGATCAACTTATCCTCCTGAGGAAACCCCAGGGTGATCCCTTTTTGAAGACCAGGAGCATAAAATACCGCTCCAAAACCCTCCTTTAACAACCGGGCCGGGTCGGTAATCTCAGTTTTGTCAATAAACTCTACTCCCAGTCCGAGGATGGAATCAATTTCCTGTTCAATGATATCCCGCGGCAGCCGGAATGGTGGAATCCCCCAGATTAACATCCCCCCGGGCTTATTTTCCCGTTCCAGAATTGTTACCCGATAGCCCAACCGGACCAAGTCATTTGCGGCGGTCAGTCCGGCTGGACCTGAACCTACCACCGCAACCTTCTGAGAGCGAACCGGTGTCTGAGCCGGAAGTTTCGCCGATGGCGCGTGCCGGGCATAATCGGCGATAAACCTCTTCAATGGCCGAATCGCCACCGGTTCATCTACCTCTCCCCGCCGGCACTCCGACTCACACGGATGGGTGCAAATCCGGCCGCAGATACCCGGCAAAGGGTTTGTTGCCCGGACCACCTCCAGGGCGCGGTCAAATTTGCCCCCGGCAATAAGACCAACATAAGCCTTGACATTAACTCCGGCTGGACAGGCAACCCGACAAGGAGAATCAAGAACTGGTCGCAACTGGAACACCTCTGCCGACTCCGCCACCACCATTTCCGCCTCCCGTTTCCCCAACAATTCGCGCAGCCTCTCGGTCTGACTTTCCATCATCCCACCTGGAGCATTTTGACGCCGGTTTCGTATCCCGTTTCCAGTGCCGCGAGGTTTTTCTCCAGAAGCCGGGCTGGAATAGTATCCTTGACCGCCTTAACCAACGCCTCTTTGGGTACCACGCTGGTAACCGCCACCAGGAACCCGAGCATCACCATATTGGCAAACATCCGATTACCCATACCCTCGGCAATTCGGGTAGCCGGAATACCAAACTGCTTAACCCGTCCGTGATGGTCATGCACACGAACGAGATTTTCCTCAATAATCAGAATCCCACCGTCTCGTAGCGTGGGCTCAAACTTCTCGTAAGCCTCCTGGGACATCGCCACCAGAATATCCGGTGCCGTAAGATAGGGATAGAGCACCTTTTCCCCGGCGATAATCAACTGTGCCGAACAGGCACCTCCCCGGGCCTCAGGTCCAAAACTCTGGGTCAGGGTAGCGTGCTTGTTATCGTAAAGCGCTGCCGCCCGCCCCAGAACCATCCCCATCATTATGATCCCCTGACCGCCAAACCCGGAAAGTTTAATCTCCATTTTTATTCCTCTTCTTTATCCCCCTTCATCCATTGGCCCGGAATAGGGGACAAACTGCTCTCCCAGCGTCTGACGCAAAAATTCGTTCATCGTTTCCAGATAGGTGGGCTTTCTCTTCTCCACAAATCTGCCCACCACAATCGGCCCCTGGTAATCTATTGCACACTCCCGGGTATCAACATCGTTCTTTACCACCGACTTCTCCTGATAGTATTTTACAATCTCCAGCCCTGACCCCAACTGATTGCGCCGACCGTACACCGTCGGACAGGGGGAAATCACCTCAACAAAACTGAAGCCAGAATGAGCCAGCGCCTCCTTTATTGAACTGGTGAGTTGCCGGACATGAAGCACGGTCCAGCGCGCCACATAAGTAGCACCACAGGAATCTACAAGAAAGGGGATGTTAAAAGGATGTTCATAACTGCCATGCGGGGCGGTGGTAAGTTTTGCCCCCCTTGGTGTCGTCGGGCCGAACTGTCCGCCGGTCATTGCGTAGTTGAAATTATTCACACAGATAACCGTTAAATCCATATTCCGTCGCGCGGCGTGAATCAGATGATTGCCGCCGATCGCCACCAGGTCACCGTCACCCGATATCACCACCACCTTTAACTTCGGATTCCCCAGTTTCAGGCCGGTGGCAAATGGTAGCGCCCGCCCGTGCGTGGTATGAAAAGAATCTAAGTTCACATATCCTGCCGCCCTGCCGGTACAACCGATGCCGGAAACTACCACAATATCCTGCCGTGGAATATCACTTTCCTTTACCGCGGTTAAAAACGAGTTAAGAACAATACCCAGACCACAGGTGGGACACCAGATATGAGGAATCCGGTCCACCCGCAACAGGTCATCAAGGGGATGCCTTTCCAAACCCGGTAAATCGCCAGTCGCCATCACTTTCATTTTACACTAGCTACTATTGCTTCTAAAATATCCTGCGGGTCGTGCACCCAGCCACCGCAATGCGGAACATGGACCGTGCGGCATCTACCCGCCACCACCCGCTGCAATTCTAAAAACACCTGCCCGAGATTAATCTCCGGCATCACCAACGCCTTCACCCGCTCCGCCAGTGCCGTAATCCGCGATTCGGGAAACGGCCAGACGGTAATTAACCGTAACATTCCCACCTTTATCCCCATTGCCCGGGCGTCAGCGATCGCCTTAAACGCCACTCGGGCACTGATCCCGTAAGCCACCACCACCACCTCGGCATCCTCGATCTGATACTCGTCAATCATAACAATGTGTTCCGCATTATCGCGGATTTTTCTTACCAGCCTGTTCACACACCAGCTCTGGCACTCAGCGTTTATCACCGGATATCCCCGTTCATCGTGCGTCAGTCCGGTAATATGAATCCGATAATCATTGCCCGCCCGAACCATCAAGGGCACATTGTCCTGCTCTGGTTTAAATGGACGGTATTTATCCCGTGGTCCCCGGTACCACCTTCTCGGCAGCGGATTAATCTTATCGGGCTCGGGCACCACCACCTTTTCGGTCATATGTCCCACACACTCGTCCATCATAAAAAGCACCGGTACCCGATACCGTTCTGCCAGATCAAAACAGGTAATTGTTAAATCAAAACACTCCTGCGGTGAAGACGGCGAAATAGCGATAATTTCATAATCACCATGGGAACCCCAGCGCGCTTGCATCATATCCTGCTGACCGGTAAGTGTTGGCAGACCGGTTGAAGGACCACCCCGCTGGACATCCACCACCACACACGGCGTCTCGGTCATCACCCCCAGACCAATATTCTCCTGCATCAAAGAAAAACCCGGTCCCGAGGTGACCGTCATCGCCTTGGTTCCTGCCCAGGCCGCGCCCAGCACCGCGGCCATTGAAGCCAGTTCATCTTCCATCTGAATAAATGTGCCACCAACAAAAGGAAACCGTTGGGCAATCCGTTCGGCAATCTCCGTAGAAGGGGTGATCGGATAACCGGCGAAGAACCGACACCCGGCGGCAATCGCCCCCTCGGCACAGGCATGGTCGCCGTCCCAGAAATGGGCACCGGTGAGAATTACCCTGCCGTCATTTTTCATCGGCGTCCCCATCGGCTGGTGCCGTTTGCTCGTCAGGAGTGGTCCAGATGGCAAACTCGGCACAGATCACTCCGCACAACCCACAATTTACACATCGCTCCGGATACTTTACCACCGGCGGATGATAACCACGGCGGTTAAAATCGGTGGATGCCTCTAACACCTGTTTCGGACAGTAGGTAATACAGAACCCACAACCCTTACAGCGTTCAACTAAAATATGGACCCGCCCCCGGGGTGACCTTTTTTCATCGGCATCCAGTGGTTTACGCCAGAGTTTCATTAAATAGAAACCTCATTATAAAGTTTAGCCGGCAATGGTCAAGAAATTGCTTTTCGCATTTCTTGACTTACAGAAAATAATGACTATTATATATCAGTCGGCTGAAAACGGGTTCTCAACCGACACAAAAAAGGGTAGTAACCCGAGAAGGCTTAGCAGAACCGTTCAGGGCATCGGGTGTCAAAAGACACCGCCGGATTTAGCAAAGTCTGGTCCGTGCGCGAACCCACCTTTTGAACGATTCTCAAGCAAAACAAATAACACAGGAGGATTAGTTATGGCAAGGCGCTTGTTTGTGGGCAATCTGCCCTTCAGCGCAACCGAAACCCAGCTGCGCGACCTTTTCGGTCAGCATGGCGAAGTGGTTTCGGTCAATATCGTGACCGACCGTTTCACAAATCGTCCCCGTGGGTTCGCCTTCGTGGAGATGGCTACTGATGAATCGGCGCAGGCCGCAATCGCCGGACTCAACGGCTTCACCCTTGAGGAACGCCAGTTAAATGTCAATGAGGCGCGGGAACGCACCGAAAGCCGAGGCGGCTTCGGTGGTGGACGTGGGCCTCGCGGTCAAAGACGAGGCGGCCGTTCCGGTGGCAATACCGGCGGTTTTTCCAACCGTCGTTGGTAAAAATAACGCGGCGACAAAACAAAAGCGGGTCCTGCCGAGGACCCGCTTGACTTTTCCCCAGTTTTTTTATACTAACCATATGCCACCGGCAATTGAAGACGAAATAAAAATAAAACGGGTCATTGACCAGGCGCTACGTTACGCCGCCCAGCGAGTAGAATACGCCGACATCCTTTACGAACGGGTTCTCCGTATTGAACTCCAGCAGTTGCCCGACCGGTTGATTCAGAAACCGTTTAACGCCAAAGCCCGGGTGCAGTTACGACTTCTGGACCGCGGTAAGAAAGCCGAAGTCAAAATCGGCACACTGGACATAAACTCCCTTTGTCAGGCGATTGATGACGGGGTAAAATTACTCGCCGCCTCGGCGCCGCCACCCAGACCGATATCCCTTGCCCCAATCCCCAACCCCGGTCGCGTGCGCTACGGCGTCCCGGCACCCAAGGTTTTTCCCACCGCCGCCATATTCACCGCTCTCACCGAAGGGGTAAAAAGAATCACCCAGCGGGTAGCACAACAGAACCCCGGGATGGAGATTAAACCCGAATTCTGGTTTTTCTCCCAACGGGAAGAAAAAACCATCGCCGACACCGACGGTGTATTCAAAACCCAGGTGATGCCGCGCACGTTTTTCCAACTGTTTACAAAGGTCAAAGGACCGGAGGGCAGAATGACCCAGACCAGGGCCCGCCTCGGCAACCCCCTGCCTTGGAACTTCATCGTTGCAAAGGACGCCGGGCGGTTCCGCCTTACCCGCATCGCCTCCCGTTATATTCGCGAATGGCTGGAGAATACCGTCGCGCTCCAGAATGCCATCACCCTCTCCGCCGAAGAGGTCCGCTCCCTCTCCCATTTCGTGCTTCATTACACAACACTCGGGGTCTTCGTCCACGAAGCGCTGGGCCATAACTTTGAAGCCGATATCGTCAAGGCGGGTAGTTCTGGTATAATTGACCAAGAAGGCAAACCACGGGGAACGGTTGCCGCCGAAGATGTGAACATTATGGACGGCCCATTGCCGGGACGGTTTGATGTCGGATTCGGCACCGAGTTCATTGACGATGAAGGGGTGGAGGTCCAGACCAAACTCCTCGCTGAGCACGGCATCGCCAAAGGGATGATTTTGAATCGGGAAACCGCTGCTTATTTCCGATTGCCCCCCAATGGCGGCGCCTTCAGTGAACTGGGTGACCGGCGCCTGCCCCGGATGTCCAACACCTTTGTCATGCCCGCCTCTCGTAAGAACTGGTATAAAACCCTTGACCAGTTAATCGGCAACATCAACCGGGGCATCATCCTCATCGGCACCTCTGGCGGCGCGGTCTCCAAAGACGGAATGTCCTCCTCGGTTCTCCTCGGTCGGTTGATTGAAAACGGCAAGATCACCAGAACGGTCAAACCCGCCAACTTCTCTGCCAAGACACTTTACGCCCTCCGATATGTTGATGGCTTTGCCGGACCGCTGTCAATTGACGACGTTGGTTTCTGCGGCAAAGGGCAAACAAAATACGTTGGCGACGGTGGGCCGCTCTGGACGCGGATTAAGAACAATGAATTTATTGGACTTTCTGTCCAGGGGTAAAATATGGACCTACTCAAATTCAGCGAAAAGGTAAAAAAACTGGCCCGCCGGCTGAAGCTGGATGATGCCGAACTACTGGTTACAAACACCCGCATCCTCAGCGCCCGCCTCGAAAACCAGGAGATAACACTGGAATTAAACGAAGCCATCTTCGCTGCCGGCCTCCGGGTGATAAAACGAAACAAAATTGGCTATGTTCCGATCACCGAACCAAACTTTGACCTCCTGGAACGGGGGATAAAAACCGCCCTGGTACGGGCGGCACCGGCGCCCTTTCCTTCATTCGTCACCATCAACGAACAACCACCAGAAATCCCGGCATCAGACCCGGCGATTGTCCAACTCCAAAACACGCCGGCACGGCTTCAAGAAATTGCCCGAGACCTGCTCCGGCGCGCCTACGATACCGGAAAGATTGAAACGATTGAGGGGGCGATCCGGATTGAACACGAAACCCGGCTGGTTACCACACTCCACAGCACTTACCCCGCCTGTACCGAACGCACCGGCCTCTTTGCCTTTGCCGAGGTTAACTCCAAAGACTACGACTTCGTCGTCGGCCGGAGACTCCCCGAAATTGAAGAAATCACCGCCCTGGGGGCAAAGGTTGCCAAGGGCATCCCGGACCGGGAAACCACCCCCGAGGCAGAGGGAATCAAGGGCAAAACCGTTCCGGTAATCGTCTGCCCGGAGATGCTGGAGGAAATCCTGCGCCGCCTTGTTGCCGAACACCTCTACGCCGCCACCGTTCAGGAAGGAATGTCCCGCTTCCATCTGGGCGAACCGGTGGCAAGCGAACTGGTTACCCTCTGGGACGATGCCACCGTTCCTTACGGTGGTAACACCTTCCCGACCGATGACGAAGGCACACCCAGCCGGAAAAACCTGATAATAAAGAACGGCATCCTCCAGATGTTCCTCTACGACCGTGCCAGCGCATGGAAAGACGGAGTAGAATCAACCGGCAATGGCAAAAGACGCCCCCTCCTGATTGAAGATGAACACGAGGCACCGGTCCGTTGTACCATCAATGACGTCTATCTCGCCCCGGGCGATAAACCGCTCGCTGAAATGATAAAAAACATTGACCACGGAGTGATGGTAAAACTCCTCCTTGGCTTCCATACCGCCAATAAAACAACCGGTGATTTTACCAATACCCTTTATTTCGGCCGGATAATCAACAACGGTGAAATTACCGCCCTCCCCGAACCCGGGCGCTGGTCTATTAAGGGCAACGCCTTGGCGTGCTTGAAAACAGTAAAAGCGGTCAGCCAAGAAACCAAATCGGTCGGCAACGGCGTCCTGCCCTGGGTCCAGATGGAACTTACCGTCGCCTAAATATTATTGTACCGGGCGATGCGCAGCATCGCCAGCAATTCCCGGAAGGCACCGAAATAAAGCACCTGACTTGCCATCCACGAACGATGAACCATATCGGCAAATTCCGGTCTTTTTACCCCATAGGCAATCAACAGCACCCTAAGCACCGCATGGCCGAACACAAACCCACAGGCAATTCCCAGAAACAGCCCGAAGAAATAGCCAAAGCCACCAAAACTGAACTCAAAAAACCGATTGATCCCGCTTGCAATCAGAATCGCCAGCACCGCCAGTATTACAAAACAGCCGGCAAAACAGACGGTATAAGATAAACCGGTTAATTGATGTATAGGAATAAAAACTCGGACCGTGCCAATCAGTGCCGCAATCAACAAAAACGTCTCGTAAAGAACTAAAGAAAAATCCTTGGTGGAACGGAGAAACTGAATCCCTCCGGCAAAAGAAACAACACCGATAGCCAGCAGGTCAACCCAGTTAAACCTCATTCTGCGGTTTTTCTGTCGCGGTATCCGGTCGCGGGCGCTTGAAAAAAAGAATCGCCCGGGTAATCACACCGGTGTGGTCAGACCCATTGACAGCATGAACCAGTTCCCAGCCCTCGCGACCAAGGTCATTCACATACGCCTCAACCCCCTCCATCGTAGCGCGTGCCTTCTTTTCGCCGGGCACCTGAACACCCCACCGGGCCAGTTTCAATATCGGGCTGAGGTTGATATCAATCTGCAGAAATTTATATTCCCACTGGGTCATTGTGTTACTCCTTTTCTCAATCCTAACCGCTCTCCTTTACCAGTCAAGCCTGGCAGAAAATACAACCAACCCCAAAACCATATCTAACCACTGGTATTTATTTACTCCCTAAAACCCATCTTAACGCCCTGAAGCGATACCGCCACCGGTTATCGCGATAAACCGATAGTAACAAACTGTTCGAAACCCCTGTCCCCGGAGTGTCTCTTGACCGATATTGATTGCTCCCGTAATATCCACCAATGGTAAAAAAAGAAACCGGACCGGCTGGGCTTAAAAAACTATCCCGCTCCTATCGGAAGCAAATCGCCCTTGTCGCCCGCCGGCTCAACGCCCATCGCTGGGCAGAGAAAAACGCCGGCAACTTTTCCCTCCGACTCAAGGAAGGACTGCTGACAAAAATCTCCGGTGCCCAGATGAAAAACATCGCCCGCACCCCCCTTCCCTATCTCTGTTTTGTTAAACCGGCAAAAACGGGGTTCAGATACTCTGTTCTGCCGGAAACCGCGCTCCCCACTTCCGAAATCTTTGCCCACATCGCCAGCCAGCGGACTCTGGCAACCTGTCGTCCCGGCGACCGGGCACTGCTGCACACCCATCCAACCGAACTGGTCCGGCTCTCCCGGCGCTATCCGGAACCGCAAAAACTCCTCACCGCCCTTCTCGCCCGGGCAAAACCGGGCTCTGCCCCTCGTTCCATCACCGCCATTCCGATGCTACCCCACGGTTCAATCGCAATTGCCCGGGCAACCGCGCGACGCCTGAAAACCCATCGCCTTGTCATCTGGCCCAACCACGGTGTTATCGCCGCCGGGAAAAACCTCCTTCAGGCATTGAAACTGATTGAAAAGGTCAACCGCCTTGCCGCACTGGCATTGAAAAGATGACCCCAACGCAACGTCCTCCCCGACATCGGCCCGCACCCGACGGCATTGAAACTTTTTATGAGGTCCGTTCCCGGGACTCCTCACTGCCGCCCGAAGAGTTCGCCCGGCTTCCCCGCCGACCGGTTTATATCATTCTTGACAACCTACGCAGCGCCTTCAATGTTGGTGCCATATTTCGCCTTGCCGACACCGTGCGGGCACAAGAAATAATTCCCTGCGGCTATTCGGCACACCCGCCTCACCCCAAACTGGAGCAGACCGCCCTCGGCACAACCAACTCCGTTCCCTGGCGCTGGTGCGCAGAAACCACCGCCGCGGTCACCGACCTCAAAAACCGCGGGGTGCAGGTTGTCGCCCTGGAAACGGTTACCGGAGCAACACCGTTCAATAAATTCTCCTACCGGTTTCCGGTCGCAATCGTTCTGGGAAACGAAGCCCTGGGAGTAACGCAGGAGGTACTCAGATTATGTGACGGCATTGTTGACATCCCGGTCTTCGGTTACAAGAACTCCCTCAATGTTGCCACCGCCGCCGCGGTTGTTCTCTACGAGATTCTCCGTCAGGGCAACTGGCTCTAATCCACCGGTCGGAACCGGGGAATCTGGGACTTCAACCGGGGTTTTTTGTAAAGCCCTACGCCAACAACAAACCCCTGATAAAAGACGAGCACAAACCCGTCCTCCACATCGGCCACCACTTCAATCTCACCACCGTTAATCAACTCCCGCGCCTGCTGCTCATCAACATCAACCCGATTGCGCGTCCCTCCCCGCCCCAGCACCTGCATCGCCCAGGTGGTCGGTTTAATGGAACGGGGAAAAATCCGGCACAGCCGCAGCCCCCGACGCAATGGCTTGACCAGGTCAAACCGCATCACCTCGGGCGTGGCAACAAATACCGTCCCCTGCTCCTGATGTAACTCCAGACCGTCCCGCCAGCCCGCCGGCAATCCGAACCGGCGCTCAATCAGTTCCACCCAACGCATCAGCAGGCCTCCGCACCAGGGCAACAAAAAACGCCTCGGTATCGTTGTCTTGGGGCAAAATCCGTCGACAGTTCCCCACCGCGGCGGGGAATTCCACCCCTTCCCACTCAGTCAACGCCGGTCGCATTACCAGACCGGGCAGTTCTACCGGCAGCACCTGGGCTTCCGGGAATCTCTGTAACAGATATGCCACCACCGCCTCGTTTTCCTCGGGTGCAATGGTACAGGTAGAATACACCATCACCCCGCCGGGTTTAAGCGCCTGATATCCGGCACAGATCAGACCCTTCTGGACCCGACTGAACTGCTGGATTCCCCTCACCGACCAGCGCAAAAGCGCCTCGGCGGTCTTGCGCATCGTCCCTTCAGAAGAACAGGGTGCATCAACCAGCACCCGGTCACAAAAACCGCTCAACCTCTTGGCCAGCACAATCCCGTCATTCCGGCAGACCACCACATTCAAACAACCCATCCGGTCAACATTGCCCACCAGACCGCGCACCCGCTGGGCCGAAATGTCGTTGGCGATAACCAAACCGGTATTGTTCATCATCGCCGCCATCTGGGTGGTCTTGGACCCAGGAGCGGCGGCGATATCCAGAACTCGCTCACCGGGTTGCGGGTTAAGCACCAGGGGCGGCACCATTGACGCCGCCTCCTGAATATAAATCAAGCCAAGAAAATGGGCAAGGCACCGTCCCAGACCCCGGCCATCCCGCACCACAAAGGCGTCACGATAATAAGGTAACGGTTCCGGTTGCAGGTCGGCAAAAAACGGCAGCACCTCCGCAGCCCTTGCCTTGATGGTATTCACCCGGAACACCCGGGGTAACGGCCGTCGCATCGCGGCAAGAAAAAGTTCAAAATCGGGAATGAAACTTTTATACCGGGCGATGAACTCCCCAGGGAATTCCCGCTGCTCCCTCATACCGCTTTGCCGATCCACCTTGACCAGGCTTCCAGCCGCCGCAGTGCTGCCAGTTTCTCGGTATTGCCCAGTTTCGCCTCCCTAATACCGCGCTCCAAAAACATAATTGACCGATCGTAATCCTGCCGGTTCACCGGATAGGGGTAGCCATCCTTACCGCCGTGAGCAAAGGAATAGGTTACCGGGTCCCGGAAAGAAAGGGGCGCCCCATAAACCACCTCGGCCAACAACGCCAGCGCTCGCACCGTCTTTGCTCCCACACCCCGGACAAGCAAAAACTGGACGAAATCAGCCGGTGGCTGTTCGTAAGTACTCAACAGCACCTTGCTCAGGTACTCCGGAGAAATGTCCGTATCCAGAATCGGATGGTGTTCGGGCATCCGGAGTCGCCGGAGTTCCCGCAGCGTCTTCTCGGGCGCCGCTCCGGCCAAAACCACTACCCCCTGCCGGGCTTTTTCCGCCTCGGCCGCCACCATATTCAACACCCGTTCCGACCGGACACCGGCAATTGCCTTATGGGGCTCAACGACAAAACTCGCCAGCCCCTCGGAAAGCCAGTGATACCGCCTTGCCCAACGGATGTCCGGATTCATCCCTTGCTGGACCACCGCCCACTTGCCCTGAGCGGTGCCGATGAAGAGATGATGGTAAATCTGAAAACCGTCCTGTAGGGCATTGGAATCAACCTTGGCAACCAGCCGGCTCGCCCGGACCAGCTGCCCGCCATCCAGACCAAACCGGTCGGCAAACCGACGAATCTCATCCGGCGTCTGACGGGAAGCCCTGCCCTTGCCGCCACAGACAAAAATCCCGAGGTCTTTTTCCCGCCCCCGGATCCCCTCCTTCAACGCCCCGCCCACAGTTGTCGTCAACCCGGAAGAGTGCCAGTCAAAACCCGCCACACACCCCAGACTCTGAAACCACACCGGGTCGGCGAACCGACGCAGTAACTCGTCCGGGCCAAACTCGGCAACAATCACCTCGCTTATCGCCCGCACCAACCTGGTCATCCGCTCAAATAGCCAGGCCGGCGCCGTACCATAATGCAACGGCAAATCCGCCACACCCTGTCGCATCAGGTCATTTTAAAAACCTTGCTTTTCCCGGTCAAGAACACCTGTTGACCGACAAGAGGAAAAAGTTATACTCATACCTGCGGATGACCATCTCCCGCCAAGCCCAGGTAGCCCGACGCGCCTTTCTTTACCTACTCCCGGCACTGATAATTTTAATCGGATTCCGGGTCCTGCCGATTCTCCTCTCGGTGCGCATGAGCCTTTACGACTGGGGAATGGCCGGACCCCGGCAATTTGTCGGCCTGAACAATTACATCGCGGTGCTCCGCGACCCGCTCTTCTGGAAGTCATTGGCAAACACCGGCTGGTATGTGCTCTTTGAAGTCCCGATCAGCCTGTTTCTCTCCCTGTTTATCGCCTTGCTCTTAAACCAGAAAATCCGCGGCCTCGGGGTGTACCGCACCATCTACTACCTTCCGGTGGTCACCTCCATTGTCGCGGTATCGGTTGTCTGGCGCTGGCTTCTCCATCCCGAACGGGGCGTATTCAACTACCTCCTCTCGCTCATCGGCATTACCGGCATCCGCTGGCTTCAAGACCCCCGCGGCCTATTCCAATTGCTCCTCGGTGCCACCGGTGAAAACCTGCCCTATCTCCTGCGCGGGCCATCAATCGCCATGTGCTCACTGGTCCTGATGGGCATCTGGAAGTCGCTGGGTTATAACATCGTCATCTTCCTTGCCGGACTGCAAAACATCTCTCTTACTTATTACGAAGCGGCGCGCATTGACGGTGCCTCCCGCTGGAAAACGTTCTGGAAAATCACCTGGCCTCTGCTCTCACCCACCACCTATTACGTCCTGATTATGAGTTCCATCGCCGCCTTTGAAACCTTCGCCCAGGTGTGGATTATGACCGGCCCCCCGGCCGGCGGCCCGCTCTCCACTACCCGGGTGGTGATGTATTACTTTTATGAAAACGCCTTTGAACTCTGGCGCCTTGGTTACGGTGCCGCAATCGCCTTCATCGCCTTCCTCATCATCCTCCTGTTAACGCTGTTCCAGCGGCTCTTTTTGGAAAAACGGGTGCATTATGGCTAAATCGCGCCACCTGCTGATTCACCTGTTGCTCATCACCGGCAGCATCACAATGCTTTTGCCTTTTTACTGGATGGTCATCACCTCTTTGAAGACCCCGCTGGAGGCGCTGCGCTTCCCGCCCACCTGGCTGCCCACCTCCTTCCAGTTCGGCAACTATCTTGAGGTCTTCCGTCAGATTCCCTTCTGGCGCTATCTTGCCAATACCGTCCTCATCACCGTCACCGGTGTTCTGGGTATCCTCATCACCGGTATCCCGGCCGCCTACGCCTTTGCCCGGTTCCGGTTCCCGGGCCGGGAGATACTGTTTATGGGGTTCCTCGCGCTGATGATGATTCCCCTGCCGGTCTACCTTATCCCCTCCTATATGATTCTCTATAAACTGGGCTGGATTGACACCTATGCGGCAATGGTTGTCCCCTGGATTGTCAATATCTTCTCCATCTTCCTTCTCCGTCAGCACATCAAACAACTACCCCAGGACCTGTTTGACGCCGCTCGGATTGACGGCTGTTCTGAACTCTGGACCCTCTGGCGGATCGTCATTCCCCTCTGCAAAGCCCCGATCGCGACGATCGTGGTCTTTAATGTCATATCTTCCTGGAACTCCTTTTTCTGGCCGCTGATCGTTACCAACTCCGACCGTATCCGTCCCCTCCAGGTCGGCCTTGCCTACTTTTCCCGCGAGCAATCCACCAACTACACCCTCTTGATGGCGGCAACAACGATGGCGATAACTCCCTTGATCATCCTCTTCTTCCTTGCCCAGAAACAGATTATCGCCTCCCAGGCACGGGCCGGACTCAAAGAATAAATCCTTGACAAAAACCCCGCGAATGTTATCTTTTTAACAAAAGGGGAATGCGATGACTTTCCATATTTATCTTGACTCCGACCCGGTATACCGGGTTAACATTATTGCGGAAAAAATCGTTGACGAGGGCACTACCTATGCCCTCTACGATGAAAAGGGCACCAAGATTGCCGAATTCAAAAAGGAAAAGGTTTTAGGCTACGACCTGAGCGAATACTAAAGCGAACTACTCCTCCTCCCGGGTCAATTCGGTAATCCTCAACTCCGCCTCATGTAATTTATCTTTACACCAGCGGGCAAGTTTTACTCCCTGCTCAAACAGTTGCAGCGACTCCTCCAGCGGTAAGTTCCCCGCCTCCAGTTTTTTTACTATTTCCTCCAGCTCCTGCAGCGATTTTTCAAAATCCACCGGCTTCTCAGCCGATCTATTTTTCTCCGCCACTTTCGCCTCCTTTCATTTTCCCCGCCACCCGGCAGGCCAGGTTCCCATCGGCAACCCGGACCCGCAAATCATCGCCCGGTTCCACCTGTTCAACGCTGCGGACAATACCGCCCGCAACCTTCTGACAGATGGCATAGCCCCGGGAAAGAATGGCAAGGGGGTTTAGCATATCCAACTTCGCCACCAGGCTGGTTAACCGATTTTCCCGCTGGCTCTGAACCGTGGTAACCGCAACACCGAGACGGGAATAAATTCCGCTCAACTGCAACTGCCAGGTGAGCAACTTTGTCCGAGGGTGCTGCCGGTTCAACCGTTCGGCAAAACCGTTAACCCGCTCCTGCCGTTTCCGGACCTGCTGACCTCCTGCCTGAAATAACCTCCTCTCCAGCAACACCACCCGGTGCCTGGTCTCGGCAAGACGCCGGCTGACCAGTTCAAAACCCCGGTGCCGGACCAACTCATTCATCCGCCGTTCGTAATCAAAAAGCCGCTCCTGAATCGCACCGGTCATCTCCCCGGTCAGTTCCTCCAGCCGCTGTTCCAGTTGCTCCCATAACCGGACGATGAGTTGTGCCGCTGCGGTTGGCGTCGGCGCTCGCACATCGGCAACAAAGTCGGCGATGGTAAAGTCAACCTCATGACCGATACCGGTAATCACCGGCACCCGGGAAGCGGCAATTGCCCGGGCAACAACCTCCTCGTTGAAGGGCCAGAGGTCCTCAAGCGACCCGCCCCCCCGGGCCAGAATCACCACCTCCACATCATCCCGCCGGTTCAAACTCCCCAGCGCCGCCACAATCTGCTCTGCCGCCCCCTCCCCCTGAACCTGCACCGGATAAAGTAAAACCGCAACCGGCAACCGGCGACTCCGCAATATCTTGAGCATATCATGGATCGCCGCTCCGGCCGGTGAAGTTATTATTCCCACCACCCGGGGCAACCGCGGCAGCGACCTTTTTCGCTCCTCTTTAAACAACCCCTCCCGGTCCAGTTTCCGCTTTAACTCCTCAAACGCCCGCTGCAGCGCCCCCAGCCCTTTGGGCTCAATTGTATCGGCGATCAACTGATACCGGCCGGTGGGAACATACACCTCCAGCCGACCATGAACTACTACCAGGTCACCGTCGCGCAGTTCAAAACCCAGGCGCCGGGCAGAATCACGAAAACAAACCGCCTGAATCTGGGACTCCTCGTCCTTCAGAACAAAGTAAAGATGCCCGCTTGGATAACGCTTGAACCCGGAGATTTCTCCCACCACCCAGATGTCATTGAAACGCTCCGCCAGCATGCCGGCAACCAGCCGGTTTACCTGGGCAACAGAAAATATTTTCTTTGCCGGAATTGCCGCCATTACCGGTTCTGGAAAGTCGGCCTATTTATACTCGTAAAAACCCTGACCGGTTTTCCTGCCCAGAAAGCCCGCCGCCACCATTCGCCGCAGCAACGGACAGGGACGATACTTCGGATCCCCCAGGTCTTGATAAAGCACCTCCAGAATCGCCAGCACAACATCCAGACCGATCAGATCGGCCAGCGCCAAAGGCCCCATAGGGTGATTCATACCCAGTTTCATTACCGTATCAATCGCCTCCTTATCCGCCACGCCGGTCTCAAGACAAAATATCGCCTCATTGATCATCGGCATCAATACCCGGTTGGAGACAAACCCGGGCGAGTCATTAACCACCACCGGTGTCTTCCCCAGCTCCCGGGCCAGGGCAACGATCTCAGCCACAACCTCCGGTGCACTCGCCAACCCCCGCACCACCTCCACCAGCTGCATCAACGGCACCGGGTTCATAAAATGCATCCCGACAACCTTATCCGGTCGCTTTGTCGCCGCCCCTAAAAGGGTAACCGAAATCGTTGAAGTGTTGGTGGCAAGAACCGTCTCCGGCACGCAGATACTATCCAGCTTTCCGAACAACTCCTGTTTGACCTTAACATCCTCAATTACCGCCTCCACCACCAGACCACAATCACGGCAGGCGTCCAGCTGTAAAACCGGTTGAATCCGCTGGACAGCACCCGCCGCCGCATCCGCGGTCAGCTTCCCTTTCTCCACCAGTTTATCCAGTGATTTTTTGATTGTGTTCAACCCCTTATTCAGAAAACCCTCTGCCACATCCACCAGCACCACATCGTAACCGCTCATCGCAAAAACCTGGGCGATACCGGCGCCCATCGTTCCGGCGCCAATAACTCCGACCTTTTTTGTCTTCACAAATTCCTCCTTTGTAATTTAAAATTTAAACTTTGTCTTATGATATATCCCGCAAGCAGAAGGTCAATAAATTGATCGGGGCAAAAAAACATCCGCTATCTCTAGCCCCCTTCAGTTGAAACCGGACCGGGAATATTCTCCTGGTACCGGCTAATTCAATCCCCGCCAGCGGGCGATGAGTTCTATTAAAGTCCGGCCGTTCTCGGCCGTAAAACGAAACTTCCCATCGGGCAACAATTCAGCCACCCGCCCTGGCTCCTCCTGCTGCAACCAGCGCCAGAAACTCAACCCTTGACCGATGAACGCCAGCCGGGTCTCGGGTGCCGGAACGATTTTCATTTCGGCAATCCGGCGTTCTTTGACCACAAACCGCCCCTCGTAAACCGCCCGGTCCAACCCCAATAGACCCAGCCATTCATTCCGCTCCTCCAGCCGGCAGAAAACCGTCTCCCCCTGCACCACCGGTGCCAGCATCACCAGTTCCGACTTCACCTCCCGACAGTAACCAAAAAACTCCCTCAAACCGGTCCGCCCCTGGGCGATCACCCCCAACCCCTGCACCTCAACCAGCCCATCCGGTACCCAGAGCCTGATTAACCGACTGTCCCCGCTTTTACCAAGGGTGTAAACAAAACGCTCCACCACCCCCAACCTTAACCCCACCGGATCGCCCCCTCCCTCTCCAAAAGAAAAAACAGCCGCACAGCCACTAAAACCCAGAACACTCAAAAAAAGCACGAGAAACCAGCCAACCCGCCGGCAAGAGAGCCAACCAACCGTCAAAACTACCATCATCTATTTCTACACCGAGAAATACCGCTGTCAAACCCGACCCCCCCTACAATAAGATCCAGAATAAACCATCAATTAACGCTACAACCGCCGGAAAAAATCCAGCACTACAATATAACATATTGTTTATAAAATAGTTAGCGAATTATATTATAATAATGACAATCACCAGGGGGGTGACCCCCGGGGTGGTTCCCGGAGTCCGTCCCAGGTAGATAAATGACATCGGCACAGCCGGCGATTCAAAGTTTGACACCATTTTCTAATCGGTTATCCTTACCCTCTATGGTCAGAGTTTGCATCCTGTTTGCGGCCGGGATTAACTGTGATGAAGAGACAATGACGGCGTTTCAGATGGTAGGCGCCCGACCAGAAAGAATCCACATTAACACATTGAAGGCAAAACCGGAACAACTGCACAACTATCACATTCTGGTACTCCCCGGCGGTTTTTCCTATGGTGATTACATCGCCTCGGGGCGGGTCCTGGCAAACGAGCTGAAACATAACTTAGCCGAAACGGTGTGCCGGTTCCTTGCCGCCGGCAAATTGATTCTCGGCATCTGCAACGGTTTTCAGGTTCTGGTAAAATCCGGGCTATTGCCCGCCTTTGACCGCCCCTTCTCCACCCAACGGGTAACACTGGACACCAACGATTCTGGCCGCTATGAGGACCGCTGGGTTTATCTCAAAACCGAGGACTCGCCCTGCGTCTTCACCCGGAACCTGCCGGCAACTATCTATCTACCGGTTGCCCATGCCGAGGGTAAGTTCATCCCCGACGCCCCGGAAACACTGAAACGGCTGAAGAAAAACCGGCAGGTTGTTTTCCGTTATGTCAGCGCCCGGGGAGAACCCGCCGGTTATCCAGAAAACCCCAACGGTTCGGTGGAAGGCATCGCCGGCATCTGCGACCCGTCAGGCCGGGTCTTCGGATTGATGCCCCATCCCGAGCGGTTCACCCGCATTGAACACCACCCCCGCTGGCAGCGGGAAAAATTGACAAAACCGGACGGAATCGCCATATTTGAAAATGCGGTCCAGTATGCGCAGACCAACCTCTAAGAAAACACCACCTGCCCGGATTACCGAACATCCGGTCCTGGAGTTCAAGCGTGGTCCTGAAATAACATTCTATTTTGAAGGCAAGCCACTCCAGGGACATCTCGGCGAAACGGTTGCCGCCGCCCTGGTCGCCAACGGAATCAAGGTGTTCCGCTATTCGGAAAAACACCAGCGGCCGCGGGGGTTCTTCTGTGCCGTGGGCAAGTGCTCCTCCTGTTTAATGGTCGTGGACGGCAAACCCAATACGATGGTGTGTATGGAACCGCTGCGGCCGGGAATGCGCGTAGAAAGACAGCGCGGCAGAGGAAAACTGTGAACAAAATCACCGACGGCGGCATCGTTATCGTTGGCGGTGGACCGGCCGGTCTCTGCGCCGGCATCGTGGCGGCAAAACTGGGCGCACCGGTAACGGTAATTGACGACAACCCCAGGCTCGGCGGACAATTGATAAAACAGACCCACAAGTTCTTCGGTTCCAAAAGCCACTACTGCGGCACCCGCGGAATTGACATCGCCACCATCCTGGAAGAGGAACTGCGTGCCACCAGCGCCAGGGTCCTTCTTAACACCACTGTTGTCGGCCACTTTCTGCCCAACATCCTCGGCCTCGCCGACCGGGAACGGTTTACCAAAATCACCTACCGCCGGCTGATCGTTGCCACCGGTGCCAGCGAAAATACCATTCCATTTGAAAACAACGACCTGCCCGGGGTGTACGGAGCCGGCGCGGTCCAGACCCTGATGAATGTCTACGGCATCCGTCCCGGCAACCGGGTACTTATGGTCGGTTCCGGTAACATCGGACTTATCGTTTCCTATCAGTTGATTCAGGCTGGTGTCCAGGTGGTGGCGGTCGTAGAGGCGCTCCCCCGGATCGGCGGTTACCATGTTCACGCCGCAAAACTTGCCCGCCTCGGCGTTCCGCTCCTCACCTCCCATACAATCCGAGCCGCCCTCGGCAAAGAGTCGGTAACCGGAGCGGTAATCTGCCGGGTTGACCGGAACTTCAAACCACTGAAAAATACCGAAAAACGGCTACGTGTTGATGCCATCTGTCTTGCCGTCGGGCTATCACCTTTAATTGAACTACTATCCCAGATTGGTTGCGAAATTACTTATATTCCGGAACTTGGCGGATTGGTTGCCTGGCACAATGAGGATATGGAGACCAGCATTCCTGGTGTTTATGTGGCGGGTGATGTCAGCGGCGTAGAGGAGGCGTCCACCGCGATGCTGGAAGGAAAAATTGCCGGCGCTGCTGCCGCTCAGAGCATCCTTGGCAAAAGTGCGGCCGGCCGGGCGATTATTGCCGAGGCAAAGGCAGAACTCAGCGCCATCCGCCAGGGACCGTTTGGCGAAAAGGCGGCGCGGGGCAAGAAACTCCTTGGACCGAAGCCACCGCCCGGGGCACAAAAAACCCCGGCTCAATCCTGAAATTTGAAACGCCATAAAAAAACCGCGCCGACGAAAAAAACGCTCCTGCGCCACCCTGACCTGCCTGCCTACCTTCTCTTTGTCGCCGCCTTTGTTGTCTTCTTTTTTGATATCTTGACCAGCCGGCATTTCCTTTGGGAAGACATCCTCTATCAATACTACCCCTTCCATTACCACCTCTTCAAAAGCCTCCGTCAGTTCAGCCTGCCGCTCTGGAACCCCTATATGTTTGCCGGTATGCCATTTCTTGCCGACATCCAGACCCAGGTCTTCTATCCCCTGAACTGGCTCCTTGCCTTTATCTCCACCCCCAGCCAGAGTTCCACATTCTACCTTGTGCAACTCAAATGTATCCTCCATCTCCTCCTCGGCGCCATCGGCTTTTACCTCCTGATGCGGGAAATGAAACTCTCCCGCTGGTCCGGTGTTATCGCCGGACTCTCATTCGGCCTCTCCGGCTTTATGGTTAGCCACATCATCCACCTTACCATAATCAGTACCTTTGCCTGGTTTCCCCTTCTGCTTTTCTTTTTCTACCGAACCGTTTTTCACCACCGGCTCCGTGACGCGGTGCTCGGTGCCCTAACTCTCGGACTTGCCAACCTTGCCGGCCACCCCCAGATGAGCCTCCACATCATCTATGCGCTGGGCTTTCTATTCCTTCTCCACATCGTCTCCAACTGGCGCACCGAGCGCCCCCGGCTCTTAAAACTTCTCCTGCCACTGTTTCTGGTGATAATAATCGGAGGATTTGCCCTTACCGCTGCTGCCTATCTCCCGGCCTATACTCTCTCCCGGCACACCGTCCGGGAGACGATGACCTATATGGAATCGGCTGAGACCTCTCTCCCGCTCTGGTTTCTAATCACCCTGGTGGTCCCAAAGTTCTTTGGCAGTTTTACCGGCACCGGCACCGATACCGTTCCCTTCTGGGCCGCCACCACCACCTACACCTATTGGGAAACCTGTATCTACATCGGCGTTCTGCCCCTGCTCTTTGCCCTGATTGGCATCGGCTTCAGCCGCTCCCGGCTGCGCTGGCATTTTCTCATCCTTGCCCTCATTGCCATCCTCCTTGCCCTCGGTAGATTCACACCCTTTTACCGGTTCGCCTTTGAAATTCTGCCCGGATTCAACCGCTTCCGCATCCCGGCAAGGTTTATTGGTCTATTCACCATCACCTTTGCCTTTCTCGCCGGACTGGGCGTGGATGTTGTGCTCAAAAACCATCCGAAAGAAAAACGGCTCCTCGTTCCGGGACTGTGTCTCCTTGGATATGTCGCCCTCCTCGCCCTGCTTACGCTCACCGGATTGCTCCAGAAACCGTTTCCCCTCCTCGTAAAAAACCCGCAATTTACCAACGCCCTGAATCAAACTGGAATTGCATTTGTCACTGTCGCGGTTGCCCTCGTTCTCCTCTTTCTTGCCAACCGGTTTCCCCGGCAGCAAAACCTCATCTTCGCCCTGCTTACCGCCCTCACCTTCTTTGACCTCTACCGCTTCGGTCACCAATTCAGCCTCGGCGACCAGCGCCCGGAAGAGTTCTATCCCCGGCGCCCGCTCATCGCCCGTCTTAGCGAAGAAGGAAAACAGACCCCTTTCCGCATCAACGCCCGCAGTGGCAACACGATGTTCTTTCAGCGCAACGAAGGGCTGCTCTGGGAACTGGAACTGCTGGAAGGTTACACCCCCTTAAAACTTCTTGACTACGTCACATTTGAAATCCCCCCTGACCGACGCAACGATCTTCTCAATGTCCGTTACCGCATTCAGATTGACTCCGCCCGCGGCCTGGTTGGTCTCGCCCCCAACCCCACCGCCCTGCCCCGCGCCTGGCTTGCCGACTCCTGTGTCGTCATCCCCGACCGCCCGGCGATCCTGAAACTTCTTGGTGACAGCGCCTTTGACTATCGCCGGGTTGTTATCCTGGAAACTGAACCCCCACCGGGACTCCGACCGATCCCGGACACGCTACCGCCGGGCAATGTCACGATTACCAGCCGCTCCCCTCACCGAATTGAAATGGCGGTAACCGCTGCCCGACCGGCCCTGCTTGTTCTCTCGGAAATCTACTACCCGGAATGGCGGGCAAAAGTCAACTCCCGACCGGTAGGCATTCTCCGGGCCGATTACTGTCTGCGCGCCGTTCCGCTACCCGCGGGCAAACACCAGGTGGTAATTTATTACAACCGCAACCAGGTTGTTACCGGAATGTTAATCAGCAAACTCGCCTTTCTGGCGCTGGTACTGGTATTGTTACTGCCCCGTTTAACTAAAATAAAGCACCAGAATCACACTCAGCAGCCATAACGCCACATCAATTATCAATGGGGAGTCGGTAAACAGCACCTTTTCTGGTGCCCCGCCCTCCTCTTTACGATAAACCAGATAGAGGTAGCGGTAAATACCATAAAGCACAAACGGCACCGTGAGAATTAAATTCCGGGTCCCGAACTTGTGCACCGTCTCCGGCGCAATCGTATAAAGACAGTAGGCGATCACCGTTGCCGATGTGGCAACCGCAATCATCTGGTCCAGCAAGGTCTCAGAATATTTACCGAGTACACTACGATGGGAAATCCCGCCCCCCTCCAGAAACAGCAGTTCATGCCGGCGCTTGGCCAGCGCCAAAAACAGCGCCAAGAGAATGGCACAGACAAAAAGCCAGGGGGAAATTTCCACCGCAATCACATAGGTCCCGGAAACCGCCCGCAGGGCAAAACCGGCGGCAACAACCATCACATCCAGCACCACCACCTTCTTCAACTGAAACGAATAGGCCAGTTGGAGGAGAAAATAAAATAAAACTGTCACTCCGAAACGCCAGTCCAGGTAGAACCCACCGCCGATTCCGATTACCACCGCCACTACCGCCGCCACCGCTGCCGGTAGGATTGGCAGCGCACCGGAGGCAATTGGCCGCAGCCGCTTTTTCGGGTGGAACCGGTCCTGTTCCCGGTCAACAATATCATTGATCACATAAACCGCACCGGAAACAAAACAGAAAGCAAGAAACGCCCCCAGCGTCCGGACCAGTTTGGGAAAGTGAAGAAGGTTTTCCGAAAATATCAGCGCGGCAAAAACCAAAAGGTTTTTCACCCATTGTTTCGGACGCATTGAACGGATGATGCCGGTGACCATTGAAGAATTTCTACCGGTAAATTGGCAAAAGTCAAGAACTACTACCCCCACCGGCTTTACCCAAACCAAGACAAAAAATATCGGCTGCAATCCGGACCAACGCACCAGAAGGACCCAACCGCTCCCGAACAGCCCTTAACTCCTCCTTCATCACCTCCTGATAACCGCTATCCCTGAGTAACCGAATAATAATCCGGTTCAGGCTTGCTTCATCTGGCTCCAGCAACTCTGGCACCACCGGTCTATTGAGCACCAGGTTGGGAAGACCAAAAAACCGCACCCGAACAAAAAGCCGGGCAAGAAACCGTCCGGGTTGAGCAAGGTGATAGAGAACCACCATCGGCGTCCCGAGAATGGCGGTTTCCGCAGTAGCGGTTCCGGACACCACCGCGGCCAGTCGGGCATACTTAATTACATCGTATCGCCAATCCGGTGTAACCCGGTACATACCCGCTGGCAAGAGCCCTTCCTCACCTCCGACAATGACCCCGGCTATGCCCGGATACCACTTCTGCAACCGCTGAAACACCCGGGTGAATAACGGCTGGTGAAAACTAATCTCTCCTGACCGCGAACCGGGCAAAAAGGCAATATATTCCGCATCTGACCGCAGACCGATGCCACCGAGCACCTCCTCCCGAGACCGGGAAACGACAACCGCATCCAGAAACGGATAGCCGTAATAAGCCACATTAACCCCTGCCGACCGGAGCACCTTCTCCTCAAACGGGAAAAGCGCTATTACCCGGTCTGCCGCCGAAAGCAACAACCGGACCCGCCACCCACCCCATGCCCACACCTGAGGCGGCGCCAGATAACAAACCTTCACTCCCTTCTGGCGGAGCCGCTGACCCAGAATCAAATGAACACCCGGAAAGGCAATCAGAACCACCACATCGGGCTGCCAAGCCATTACCTCGGCACAGGCGTAACGCCACACCCCCCTCGCCATTAATGACTTCTGCAACCCCTCCCAGATTCCCAGGGTCTGCCCGAGTCCCGGGCTGATGTCAAAAACCTTCACCGCCACCCCGGGATACTGACGCTGCAACTCCTGGCTGAGCAGCTCGGCAAGAAAAAATCCCGACCTTTCACCAGCAGATATCAAAACTCTCATCGGCGAAAAGAAACCCCAAAATTTTACAGCCGCTCCAGTTCTTCCTGAAGCAACTGGCGCTGATAAAGTTGCCAGTAAAGCCCCTCTTTCTTCAATAACTCTTCATGCCCGCCCTCTTCTTTCAACTCACCCCGGTCAAGAACATAGACATGATCGCAGGCAGACAGCACCGCCAGTCGGTGCGACACCACAATTAACGTCCGGTCGGCAAGTTTTTGAAATAATTGTCGGATGAACTCATTTTCCGTATCCGCATCCAGCGCCGCGGTGACATCGTCAAAAAGTAAAAACGGTGGCTTGCCGATGAGCGCCCGGGCAATCGCCACCCTTGCCCGCTGTCCACCAGAAAGCCCGGTTCCCCGTTCTCCTAAAAGTTCATCCAGCCCCCGGGGCAGTTCCTTAACATCCCCGGCCAGCTGGGCCAGGGCAATGACCTCCTCCAATTCCTCTGCCTTCACATCACGACCAAAAACAATGTTATCCCGCAGGGTGTCGGAAAAGAGTAGCGGCTCCTGGGGGGCATAACCAAACAACCGACGATAGGAAACAATGTCGTAATCCCGGACGTCGGTTCCGTTCAACAACACCCGGCCTGAATCCGGTTCCACCAGCCGGAGAATCAACCGCAATACGGTACTCTTGCCCGAGCCTACCGTACCGGCAACTCCCACCTTCTTCCCTGCCGGGAATTCCATTGTTACCGATTTCAGAACCGGCGTGTTATCATAACTAAAACTCACCTGTTCCAGTCGCAATGTCCCCGGCTTTGCTTCCTTACCGCCCGCGGGCGATTCTCCCTCCTCCCGGGTAAGCGCCAGGATTCGCTCGGCTGCCCCTGCTGCCCGCCGGGCGGTAACAAATAGGTTCCCGATGTCAAACATCGGCGGCAAGAGCAAAAAAATATAGGCGTTAAAGGCAACAAACTCCCCCAGACTCAACCGCCCCCGAATTACAAACATCCCCCCCACCCAGAGAAGTAAAAGCAACGCCACCTCAGCAATTGCCATATAAAAGACCTGCACCCGGGATTCCACCCGCGCCTCCTGGACCGCTACGGCGATGCGTTCGTCAAGGGTGGTACGAAAAGCCCGCGCCAGACCGGTCTCGGTTACAAACGATTTGACCAGTCTGATTCCGGAAAATGCCGCCTGTAACTGATTGTTCACTTCGGCAATCTTCTCTCGCCAGCGCATAAACCAGGAGTAAATCTTTGGCCCCATCCGCATCCAGCCAACCACCGCCATACTGGCAGGAAGAACCGTCACCAGAGTAAGGAGAATGTTCATCCGCAAAAGCATCACCAGACTGAAAAGCACCACCGCGGCGGCGGCAATAAAACGGAAAATCCCGGAACAGGCAAACCAAGACAGCTCAACCATATCGTGGTCCAGACGCTCCATCACATCACCGCTCGGAAAACGCCGGGCAAAGCGATAACCCTGCTCAAGAATCTGGCGAAACACCCGGTTGCGAAAATCCCAGGCAAACCTTTCATTTGCCCTCCCCCGCAGAAACGGCAGAAAAGAATCAGCCAGCGCCCGCAGCACCCCGAAAATCCCCAGTAACACCACATACCTGACCAGTTGCGCCCCGCTTATCGCCCCTTTGATCCCGTCAACAATCAACTGCAGAAGATAAGGAAAGGCAATCGCCACCCCCGCAGCCAGGGCGGTGGCGAAGAAAAGACCGAGCACAAACAGCGGCCGGCGCCGCCAAAACTCAAAAACCACCGTTAACCCCGATTGCCGCTTCACCCTAAACCTCCTCACGCACAAATTGGAGTTGATACAGCCGGTAATAAATACCACCCCTTGCCAGCAACTCCTCGTGCCTCCCCTCCTCGGCAACCCTCCCCTTGTGAATAACCACCACCCGGTCCGCCATCCGCACCGTTGCCAGCCGATGGGCAACGATTATTGCTGTCCGGTCGGTAAGCAACTCCACCAGTCCATCCTGAATCAGCCGCTCGGTCTGGGGGTCAACCGCCGACGTTGCCTCATCAAGGATCAAAACCTCCGGGTCCCGCACCAGCGCCCGGGCAAACGCCAAAAGCTGTCTTTCTCCAAGCGAAAAGTTTGCCCCGCCTTCGGCCAGAACCGTATCATACCCCCGCTCAAAACGCTTTATCGTCTGGTCAATATGCACCCGCTCGGCTGCTTGCCTCACTTGGTCGGCAGAAATTTGTCTGTCAAACATCCGCAGATTGTCCAGAACCGTCCCGGGAAAAAGGATAACCTCCTGCGGCACAAAACCGATCACCCGGCGCAAAGCGGCCGGGTCAATATCAGCGTAATCCACTCCGTCAAACCGGACCCTTCCCTCCTGCGGCAGATAAAATTTTAAAAGCAGGTTGACAATAGAAGTCTTACCGCCGCCAGTCTCGCCCACCAGCGCCACCTTCTCCCCTTTGCCCACCCGGAGATTGATATCCCTGAGCACCGGTTCATCGTCATAGGCAAAACTCACCTTCTCCAGCGTCAGCGCCCGGGAAAATCTCAAACCGGCCTTTATCCTTCCCGAAGGTTCCGGTGCCTGGTCCAGAATCTCCTTCGCCCGCTCTGCCGAGGCAAACGCCCGCTGCATCATGTTTATTTGATCCGAAATCGCCCGCAGCGGTCCAAAAAGCCGGGTGATATAAGAAACAAAAAGCACCAGAGTCCCAATACTCAAAATGCCCCGCAATGCCCAGACCCCTCCCACCCCGAGAACCAGCGCCATCGCCACGACCTCGCCAAAATCCACCAGAAACCAAACCACATACCACAACCGTTGTGCCCCGATTTCCTGACGAAACTTCTGCCGGTTCAGATCGTCCATTTTCCGGGCAAACCGGTTTTCCTGAGAAAAAACCTGAATCACCGGCAACCCCTTGAGTGACTCTAAAACCAGACTGTTGGTTTCGGCAACTGTCCGCCGCACCTTCAGATAGATCGGACGCACCTTTTTTTGAAAAAGCCAGAACGCCACCACAAACGGTGGCATCAACATCAAAACCAAAATAAAAAGCCGCCACTCAACTATCGCCATCACCGCACTCATCCCCCCGATCATCAGGATACTCTGGCCAATCATCACCGAGGTCCGGGTAAAAAGCATCTTCAACGCCTCGGTGTCACTCTCCACCCGGGAAACCAGTTTACCGGTGGCGGTATTGTCAAAAAAGCGCACCGGCAGGCTAAGAATGTGTTCAAATAACCGTTGCTTCAGGTCGCCCGCCCCCCGCTCTCCCACCTGCGCCAGCCACACCAGCTGAAAATAAGTGGCAAAAAATATCATCATTTGTGCCACCAGATACAAAACCGATGTCAGCGCCAGCCCGGCGATGTCCTGTCGGCTGATATTGACATCAATCGCCCGTTTTAAAAGCACCGGACCCAGCAACCCCAGCCCACTGGAAACAAACAAAAGCGCCGCCGCACCGAACAGTTTCTTCCGGTAAGGAGCAAAAAACGGCCAGAGCCGGGCAAGGTACTCGGTCGCCCGTCCGCGCAGTTTTACCTCTTCTGCCGGAGGTTCAAAATCGTACCACACTAAGCGCTATTATCAGGGAAAAAACTTCCCCTGTAAAGAAGGACAGAAGAACCATCCCTTTGACCGGGGGCTATTTTTCAATATCCTCTTGCCAGATGACCGATACCGCTTCCCTCATCGCGATCTCAGCAGAAATCGGCAGGGGACATCCTAGCTACCTCCGTTCGGTTATCACCCAACTTGAAAATGTACCAAAAATCCGGGCGACCGGACCGTTCTGGCAACTGGCGCGTCAGGTGTATCTGATTGGTGGCAAAGGGGGTATCTGCACCGCTATCTACAACCACCTGCGCACAAATCACCCGCCGGTTTTCCTGTCATTAATTTCATTAATTAACTCCGCTCTCTGCCGGCGGTTCAGTGGTTATCCCGGCATCGTCCTGGTTGACCATCCGCTACTTGCCCGCCTCCTGGCACCGGTCTGCCGGGTTGCCTATCTCCACGCCGAAATCGCTGCTCCGGAATCGGCTTTTATCCCGTGTGTCTGGCGGACATTCGTCCCGCTTCCGGAAACCGCAGACCAATTCATCGCTGCCGGCGCCCGACCGGAAACGCTGGTGATAACGGGACTGATTATAGAACCGGAACTACTGCCCCGAGCAGAAAAAACGTACCTCTCCCGCTGTCAGCGGCTGGCAACCGCTTCACCGCTAACGGTCGGCTTCTTCACCTCGGGCGCCTATCCCCGTCCCCACCTCCGGGCCATCATTACCGCTGCCCGGGCACTTGTGCCCACTGGCCACCGCATTGTGGTTTTCTCCGGTCCCGATGCCAGAATGGCGGCAAAATTTAAAGCCGCTCTGCCTCCGCAGATTAGCATCATCTCCGCCCCCACTCTGGAACAGGAGGCGAAAATTACCGCTGACATCTTCCCGCAACTGGATGTGCTGGTCTGTGCCGCTCACGAACGAACCGGCTGGGCGATCGGCCTGGGAATCCCGATGTTCTCGCTCCTACCCCATATCGGGCCGTTTGCTCCCTTAAACTTCCAATTTGCCCTCACCAAAGGGGTTTCACTCCCCTTGGAAAAACCCGCCCGATTTGGCACCATCCTTGCAGACCTGCAGCGTAACCAAACCCTTCACAAGATGGCTTGCGCTGGCTGGGGCAAATACCCCATCACCGGTGCAAAATTTACTGCCGAATACCTCTCGGAGATGACAAAATTGTTATCGGCGTAACTGACCTCGCCAACCAAGCCAACAAACCGCGGCGCTGTCCCCCGCCAAGATCAAAAACACCGGTTTCCCCTTAACGCAGAATTAACACCCTTCTGACGCTGGAACCGGCGGCAACAAAATAGACGCCCGGACGCAAACGGCGGACATCATTCGCCCCTGGCTTCAGGTTTAGCACCTTGCGACCGGAAAGGTCAAGAAGAGCACCACCTGCATGTGGCAAAGAAAGTACCCTGCGGATGACGGTGGCGCTAAATGCCGAACCATTTGTCGCAACGTGCGGGTCTTCCTTAACCGCTATCGGATAACTGAAAAACCCCCACATCACCTTATAAGGTGCGGTCTGCCCTTGGGTCCAAACCACTAAGGCACCAAGGCAGTTAGGCGCATAAACCGGCTCCGTAATCGAAAAAACCGTCCGCAGGGAGCTCCGCGACCAACCGGACATAAAGTAATAGAAATGGTAGTAAATGTCCCTCCTACCCAGCGAATCCTCCTCCCAGAAGAGATACGACCAGACACTTCCCAGATGCGCCAGAACCGGCGCGGTTGAACTACCCGGGGTTAGATAGCCGCCGCCGTTGCCACCGTAAAACCGCACCTCCAGGTTGCCATTGACATCCCGGTCCCAACCGGCGGCAAAATCCTCATCCGCGCTACCAAAGTCAAGTGCAGCTCGGGAAAGAGGTTGGTCGGCTTCAGCCAGAACTTCCTCATTCTGCCAGACACCCCCAACTTGCCGGCGCCGCATTATCCGATAGGGATGGGTGCGGGTGGAATCAAACTCCTCCCAGACAACGGAAAGGCCGTCATTAAACCGCTCCACAGCGGGCAAGCGGCACCGGGCACCAGAACCGGTTGAAACCTGAAACCGCTCGCCCACCAGTTCCCCTCGCTGGCAGGTGCGATACCAGATTTTACTCAAACCGCCCACCGGCTCCTCCCAGACGACATGGACCAGGCCATTGGAATCGGCACAAACGTCCGGATATCCACATGGTGAGCCGGACCGACTGACATTCAAGGGCACCATCCTCAACTCTATATTGCGATAAAAGACGTTAAATACACCAACACTGTCCCCCATCTCCCAGACCAGATGCCGGCAGTTATCCCTGCCCCAGGCAATACCCGGATTACGACCAGAATAACTCAGAATCGGACCCTGCCAGTTCCAGTTTAAGCCGTTGACGATACCCAGATAGGCGTAAACGCTATCCTGAGATTGCACCACCAGGGTAACGGTATCCGGCTGAGGACCGCCGCCGACAAGTTCAGTTCGGCAAGCGAGTTTGTGGCTGTTGTTAGGGGTAGTCGCAAAAGCCACATCGGTGGAACAGACACAACCGAATTGCCACTGGGCGTAAACTGGCACCGCGAACAGCAACCACGGAATAACGAAAGGTTTCATTGCCACCTCCTGTTCCTGAAAACCACTATAGCACATTTTCAATTTCTGTCAACTCACCATGATTTTCACCTGCTGTCAGAAACCGACCCGGACCGAAGAAAGGTTATTTTTTCTTGCGCCGTTTTTCAATGGGCAAAAATACCGCGCACCCCTGCTGCGGGTTAATATATTGACAAGTGCTGTTGCTTGCTTTAAAATTCTCCCGCTGTGAACCGCTTAATTGCCGATATCCTTTCCGGGTGCGCACCAGAAACCGCCCGGAGTAAAATTAAAATATGGAACGCGCCGCTCTGAGCGGACCACGTGCGGTGTCACCAATAAGTGGGGCAGTAGCTCAGTTGGGAGAGCGCCAGAATCGCACTCTGGAGGTCGCCAGTTCAAATCTGGTCTGCTCCATTGTTTTTATAAAGGAGGGAAAATGTCAATCTTACCCCGCTATGTTTTTCTGACTAAAGGGGTAGGTGTTCACCGGGAACGTCTGGCAAGTTTTGAGGCGGCATTAAGGGACGCCGGTATCGCCCCCTATAACCTTGTCCGTGTCTCCTCTATCTTTCCGCCCTACTGTCGGATTATCTCTCGCACCCGGGGCATCAACCTTCTCAAACCCGGTCAGGTCTTATTTGTAGTAATGAGCGACAACGCCACCAACGAACCGCACCGCCTAATCTCCGCCTCAATAGGCATCGCCATTCCCAAAGACCCCTCCCGTTATGGCTATCTCTCCGAATACCACTCCTTTGGCGAACGAGAAGAAAGAGCCGGCGATTACGCCGAAGACCTTGCCGCTCAGATGCTCGCCACCACACTCGGGGTGCCATTTGACCCGGACCTGAGTTATGACAAACGGAAAGAAATCTGGAAAATCGCCCGGGAAATCGTGCGCACCCAGAACATCACTCAGAGCGCCATCGGCAACAAAAACGGCCTCTGGACCACCGTTGTCGCCGCGGCGGTATTCATCACCGATGTCCCGGAAGAAAAAACTGAAGAGGAAGCCCGCACTAATAAAATCTTTTAACCGTCAACCGCGGATAGTAGTGATTTAAAATCTGACGATAGTTATAACCCCGTCTTGCCATCTCCACCGCCCCATCCTGACACATCCCTACGCCGTGCCCCCAGCCATTTCCTGCAAAGACAACGCCACTACCAGAAAACCGCATGTTAAAAAGGGTGGACCGGAGCCCGATGCCAAAGCGTAACTCATTACCACTAACAACAACTTCACCCCGACTGGTCTGAAACCGCGCTCTTTTTACCCGACCCGAAGACCGCTCTTTTTCCAGTTTTCCCCCTTTCACTCGCAATCCGCCGGGCAGACATTTAATCCGGGCAATTGCCTTTGCCAGACTGTCCTGGCTGATGCGCACTTGCCACCTAAAACTCTTACTCTCACTGCAGAACGACCGTACTGAACGCCGGTGACCCGGGGTATCGTAATTTCCCGGCAAATACCCGCTGAGCCCATCCGCAGTTCGGCCCCCGCAATTGGCATGATATAGCGCCTCGGCAACCTCCCCATCTGCCATCAGCACCTCGCCCCTGGTCTCGTCAACCGCCCGATTGCTCAGTTCTTTTTCACACCCGGCACCCCGATACTCCTGGTCCCGTAGATAACTGTCAAAAAGGTCATAACCAAGCCCCGAACGTTTTCCTAAACGGGACAAAGTAAAACTCCTTGCCGCCACCGCCTGTGCCTTTACCGCGGCAAAAGTCTCCGGTTTTATCGGACCAATTTCGCAGGGCACCACCCCGTAAAGATACTCCTCAAGGGAAAGCCGGTTAACCACCACCACCCCGGAATCACCCGCCATAAACACAAGGATTTCACCCCGATAAACCCGGGCGCCAATCCCAACCCGGGCGCCATTCTTAGCGGTGATAACCACCGTATCCGCACCGATCTTGGCTACCTCGCCTCCGCTCTTCATCACCAGCCGGTTTCCCTCTTGACTAAACTCCACCGTTGCCCCGGATGGCAACTCCTGCCGCACCCCGCCCACCTGAACCAAAAGTCCACCCACCGAGCCAATCCGAATTCCATCACCACCCGCGCCTAACCGGACCCGAACAAAAACCTTCTTCCCCGTCTCTGCCCCTCCCCGCCGCACCGCCCCAGGATAATAACAGGAACACAAACCCAGCAGCAACGCAAGAACCAGAAGACGCCGGGAAAACATGGTAAAATTTACCTGCCCACCTGCCAGCGGTCAACCGCCGCCGCCCCAGAATTCACCTGGTTAGACAGAACCGAGAAAAAACCTTATAATAACAGGCTATGCAATATCGAGACCGAAGGGTAGCAGATGCCATCCGGGACATCGTTGCCGACATCGTTCTTACCAAACTGGCTGATCCGGCTATCGGTTTTGTCACCATCACCCGCTGTTCTCTTTCCCGTGACCTGCGCAACGCCACTGTCTATTTTTCCGTGATGGGCAACGAAGTAGACCGCCAGCGTTCGCTTGCCCGTCTTGAGCACGCCCGTAAGTTTATCCGCCGCCTCCTGGGCCAGCGCCTGAAGATGAAGTTTTTGCCCGACCTCCATTTCCAGGTGGACGAAATTCTTATTCAGGAACAGCACATTGGTGAAATCCTTAATCACCTCGCCGATTCGGAAAAAAAAGAGCCGCCCCCGGACAACCCGGAAGAAGCCGATTGAAAACCGGATGCGGGGCATCCTCAATGTCAACAAACCCTCGGGGCCTTCCTCCTATGATATCATCCGCACCCTCAAACCCCGGTTGCACCCGAAAAAGATCGGTCATACCGGCACCCTGGATCCGCTTGCGAGTGGTGTCCTCTTAATTCTTCTCAATGAGGCGACAAAAATTGCCCCCCTTCTTCTCCATCACCCAAAAGAGTACGAGGCGGAAATCCGTTTCGGCATCCAGACCGACACCGATGATATCACCGGTAAAGTCATCGGCACCGCCCCCCTGCCCGACATTGACCCCGCCCAGGTGACAGAGATTCTAAACGCGCGTTTTCTCGGTGAAATTGAACAAGTCCCTCCCCGCTTTTCCGCATTAAAGACCGCCGGCCAGCCACTTTACCGTCTAGCGCGCCAGGGAATTGATATCACCCCGCCGGTCCGCCGAATTACCATCTACCAACTCCATCTTCTGGAATGGCAACCGCCACTCGCCCGGCTTCGCTGCCTGGTATCATCCGGAACATTTATCCGCGCCATCTGCCGGGACATCGGCTTGGCGCTTGGCTCCTGTGCCACCCTTAACGCCCTCACCCGGACAAAAATCGGCAAGTTCACAATTGAACAGGCCTGGCAGTTACCCCAACTCACCGACCCAGCAGCACCCTGGGAAAAAATCATCATCCCGATTGAAACCGCACTTGACCACCTGCCCGCCCAACCGGTAACACCAGCCCAGTCCCGGACACTGCTGCAGGGCAAAGCAGTCACTCTGGACCCCAACGCCGATAACGAACAAAAGCAACTGCTTGCCTTCACTCCGGACCGCCGATTTCTTGCCCTGGTGCAAAAAAAGGAAAGACAGCTGGTCCCGGAAAGGATTATCTATGCCGATTAAAAACCCCTCACTGGTGCTCACCATCGGCGGTTTTGACGGCGTTCATCTTGGCCATCAGGAGATTATCCGCCGGGTGAAAGAAATTGCCACCGCAATCAGAGGCAGAACCGGCCTGGTCACATTTGACCCCCTGCCCGCACAACTCTTTTACCCCGACTTCCCCTATCTGCTCACCCCCGGGGAAGAAAAAATGCGCCTGCTCACCGAGTTCGGTGTTGAATTCACCTATACTATCCAATTCAATAGCACAATCCGCCAAACCGAACCCGAGGCGTTTATTGAAGGGTATGTGTTACCACTGCAACCTGCGGTACTGGTCATCGGCGTTGACCACCGATTTGGCAAAGACGCCCGGGGCGATATTAATTTCCTCTCCAGTTTTCTCGGACCACGGGGAATAAAGGTAGAACCGGTTAACCAGGTTCTCCACCTCGGGGCCCCGGTAAAGAGTACCCGGATTCGTGAACACCTCCTCCTGGGTCATGTCCGGATTGCCGGCGAACTACTGGGACGGCCGTACTCCTTCACCGGTAATGTCACCGGTGGCACCGGCACCGGCCGGAAACTGGGCTTCCCCACCCTCAACCTGCAACCGTTCCCTCCGCAAAAACTCCTTCCGGCTGAAGGCGTTTACGCTACCGTAACCGAAACCGCCCGAGGTAGGTTTATTGGCGTCTTGAACATCGGTTATCGCCCCACCTTTGGTGGCGAAAAGAAAACGGTGGAGGTCCATCTCCTGGACTTCCCGCCTGATGCCGCCTCGCCGCTTACCGCCACTGTTCATCTCCTGGAACGCATCCGCCACGAACAGAATTTTCCCAGCCCGGCCGCTTTAGCCGAACGTATCCGCCAGGACATTGCCATCTGCCACACTGTCGTCGCCCGCTCCCCTTACCGCCACCTCTTGCCCACCGCTTGACGAACGGGTCAACAGGTATATTATTTAATGATGACCATCCTCTTATCACTAACCGTTTTTATTGGACAATTGCTGGTGTCACCACCGGATTCCCTTGTCTGGCAGTTACGCACCGACACCATCAATGAACTGGAACTGGCAATCTTTCCGCCTGCCAATGCCCCCCTGCCCCTTTTCTACAAAATTGACTGGGGTGACGGCGAAACCCTGAACTGGAGCGGACCGCTCCGTTCTCCGACAGAAATCTACCGCTATCACCGATATACCCGCACCGGTAGTTTTGCCATCCGGGTAATGGCAAGAGATTCCCTGAACAACACCTCTGACTGGAGCCGTCCCTGCTCGGTTACGGTGGTACCATCCCTGGTAAAGTGGTACGCCCCGACAGTGGCGGCGGTAGTAGCAGCGCCCGCCCTTGACCAGCATGGCAACGTCTACATTGGCGACGAAAGCGGCACCCTTTACTCCTTTTCCCGCCAGGGCGAGCTGCGCTGGAGCTTCTCTACCCGTGGTGCAATTTATGCCGGTGTTACCATCACCGGCGCACTGCTATTTCTGGTCAGTCAGGACTCCACCCTTTACTGCCTTGACACTCTGGGTAATCTCCGCTGGTCGGTTCCCATCGGCGACGAACTCTGGACCCCGCCGGCGGTCGCCTCTGACGGCACTGTCTACCTCACCACCGATACAGGCAAATTGATCAGCCTTACTCCCAAAGGCAAAATCCGCTTCACCGTCCAACTGGGCGACGAGTGTGCCTCCTCACCAACAATCGGACCGGACGGCTCGGTCTATGTTGCCGCTGACTCGGTCTACTCCTTTTCTCCCAAAGGCAAAAGACGTTGGACATTCGCCACCCCGGACAACTCTTATTTCTTCCCGGCACCGGTTCTAGACCGCCACGGCAACATCCTCATCGGCAACTTTGACGGTTACATCTACTCCCTCCGACCCGACGGCAGGCTCGGCTGGCGCGCACCGGTCCCGGATGAAGACGAAATCCGAACTGAAATTGTCTTCTCCCCGGATGGAAAGATTCTGCTTGGCACCGACGGCTGTTATCTCTGCGCCAAAACCGAAACCGACACGGTAAAGATACTCTACGAAGCCGGCGATGTCCTCTGCGCCACCCCGGCGGTAAGCGAAAATGAGACCGTCTATTTTCTCGCTGACGACGGCACCCTTTATGCCCTGACTGCTGCCGGCAGAATGTTAATGAAACTGGATATCGCCTATGGCGACAAAGAAATCTACTATACCTCTTCTCCGACAATTGGACCGGACGGCACCGTTTATGTCGGTTCTTGGGATGGTGGTGTTTATGCCCTTTACGGCGACGCCCCGCCCGCTGCTACCATCTGGCCCCAGTTCCGGGGCAACAGCCAGCATACCGGTCGGATCGCAAAAAACCGCAACCAGAAAGGAGTCCGATGACTGACATTTTATTTTCCCCGGCCCGGCGTTTTGCCTTTCTTAAAGAACATCCAGCCTGGCTCGCCCCATCTCTCCTCGCCCTCTTCCTCCCGCTTCTAATCGGCACCCTCGCCACAACATTTTTCCCCCGGGAACGCCTGATCGCCGGGGTTGAGTCCCGCATCACCCGGGCAAAAGAATTTATTGAGCAGCAGGTGGAAAAAGGCTGGCTTCCCTCTGACCAGAGGGAAGCCGCCCTGGAGCGAATTGAACAGAGCTCCAGACCGGAAATTGATTTCTATTCCCGGGCTACAAAACCCGCCCTGTTTTTCCGATTCTTCATCCGCAGTCTACCCGCAGTTATCTGGTCAGCACTGCTCCTTATCATCTGGACCACCATCCTCAATCTCCTCCTGCCTCTCCTCGGTGCCACCGCCAGTTTCGGCCGCACCCTTGCCGTCACCACCAACGCCGCTCTCATTCGCATCATCTCCAGCCTGTTCCGCGCCGTACTGATGCTAGTCACCGGCAACCTCACCGTCGCCACCAGCCTCGCCCCACTTCTCCCCCATGGGCCGATTTACCTCCGGGGCATCCTCGCCGGCATTGACATTTTCACCATCTGGGAACTGGTCCTGGTCAGCATCGGCCTGGCGGTGGCGTTCAATAGCAAACCGCGCAATACCGCTCTCATCGTCTTCGCTATCTGGTTCGGTTATCTTCTTCTCCTCGCCGGAATGGTCACCCTCTCCGGAGGTATCGCTCTCCAGTAACCCCGGATGTTAGCCGCCATCGGCCTACTCCTGCCCCTATTGTTTCCCGCCGAAACACTCGCCCTTAACCTCCAGGAGGCACTGACGATTGGATTAAAGAAAAGCCCGCTCGCCCTGGAGGCAAATGCCGCCCGGCTCCAGAGTGGTCTCAGCGTCGCCCAGGGCATCAACGCCCTCCTCCCCCTACCCGTCGCCACCATTACCCGCGCCACCGACGAGCAGAACACCCTCTGGACCGGTAACTTCACCGTAAATCAGGTTCTCTTTGACCCAACCGTATTCGCCACCGCGATCGGCTCGGTTATCAACTGTATCTATCACTCCGCCGACGCCCGAGAAAAAACCGCCCGGCTCATCTACGAAATCACCACCGACTACCTCAACCTGCTCAAAGCACAACTCCTGGCCGATGCCGCGCAAAAAGCCCTCCACCAGGCCGAAGAGAGAAAAAAAATAACCGCCGAACGCTACCGCCTTGGTCAGGCAGCAAAAATTGACCTCATCCGCAGTGAGGCATTCTACGCTCAAACCGAACTGGAATTACTCAGCGCGGAAAAGACGCTCCAGAACGCAATGGCGACATTCCGAGCAACCGCCGGCATCACCAACCGGACACCAATTCGAGCAACAGAACAGCTCACCGCTCCGCCCACCTGGCGCAGCCACGACCCGGATAGCCTGCTCGAGATGATTGAACAAACCAACCCGACGGTAAAGATGGCAACCGAACTCAACGCCGTCGCCGGGATCAACTTGGTTGCCTCCTGTACCCGACTCCTGCCCGCGATCAGCCTCTACTACTCCTGGACCGCTACCGACACCGCATTGCCCCGCCGCTATGCCGATTGGCGGGAAAAGGCGACCCGAACCACCGGACTGAAAATATCCTTTCCCATCCTGGACATCAAAAGTGTTATCATCGGCATCGGCGATGCCCTTGCCGGCTCTCGCCGCTCCCGGGCTGCCCTTGCCCGTTCCCGGCTCCAGTTACGTACTCTCGCCCTCACCGCCATCCTCGGGTATGAAGAGGCACAACGCCGTTACCAAGGAGCAAATCAGAACCTTGCCCTCAATCAGGAGCTTTACCAGCTCGCCCTTAATGAACACCGGCTCGGTACCATTTCCCTTGCCGAACTGCTGGAGGTAGAAGCAAACCTTGCCCGGGCCGAAGCATCCGCCCTCGCCGCCCTCTGTGATACCTATATCCAGGTCGCCCAGATCGGTTACCTTCTGGGCAAAACCGCTCCGGCAACTAACAGACAATAACCGAGAGGAGGAAAGTTGAGCAAATCAATCCGGATTACCCTGATTGTCATCGGTATCGTGGTCCTCTTTTTCGTCTTTGTTTTACTTAACCGCTCCCGTGGTCCATCCGGCACTCCCTGTGAAACCGTCAAAATTGACTACGGCTCAATTGACTCCCGGGTTTCAGCCACCGGCACCCTGCGCGCCGCCACCCAGGTCAACCTTCAGGCACAGGTGATGGGGGTGGTAAAGAGACTGCGTGTAAAAGAAGGTGACCGAATAAACCGCGGCGACACCCTCCTGGAACTCGATCGCCAGACCTACGAGGCACAACTGGTTCTTGCCCGCACCCAGTTCACCCAAACCAGACTTAAACACGCGCGGGTAGAAAGCCTCGCTACCCGGGGGTTCATCGCCCCGGAACAGTACGAAGCATCAAAAGCGGCTTACGAAGCGGCAGAGGCGCAATTTCTCCAGGCCCAGGACCAGTTCAACAAAACGGTCATCTGCGCCCCCATCTCCGGCATCGCCACCCAGGTAAACATCAAAGAGGGCGAAACGGTCATTGTCGGCACAATGAACAACCCCGGCACCGTATTAATGGTTATCGCCGACCTCTCCCGGATGCAGGCGGTGGTAAAGGTGGACGAAACCGACGTTGTCAACTTAACCATAGGACAAACCGCCCTGGTCAAAGTTGACGCTTTACCCGATACCAGTTTTACCGGCCGGGTTACAAAAGTTGGTTATATGCCGGTGCAACAACTGCTTACCACGACCGAAACCGCCACTGACTTTGAGGTGGAAATTACCCTTGACAGCACCGTCCCGCTCCTCCGTCCGGGAATGACCGTGCGCAGCGAAATTACCACCGCCCGGCTGGACTCGGTGCTCGTCGTTCCGATTTCGGCAATTGGCCGCCGCAATGTCAACGGTAAAGAAAGCGAAACGGTTTTTGTTGTTCGGGAAGGCAAAGCGGTTTTAACCCCGATTCGCACCGGCAAGGCGAGCGACACTCACGCCGAGGTGATCGCCGGGCTTAACCCGGGTGACGAGGTTGTCGTCGGCCCTTACAAAACACTCAGTAAACTCACCGATGGCGCCCGGGTAAACCCGCAGACGGTAAAGTCTTCTACCGGCGATTGAACCTTGCTGCTAAAAACTGAAAATATCATTAAAATTTACTCTCTGGGCAAGACTGCGGTGCGGGCGCTGGACGGTGTCTCGCTGGAGATTGATCGCGGGGAATACGTTGCCCTGATGGGACCGTCAGGATCAGGAAAATCTACCTTGATGCACATCCTGGGTTGTCTTGATACCCCGACCAACGGACGTTATCTCTTCAACGACGAGGACACCGCCCGGCTCAGCGACAACCAGCTCGCCCGCCTCCGCAACCGGGAGTTTGGCTTTGTCTTCCAGAACTTCAATCTCCTTCCCCGCCTCTCTGCCCTTGCTAATGTTGAACTGCCAATGCTCTACGCTGGCGTCAGCCGCCGGGAACGAATCCAGCGGGCAACCGAACTCCTCACCATGGTGGGTCTGGGTGACCGGCTTCATCATCGCTCCAACGAACTCTCCGGTGGCGAAATGCAACGGGTTGCGATTGCCCGCGCCCTTGCCAATCGGCCGGCGGTTATTCTGGCAGATGAACCAACCGGAAACCTTGACTCCCGCACCGGAACCGAAATTATGAACCTGTTTGACCACCTCGCCCAGGCGGGTAACACCGTCATCGTCGTCACCCACGACGCCACCGTCGCCCAACACGCCCGCCGCATCATCCGACTCCGCGACGGAAGAATCGGGGAGGATTAAATGCCCTTCTGGGAAGTCTTCAAACTCGCCCTCGGCACCTTCCGCACCAACCGCCTGCGCTCCTTTCTCACCGTTCTCGGTATCATCATCGGAGTGATGACCGTCATCGCCATCGTCTCCTTAATTCAGGGAATGAACTATGAGGTAGAACGCCAGATCAGCTCGCTCGGTTCCAATGTCGTCTATCTCCAGAAGGTCTCCTGGGGAATGGGCAGAATTGACTGGGACGAAATCCGCCAGCGCCCCGACCTCACCCACGAAGACGCGCTCGCCATCGCCCGTCTCCCTCTGGTCCAGGCGGTTGCCCCCTTCCGGGGCCGCTCCATCAACCGGCTCACCTACCGAGGACGAAAGGCTACCGGTATTGAACTTGCCGGCGTAACCCCGGTATATGCTCCCATCGCCAACTATCAGATTGAAACCGGCCGGCTCATCAACTCGGACGACAGTCTGCGTAAACGGCTGGTCTGTGTAATCGGTGGCTATGTTATTGATAACCTCTTCCCTGATGAAGACCCCCTGAGTAAAATCCTGACCATTGAAGGCAAAAGTTTTACCGTCATCGGCACCCTGGTCCGCAAAGGCAGTTTTCTGGGCCAAACCCAGGACAATATCATCCTCATCCCACTCTCCACCTATGAAAAAAGTTTCCAGCCACCGGGCGGTTTTGGTGAAATCAGCCACACCCTCTCCATCCTCATCCTGCCCAAGCGAGGGGCAAACCTGGAGCGGGTCATTGACCAGGTCCGGGAATTAATGCGCCGGCGTCACGGACTCGGTTATGACCAACCGGATGACTTTGGCATCAACACCCAAGAAACACTGCGGGAAATCTATAAAAACATCACCCGGGTTGCCTTCATCGTGATGATCGCTGTGGCGACGATTTCCCTTCTCGTCGGTGGCATCGGCATTATGAACATTATGTTGGTGGCGGTTGCTGAACGGACCCGGGAAATCGGCCTACGCAAGGCGCTCGGCGCCACCACCAAAGACATCCTCTACCAGTTTCTCCTTGAGTCGGTCCTCCTTGCCATTGCCGGCGGCTTCGTCGGCATCCTCATTGGTCTGGGCATCGCCAAAATCGTTGCCCTCACCGCCCATCTCCGTGCCGCCGCACCTTTCTGGACCATCCTCATCGGCTTCGGTTTCTCCGCCCTGGTGGGCATCTTCTTCGGTATCTACCCGGCCTCCCGTGCCGCCCGCCTTGACCCGATAAAGGCCCTCCGCTACGAATAACCGCTAATTTAATCCGGTCCCGCTCACGGCAGGCAGACGTTCGCACCTGACTTGCACCCACCGCATTCCAGTTCTAATGTCACATGGGTAATACCAAACCGTTCCTTTAAACTACACTCCAGTTGCGCAAGCAGAGAATGGTAAGAAGAAACCGGCGCATCATCAACAACCAGATGCGCCATCAGCGCCCGCTCCCCCTCGCCCATCGTCCAGATGTGCAGGTCGTGAACCCCCTGAATCACCGGCGAAAAATCCCGGATAAAACCTTGCACATCATCAAAACTTAAATCCCGCGGTGTGGAGTCAATCAGAATGCTCACCGACTGCCGAAACACCCGCCAGGTCCCGTAAAGCACCAAACCGGCAATCCCCACCGAAAGCAAAGGGTCGACAATCCACCAACCGGTAAACTGAATAAGCACTCCCCCTACCAGCACCGCAATAAAACCCAGCAGGTCATCAAGCAGATGCCACATCGCCATCCGGATGTTCAACGATCGCCGGTACCGGGAGAGAACGCCAACCCCAACCCCGTTTATGACCACCCCCAGAACCGCCATACCCATCAGCACCGGGCTCTTCACCGGCTCGGGTTGAATTATTCTTAAAACCGCTGCCCGCAGGACAAACACCGTAAAAGCACCCAGCCCTAAAGCATTGACAAAGGCAACGAGAATCCGCACCTTGCGATAACCGAAGGTCCGGCGCGGGTTCGGGGACAACAGTGACAGCCGCCAACCCAGATACGAGAGCCCGAGCGCCACCGCATCACCGGCATCGTGCAACGCCCCGGCGAGCAGCACCAAGGAGTTGGCAAAAAAACCGCTAACCACCTCAGCGAGGGCAAAACCGAGGTTAAGACCAACGGCAAGAAGCAGACTGCGCCCCTGGTGATGGTAATCGTGTTGATGATTGTGCACCTGATATATTTAAAGAAAAATCCCGCGGGCTGGCAAGACTAACCGCCCCCTGACCGGAAAATCTTATGTCGGCCAGCAGCGGCTGGGTTTACAGCCCCCGGATTTTCCTGCGGAAGATTATCGCCTCCGCCTCGTCAACCGCAATCCGGTTAACAAAATGGTTCACCTGCGGTTCGCGCAGGACATAATTGCCATTAATGACCAGAATGCCCCGGCGGGCCCACTCGTGAATCAACCAGTCATCGTGCTTTATCTCCAGGTAAACCCGAAATTCATTTGTCGGCTTCATCGTGTCGGGGTTGAGGACAAAGGCAACAATAAAAAACGGATCCCGTTTGAGACTTATCTTCAGCGCCGGCGGCATGCCGTTATTTGCCGGTATGATATCAATATCGGTGATGTTGTCGCCATTGATAATCCGTTCTAGGTTTATCTCCGGTGTGAACCCGAGCCGGGCCGCAATCACCCCCATCCCAACATTTTGCAGTTCAACGCCTTTGTCTCCCGATTTCAGCGACCGCACCATCCGGATACGAAAAAAAGCGGTTTCCTGCGTCTCCAGCAGTTCGCGGAAAACAATCCAGGTCATTATTGCCGTCAGCCCGTTCCGACGGAATTCCTCTTTTACACCGGCATCCCAGAGAATTATTCCCTTGCCCGGTGGGTCGCGTTCAATTGAAACCGTCCCGATTTGATTATGCCCATGGTAAAGCGCTATCGCTGCCGCATAATGCAAAAGTTCGGTTTTCACCCCAAACTCCCGGCCCGCAAGTCCCCCCTCCAGAATACGGATTCGGTCATGGTCCAGCCACTCAAAAGCCGGGCCGATTTTTGCCGGCTCCCAGAAGAAAGAAATCGCCTGCCCGGCGCTATTCCGGATAAGCACACCCTCTCTCGGTGCAGTTTTCAACGCCATCCTGGCCTCCTTGTATACTTCATTAGACCAAAGCGGCAACCCCAGGCGCTGGCTATCCACCCCATTTAACCTCGTCACAGCGCCTGAAGTACCCTTTCGGTCAGGAATCGTTTGTTTAGGTTACCGCTTTAGCCTAAGCACCTCATCAACCGATTCCCCAAGGCTGGGGTTAGCCCATAGCTAATAATAGCAAAAACAAATTCTCTGTCAAGAAGTTTTTGCACTCACCGCCCTGCCGGAATTAAAACGTAACCACCAACAGAGTTTGTTTCTTTCGGGAAAGATCATCCGCTCCACCCTCTGGCAAAAGAAAAGCGAGAAAAATTTGCCAATGGGTCAAAATTTTTATCTTCAGAAAAATAGTGCAACGCACATTCTGTCAAAAAGTTAACCCCAAAATTATCCCCGCCCCTCCCCCACTCCCTCACCTGTCCCCGACAGAACTGAAAAAACCGCCAAACCGGTCAGATTGCCGTCTCCTAAACGGGCAAACAGAAAAAAAGCCAACCGGTTCAGCGCTCATCTTTTATTTCGGCGTCAAATTGATGGCAAAAACAGATGGGAACTCAACTACTGAAACCGCTTATGCCCGATTTGTTATTTGCCCCGGATAGCTCTTTGATAAAATCGGCTTAAAAACCACCCCTGCCCCAGAACCGGGCAGGAAAATCTGCCCTGGGTGTTTTCCGGAAAACGGGTAGCCGTTTGCTCGGTAATCCGAGTAGAAAAAAGGCCGGTCGCTAAAACTCTGGGATTGACAAAAAGGGAAACCGATTTATCCTTGTCTATGCTCTGTATTTATGAAGACGAGGGTTATAGGAATCTGGGACCTTTGGTCTCCTTGAGAGCGGTCTTTGAACTGCGCTGCGGTCGCTGGAGCCTGCTGGAAAAGTTAAAACGACACTACCGCCGGGAAAAAATGGCGGTGTGGGTAAGAAAGGAACTGAAGGATGTGGTTGCCGAGCGCTATCCTGACATTGAAGTAAACCTGCCGGTGGAACCGCCCGCGCTGTTTATCTCTGCCGGGCTCATTCTTGACCGCCCCCTGCCGGTGCGCGGTGACGAGGAAATGTTTCTCGTTCATGACCGCCCGGTTGGTTTCCGGTTAAAAAAGACACGGAACTGGCTTAAACCCGGGCTCCAGCACCTGCGGCCAGATAAACACCCGGAACTTCCCTGCCAGCCGATTGATGCCCGTTTTATCGCCCACCCCTGGGATCTGGTGGAGTTGAACCCCGGTGAGTTGAAAAAAGACCTCCCCGGTCGGTGCGCCCTGACCCTGATGCCTGGCGCCCGGGTCCATAAAGGGGCAACGGTCAGCACCGAATCCGGACCGGTATTTCTGGATAAAAAAAGCGAGGTCCGCCCGGGTAGCGTGGTCGCCGGTCCTTGCTACATCGGGCCCGAAACCGTTATTGACGGCGCCCTGATCCGACCCGGCTGCAGTTTTGGACCGCAGTGCCGGATTGGCGGTGAGGTTGAACAAAGTATCTTTCAGGGTTTCAGTAACAAACATCACGAAGGGTTTATCGGCCATTCTTTTATCGGCGAATGGGTCAATCTTGGCGCCCTCACCACCTGCTCTGACCTGAAGAACAACTATCAGCCAGTACGGGTAAAAATCTCCGGCAAAACGGTTGAAACCGGACTCTTGAAGGTGGGTTGCTTTATCGGCGACCACGTGAAAACCGGAATCGGCACTTTCATCCCGACCGGCGCGGTACTCGGCACATTTGCTAACTGGTTTGAACCCGGCTTGACGCCAAAAGAACTGCCGGATTTCGCCTGGGGCAAACAGGGACGCTGGCAGATGGCAAAAATAGTCGCCTGCTGTGAGGCGGTGATGCGGCGCCGGGGCATGACGCCAAGCCCGGCATATCAACGACTCCTCCTCACCCGCTATCGCCATTCCCAACCTTGAGCGAAACCGGTTTTACCGTCGGCGTTGATATCGGTGGCACGAATGTCAAAATCGGACTGGTTGACCAATCGGGTAAAATTCGCCAGCGGCGCCGGCTCCTGACCGACGCCGACCTGCCGGCAGAAAAAACCCTTACCCGTCTCGCCCGGATGCTTCTGGAAATAAAGGAAAAACTACCGGTAACTGCTGTCGGTATCGGTGTTGCCGGACTGGTTGACCACCGCGCGGGCATTGTCACCTTCTCGCCGAACCTGCCGCTCTGGCGTGATATCCCGGTAAAATCGCTCCTCTCCGGGCTCACCGGTCTGGAGGTGTCCTGCGCCAATGATGCCAATGCGGTAGTGCTCGGAGAATGGCTCTTCGGCGCTGCCCGCGGCGCCCAGAACGTCCTCGGCATCACCATCGGCACCGGAATCGGTACCGGTATAATTGCCAACAACCACCTGCTACTCGGTGCCAACGGTTTCGCCGGCGAACTGGGTCATACCGTTCTCTTCCCGAAAGGTGCCACCTGTGCCTGTGGCAATACCGGCTGCCTGGAACGTTACACCGGCGCCCGGGCAATCACTGCCCGCTGCCGGCGGCTACTGCACCGGCACCAGCGCCGACTCGCTACCACAAAGAATCAGCTTACCCTGTTCGGCACCCCGGCCCCGGGCTTAAACCCGATTCTGGAACTGGTGAACTATAACCTTCGCCGCATCACCCCGCGGGAAATCGGCATTGCTGCCCGAAAAGGTGACCCGCTCGCACTCCGGGTGATTCAGGAAACCGGTAAACTGCTCGGCATCGCCATCTACAACGCGGTTATGCTCCTTGACCCAGAAATTGTCGTTCTCGGGGGCGGGGTCAGCCGGCTGGGCAAACCCCTGCTCCTCGCGGTAGAAAAAACGCTCCATCACCGGCTTTACGGGGCAAACCGCCAGTTGAAAGTTGTCCTCTCCCGCCTGCGCGATGACGCTGGCATCCTCGGTGCCAGCCGACTAAAAGATTTTATCCCGCGCTAAATCTTTTGCCAGAGAAACTCCCAGATGGTAAACGGTGCCACCCGCTTCTCCATTATAAAACTACCCTCAATGATAAAAGGACGGAACTCCTGGGCGTAATACAACCGGCGCTGATTGGCATCGTTACGATACCAACGCATCCCCTGAGTTAAAATCCGCCTCAAGGTGACATCGTAGTTACTCCCGTCCAGGGGCTTAAACCCCATCCGCAAAAGGGTAACCAGCATCGCAACATGCCGGGGATACGCCACCACCGAATAACCTTGATTTTTCTTGCACAAGGCCAGCACCAGTTCCACCATAAACGGCGAATAATTCCGCCCCCGGAACTTTGGCCTCATATAGGCCCGGGTAAGTTCCCAGCGTTTCATATCCCTGCCCTCGGCATCAAGCCAGCGCGGGTCAATCCGATCATAACCCAGCCACTCCCCACCGATAGCGGCCGAACCAATGTACACCTCTAACAGTTCTTCCTGAGAAACCGGGTCATGATAACGCCGCATAGAAAACCAGTGGTCACCAACTACAATCTCTGGCTTCGGTGCCACCAGTTTTGCCTCGGACAGAGAACGAATAAATTCCTCCACCTCTTTGGTGGTCGCGCAGGGAACTGCCGCCACAATGGCTTTAATCCAACTCCGGTACTCCTTAGGACTTATCATTATGCTGCAATCCTTCTAATTTCTTTGCCAGTTCTCCTTCGTCTTCAACCAGCACCTTTCTCGGCTTACTGCCCGCATGCGGCCCGACAATACCTGCCCGTTCCAGCTGGTCAATTATCCGGCCCGCCCGGGCCCAGCCCACATCCAGACGACGCTGGAGCATTGACACCGAAGCCTCCCGGTGGAGAACCACCAGTCGTGCCGCCTCAACAAACAGCGGGTCCGTCTCACCGCTACCCGCCCCCTCTCCGCTCGCCCCCATCTCCTTTAACTCAGCTTCCTCAACAAGCGGTTCATAATAACGCCGGGACATCAGGCTGTTAACCACCGCCGGCGAAAGTAACGCCTGGAGTTGTTCCAGTTTCTTACCCCTTGCCGCCCGCCGTGGGTCGTAGAGCACATCCATCAGGTCCTGCTGCACCACCGCCGCCGCCATCGCCGCCGGGTCCTCAACCAGACCGTCCAGAAGTTCGGTAAGATAACGGCCTGCCCAGAGGGCAACGCACCGTTTTGTCGCCCGTTCCGAAACAAAACAACCGTGGAGACGAATTGGCTCCCCTTTACCCGGGGGCATAAACAGCATATCGCCCCGACCGAGCAGCGACTCCGCACCGTTGGCGTCAAGAATCGTCCGGGAGTCAACCTTGGTTGCCACCTGAAACGCAATCCGGCAGGGAAAATTCGCCTTGATCAGACCGGTAATCACATCTACCGATGGCCGCTGAGTGGCAAGAATAAGATGAATCCCCACCGCCCGGGACATCTGGGCCAGTCTGATAATCCGTGCCTCAATTTCTGCCGGCGCCCGCTGCATCAAATCCGCCAGTTCGTCCACCACCACCACAATATACGGCTTTTTCTGCTTCCCCGCCTCCTCACAGCAGGCGTTGAAACTGGTAATATCCCGCACCCCCAGTTCGGCAAACTCACTGTAACGCGCCTCCATAATGTTAACTATCCTGGTCAGTTCACCGATCACCAGTTCCGGATTGATGGTCGTCCGGGAAAGCAGATGGGGAATGGGGTCGTAAATGGGTAATTCCAACTGTTTCGGGTCAATTGTCAGCAACCGCACCTCATCCGGTGTGGAACGATAGATAATGGACATAATTATGGAATTAATGCACACCGACTTCCCCGAACCGGTGGTACCGGCAATCAGAATATGGGGCATCTGCCGGAGGTCGGCACAGAACGGTTCGCCGGTAATGGTGGTACCGAGGGCAAAACCCAGCGGCGAATCAATCTGGCGAAAGGTATCGCTAACCAGCACCTCCTTGAGAAAAACGGTCCGCCGGCTCTTGTTGGGAATCTCCACTCCGACCGCACTCTTACCTGGAATCGGTGCCAAAATCCTGACCCGCTCCGCCGAAAGTGCCAGGGCAATATCATCGGCAAGGCTCTCAATACCGCTGCAGCGCACACCGGGCGCCGGCTCCAGCTCAAACCGGGTAATCATCGGCCCCGAAAGAATTGCGGTCAGCCGTCCGTCAACACCGAACTCCTTCAACTTGTTCATCAAAACCTGCCCCTCCGCCTCCGCCTCGGCCGGGTCCTTAAACACCCGATCAGTAGCGACAGGCTGGTCCAGCCGTTCCAGAAACTCCGTCTGGAAACGGACAAAATCAGGCTTCGGGCTGCGCTTCGGCCGCAGGGGCCTCAGCGCCGCCCCCTTTTCTGGACCAGTGGTCTCCGTCTGTGCCCCTTCATCTGCCGTTAGCACCGGAACCCTAGTTTCCACCGGCGCGGGTTCTGGACCGGTTGCCGTTACCATCGCTTCTGACTCTACCCCTTTCGGAACAGCGGTATTAACACCCGCCGGTGTTACTTGAATTTTAACCGCTCGCTCGGCACGCGGCCGGGACACAATCCGCTTTAGCAACACCGCCACCGCCCTGACCGCGGGACGGAAAAACGGCGTTACACCCGCCACCACCAGCAGCGCCACCACCCCGGTAATCAGAAAGATCAACGTACCAACAGAACCGATTAACCCGTTGAGAAAACCGATGACGCCATAACCAACCGATCCAGCGAGGTGCCGGCCGGTATGAAAATACCCGAGAAACAGTGCCAAAAACAGCCCGCCGATTAATATCACCACCGTCCAGAAAATATCTCGTCGGCTCAGCCGCCGCCACCACATTACAAAACCGAAGTAAAAGCCAAGCGCAACCAGTGACAGCGCACCCAGCCCGATTGTCCCGGTTAACACCGTGCTAACAAAAGAGCCGAAGAGCCCGCCGAAATTATCCTGGGGTGAACGCATGCCCGAATAAAAAGAAAGCAGACCCGCCCCAACCAGAACCACAAGGAAAAGTAACCCAAACGAGCAGAACCGACGCCAGTGCTCTGTCTGCCGCCGGGTTAAGGCGATAAAAATCACCGTCCCGGCCAGCGCCGGCACCATTACACTCATTCCACCCAGAAGATAAAACAACCCGGACGCCAGATAGCTCCCCACTATCCCGCCGTAATTTGTCCGTGGTGTACCCCGGCCGAACAAAAAAGAAATCATACTGATCGCAGTAAACAGCACCAGGGCAATTGCCCCGACCCAGCCGAGAACCCCCGCCACCGAACGATTTCTTCGCCGGCTCATGGTTTTAAATCCACCCCCCCTGACCCAAAAGCAATCTGGTGGCGGTCAGGACCATCGGAAAAAGCAGATAACGAAATATCGGCACACCAAACACAAATATTACCAGAAGACTTAAAAATCCATACCGTTCCAGCTTGCCGTAATGAACGGCAACCTCCGGCGGTAAAATATAATAAACAAGTCGGGAACCGTCAAGCGGCGGAATGGGCAGGAGATTAAAGAAACAGAGAATCAAATTGAACAGCACGAAATAACTCATTAACCGCAAGGCAAATCCAGTTACCCCCAGTAAAATCAACACTCTTGCTACACCACCCGCTACCAGGGCGGTAATAAAATTGGCAAGCGGTCCGGCAAGCGCGGCGATCGCCAGATCCCGCAGCGGGTTCCGAAAATTCGCCGGGTCAATCGGCACCGGACGTGCCCAGCCAAACCGGGTCCAGGGTAAAAGCAAAAGCAATGTGCCGATCGGGTCCAGGTGCTTCAGTGGGTTCATGGTCAATCTTCCCTCCGCCTTTGCCGTCGGGTCCCCGAGCAAAAACGCCGCGTAGCCGTGACTGAACTCGTGCACCGTCAGGCCGAAAAGTATCGCCGGCACCGACAAGAGCATCTCCCGAAAATCCATCAGCCCCGCCGTCCTTCTTTGTCCCTTTTCCCACTCACCATACCTTTATTTCTCCATCGCATCACCAGCCTAACCTCATCAGCCCGGGTTCGGACCCTTCCCGCCAATCGGGCCAAGAGCAATTGCTGTAACACCCTGCCCAGTTTTGGCCCGGGTTCAAATCCCATTGTCAATAAATCCCGCGCCGTAAGTTCGGCCCGAACTCCCACCAGTTTCCGTAAGTAAATTGCTATTTTCCTTCCCACTCCGCTGCGGTTTAACGCCATCATCACCCGCAGCGCCGGTACGGGCAATCCGTGGAGTAACCGATAAATCGTCTCCCGCCGCTTTACCCGCTTCAGTTGCCGCTCAATTGCCTCGGCCCGGCGCAGCACCGCCTGCACCTCCCTTTCTTCCCGAGTGATCGGAAACTTTTCTGTCACCGGCAAAACGCTCAAAAGATAACCGAACCGCTCCTGCGGACCGACACCGTTCGCCACCAGCCGCTGCAGAGAAACAAAGAAATCCCTGGGCATCCGCCACTCCCAGCACGCCATCAGCACCCCTTCCCGCACCAACGCCTCCATTATCCGAAGCATTGCCGGCTCCAGCACAATACACCGTAACTCGTAAAGAATTCGTTCTGGTGTCAGCCGTGCCGGATAACGTTCCACCACCGCCCGGCGGAGAAGATAAAGGGTACCCGACTCAATCTCGTAATCAAGCCGGATAGCAAATCTAATGGCCCGAAAGATTCGCGTCGGATCATCAATAAAACTGTTGGGATGGAGCACCCGCACCAACCGCGCCTTCAGGTCGTCCTGACCGTGAAAGGGGTCAACGATTTTCCCCAGCCCACCCGGACTCAACTCCCAGGCAATGGCGTTAATGGTAAAATCCCGCCGAAACAAATCCCGTTCAATCGGTGCCGGTGCCACCCGCGGCAGCACCGCCGGTCTCGGATAAAACTCCTCCCGGGTGTGACAGATATCAATCCGTGCCGGTCCCGCTTTTCCAGATTGCCCGTTAAGGAAAACCGTTCCGGTCAAAAACCGGGAATGAAACACAAACCTCCCCCCGAGTTCCCGGACAATCTCCCCCAGCACCTCGCGCATCCGTCCTGCCGCCGCCTCCTTTTCCGGTCCGAGGTCAATTGCCAGGTCCCAGTCTGGTGGTATCCGGCCCAGAAGCATATCCCGTACTGGCCCCCCGACCAGAAAAACCCTGCCCCTTGCCCGGTGCACAACTCGGGCAAGTTGATTCAGTTCAACCGGTATTGACGGAATATTAGAAACCAAGCGCTTTGGCGGTATCCTCTTTCTGGCCGTGCAACTTTATCTTCCCGAATCGGGCCTCATACTTGCGGATATTTTCCGCCAGCGCCTCGTGCAGGAGGGCGGCATGCTGGGGAGTCATCACAATCCGGGCAAAAACCCTTGCCTTCGGCAGACCGGGAAGAATCCGGGCAAAATCAATGATGAACTCTGATCCCGAATGGGCAATGAGAACAAAATTGGAGTAAATCCCCTCTGACTCCTTCTCTCCGATCTCCACCTGAACCGGTGGACCCTGCGGTGGTTGTTTATCTTCCATATTGCTGTTCTCCTTTTTACAATTGTAAAACCCGCTACTCTGACAGTCAAATTTTACTCCGTTGACCGGTGGTGTCAGTCACCACCGCCAACAAGGCGGAGAAAACGGCGTTTCCCCACCTTCAGAATTATCGGCTGGGCCGCCGGCCTAATCAGCAGCGTTTCGTCACCCACCCGCTCGCCGTCAAGGTAGATTGCCCCCTCCCTTAACTTCCGCCGGGCCTCGCTTTTTGACGGCAACAACCCGGCCCGGACCACGAGGTCGACAATCCCGATCCCCGCCGCCGGCAGGACAAAATCCGCGATGTCATCCGGCACCCCCTTTTCTTTAAACACCCGGTCAAACTCTGCCGCTGCCCGCTCGGCAAGTGCCGGCGAATGATAAATCGCCACCACCGCCTTTGCCAGCTCAACCTTGACATTACGCGGATTTTCTCCCTTTCTCAGTCGCTCGGCAATCTGATTGATTGCGGCATCATCCTTATCGGTGGTCAGGCGGAAGTAATCCAAAATCGCCTCATCGGGAATGGACATCAACTTCCCGAACATCTCCTCGGGCGGGTCGGTGATTCCCACATAATTGCCATAGGATTTTGACATCTTCAGTTTGCCGTCGGTGCCCACCAGAATCGGCATCGTCATTATCACCTGCGGCCGCTGTCCGAAACGCGCCTGCAACTCCCGCCCAACAAGAAGATTCCAGTACTGGTCCGCACCACCCAGCTCCACATCCGCCTGGACCATCACCGAATCATAGCCCTGGAAAAGAGGATAAAGCAACTCGTGAACCGATAACGGCACCCCCTGGGCGAGACGGTTTTTGAAATCTTCCCGCTCAATCAACCGGGCAACGGTGTACCGGGCAGCGATATTGACAACATCGGTGGCGGTCAGCCGGTCCAGCCATTCGGAGTTATACCGGAACTCACACCGCTCCGGGTCAAGAATCTTGAACACCTGCTCCCGATAGCGTGCCATATTCGCCCGGATTTGCTCTTCGTCCAGCTGAGGACGGGTTTTTGAGCGGCCGGTCGGATCACCGATTCTACCGGTAAAATCACCAACGATCAGCACCGCGGTATGCCCCAGCTCTTGAAACTCCCGCAGCTTGCGCAAAACTACGGCAAAACCCAGATGGATATCCGGACCCGAGGCATCAATGCCCAGTTTCACCCGCAACGGCCTGCCGGTCTGCCGGGACAACGCTAGCCGCTCGGCAAGTTCCACCTCGGTCTCTAAACGGTCAACGCCCCTTTTCAGTTTTTCAGTCTCGGAACCAGCCACTGTGTGCTAAATCTGAAAATTGCCAAAATCCTCGGGGTCAATATTACGCAATTTGATCCGCAACTCCCGCAGTCGCTCCTCATCGTCAGCAGAAAGCAATTGCCCGGCCCGCTCCATCACCGACTCCTCTACATATATCGGCGCTCCGGTGCGCAGTGCCAATCCCACCGAATCAGAAGGACGGGCATCAATCGCAATTACCCGTTCCGGAGTCTCCACCACCAGTTCGGCAAAAAAGGTGTCCTCCTCCAGTTTGTTGATAATCACCCTTTTTACACTGCCGTTCAACCCCACCACTAGATTACGCATCAGGTCAACGGTAAGCGGCCGGACATACTTGGTCCCCTCCAGGGCATAGGCAATTGTGGTTGCCTCGGCCGCACCGATAAAAACCGGCAGCACCCGATTCCCGCCTGTCTCCCGCAAAAGCATCACCGGCGTATTGGTGGAACTGTCAATAAGAACCGCCTCAACCTTAACTTCAATCACTTTTGCTGCCGGTGGTGCTCAACCCGTCGCCTCTTCCACCACCCAGAGTTTCACGGTGGCGGTAACATCCTGGCCCAGTTTAATCGGGATATCGTACACCCCGGGCACCTTAATTGGCTCCTCCAGGACGATGGCATGCTTATCCACCTTCTGGCCGGCTGCTGTGAGCAGACGGGCAATATCGGCATTGGTTATCGCTCCGAAGGCACCCGCCTCACCCATTTTCAGGGACGCCTTCAATGTCACCAGTCCGAGTTGCTCCCGTATTGTCAGCAATCGCTGGTTTAACTTTGCCGTCCGGCCGGCAATCTGCTTTTTGATACCATCTAAGCGGCGCAGGTTGGTCTCGTCCGCCACAAGTGCCAGTTTTCTGGGCAACAGATAATTCCGGGCAAACCCGTCCCGCACCTGCACCACCTCGCCCTGACTGCCGAGCCGGGGAATATCGGTAAGGAGAATAACCTTCATCACTGACCTCAACTCAACAGTGCCAGATTCCGGGCCTGCTTTATCGCCTTTGCCAGCCGCCGCTGGTGTCGGGCGCAGAGTCCGGAAACCCGGGAAGAAACAATCCGCCCCCGTTCGGTGAGATAATCCTTTAACCGCGGGTCCTTATAATCAATATTGGTCACACCCTTCTCACAAAAAGGACAGGTTCTAGAACTTACTGGTCCACGTTTTCTAATCATCACGATTAGAATAGGCGATTTTCTACCGGTGTCAAGAAAGACAGAAGGGTGCAATTACCCCCGGGTAGTACCATTTTCCCTTGCCCATCCCTGGTAATGGCAATGACCGAACAATATTTTCCCTCTCCTGCTGGGCAGAAAATCTCACCCGCTCTCCGGGGAACCGCTCCCGGGATGGGGTCTCAAATTTCATTAAATTCTTATAACACTAAGAATATCAACACATTGTGCCTAAAAACTGGACGGGGGAAAATTCTACTCCGGAGTAGAATTTTCCGTGACCGGGAAAACCATAATTTCTGGTTATCCCGCCCCGGTATCGGTTTTAAAATTGACACTGCCAAGAAGTTTGGTATAAGTTTTTCCTGTGCGGATTCTTAATCTGGCCGAAAAAGAGGATCTCTATCAGGAACTGGCACAGATTGGAGTTGACGAAGCGGCGTGGGAAATTTTCACCGCTAAAAACAACTCCCTGGCAATAAAAGTGGAAGGTTTAAGTGTTGCCGCGGCGAACATTTTGAAGCAGACCGCCCTCGCCACCGGTGCCGACTGTGCGGTCCACCGTCAGGTGATCTCCGGAAAAACAAAAACCAGCGCTGCCATCCTGTTTGCCAGCCAACGCCAGATGGAAGAAATTTGCCGGCGGCTGAGCTTGCAACCCGCCTGTGTTGCTCGGCTCGTGCCGGAAATAAAAACCCTGTTGAACAATTATTTCGCTCCGTCCTCAACCATCACCGTTAGCGGGAAAAAGGTCAACCTTGCCACTCGCACCCACCTGATGGGAATTGTCAACGTCACTCCGGACTCCTTTTACGACGGCGGAAAATTCTTCGCACCAGAAGCGGCGGTGGCGCACGCCTTCCGGCTTATTGACGAAGGTGCCGATTTCATTGACATCGGCGCCGAGTCCACCCGACCGGGATCGCTCCCGGTCCCGCCAAAAGAACAGCTGCGCCGACTCTTACCGGTGTTAAAAGCGGTGGCAAAAAAGAGCCGGGTACCGATATCGGTTGACACCACCAGCGCCCGGGTTGCCACAGCGGCAATCCAGGAAGGAGCGACGATGATCAACGACATTTCGGCACTCTCCTTTGACCGCCGCATGGCCCGGGTCTGCGCCCGCGCCGGTGTCCCGGTAATCCTGATGCACATCAAAGGCACCCCCCGAACGATGCAAAGAAAACCGGTTTACCAAGACCTGATGGGAGAAATCGTCTCCTGGCTTGCCACCGCCATCACCAGGGCAATCCGGTCCGGCATCAAAAAAGAACAAATCCTCATCGACCCCGGCATTGGCTTCGGTAAAACCACCGCCCACAACCTGACCATTATCCGCCGCCTCCGGGAACTGAAGAGCCTGGGAGTGCCGATTGTGGTCGGACCGTCCCGCAAGTCCTTTATCGGCAAACTGCTCGGCCTGCCCCCAGAAGAACGGCTGGAAGGCACAATTGCCGCCGCGGTCCTCGCAGCGGAAAACGGTGCCAGTATCATCCGGGTCCACGACGTCCGGGCAGTGAAACGCGCCCTCACCATCCACAATGCGATAAAACTCCTGCCCGCGCTCGCTGCCCTCACCGAGGTTTAAATGGCCAACTTCATCCGCTTCCGTTTAATTGATGCCATTGACATCGTCGTCGTCGCTCTGCTCACCTATTACTTCCTTCGCTTCCTGCGCGGCACCCGGGCAATAAGAATGCTCTACGCCCTGATCTTCCTGCTCATAGTTGCCGGATTAGCGCGGCTGCTGGACCTTAAGGCGCTCGGTTTGATTGTCTCCTCACTGACCACCGTCTGGCTCGTCGCATTCGTCATCATCTTTCAGCCGGAAATCAGAAACCTCCTCTCCCGTTTTGGCCGCGCCCGCCCCCTACGCTTTCTTTTTCGCCCGGCGGCGGATGCCGCGATGGTTGAGGAACTGGTTGCCGCTGCCGCCCAGTTAAAAGAGAGAAAACTGGGCGCCCTCATCGTCCTGGAACGAGAAATCGGTCTGCGGGAATATGCCGAGACCGGCACCCGATTAGAGGCAAAGGTCTCGGCACCGCTAATTGTTTCCATCTTCACCCCGCCCTCGCCATTACACGACGGCGCGGTTATTGTCAGCGGCGGTCAAATCATCGCCGCCGGCTGCACCCTCCCCCTCGGCGAGGCGCCGCCCGGCACCGGAATGCGCCACCGCGCCGCCACCGGTATCACCCTGATCACCGACGCCATTGCCATTGTCGTTTCCGAAACCACCGCCAATATCAGTTTTGCCCAACGGGGGAAAATGCTGGTCAATTTGACACCATCGCAGTTAAAGTATAACCTTATGCAGGCATTATTAAAGGAGACTTAAACTATGAACGAATCAAGATGGCGACTGGTGATTTTCTTTGCCGTATCCCTTGTCATCATGGCGGTGTATCTCTACAGCGTTGCCCCCACCGCCTCATTCTGGGACTGTGCTGAGCTAATTGCCGTATCCTACATCGCCGGTGTTCCCCATCCCCCCGGAACGCCGTTGTTTGTGATGATCGGCCGGCTGTTCACCCTCCTGCCCATCGGCAAAGAAATCGCCTTCCGGGTAAACCTCATCCCAACCCTGTTCGGCGCTTTCTCCTGCGGTCTCATCTATCTAATTGTGGTCCGCCTGCTTTCCATCAACACTGCCGGGGAGAAAAACCGGCGCTGGTGGCTGCCCCATATCGCCGGTGCGTTTGCCGCCCTGATGTGTGGTTTTGCCTATTCCTACTGGGACAACTCTGTGGAGGCGGAGGTCTACGGTCCTTGTGTTCTATTGGCGCTCGGCGTTCTCTATATGGCGCTGATCTGGCGTGAAGGAAGGGAAAAGGGCAGCGGTGATAACCGGGCAATCCTTGCCGCCATTTTCCTCCTCTTCGTTTCCACCGGTATCCATTTCACGCCGATGCTGGTGGTATTCGCCGTTTTGATATTCGCCCTGGTCGTAGACCGGATGGCGGTCATCCACCTCCGCTTCATTGAACTGATGATCGGCTACCTCATTATCCTCACGGTTTACGAAATGGGGCTATCGCTCGGTACATTCATCGTCGTTCCCCTGATGCTTGTCGGGACCTATTATGGTCTCCAGATAATGGAACGCTCCGAGCGGAACATCGCCATTGTCTACGGTCTCGGCATCCTCGCGCTGGTATTCATCACCGCCTACATCGGTGCCGGTCAGAAAATTATGGACGATGTCGTTCTCTTCCTCGCCTCCCCCATAGTCGCCTTCATTGAGCGCTGGACTAAAGCCCCTGTTCTGGTCCTCCTCTTCCTCGCCGGCTATGCCGGTTATCTCTCCTGGCTCCACACCAAGAAAAAACTCCGCGCCGGTTATGTCGGATTACTCCTGGGACTGGTCCTGCTTGCCGGGACGGTCCAATTTATAATGCTCATCCGGGCCAAGCACCACCCCAGCATCAACGAAGTGGAGCCCACCCGCTGGCGGGACTTCGTCTCGGTACTCAAAAGAGAACAGTACGACCCGATGCGCCTCCTGCCGCGCAAAACCCAGTTCTACACCGAAGAAGACTGGCGCCGTAACCAGAACCCCGCCTTTGACCTGTTCCGCGCCTACATTGAGCAGATCGCCTTCTATGTGCGTTATTTTCTCTGGCAATGGGGCAACGAAAGATACCTGGATATCCTCCTTACCAACATCCCCCGGATTTTCCTCCGGCTCGGCTGGCAGGGGCTACTCGGCCTGATTCCTCCGCTTCTGGGTCTGTGGGGAATGTGGCATCAGTTCAAACGGGACAAAAATTCCTTCACCCTCATTTTCGTTGCCTTCATTGTTGCCTCCATCGGACTGCTCACCTATCTCAACCTAAAATTCTCCCCCTCTGACCCCCGCCCCGAACTTAAATTCCGCGAAGTCCGCGAACGAGACTACTTCTTTGCCTTCTCCTTTGTTTTCTACACCGTCTTCATCGGTACCGGCGCCTACGCCTTCCTCGGCTGGTTAGACCAGAAACTCAAGAAAAAGTGGCCCATACCGCTGCCGGTCACGGCCACCGCCCTGGTTGCCTTCGCCTTTGTCCCGATGTTCCTCAACTACAAAACCGTCACCCGCCGCCACAACTGGATTCCCGCCGAGTACGGCTACAATATGCTCATCTGCTGTGAAGGCGACAAGGCGGTCGTTTTCACCAATGGTGACAACGACACATTCCCGCTCTGGTTTATGCAAACAGTCCCCTCCTTGGTTGCTGACAATGACCCGAACTTCGGCAAAAACGTCGCGGTCGCCAACCTCTCCCTGCTCAATACCGCCTGGTTCTGCAAACAACTGAAACGCTGGGGGGTACCGATTTCCTTCACCGAAGAAGAAATTGAACGCCTGCCCCAGGGGTTTTTCGGAAAAGACAACCGGATGGTGTTATTAAAAGACATTATGATCCGCAACATCGTCGCCACCGCCGGTGGTATCAAACTCGCCTGGCCCCGGGACTACGAATCCTCACCCGAAGAGTTTATGGCGAAAGTATTTGGCTCGGGTTATCAACCGAAAAGCCCGGTCTATTTCGCCACCACCGTCTCCCCGGACAATACGGTGGATGTCGCCCCTTATCTCCGTCTGGAAGGGCTGGTACGCCGGGTGGTTGGCGAACGGGGCAACGACCCCAATGAAGGCACTGTTGACACCACCCGCACCCGGGTTCTGCTCACCGAGAAGTTTAAGTTAAAATCAATGCTTGACCCCCGGGTAGAAAAGGACGAAAACACCAAGGGACTACTTACCACCTATGCCCACAGCCACCTGATGCTGGCAATGGAATACGCCCGCACCGGCAACTACCGGGCGGCACAGAATGCGCTTATCCCCGCCCTTCGATTTGACCTGGAATCACCCCAGCGAATGCTCCTCTTTTACCACATCTCCCGGTTTGCCGCCCTCAATAACGATTACCCGACCGCCATCAACGCCATTGACTCTGCCTTCGCCTACAGCGAAAGCGACCCCCGCTTACGCCTGGAACTCCTGCTCCAGCGCGGTTTTATCTATCAGGCGATGGGCAATTATGCCGAAGCCGAAAAAACCTACCAGCAGGTTCTATCAATGGCACCGGACGAATGGCAAATAGTCCTGCTCCTCTACCATCTCTATACCGAAAACATGCGAACTCCTGAACGGGCCCGGACGCTTCTTTCTGACTGGTTGCGAAGACATCCCGCAGACTCCAACGCCACCCGACTCCTGGAACAGTTAAAGTGAAATCTGCCAACCCGGCACCGCGAACACACACCCTGGCTTATGCATGAATTTGCCATCACCAGAAGCCTGCTCCAGCAGATAGAGATTGAACGCAAAAAACTGGGCGCCACCGTGGTCAAACAGGTCAACCTTCTGGTCGGCGAAAAATCTGCTGTTGTCCCGGAATGTGTACAGTTTTACTTTGACCAGCTCAAAACCGGCACCCCTGCTGCCTCGGCAAAATTGACTTTTCGGCGCGTACCACTACGAATTCGCTGCCGGAAATGCGGTAAAGAGTTTGCCACCGTTGAAGAGATGTGTGATTGCAACGCCGGCGGCGAAATAACCGGCGGTGACGAGTTGTTAATTGAAAGCATTGAGGTAGAATAAAAAACGACAAAGGAGGAAAGATGCACTTATTGCTTATTCTCCTTTCCCTGCACCCGGTAATGAAGGCAGAAATTACCGGACCGGAATCACCGCTCCCCGGAGCGTTAATTGTAAAACCGGAAATGGCACCCCTGCCCATTCCGCCCGAACAGGATGAAATAAGGATCATGCCGGGCTGGCCTAAACGGGTTCCCGGCAATAGTATGTTCGCCCCCTGTCGCGGGGTAGCGCTGGCCGATTTTGACAACGACGGCAGACAGGAAATCATCATGCCCTCTACCGCGGGCCAACTTTATGTCTGGCGTTATGACGGCAGTTATTATCCGAACTGGCCCCGCAGTTTCAGCTATATGGGACAGTACGCCCCGGCGGTTGCCGACATTGACCGGGACGGTGAATACGAAATCGCCATCTGCACCCGGGGAATGACAACTGGAGGCGGAGTATATGTGTTCAATGAAAACGGCACGGTAAAAAACGGCTGGCCTTTCACCGGACTGGTCAACGGCAACTTCGCCGACAGTCCAACCCTCGCTGATATTGACGGTGATGACACGCTGGAAATTATCGCGGGCGAACGAGACTGGCCAATCGGCCATCTCCATGTCCTGCGTCACAACGGCGTTCCTCAACCCGGTGCCTGGCCCTGCTCGCTTGACCATGTGCCGGCGCTCGGTGCGGCGGTGGCGGACATCAACCGGGACGGCGAGCAGGAAATCGTTTACGCCTCTTACAACTCCCTGTATGTCTTTCGTGCTGATGGCAGCCTCCTCCCGGGTTGGCCGGTAACCAACCCCAATGGCGGCGCCTTCTCCTATCAATCTCCCGCGCTTGCCGACCTGGATGGTGATGATACGCTGGAGATTGTCATCGCCCTGCACCGCGATGGCCAGGGGACCTATGCCTTCCGCCACGATGGCACAATCCTTTCGGGCTGGCCCTACCGATTTGCCCGGTGGACCTATTGTCCACCCACTGTTGCCGACCTCTACCAGAACAGCGAATTGAAAGTCATATGTGGATTAGCCGGCATCATCGGTGGCGCCGCCGATGTCCTCTATGCTTTTGATAACACCGGCTCAACACTAAACGGCTTCCCCATCTTCCAGCCCAACGGCGACGCCGCTGAGGGCAACGTCACCGTTGCCGACATTGATAACAATGGTGATATGGAAATAATCTTCACCAGCAATATGATGAACAGTACCGATACCATGGGCTATCTATACGCGGTCCATCACGACGGTACACCCGTTGCCGGCTGGCCTCTCCGGACCTATGGTTTCACCTATCTCAACGGTGCCACCTGTGCCGATGTTGACGGTGACGACTCCCTGGATATCGTCACCGTCTCTTACGACAACAACGGAACAATGGCGGTAACGGTCTGGGAAACCGACACCCCCTTCACCCCGTTATCCTGTGAATGGCCTACCTACCAGTTTGATATGGCGCGTACCGGTCGCTATCAACCTCCCCAGGTGGGAATAAAGGAATCCGGGAGGCGGCATATCAACCGACCAGTTAAAATTTCCCCGGCTGTTATTCACGCCGGCTCCGCAATCCGTCCTACCCCGCCACCGGACCGACCGCTAACAATGATAATTTACGACCGCAGTGGCAGAAAATTAACCACCCTTGTTCTCGGACCAGAAGGCACCCAACTGCCGGGCCAGTTGTCTCCGGGCGTGTATTTCATCCGGATCCCGGCAGCAGATATCACCAGCAAACTGCTGGTGGTGGAATAATAAAATTGGGGGCGGTTTACCGACCGCCCCCAATCTACTTACCGAACCTCTTTAGCGCTTAATCACCAGTTTCTGAGTTTCGCTACCGGTCGGTGAATCCAATCGGAGCAGATAAACGCCGTTTGCCAGATAGCCGGCATCCCAGCGAAACTCCAGCTTTCCCGGCTCCATCACCTGGTCAAACAGAATCGCCACTGACCGGCCGGTCACATCAAACACCTCGGCCCGGACCCGTCCGGCTTGAGCCAGATGGTAATTAACAAGCACGGTGTGGGCAGATGGATTGGGAATACAACTGATGCCGGGAATTCCCCTCGGCTCGGAGGCACCCTCTTCGTCCGCAATACCAACATTGCTGTCAAACCAGGACTGAGCGCTATCCGCATTGATTTCAAAATCAGCCGCTGAGGTCCCCCCGATAAAGGCAAAAGCCACGCGCTGGGTCTCCCCGGGGTTCAGGTTAAACGGACCGACCGAAACCGCCACCGACCAGTCGTAGTTGCGGTTGGAGTTACGCTGAACTATCGTCCCGTTGAGAATGCGGAATTTCATCCCTTCGGTCATCGCCGAATCCGGATAAACATAACGGGCATGGTCAACCGCACACAGATTGGCAAAGGACTGCGGCGAGAGAATCTTTACGCCAACACAGGGATTGGCGCTGGCCGCCTGCCGCATATAACAAAAACGCTTACTCTCGTTACTGGTAACCGTATTCTGGGTCGGGTCAGAGCCAACATCAAAGTCGGCGATGATGCCGGCGTACACCCCGCTCACCGCACTTGTGCCCTGGTTCTGAATGTCGTAAACCAGGACAACGAAATCATTATAACCGGTGGCCGCGTCCATGTAGGAATTCTGGGTTACCCGAATGCTCTTGGGCGTGGTGTGTCCGGCATCGTTTAACACCGCCCGATAATGCTCATCTCCGGCAAGAGGCGGTACCACCGCCCGCACACTGTCCACCAACCGGAAATCGGTGTTATAACTGGAGGCGGGTTGACCATAAAACCGGTCCACCACATAACTGACGCTATTTCCCAAAAGAAAACTGGCATAGTAAAGACTGCTGCCGGAAGTCTTGGGATAACAGAAGCCCGCGCCTAAGTCCAGTGACGGCGGTTCGGTATAGCCAATTGAACCAAGCGCGGTAACTGACAGCTTACAGTAACCGGTATCGTGATTTACCCATACCGCAGCCGGCTCCCGGGGGGTCCCGACGGTAATAGAAAAAGTGGGATTCCAGCTGCCTTCATTACTGGTCAGGGCCAGGGTGAACGTAACCTGCGTCCCGGGCGGCGTTGCTCCGCTTGCGGTAATCCGGAACCGATCCCCCCGTGAAGTATCACCGGCATTAAGATTGCCATAAGCGGACAGCGAATCGCTCATCGTGATATAACCGGAACCGGTACGCAACCTGCCGGAAATATTGGTCGCCTGGGCATTACCCAGATTCTTCACGGTAACGAACAAGTCCGCACTCTCCCCGGGCTCAAGTTGGTGATTGTTGCCATCATCAATGTAGTAATTAAGCACTGTCAGGTACGGCTGGGGAGTTCCGGGAACCACAATCACACTTTTCTCAACCGGTAGATATTGCTTCCGGGTTATTGTCAGAGACATCGTCCCGACTGTAAGCGGATTAATTGTCACCCGGGCTACGCCGGTCCCGTCGGTGTAGCCAACCTCGTGGAACTCACCGGACTTATAACAACATACCATCGCCCCGACCACCGGATTACCACCACTCCTCACCGTCACCTCAAAACTCTGGGCTCCGGTGGTGATGGTATCCCGATTCTGGACGGTCATCGTCCCCGGCACACCATTCCACAACGGCAAAGCCGGATCACCAAAAAGATTCAATTCATAATAACACCAGCGCCAGATACTCTGAAGCTGGGCGATATAACCATAAACACCCTTACTCGAGCAGTGATTCCGACCGATTTCCACCGTGTCACCGATAAAGTAGTAGTCATAAAACATACAGTCCAGTTTCTCCGAAGGCCCCATTGACGGGGGCGTTCCCCAACCATAACGGGAGTTCATAATCGTCGCCACCGCGCCACCGTTGGCGTTGTTCATCAACTCCTCGGCAAGGCAGTCTGACGCCTCAAAGTTACCGGAAATACAGGCGATGGAGTTCAAAATCACCGGCCGGGTAGAGTTAGTCTGATTGCGGGCCACGGTTGTGGTGTAAATCGGTGTTCCTGACTGGGTGTAAAAACCATAATCATCACCATGTGCTGCCACATGACAGAAATGATAGCCGACATTGATTGAATCCCGCATCGGCGTGGTACTGCTCGGGTTGGCAATATAGGCATCGGTCCAGCCCGCCGGCGTCTTAGCGGCGATGGTATCGGAAACAATCCGGCCCGAATAGCCGGTCCAGAGTTCAACATAGGGGAGAAGCATTTTGCGGAGATAGTCGGTCATGGGCGTTTTCTCATAATACAAAGTCTTGTTGGTAAAAGTGGTCACCTGTGTGGCATTATCAACCGAAGCCCTGCCGACAAACAGGTCATAGAACAGGTCAACCGTATCGCCCACCATCTCGCCGAAAACACTGTTTTGGTTGCCATCCCAGGACCACTGCAGGTCCGCATAATACAGATCTGCCGGAATATTATCTGTTTCGTTCCCCACCGTCACCCGGCAACGTCGTGCCGGCACAACTGAATTATCACCGGCAAGAAGCACATAAATCAATCCGTGGTTTGTCCAGTAATCAATGATAAAATTACGAATTTTCTCCGGCAGGTCTCTGCCCGGGTAAACCGCATTAATGGAATCGGTCTTGAAAACCCGGGTATAATAACCCTTTTTCGTCCGCCAGTCGGCAATTGTCTGAAAACTGGCGGCAAGGGCGGAACTGGTAATGATGGCGTAATCACAATCCATATTGTCGGTCATCCGCACCGGGGGACGAAACCGCCCTATGTCTTCAGTATTAACCACCACATCCGCTACCGCCGGAGCAAATGCCCGAATCTGACGCGAACTCAATGCTACCGGAGCAACCCTCCCCTCTTCATAGGTAACTTTCACCGTAATGCGGCGTAAAAAAGTCAGCGTGCCGGTCGCCGGCTGGTACTGCACCGGATATACACCAAAACCACAAACCCGCCAGCCAAACATCGTCCCGGTATAACGGTTCCATTCCACCACCACGCCCGGATAAGGTTTGCCACTGGCATAAACCGCTTCATCGGGGGGCACAAACTCCCCCTGACTCGTTGCTGAAAGTGGCACCGGTGGCTGAGCGGGATGGAGCCGGTAAATACCGGGTAGTGCCACCGACTCCTTATCAATTACCTCAATGCCGGTAACCGATGCGCTCGGGGGAACCACAATATTAAACGTTGCCAGGGGCAGACTCGGCTTGCCCGGATCCCCGGTTGAAGCAAACTCACGCATCTGCACCACATCAAACCCGTTTGCCTCGGTGATCAAAACATCCGCGCGGTCAAACTCAAGCGTTCTAGTTATGACCCCGGCAAACGCCAGAACCGGCATTATAAAAAACACAACCAACTTTTTCATAGCCTCTCCTTCTGCTTATTGTTTTGTTTACACCGCTCTGTCATCATCAGGAAAGAAAAACCGCAATTCCCGGTCAACATCCTCTTCCGGATTCGCGGCATGAACTGCGTTTCTTCTCACCGAAGAACCAAAATCGCGTCGGATTGTTCCAGGCGCCGCCTGCTGAGGGTCGGTCGCACCGACAAACTCCCGCAACCGACGCCGACAATCCGGACCCTCTAAACGAACCGCCACAACTGGACCCGAGGTAATAAATTCCACCAGTCCGGCAAAGAAATCCTTGCCCCGATGTACCGCGTAAAACTCCTCCGCCTCGGACTTGCTCAGTTTACACATCACCAGTCCGGTGATAACAAACCCTGCTTGTTCCACCCGCCCCAGCACCGCTCCGATAACACCCCTCTCTACCACATCGGGCTTGAGTACCAAAAGGGTCCTTTCTGCCTGTCGCACTTTAATAAATATTTTATCTGATTATTAACGCCGGTCAATTAATTCCTTTGTGATTCTTGACTTTTGCCATATCTCAGGGAAAATTATTTGTGCTGAAAGGAGAAATTATGATGTGCTTTAAAAAATGTCTGATTTTCATCCCGCTGGCGGTTAGCCTTGTCTTCGGTCAGGAACTCCTCATCAACGGCAACTTTGAACAGGAGTTACCCGTTGGCTGGACCTACACTGACAGCGGCTACGGAACCCACCGGGCACTGCGCGGCACCGAGTATCAACCGGACCCGGACTACGAAGCCTGGGTTTATCAGTACGACAACCCGGGCTGGACCAAGTTGAGTCAAATAGTAGACGTTCCCGGAATTGCCCTCAATCTTTCCTTCTGGGCAAAGTTCAATGAAAGTGGTGGCAGCTCTACCTGCTGGCCCGCCCCCTCTGTTCGGGTTCGTTATTACGATATCAACAACGCCCCGCTCGGAGAAACCCGTTATTACTACTCAACCTATGCCGACTGGGTATCTTCTCCGACACTGAGCCTGCGCCGCGTTACCAACCCTAACTGGACCCGTTATGAACTCAACATTGCCGATGAGATTGCCGCCAATCTGCCCGGAGTTAATCCGGACGAAGTTGCCAAAGTTGAAGTAGCACTCTGGGCATATACATCCGGCGGCTGAGGCACCCCAGTGGCGGAGGTCTCCGCCGACGACATTTCCCTCATTAACAACAACAGCGGTCCTTATCTCATCCTGAGCGCCAGAACGGTGCTTGACTCACCACCCGGGGGCAATGGCAACGGCCGATTTGACCCTGGAGAAAACGGCGGGCTTGTTCTCAGCCTGCGCAATATCGGCAATCAAGACCTTAACGATGTAACCGCCTGGCTTCGCTCAACCAACACCTTCTTCATCATAACCGATTCCACCACCACCTACGGTCCAATCCCGGCCGGCGCTACCCGCTCCAACGACACTGACCCGTTTGCGGTTCAGGTCAGCGCCGCTATCCCCCGAGAAACACCGGTTCCCCTTATCCTCTTTATCAACGGCAATGATTATTGCGACACCATTAACTTCACAATCACAGTAGGAGAAGTTGTTCAAACTGATCCGATTCCGGACAACGCTCAACCACCAATTTACTGGGCTTACGACGACATTGACACCCTCTATCCCGAACACCCCAGTTTTTCCTGGGTGGAAATAAATAACCTGGGAACACGATTGACCCTTACGGACGACCAGACCGTTACAATTGACCTTCCCTTTACCTGGCAGTTTTACGGCTCGGCATTCAATCAGATTTCAATCTGCTCCAACGGCTGGGTTGCACCTGGGTATACCACCAGCACCTCCTATACTAACACCACACTGCCCACCGCCATCATCCCGGGGGCAGTTTGTATAAACTGGGATGATCTTTACCCTCCAACCGGCAACGGTGTCTGGTACTACTACGATCCGGCTAACCACCGCTTTATCGTAGAGTGGGATTCGGTTCATTACTTAAGCAGCACCGTATGGGAAAAGTTTGAAATCATCATCTACGACCAGACAATCCCCACCCCTACCGGTGACAACGTCGTTATCGTGCAGTACCTTACTGCTAACAACTACACCTCCAGCACCATCGGCATTCAGAACCCGACCCAGACGATCGCCATTCAGTGTCTGTTTGATGGCACCTATCACCGTGGCACCGCCCCGATCGCCCCGGGTAGAGCGATAAAGTTTACCACGGTTAACCCGACCGCCATCACCGAAGAAAACCGTCCCAATCTACCTCAATTCAGACTCTTCGCCTCTCCCAACCCAGCAAAAGGAACGGTCCGGCTTACCGCCGATCTCAACACACCGGCAATTCTCAATGTCTATGACCAGACGGGCAGACTGGTGCGAACCATTACCGGTAACGGCTCCTGGCTCTGGAATGGCAAAGACGAAAACAACCAACTCGTTGCCCCCGGTGTTTACTTCTGTCGGTTGAAAAATCACCGCGGGGAAACAAAACTGATATTAACCCGATAGCAGAAAAAATACTACCGGGCGGTGTTTCTCACAACACCGCCCTTTTCTTTTACCATCTTATTAAACTGGAGGCTAAACAAAAACCCGGGTCGGGAACCGCTGGCTGTTTCCAGAACAACCGGTCATCAGCGCGGTCGGGAAAACTCACACCCGCAGTAAACCTGCCGATAAAGCCCAAATTCCCGGGATAACTGCACACTCTTTTTAAACCCATTACCCTTCTTCCAGTCAACGGCAAGAAACTCAATACCGACCCGGTTGCATAACTCGGTCCCAATCCGGTTAATAACCGCCGCCCGCTTATTAGGACCTATCGTCAAGGTTGACGCCAGAACTGCACAACCCAACCCCCTTGCCATCTGAACACTTCTCTCCAGCCGAAGATAAAAGCACCGTTCACAACGTCTTCCCCCTTCTGGTTCATCTTCCAGTCCCCGGACAGCAAGAAGAAATCGGTCGTGCTCATACTCCCCGGTTTCAAGTCGCAGCGACCACATCCTCGCCACCTCCTGCACCGCCGATAGCCGGCGCTGAAACTCCTCTTCAGGAAAGATGTTGGGATTGTAAAAAAAGCCAATTGTATTGTAACTTTCTTTCAGGCGCCCAACAACCCCGGTGGCACAAGGACCGCAACAGATATGGATTAACAGTGAGGGATTATTCACCTCACCCCGGTCTGGGAGACCTCCTTTAGTGCCTTCAACTCATTTACCAGTTGATTCGCCTCATAGACATTACGTGCCCAGAGCAGCAACACACCTTTATGCTCCTTTTTTTCATCTCGGGGCAGAGAACGAAGGAAATCCTCAACCTCCTGCTGTTTCATCTTCAGAAAACCGGCAAGATGTTCCCGGGTGGTGCGAACTACAACCACGACTTCATTGTCTTTGGGAAATGGCCAGCGGCTGGTGTCAACCGCCACCACAATCGTCCCCTCTGCCTGAGGGCGTTCCAGTGCCCGGGGGGTAAAGAACTCAAAACCGCGCCGGATTAATCCGATGTCATCAATAAATACCAACCGCTCCAGAATCGCCTGCTGTTTCGGTGTTACCCCCTCAACAGGAAACGGCTCATAGCTTTTCTCCGGTTGCTCATCTTTACTAAAAGTGGAAACGGTCGGCGTCCACTCCCGAAACGACGTTGCCGGACTCTTAATAACCGGTTCTTTCAACTGCTCAACCTTTGCCTCTTCTCCCACCAGCTTGGGAATAATAACTTCAATACCGCTCTGATAAAACCGCTCGTAAGTCAAAAGCCGGACCGCCAGGTTCATACCTTTAAGATAACCCATCATTTCCTCTACCGCCTTGTCTACCCGGTCAACCACAATTACAACGCCAAACTTACCCGCCTCCAGAGTTTTCTCTAAATCCGCCTTAAAATTCTCGGACGAAAAACCCGCTGGGCTGCGGCTCCGCACCTGTTCCACCAAAACCGCTTCGCCCCCGAACATCTCTGCCAGAACCGCCACCGGTTGATGCCAGAGCCTGCCACTGGCAGCAAGCAGGTCACCAACCATCGTACTGATTCCCGCATCGGAATGTTGGTCGGGACAGCCGACCAGAACCACCTTCCCTTTTTCGTCAACCGCCACGAGAACCCGTCCGGAAACCGAATTCGTCAGCACCGCTGCCGCTTTGGGTATTACTTCGGCCTCGCCTAACATCCCGATAAACTCCGGCGCCTCTTGCACCAATTTCAGCCGGTCAATATCCCCTGGACTCGCCGGCATGGGAAACTCCAGCCAATCGCTGGTCGGTCCGAGCGCCCGAATACAGCAGTGCCTCATTTCTTCTCCTCTTTTGGCTTTGGCGGCGGACGCTTACCCGCCATCACCCCGGGTTTAGTTCCCGGTCCGGGTGGCTTGGCAACCTTTTTTGCTGGCTCGGTAGGCAGGGCACCGAGTGGGGTCCGGAAAGAATCGCTCTCCTCATTAACCTCCTCTTTAACCTCAACCTCTTCCTCTCCCGCTGATGTCTCCACTACCGGTTTAACCGATTTCTCAACCCCGGGTTCCGGTCGGGGTGTAGTTAACGAAGTAACGGTAAAGGGAGGTGCCGCCTTTGGCATTGAAATTGAAGTAGCGGCAAACCCCTTACCTGGTATCGGCTCCACAACCAGAATGCCACCCTTTTCCCATGCCGAATAGCCTACCACCTGAGCCATCAGGTTCATGCCGTTCAGATAAGAAATCACCTGACGCACCTCTCCTTCTGGATTGGCGGTAACCACCAGAATTGGAAACCTTCCCCGTTCCAGATTCGCTTCCACAACTGGCAGAAACTGGTCAAAATCCCAATCTGCCCGGCTGCGCAACAGCATCAGCTCTTCCAGAGAACTCCCGGCTGTCTTAACAAAAAGTTCGGAAAACCTTTCATAACCCATCCGCCACAGTTTTGTACTTGCGCCCAGAATATCGACAACCAGGGTCGTGTAAGCTTCACTTGTTGTTTCATCGGGACAGCCGACGATAAAAACACCTCCTGTTTCATCAACCGCAACCAGAATCGGTGAACGGGCACCAACTAACTGAGACAGTGGCAGCGCCACCCGAAAAGGCGGATGATTATCGGCGAAATTAAGAAAATGGGGACAGCGGTACACCAGATCAGCCACATCCAGCCCAACACCGCTGGCCTGGGTTTGCCCGGATCCACCGGGGAAAACCTGCCATCTCGGCTGCTCGGACAGCGCCCGGACGAAAAACCGGCCCGCCCTCTTAGATGTTAGCGCCGCAGAGCCAGAGGCCACAGTAAATTTTACCACCGGTGATGAAAAATGTCAATCCTCGCCACCTCCGGAAGACTCTGCTGGTCCGAACGCCGCCTGTTTCTTGTGCAGCAATTCCCATTGCTGGTCAACATACCGTTGTAGTTCGGCGATAACCTCTGCGCCCTTGGGATCTTGAAACAGATGCCGGAATCGCCCCTGTGGCTTGAGAAACTCCACTACCGAAACCTTCTTCGGCGGCTCATAGTTAATTCGGTAGTACCCGTTCTCAAACTCATAAAGTGGCCAGTAACAGGTATCTACCGCCAATTTGGAAAGTTTTACTGTCTCACCGGGGAGATGCCGCCAGCCAAGTGGGCACGGCACAAGAACATTAAGAAATGTCGGTCCAGCGGTCTTCAGCGCCTTCTGCACCTTGGTAACCAGGTCCCGCCAGAAGAAAACGGTTGTCTGCGCCGCATAGGGAATATCATGGGCGATAACGATCTCCATAATGTTCTTCCGGTGCTGTGTCTTTCCGGGTAACACTGCTCCTGCCGGCGAGGTAGTGGTATCGGCACCATAAGGGGTCGCCGAGGAACGCTGAATCCCGGTATTCATATACGCCTCGTTGTTGCAACACACATAGAGGAACCGGTGCCGGCGTTCCAGCGCGCCAGAAAGTGCCTGAAGACCGATGTCGTAGGTTCCACCATCACCGGCAAAGGCGATTATTGCTATCTCCTCTTCCATTTTTCCCATCTTTTTATAAAACCGATATGCCGCCTCAATTCCCGCCGCGGTTGAAGCCGCCGTCTCAAAGGCGGTGTGAATCATCGGCACCTGCCAGGCGCTGTGGGGGTAAATAGACGAAAAAATCTCCAGACAGCCGGTCGCCATCGCGGTAACGATCGGCATACCGGTCGTCTGCGCTGCTAAAAGTATCTGCCGCACCCCCAGCGCTTCACCACAGCCGGCACAAGCCCGATGACCATGGGAAAACAACTCCCGATTCTTTGCCAGTTCAGCAAGTTTCATCATATTTACCTCACTCCCACATAAGTTACCAGTTCTTCCTTTTTACCGGAAAGTACCTGTTCCAACACCGTCACCGCGTCTTCGGGCGTAAACTCCCGTCCCCCTAACCCGTACACATAGGAAAAAACCGCCGGTTTCTTCGGCGCATCATAAAGAACTGATGTTATCTCGGTAAACAACGGCCCACCATAGGAATTAACCGCATCCACCCGGTCCAGCACCCCGATTTTCGGAAACCGGCTCAAACTCTTTTTCAAAACAGTATGCACCAATGGACGAAAAACCCGCAGTTTCACTATTCCTACCTTCGCCCCCCTTTCCCGCAGTTTGTCCACCGCCACCCGACAGGTTCCGCACGCCGAACCCATCAAAACCAGAACCGCCTCGGCATCTTCACACCGATACTCCTCTAATATCGGATAACTCCGGTCAAAACGCCGGCCGAATTCAACCTGCACCTCCTCAATTATCGGCAGGACGTTATTCATTCCCTCTATCTCGGAACGCTTGAACTCAAAATAATAATCCTGCAGTGTTGCCGGCCCAACCAAAATCGGATTCCGCCAGTCCAGGAGATTATAGTTCGGCTGACGTACCCCGATGAACTCCCGCACCGCCTCATCCGGAATCGTTTCAAGCCGCTCCTGGCAGTGAGAAAGGATAAACCCATCAATCCCGACCAACGCCGGCAACGACGCCTTCTCGGCAATCTTCACCGCTTGAATCAACGTATCATATCCTTCCTGCACCGTCTCGCAGAAAAACTGCAACCAGCCCGAGTCCCGTGAGGCAACCGAATCGGAATGGTCGCCGTGGATATTCAAAGGCGAAGAAAGTGAACGCGAGGCCACCGCCATAACAATCGGCAGCCGCAACCCGGCAGCGATAAAAAGCATCTCGTGCATCAACGCCAGCCCCTGTGATGCGGTAGCGGTCATCACCCGGCATCCGCATGCCGCCGCACCGATACAGGCGGTCATCGCCGAATGCTCACTTTCTACCGCAACAAACTCGGTATCAACCACGCCATCACTGACATAATTGGAGAAAATCTGCACAATTTCGGTAGATGGGGTAATCGGGTATGCCGCCACCACGTCCGGATTAATCTGTTTCATCGCATAAGCAAGCGCCTCATTCCCGGTCTTGGCAAGAATCATTTTCGCTCCTTTTCCATCGCTATCGCCTTCGCCGGACAGATACTCGCACAATTACCGCACCCCTTACAATAATCATAGTCAATCCCAACCACCTTACCATCCTTAACAATAATTGCGCTATCCGGACAATAAATCCAGCACATAAGACACTGCCGGCACTTCTCCTTACTCCATACCGGACGCATACTACGCCAGGCGCCGGTTTTGTTTTCCTTCACCGCCGACATATCGGTGATTATCGCTCCGCAGGGCAACTCCTGCCAACGCTTAAGCTTCGCCATCACTGCCTCCTGTTCAATTCGAACCACGCACTTCTTCGTAAGCCCGTTGAATACTCTCGAGATTGTCTTCAACCAGTTTCTCCTGGCCGCGAAATTTAGTATTCAACTTCTCCTTTATTGCTTTTAACAGCGGACCCAGCTGCAGAATACCGGTGATCCGCACCAGGGCGCCAAGCATCGGCGTATTAGGCACATCTCTCCCCACCGTTTCCAGCGCAATTTTAGATGCGTCAACCGTATAAACCCTTACACCCGGCGGCAGGTTCAACCGGGCACGCAACTCCTCCGGACCATCCGCGGTGTTAACAAGAATGATGCCATTGGGCTTCAACCCCTCGGTCACCTTTGCTGGCTCAATCAAAGATGGGTCCAGAACCACCACAATATCCGGATTCTTAATTCCGGAATGAGAATAAATTGGCATATCTGCCAGACGATTGAATGCGGTCACCGGTGCCCCCATTCGCTCCGGCCCATACTCCGGAAACGCCTGAATGAACTTACCGGTCTCCAGCACCGCCTCGCCGAAAAGCAGAGCTGCGGTCTTCGCACCCTGACCGCCCCGGCCATGCCAGCGAATCTCAAGAACTTCCGCCATTAGACCTCCATAGTTAAATTCAAGACCAAAATTTTACTTTATAAATTATCTACTGTCAAACATAACTACCCGAGCGATTCATTCAGAAAGTCGTACCACGGGGAATATCACTTCTCTTTATCACCATTTAATTGCCCGACCCAACTAAAATCAGTTACCAAAAATTGACTTTACCAAGTTATGGAGGCAGGCTAAAGAACGCCGGGCAAACAGAACTCTTTTCTTTAACCCCCGAATCGGTTTGTTTAGCGGTGGAAGCAGCCCGAAATTGGCGTTCATCGGCTGAAAATTGGGGTTGGCGGTGGTGATGTATTTCAGCAGCGCACCGATGACCGTCTCCTCCGGGCAGGTCACCGGTTCTCTTCCCTGCACTCGCCTTGCCGCATTTATCCCTGCCACTAAACCGCTGGCAATTGACTCCACATACCCCTCCACTCCGCTCAACTGTCCGGCAATGAACAGATCCTCTCGTACCCGGGTCTGAAGTGTCGGTAATAACACCGCTGGGCTGTTAATGAAAGTATTACGGTGAATACTGCCATAGCGAAGGAATACCGCCCGCTCCAATCCGGGAATGAACCGGAATACCCTTTCCTGCTCCGCGCGCCGGAGCCGGGTCTGGAATCCAACCATATTGTACATTGTGCCCGCCTGATTTTCCCGACGTAACTGTACCACCGCAAAAGGCATCTGGCCGGTGCGCGGGTCAGCAAGCCCAACCGGCTTTAATGGACCGAACGCCAGCGCCAGCCGGTCCCTCCTTGCCAGTTCTTCCACCGGCAGACACCCCTCAAAAAACGGAATCCGCTCAAACCCATGCACCGGATAGAGCTCGGCCCGGACCAGTTCTTCAACCAACCGGTTGTACTCCTCCTCGTTTAGCGGACAGTTCAAATAATCATCTCCCTTACCGTAACGGGAAGCGGAGAAGATTTTCTCCTGGTTCAATGAATCACCGGCAACAATGGGCGCAATCGCATCATAATAAAAAAGTTGCCGGGCGCCGAGAAACTGAAGCAGCGAATCGGTCATCGTCGCCGAGGTCAACGGACCGGTGGCAATAACGGCAACCCCGCCCGGAAGCTCCTTAACCTCCTGCCGGACAACTTCAACCCCGTGTTCCTGTAACAGCCGTGCCACCTCCTGGCTGAAAACCCGCCGGTCAACAACCAGCGCTTTGCCCCCGGGAACCCTTGCCCGCTCAGCACATTCTAAAAGAAAACAGCCCAATGCCTTGAGCTCTGCCTTTAACAGGCCGTGGGCGTTGGTCACCTCCTCTGATTTCAGTGAATTGGAACAGACCAGTTCCGCCACATCGGCGGTCTGATGAGCCGGGGTGCTGACACTGGGTCGCATTTCATAAATCCGGACCGGAACTCCCAGGCGGGCACACTGGAGCGCCGCCTCACAACCTGCCAGCCCGGCACCAACAACCGTTACCATCAGCCACTCACCGTTAACCGCTGGCAACCAACCGGCTCAGTAGAGTCCGACCACCCGGCGGCCCGCCGGATAATCTACCGAGTACTCAAGATTAATCTCCAGTTTTTCCCTGTTTTTTAGTTCTAACTGATAGGTATAGGTCCCCTCATTTTCGTTCTGTTCTGCCGGCTTGGGCTCGATCTTTGTTACCGTCACCTTAATCTCCTTCTGCTGGGATACCGGCACCTGCTCAATAACCTTTATCTTCAGAGGCTTGGGATGATAATTCTCTACCGTGGTGCGGTAGACAAACTGCATCCGCTCGGTTCTGCCCAAAACCCCGGCCTTGCTCTTAAATGTCTTCACCAGTTCCCGCCTCACCTTTACCCGTTCGTCAACCCCGAAACCCATCGCCAGCGACTCCTGGGGAGCAATAGTAGGTACCGCGGTCCCACCGGTGAACTCGTCGCCGACATAGGTATTACCGGAACCGGCAAGAAATATAAACTCGCTGGTATTGACCATCTTCGCTGTCAGAAATGCCTTCTCTAAAGTCCGGGGCAGGGTGTAGTACTCAAACGACGCCGGCAGGACTATCTGTTTCAGTTCCAGTTTCTTTGCCGGTTCGCCCGACTTCAAACTAATGCGCCCGGGAATTACATACTGAAGGGCAACCCCCGACTCCACCGCCTGAACATAATCCGGCTCCGGTGGCTGCGCCCATCTCTCGTCTGCCTCTTCTGCCTGGACTCCCATCGCCTCACTAATCCCGGGTGCCGGCAGCGCCTTTGCCCGGTATGTTTCCTCCCAAAGTGTCAGATACCAGGGTTGGGGTTCTGGCGGTCGGACATCGCTTAAAGGCACGGCGGTGGAAAGAATAACCTTCACATTATCCCAGTCCTCGCCGGTACGCTGTGCCAACCGGGCAAAGTAGGTAACCTCCACCGCTTCGGCAGCCGGTTTTGCCCGCAGTTCATAATACGGTTGCCAGTCCGCCCCCCGGGGAATAGCGTAAGAAAGCACCACCCGATAGGTTCCTGGTTCCGCATCCACCTCCACCCGCACCTCCTTACGGTTTTCCATCAACGCCCGGGCATCCTGTAACTCCCTTCGCACCGCCGCCAGCCTTTTTTCTACATCCCCCTTTCGCCGGAACACATTCTGCTGGCGCATCTTAACTTCGGTCAATTCATTACCAATAAAACCCAACGCACTCCGCCACGCCTCAGGTACAACCTTACCTTGCTGCAGCTCCTTGGCGATCATCTCCGGCGCCCCCAGTTTAACCGAATTAAGAAACTCCTCCTTTGCCTTTAAAACTGTTGCCTCGTCATCCAGAGCCTTAACGCTGTCCTCCAGAATCCGCACCCGTTCTTCCAGCCGCTTTACCAGCGGGGTTGGTTCGGCAATATACCCCCGCTTCACCTGCACCTCGCCCAACCGCACACCACTGGCACGCACCCGCACACTGTTATCATTTACCGCGCCGGGCAGACCGGAAAAAACCAGTTCATCATCGCCCTTCAAATCCACCTGGGCGCTGCGAACAACAACTACCTGATTGGGATAAACAAACACCGTGTCAATCCTTCCCGAAACAGTAAAACAAAATAAAATTCCCAAAAACCAGGTCATAAAACCTCCTTTTGCTTTACTTTATCAACCGCCACTGACAATCGTCCCCCCACCCAGCACCTCTTCACCACCCCAGAATACGACCGCCTGTCCCGGTGTCGGCGCCCACTGTTTTTTTTCAAACACAACCCGCACCCGGTCCGGAGCCAGCACCGTCACCTCTGCCCAAGAACCCGGACCCTGAGAGCGAACCTTTGCCCACGCCCGGAGTTTATCTGCCGGCGGTCTCCCCCCTGGCCAGCGCACATCATCCGCCTCAACCTCCCGCTGATAAACCGCCTCTGCCGGACCGATTATAACCGCATTCCGCTCCGGGTCAATCCGGACTACATAACGCCGCTCACCGAAAGCCAACCCCAGCCCCCGCCGCTGACCGATGGTAAAACCGACAATGCCCTGATGTTCACCAAGCAGCCTCCCGTAAATGTCATATATTGGACCGGGCTGAAATAGCTCGGGGTCGCGCTCACGAAGAAAACCGATATAATCATCACCGGGGATAAAACATATCTCCTGGCTCTCCTGTCTTTCGGCATTGGGCAGACCGAACTCCCGCGCCCACTGTCGCACCATCTCCTTGGTAAACTCGCCCACCGGCAGCCGAAGAAACCGCATCTGCTCCTGCGTCAGAACATAAAGAAAATAAGACTGGTCCTTATTCAGATCCACCCCTTTATAGAGATGCCAGCGCCCTTGTTGATCCAGTTGTAACCGAGCGTGGTGCCCGGTAGCAATGAATTCGGCACCTAAAAGTTTTGCCTTCTGCCGGAATAACTGAAATTTTATCTGTTCATTACAACGGATACAGGGGTTCGGAGTCCGACCCCGGCGATACTCGGCAACAAAATCATCAATCACCAACCGGGCAAATTCCTGGCGCAGGTCAAAGACATAAAAAGGAATCCCCAGTATTGCCGCTGCCCGCTTTGCCGCCTCTATCCCGGAAAAACCACAGCATCCCCAACCAACATCCGTTCGCCGGTCGTCAAACAACCGCATCGTAACCCCGATGACCTCATAACCCGCCGCCTTTAGCAAACCAGCGGCAACCGCCGAATCAACTCCTCCGGACATCGCCACCACAACCCGCATAGCCTTCCCGTAAATGATAAACTATTGCCCCGGTGGCAACAACCTTCGCAGCATCTGCCAAAGCCGGTGATGGGCAGTTTCCGGAACCTCACACCCCGGCTCAATCTGACAGTAGTGAACCGTCCGCTTGAGACTGCGCACCAGACGGGCACAGGAACGACAGGTCTGAATGTGAAGCAGAATCTGCTGCCTGACCTCTGCCGACACTTCACCTTCAACGTAAAAACATACCCACTCACTCAGTTCGGCACAACCCCATTCCCCGCCCGCCGCCTTCTTTTTCCCTTTTTTCCCCATACCACTCCTCAGAGATACTTTGCCAGTTTTTCCCGTAGCGCCAGACGACCACGATGCAACCGCGATTTCACCGCCGCTACGGAAATTTTCAGCACCCTGCTTACCTCTTCGTTGCTTAACCCTTCCAGGTCGCGTAGCACCACCACCGCCCGGTACTGCTCAGGGAGCGATTCCACCGCCGACTGTAAACGCTCCCGCAACAGTTTCTGCTGAAACGCCTCCTCGGGAGTTAAACGCCGATCCGGAATATCAACCGCCAGGTCATCACTGTCCTTAACCGGTTCGTCTAAGGAAACGGTGCTGCCGGTTTTCCGCCGGCGCAACCGGGTCAAACTGATGTTAGTGGCAATCCGATAAAGCCAGGTATAAAAATTGGACTTAAACTGAAACTTCGGGATAAACCGGTAGGCACGGAGAAAGGTATCCTGTAACGCCTCGGTGGCATCCTCCTCATTTCCGAGAAGGCGGTAAACGATGTTATAAACCTTATGCTCATAGCGGCGCACCAGTTCCTCAAACGCCGCATTGTCCCCCCGTTGTGCCCGGCGCACCAGTTCCTCATCGGCAACCGGCAGGCCGGGAACCGCTACCTGTAAACTCTTGCTCGCCGCCACTCCTGATAGAATACCCGTCGCTCGGAAACTGTCAACCCACCAGCGGTTACCGCTCTACCGGCGGCACAATCCGCTGACCGCGCCATTTCCCGGGAGAGTTGTCAAAAACCTGAACGATATGGTAGAGCACGGCGATGGATTTGCGCGGTGACTCACCGTGAAAATAGTCGTGCACCAGATTGACGTACTCAACCACCTCTTTTTCGTACTCATTCAAGTTCGGGTCCAGCGGATGCAGCATCTGGACAATCGCCCGCAACTCATAGGATTTCGGGAGATCCAGAAAAACAATTGCCACCCCGGGGTCAACCATCTGATTCAGAAAGGTATGAGTCTCAAAGGCGGGGGTGGAGTAAAGTTCCAGTGAGGTCTGTTTGGTCAGGTCAAAAATATCGCTCCCGTTTTTATACAGACTCTCCAGAACCACCAGTTTCCGCTCCACCGAGTCGTTCCAGGTGCTTTTCAGCAGGTTCATCACCTCGGAAATTTTTTCCCTCTTCGGCAGCCAGCCCATCCCCTTCACCGCATTGTTGATAGAAAAATAACTATCCCGGCGCTTCAAACCATGACTGGCGACAATCCCGTTGTGCGGACCGGCGATTTCTGGCATTCCGCCCCCTTCCTTCTGCATCATCGCCCGGATTGTCTGTAACTGGGCCATCCTCCGGCTGAAGTTCCACTTCAGAAAATCGGCCGGTAACTCCACCACCTTAAATTCCTGCCACTTTCCTTCCACCTTGGCCCGGATAACCCCGCGGGCAAGTTTTGTTGCGTCAATGTTATCCTGACGGAACCATCCCTGCCAGGTTCCCCTTTTACCTGTGGAATCATTCGGATCCGGGATAAACTTTACATCCCGCCAGTAATTAATACCAACATGCTCTGGATTGCTAAACTCGGGCATATTTTTATCCTTGGCGTTTACCATCGCCATCAGCACAACCAACAGCGTTATCAGAATCTTTATCATTTTGTCCTCCTTGTATAAAATTAACTATCACCGGCAAGGCGGTGCCACTTTTACCCCTTGCCCGTTCAACCAGCCAAACCATCAGCACCGCCAGTCCGAGCCCGCCGCCGGCAAAAACCACCGCCCATTTGTCACTTAAAAGTAAACCGCCAATAACCGCTCCGGCAACCATCAAAGCCGCCGGCAGTCCAAAAACCAGCAGCGCCGAATGGGTCGCCGCCCGCGCCGGCCGCGAGATAACAACGCTGTCACCTACCCGGGCGCCGAGCGGATTGAGCGCCAGGACTATTCTCTTCCGATCGCCACTCCAGCCACATACACCGGCGGCACCGCAGTGCTCGCAGACCCCGGCAGGCACCACCTCAACCTCAGCCCGGTTTCCGTTGACCTTCACCACCCGGCCGTTCTCTGCTGATCCGGCTATCATTCCTGCTTATCCTTTTTCTTTCCGGAGGCAAAAACCTGGACAAGGAAACCGACAATCCCCAGCGCCAGCCAAGAGAACCCCATCATCGGCAGGTCGGTTCCAGCGGGCAACCGCAGGTGGGTCCTGCCCACCAGATGAAACAGTCCGGCAACCACCCACCAGGCGCCCAGAAAGGCAGATAGTAAGGCTATTACCGGCCGCTGGAGGAAAAGCGCCAGCACCCCTCCTGCCAGCCCGATGCCCAAAACAAAAATCACCTCCTGCCAGCCGGTACCCGGCGCAAACACCAGTACCAGAAGCCCGGCGGCAACCGCACCCAGAACAAACACACCCAGTTTAAACAGAAAACCCGTCAAAACCGCACCCAGGACACCAAGTCCAATCACAGATAAAACAGTCAACCAGCCAGGACCGGTAAACCGGGAGGCAATAAAGAAACCAAGATAACCGCCCAAGGCAAAGCCGGTAATAATCAAAGTTAACCGCAACAGCCGGTGGCCAAAGAAACAGACCAGAATACCAACCAGGGCGACCAAAATCCCAGGCAAAACATGCACCGATTAATACTAACCGTATCTTCTTTTATGTCAACCGCGAAACCGCCACAGACTCAAAACCCAATCGCCCATTTCTCTACCGCCGCCGTTATCACGAGCCACCGGCAGCGCCGGGCAGAATCAACTCCCCCTGAAACAAACTCCGGAGTGTCATCCTCAGCGCAACTGCTCTAACGCCTGACGGGCTCGGTTGTAATTGGGGTCAAGGCGGAGAACCTGCTGCCAGAGCAAATGGGCCGAATCGGGTTTCCCGTCATAATAATATGCCAGACCAAGATGAAAAAGCGCGGTTGGCCAGGCCGGACTCAGGCGTAAAGCCCGCTGATAAAACTGACGCGCCATCCCGGGTTGGCGCAGCGTCAGGTAAATATTGCCCAGATTGTGCCAGCCTTCAGCAGAATAAGGGTCGAGTTCCACCACTCGTTGAAACATAACCGCTGCTGAATCCAGCGCGCCCTGCTCTGCCAGAACATTACCGGCAATACCATAGGCATCCGGTTCTCCGGGGTGTAACCGCACCGCCGCCGCAGCCAGCCGTTCCGCCTCTGCTAATCGGTTCTGCTCCAAACACAGGGTAGCACCAAGGGAAAGTATATTACCGGCTGAATCCAGCGCCAGCGCCTTTTCTAACTCCGCCGCTGCCTCAGCTAATTTCCCCTGACCGTGCCAGCCCAGGGCGGCAATAAAATGGTTCTGCGCCGGTTCTGCCCGCCTGCCCGCGCCGGCAAGGTTAAGATTTAACAGAATCAGACAGAAAAGAAAAATCGTTAACGCCCTGATTTTTTCCTTCCCCACCACCTTTAACCAGCGTCTTACTCCGACCACCGCAAACAAGATGAAAAATGGCACCAGGGGCAGGCGGTACCGGGCGGTCACAAAGAAAAAGACAAACGACAGCGTATAGGCGAAAAGAAAAAGGTAAACCGGTAAAAGCACCCGCCAGCGCCAGCGGGTTAAATAGATCCCGACAATGGCTAAAGGCAAAATCAGCCCAAACGGAAACTTGAAAACCGGACTCTGAAACAAAAGAAAATTGAGCAATGTATAACGTTTGAAAAAGTAGAGATCCCGGTCATTTGATACCTCATACCCGGAAAACCAGAGATAGAGTTTTTTCAGTGTCAACAACAGCGCCATTGCCGGTGCCCGCCGCCAGAACTCCAGCCCCTTTGCCGTCCAGAACCGGTCAATCTCTACCCCTTTCAACTCCCTGCCCAGCGCCCGCTCGGCACCGATCTTCACATCATTATACCCACCCCACCAGCTGCCCCGGGTTCCGGGCACAATCGCGGTGGTACCGTCCGAGTACTCGTTGTTGCCAATGTAAAAGTTTGTCCCGCCCTGCCATGCAACCAGCACCAGCCGCCCGCTCTTGATGTAGTTGCGCACCGTCACCGGTAGAATCGGCACAAAAAAGGCAACAAGAAAAACCAGCAACCGCCGCCACCAGCCCCGGCGGTATTCAAAAATAAACCACAACGGCAGGACCATCACAAACGCCAGAACATTGGGGCGGGCAATTGCCGCCAGACCAAAGAAAATACCGCCCAGCCACCAGTGTCGGTCCCGCTGCTGACTAAAAAAAAGACCGAGAAAACCGCCCAAAAGCAACGGTATCAGAATAACCGGAATAAGCAGTTCCCCATCAAAGTAGATAAACAACGGGTAAAACGCCATTATCAGACCGGCAAGAAAACCGGTGCGCCGGTCAAACAGCCGGCTACCCAGGATATAAACCAGACCGCAACTCGCACCGCCCACAGCCGCCTGAACCAGCCGAACAACCAGCAGGTTAACGCCGAAAAGCCGGTAAAGCAGAGCAAGAAAAAAAGGATAAAGCGGCGCCCGGAAATAGGCGTCATTGATAAACTCCACCCGGCTTAAAATCGCCCGCGCCCACTGGTGATGATAAAGCGCGTCCAGTTGCGGCGAGAAAAAAAGCGGGTCGTTAGCCCGTGCCTGCAGGACATAAATAACCCGCACCGCCAGACCGATACCGGCAGCCAGCAGAAAATACCCGACCGTGCCGGCCTTCGCCACGCGTTTACTCCCGGGATTCTGCCCGCCGGACCGCCCGCGCTTTTGCACAAAAAAGTATTCCCCAGAATCAGAACCGAGTCAAGTCCAGAAAAGGTGCTACCGCATCTCTGCCGGCGCCACCGATAGTGCCTCATCCCGCACCCGTTCCAGCACCTCCCGACGCAAATCCCGCATCACCCATTTCTCCAGGAGAACCGCCACCTCCCTGGCAAGGGAAGGCCCGGCATACCGGCACCGCCGGGCATAAACCTCTCGACCAAAATCAAGATAAAACGGATAGGTGATTGACGACACACCGGCACGGTCTAGAACCTGCCGCACCTTTGTCTCCACCTCCCACAGCCGCTCCTGCTCTACAAAATAGCGCCGCCTCATCCCCTCGCGCAGACCCTCAAGCCGATCTCTGACCGCCTCGGGCTCGGTTTTAACCACCCAACTTTCCAGCCTTTTGCTAAGACTCTTTGCCATATAAAACTCCTTTTTTCTGTCTCTGACCAATAAGACCCCGGTCCAGGATAAAATTAACGCCCAAAACCGCCCTCCCCGGTGATAACCGCCGGCTAAATCACAGTCGGTCAATATCTTAAACACCCAACTCGGATCTCGTTACCGGATAAAAAGGTATACCCCGGGCTCCCCTCCCTCTTGTTCCCGAATTCGTCCCTTGATTTCAAACGCCTTCTATTTATAATTCCCTGATGGGGATTAAAGAAAACCTTGCTCTGATAAAAGAAAGAATCGCCACCGCCTGCACCCGGGCTCACCGGGACCCTGCTGAAATAACACTGGTTGCGGTATCAAAGGGGAAACCGGTAGAACTCATCCAGGAGGCGATCCTCGCGGGCGTCACCCACTTTGGTGAAAACCGGGTCCAGGAAGCGGCGGCAAAAATCCCCCTGATAAAAGGAAATGTGGCGTGGCACCTGGTCGGCACCCTCCAGACCAACAAGGTGAAAAAGGCGCTGGAAATCTTTCACATAATCCAGAGCGTGGACTCGCTCCACCTGGCGCAGGAAATCCAGCGCCGCTGCGAACAGTTAAATAAAGAAATACCGGTTTTAATTGAGGTCAACACCTCTGCCGAACCGACCAAACACGGCGTTTCCCCCCAGGAATTTTTCCCCCTGCTGAAGGAGGTCATGAACCTGCCCCGTCTGAAAATCATCGGTCTGATGACCATCGGCCCGGGCTGGGCGGTGACAAACCCCGAAGCGTCAAGGGGATGTTTTCAGCTCCTTGCCCGGCTCCGGCAGGAAGCCCAGGAACAACTGGGAATTCCCCTCCCTCACCTCTCAATGGGAATGAGTTCTGACTTTGAAATTGGCATTGCAACCGGTGCCACAATAATCCGCATTGGCACCGCCATCTTCGGTCCGAGATAACAACTTGGAAGCAGAACGGTTTGAACAACTGGTCACCGAGGTGATGGCGAATCTCCCGACCTTCTTTCGCTCCCGGATAAAAAACCTCCAGGTGATGGTTATGCCCATCGCTCCACCAGAACTATCGGAAAAACTGGGCAAGAACCCCGAGACGATTCTCGGCGTTTATCAAGGTATCCCCTATAACCGGCGGGGACCGTTTTACGGCAATGTCCTGCCCGACACCATCATCATCTTTCAGCAGCCGATTGAACGCCGCTGTCGGAACGAGGAGGAAATCCGGAAAACGGTCCACCGGGTCACCATCCACGAAATCGGCCATTACTTTGGTTTGTCGGACGAAGAACTTTACCGTCTGGAAAATGAAAAATAAAACGGGGGCCCGGTCAGGACCCCCGTTGGATTGGTTAACCGCTCAGCGGTTGACGATTAGTTTCTGGGTAGCGGAACCAGCCGGGCTCTGCAACCGAACGAGATAAATTCCTGCCGGAAGCAGATTCAGGTCCACTGTCGCCCGACCCGCGCGGACACCGTCACCAGAGTACAGATTTTGTACCAATCGGCCGGTCGCATCAAAAATCGCGATGTCAACCGAAGAAACTGACGGCACCTGCCAGTGAATCAACAACCGGTCGTGCGCCGGATTGGAGAACCGCAGACTGGCGTTGCGCAGATTGGGATTATACCCCTCATCAACGCCAACTCCGCCTTGAACCGAAGCCGAGATAAACAGCTCACCGCTAGTCCAGGGTATCCAGCTACCCGGCAGACCATAATAACTGCGATTGTTGGAAGTGTCATCGGCAAGCGAACTGGGATGACCGGAAGAGTGCACCGGCGCCACCGCAACATAGAACTCACCCGAGGGCAAAACCAGCATTGAGTCCAGGTCATAGGCGATAACCGGACCCGGCGCCCCTGCCGGCGCCTCAATATTCCCTGATTCGTACAGCAGGGTGGAACCGTCATCGGCATAGATTTTAAACTTGAATGTGGAATCCGGCCAGGGATACTGTGGATGCAGATAGAACTGAGTTCTCACCCGAGATACACCAACCGGATACTGAATCCCAAACTCGGCGGGATTAAACTTCGTTGCCCGCTCCGGTCCGGCCCAGGTCAGCCAGCGCGGATTGTTGTAGTTTGCATACTCAATCCACCGGGCAACGCTCAGGTCATAGATGATGGTATCGTCATAGGGGTACATCTCACCCGCCGCCTCGGTCCAGACCGCAATCCGGTAATTGCCCGTGGTGCTGGGAACACGCCAGGCGGGCGAGAAGTTCATCTGGGCGGTCTGACCGCGCACAAGATTGGCGCTGGTGGTCATCGTGTCCTCGTAAACATAACCCTGCGGCCCGGAGATACGCAACCGCACCGGTGTCCCAATTGGTAACTGATTTGTGCCGAGGTTTTTAATTGTCGCCCGAACGGTAATGTTGACATTGGGCACGGTATCTAAAGGCATATTGGTGGCAAAGTAGAGGGCTGCCGCGTCGGTTGTCGGCGGGTCCCACTCCACCACGGACCGGATTAACCACTCACCCCGCCGGGCATCCTGACTGAAACTGCCGCCGAGCATGCTCCACATACGACGGGAAGGTGCGTTGTTTGCCGCATCAATGGAGAGACCCGGACAGATGGGATAGGAGTCAACCTGAACATAGAAAATGTAATAATTTGTCCCGACAATCGGTTCACCGATCGGTATATAGTTCCACTGCCCGCGGGTAATGTTCAGGGTGTCCGAATGCCAGATTTCCGTTCCCGGAGAACCACCCGGACCATCATCGGCAAAAACCTTAACCAATGCCCGGGTACCGCCGGGAACCGGCCAGCCCGAATAGAAGTGAATTAACGCCCCAGACAGAGTAAAACTGCTTGCCGGGCTGATAAACTTTACGCCCCAGCCGTTGCCACCCTGATTCCACGCCCAGGCACTTGCCGGCATATTGTCGTCATACTTAAATGTATCGGTTACCGACAGAAAAACCTCTGGTGCAGGTGGGAATATCCCTGGTTCCGGATTGGGAATTGTGTAGTGAACTGTTGGTGTCGGGCTGAGCCATCTCTCGGCGCCCGCCAGCGCCAGTCCGACTACCAGGGTCAGACCCACTAACGCTATCTTACGCATCACCACTCCTTTCGTTTAGTTTATTTCCGTTTAACAGCTGCATTAATCAGACTTCTAATCATAACCAAATCGCCATTTAAGTCAAGCGGTTATTGTTTGACAACGTTCCGTCACGGGCTAATATAATCCCCTGTGAACGGCCCCTTTGGCTGCCCATGGCTCACCTTTAGCGCGGTGATCGTCGCCCTCGCCAGTATCCTCGCGGCAATCATCTGGGCGATCCTGACCAATACGGAAAAAGACTAAATGAGCCCGACCTTAATCTACTCGCTGGTTATCTTTCTCTATCTTGCCACCCTTTTTGTCCTTGGCGTTATCTCGGCGGCCCGGATGCGTCGCTCGGCTGAAGGGTTCTATCTCGGCTCCCGCTCCCTCGGACCATGGGTCACCTCCTTCTCCTTTGTCGCCGCCTATTTTTCCTCGGTAGTTATCATCGGCGGTGGCGGGTTTGGCTATAAATACGGTATGGCAACCCTCTGGATTGGCGCCACCAATGTCCTCATCGGTACCCTCCTCGCCTGGATTGTGCTGGGAAAGAGGACCCGCCAGCTCACCGCACAACTCAACTCCATCACCCTGCCCGACCTCTTTGCCAAAAGATTCAACTCTCCGGCGGCAAGGCTGTTCGCCGCCCTGGTCATCGCCGTGTTCCTCACCGTCTACAGCGTCTCGGTCCTGCAGGGAATGGGACACTCCTTTGCCATTCTGATGGACTTACCTTACAGCTACGGTCTGCTTATCTCCGGTGTGGTCATCATTGTCTATGTCGCGCTCGGGGGCTATCTCGCCGTGGTCTGGACCGGGTTCTTCCAAGCCTGGGTGATGATAGTCGCCCTGCTCCTGCTCACCATCGCCACTGTACTCCGCGCCGGTGGTCTCAATTTGCTCTTTGCCCGCTTAGCCCAAATTGACAGCGGCAAACTTCTCCAAACCCCGGGCAGCTGGGGCTGGGCCGGCCTTTTCTCCTACTCGGCAATCGTCAGTTTTGGCGTCTGGGGAATGCCCCAACTGGTCAGTCGCTTCTATTCTATCAAAAGCGTAAAATTGTTAAAACTGGGCACCGTCCTCGCTACCACCGGTGCGGCGATGGCGCTGCTGCCCTATTTCAACGGCGCCGCCGCGCGCATCTTCTTTCCCAACCTCGCCAATCCCGACCAGGCGATCCCCAATCTGGTAAAAACCAACCTCTCCCCGTTAGCGGGTGCGGTTTTCCTCACCGGTGTTGTCGCTGCCGGAATGTCAACGTTTGCTGCCGTCCTGATTACCGCTGCCGGAGCGATTGTCAAAGACCTGCTCCGGGACAGTCTGAAAATCAACCTTGCTCCGGAAAAAGAGGTGATGACCTCTCGCCTGATCGCCGCCGGGATCGGCATCATCGCCTTTGTCATTGCGATAAAACCCCCGGCGATGATTCTGGTCATCACCGGATTTGCCTGGGCGGTAATTGCCGCCACCACCCTCTGGCCCTACCTCTTTGCCCTTTACTGGCGTCGGGTCAGTGGCATTGCGGTAATCACCGCGATGGTTACCGGCAGTGGCACCGCCCTTTTGTGGATGGCGCTCAAAAACCCTTCCCGGATCCACGGCTTCATCCCCGGCATAACCATCAGCCTGCTGGTAATTGTTCTGATGAGTCTGTTATTTCCCGCCCAAGAGAACAAAACTCTGAATTAGGAGGAAAAATGTCATTGAAAAATTTTCTTTTGTTCACCGTCCTGCTCTTTAGCGCTGGTTCTGCCCAGCCGCTTTCCGAAGGAAAATTTCTGCCCTTCGGACCCCAACCCTGGAGTTTTGCTGAATCAACCCATCACTTTGATGTCCGCCACTACTCAATTGACCTTGACCTGCCGATGAACTCCGGCGCTATGAACGCCCGGGCTCGGGTAACACTCACCGCCCGTCACGACAACTTTGACACCTTCAGTCTGCATATGGTCAATCTGATCTGTGACTCGGTGCGCCGGGAGGGCAATGTCTGCACCTTCACCGCTCAGAGTGGCCGACTGCTCATTGACCTTGACCGGATGTTCGCCAACGGCGAATCCCTGACGGTTGATATCTACTATCGCCGCAACGCCGGTACCCAGAACCGGGGCTTCTACTTCTATAACCGCGGAACCCAGGGCATCCCCCACGCCATCTGCTACTCCACCACCCAACCCGCCGACTCCCGTTACTGGTTTCCCTGCTTTGACGAACCCTGGGACAAAGCCGAACGCGGCTGTTGCATAAATATTACCGTCCCCGACTCCCTCGCCGCCTGCGCCAACGGCATCCTGGACAGCGTCACCACCCGCGGCGGTAAAAAAACTTACTGGTGGACCCACCGCTATCCAATCAGCACCTATCTCATCACCTTTGCCGCCTCCCGCTGGGCAACTTTCAAACAGTGGTTCTACCCTGCCCCCGGTGAATCGCTCTATGTGCAGAACTTCATGTGGCCAGAAGACTCCTCCCGGGCGGTAAACGCCTTCCGTAATATCACCGATATGCTGGAGTTTTTCACCGACACCAGCCTCTATGGCCCCTACCCGTTTGAGAAATACGGCCATGTCGTTGCCTATCCATTTCAATGGGGCGGAATGGAAAACCAGACCATGACCATGGTACACCGATACTGGGTCCAGAGCGGCAACGACAACGGCATCGCCCACGAACTCTCCCACCACTGGTGGGGCAATATGGTAACCTGCGTGGACTGGCGCAACATCTGGCTTAACGAAGGATTTGCCACCTATTCCGACGAACTCTACACCTGGCATCAGCGGGGACTTTCTGCCTTTCTGGACCAGATTCGCTCCCGGGCACAGGATTACTTTGACGAAGAGGCAACCGACCCCCATCCGATTTACGCCCCGCCAGCCGGACACGAATTTGACTGGGGTCACTCTTACTGCAAGGGCGCCTGGGTTCAGCATATGCTCCGTTATGTTGTCGGCGACACCATCTGGGGCTCTCCCGGTATCTTTTTCCGGGCGCTCCGTGCCTATGGAGATAGCTTCCGCTACGGTACCGCCAACACTGAAGACTACCGCCGGGTAATGGAACGGATGACCGGGCTGGACCTCAGCTGGTTCTTCAACGAATGGGTCTATCAACTGGGTTACCCCAATTACCGAATCGGTTGGCAAGCAAGACAAACTCAGGACGGCTGGCAGGTGATAATCGACCTGGTCCAGGACAATATGTCCGGCGCCCCGGAAACATTCCATATGCCGGTCACAATAAAAATCAACTTTGCCTCCGGAGACACCGTCATCCGCTACCCGGTGAATGAAAACCCCCAGCGCAATGTCTTCCCGGTTTCCTCCCAGCCCACCGGAATAGAGTTTGACCCCGGCGAATGGATTTTAGACCAGCACTCGGTCACCGTTGGGCTTCAAACCGAACCGGAGAAAAAACCCATCTTCAACCGCCCCCGGTTGACGGTCGTTTCCCACCCGATCCGCGACGCTATCACCATCCACTATACCCTGCCCTGGTCAGAGGACATCCGTTTGGAAGTATTTGACCCCACCGGAAGAAAGATAAAAACGCTCCTGCAGGAAAAACAAACCGCCGGTTCAAGAAAAATAACCTGGGACCGCGGCGATGAACTGGGAAGAAGAACCGGAGCAGGTGTTTATCTGGTGCGGCTTAACGCCGGCAAAAAACCGCTTACCGCCAAAATAATACTGAGGAATTAAACCGACGACTCTGGCTCCGTAACCAGCACCAACTCAATCTCCTGACAACGGAGTTTCTCCTTTAGCGGTTCGGTCAACACCATTATCCGGAACTGCTGCCAGCGCCGAAATTCATCCGGTAACTCCTTCAAAACCTCCCGGAACCGGCTAAAAACTCTGCCCTCCTGAATCGCACTGGCCAGTTTTTCCCGCACCTCCGGTCTACTCACCGTCTCAATAAACCGTTGTATCATCTCCACCCCCTGCCTGGTGGTCTGCGGAACCAGACGAATAAAACGCTTCGGGCTCTCTTTCACCTGCCGGAGAATCTCATCGCGGTTAAACCCGAACACCGGAATCACATCCCCGGTCTCAAGGTCAAGGTAATGGGCAATCTCATGCATCTGATTGGTCAAAGCAAAAAGCAGGTCCCGCTCCGAAACGTAAAGCTTACGCACCGGATAATTTTATCTCCCCGCCGGCACCAGTCAACTGCCTAACGCCAATAGAACGGCTCTTGCCCATAAAAGTAGAAAATGTTGTCTCGCAACTCCAGCCAGCCCGCTTTTCCTTGATAGTTAAACCGGCATACCAGCCCGCTCAACCGGCTGGCCCATTTCTTTAACCGCAACAACCGCCACTCACCGTCCTGAAGAGCACAAAAACTCCGTGCCGGACCGCCCGGCCGGGAACCAGGAACAAAATAGCCATAGGCAACAAGCGTATCACCGACATTGAAAAGGCTTAAGCTCCCTGCCGCCAGCACCTCATCCTTTTTGAACCACTCCTGAAACGGAAAAGGCCTGGTGGTAATCACAAAAGAATCTCCGCTCACAGGAAAAACCACCCCGTAAACACTCGGCTTAAGACGCGAAAATTCACCGGCTAACACGACCGGTGCGCCAGGATAATCATCCAGCCGGACACTGCCGAGAAAAGAAAACCTTAAATCCGGCTCCGGCCGGGGCGGATAAAACGACGCCCGCAACCGAAACTCGGGCACAACCCCCCAAACCCGAACCATTTCCTGTTCACCGCTGGTATCAGTCACCCGCTCCAGAGTAACCAGGTCGGGCAGCGAGTCAATGTCAATATCACCCACCACCGCATCCAGCACCAACCCACCCGGGAAAAATCGGCTCTCGGTGAACAGTGAATCTGGTCCAAAGTGATACACCCGGCAGGAATCGCCCTCGATAACAACCAGTTCCAGCCGACTGTCACCGTCAATGTCCCATACCGACCATACCTGGGGGGCGATAGCAACGACACCACTCGGCCAACCTAACATCAACCCGGAACGCCAAACCGGCGTAAATCCCCGATCCCCCGCCGCCGCCAGTACCAGCCGAAAAACATTAACCTCGGTGCGCGCACCCCCTGCCACTGGCGCGATCAAAACATTGCCTAAACTCTGGGTTAAAAGCACCTGCTCCTCATCGGATAAAAAACACCCGGCGAGAATAGCGGTTACCGATTCCACCGGACAGCGCCCGAGAACAAAAACCGAATCTCCGCGCGGCATGCCGGTTAAACTTAACAACAGAAAAAACCACATCGTCGTCATTGGGAAAATACTACCGTCATAAGGGATGTCAAATCAATAAACAGTTCCCGCGACCTCCTCCTTACTTGACCACCCAACCAAACGCTCTATACTAATATTCAACTGGCGCCAAAGAATTGCGGAGAGGTGCCGGAGTGGACGAACGGGCATGCCTGGAGAGCATGTGTACCTTTTTGGTACCGTGGGTTCGAATCCCACCCTCTCCGCCAGTTGGTAAATGTGTCTTTGTTCCGGAAGCGGAACGCCAGAATCGGGCTTTTCTTATTCTTGATTGATTTCATATTTTTGTTAATATATAACAGTGAAGGCAAAATTATCATTTACCGTTATACTACCAAAACTTTATTAGTATGACAAATGGAAAAGTTATAAGTGAAAACATAAAGAGATTACGCGCCAAACTTGGTTTAACTCAAGACGATTTAGCTAAAAAGGCTGATATTAAATACACTACCCTTATGAAGGTCGAAAGCGGAGCAGTTAACAGGCCAAGCGTCCAAACTATGGCGAAAATTGCTAAGGCACTTGGTGTAAGTATGGAGGAGTTAATAAAGCAAAACTATGCCAACACTTTGGAATCAAAATCAAGAAAAAGATTTCTTTTTAAAATCTTTGGAGTTCGCAACGCCGGAACAACTTTTTTATATCACCAAAAATAAAAAGTATTTGGCTTATTGGCCTAAAA
>CAYPNB010000001.1:0-289756 GCA_964412225.1 uncultured bacterium | reverse complement strand
TTAAATGAGGCAACAATGTCGCTTTGACTATATCGCGGGCAAAACGATGCCCGTTATTGACTTCTGCCGGTTTATCTTTAAAATTGAGAAACCGGCCGGGATAGCTCAGTTGGTAGAGCACAGGACTGAAAATCCTGGTGTCCACAGTTCGATTCTGTGTCCCGGCACCTGATGGTAATAATAAATGAGCCAACGGAGGACGATTGGCAAAAAGACATCTTTCGGCAATTAGAGAGGCGAGGAAAAACATCCGGCGCCGCATCCGCAATCGCGCCCGGCGCATCGCACTGAAAAAGGCGGTGAAAGAGGTGCGGAGCGCCGAAAATAAAGAAGCGGCACTGAAAGCCTTTGTCGCCGCTCAATCGGTAATTGACCGCGCCGCCCGACACCGGGTTATCCATCCGAACGCCGCCAGCCGCCTGAAGTCGCGGCTGATGAAGCAAATCGCCTATCTAAAATAACACCGGGTCTTCAGCGGGTGAATGAAGGTCCTTTACATCGCCACCGCTTACCCCAGGTCGGAAAAGGACATCATCACCCCCTGGTTAGTTGAAACGATCCGGCGCCTGCAGTCCTCTGGGGTTGAGGTGACGATGTTCACCTCTGCCTATCAGGGGCTGGGCGACCAGACGATTTTCGGCACCCGGGTGAAGCGGTTCCGTTACTTCTTTGCCCGCTGGGAGAGGCTAACCCATGAGGAAACCGCAATTGACCGGGTCCAGAAGGGGCTATTGAATAAACTGCTCGCCGTCTGTTATCTTTTCTTTGGCGCCATCGCCGTCTGGCGGCTCTGCCGGAAGGAGAGATTTGACATCATTCACGTCCACTGGCCCCTGCCCCATTTTCTCTTTGGTTATGTTGCCAGCCGGGTCTGTCGGGCACCGACGGTAATCAGTTTTCACGGCGCCGAGTTGATGGCAACCAGAAAGAAATTTAAACTTCTCCGGCCGTTTCTGCGCTGGGCGATCAGCCGGGCAGACCGGGTTACCGCCAACTCCACCCATACGGTGCGGGCAATTCAGGAACTCTTCTCCCGGGAAGTGTCCATCATCCCGTTCGGCGCCGGTTTTAATCCTGAGGAGAGTGTCGCTCCTGCCCGGGTGGAAAAGGAAGAACCGCAGATCCTTTTTGTCGGTCGGCTGGTGGAACGAAAAGGCGTGCGTTATCTGATTGAGGCAACAGACATCCTCCGGCAGAAATTGCCGGTGCGGGTCAACATCGTCGGCTCGGGTCCGGAACTGCCGGCACTGCGGGAACTGACCGCACGGCTCGGGTTGGACAACACCGTGCTGTTTCACGGTAAGGTGAACGCCACGGACCTGGTAAAATTTTATCAGTTGTGCGATGTGTTTGTTCTGCCCGCGGTGATTGATGCCAAGGGCGACACCGAGGGGCTGGGGGTGGTGCTGATTGAGGCGCTGACCTATAAAAAGCCGGTAGTGGCATCCGGGGTGGGCGGCATTACTGATGTCATCATCAATGAGAAAACCGGGCTTCTCGTGCCGCCCGCAGCGCCCGCGGCGCTTGCCCAGGCAATTCACCGGCTCCTGACCGACCGGGAACTGGCCCAGCGGCTCGCCCTTGCTGGCTACGAGCACATTCAGACAAATTACTCCTGGCCGGTGGTCATACAGCGGCTCACCGGTCTTTATCAGCAACTACTCGCCCCGGCTTTATGAGCCGATTCCGATTTAACTGGCTCCGTTATACCCTGGGCGTTGCCATCGCCCTGCTCGCCTTTTATTTCCTTTTCTCCCGGCTGATTCGGGACTGGCGGCAGATTCCGTTTGATACCCTGCACTTCAACCTTCTGCTCCTCATCCTGTCCTACGCCGTTCTCTTTGTTGTCCACTTTCCGCTCAGCGCCCTGGGCTGGCAACTGCTCCTTGCCGGGTTGGGCGAACAGATTGGTTTCCGCCGCGCCCTTGCCATTATCACCATCACCCAGCTGGGTAAATACGCACCGGGTAAGGTCTGGTTTACGCTCGGTCGGATGTCGCTGGCAAGAAGCGATGGCGTTGCCGAATCCAAGACCCTGACCAGTGTCGTAATTGAAACCGGGTTTCTTCTCCTCGCCGCGGTTTTACTCTTCGCCCTTGCCCTTTTATTTCTGCCCCGCGGTGCCTTTCCCCCGGGCGTATACTACTCGCTTCTGGCCGCACCTTTTACCCTTTTTGTCGTCTACCCGCCGATCCTCAACCGCCTGCTCCGTTTTCTCCTCCCCCGGTTCAAAAGGCCGGTTTTCACCCTGAAACTCTCCTATCCCCGACTCCTTGCCATTCTCGGCATTTATCTTCTGGACTGGTTCTTTCAGGGGCTGGGCTGTTTTATTCTAATTAACTCCTTTTATCCATTTCCTGCCCGCCAGTTGCCAGTCCTCCTGGGCGGTTATGCCATCTCCTGGATTCTGGGTTTTCTGTTTCTGCTGGCACCTGCAGGGCTGGGGATCCGGGAAGGGATTTACACCTTCATTCTCAAACTGGTAATGCCGGCGCCGGTTGCTATCATTTCAGCGATGGTCACCCGGGTATGGATGAGCACCGGCGAACTGGCAATCGCTTTAGCCCTGGCACCGTTTTTGCGGAAAGGAGGAAAAAATGGCAAAGAAACATAAAGGTCCACCAACTCACCCGCTGCCGACCGCTTCCCGAACACCGGTAAAACTGGAGCGCCTGACGGTCCCTGCCCTGTTTGTTCTTCCGCTGGTTTTCTACGGCCGATTTCTTACCGGCTCGGTGATGATGTTCGGCACCGATTTTATTGGCGCTGGCGGTTATGCTGCCCGTCAGTTTATGGCGGAGTACATCCGCAACCATCTCACCATTGCCTTCTGGCAACCGCAGATTCTCTCCGGTCAGCCGACCGTTGCCGCCTTCTTTGGCGACCTGTTCTATCCGACCCTTTTCCTGCGCCTGCTTTTGCCTGTGCACACCGTCTGGGCATGGACCTTCTTCCTCCACACCTTCCTTGCCGGACTGGGCACCTATCTCTTCCTGAAGGAGATGAAACTGGATACCATCCCCGCCTTTTTGGCCGGCGTTGCCTATATGTTTGCCGGTAGTCTGCTCACCCTTGCCTATGCCGGTCATGATGGCAGATTGATCGGCTCCGCCCTTATGCCCTTGGCGCTGTTTTTCCTTTTGCGGGGAATGAACCGGCGCCAGTTAATCTGGTTTGTCCTCTCGGGGGCGGTTCTGGCACTGCAACTGCTTTCCGGTCACATCCAGAAGGTGTACTACACCGGACTTATTCTCGTCGCCTTTTTTGTCTTTCTTCTGGTCCGGTTCTGGCGAGCAGAACGAAAACCGGCGCTGGCAATCCGGTTGATTGGCTATTTTATTACCGGCATGCTCTTTACCGGCGCCCTTGCCGCAATCCAATACCTGCCGATTTACGGCAACCTGCCCTATGGTGTCCGCGGCGCAGAACGGGGTTATGAGTTTGCCGCCTCCTGGTCAATGCCAATTGCTGAAATCCTTGACCTGTTAACCCCCCGTTTTTCGGGCGGACTCTGGAATTACTGGGGAAAAAACCCGTTTAAACTGCACAGTGAATACCTGGGAATTCTACCGCTGCTTTTTGCCCTTATCGGCATCTTCCGGGCATGGCAGAAGCCGGCGGTGCGGTTTTTCTTCTTCTCCTTCATCGTTACCGTCCTGATGGCATGGGGAGGAAATACGCCGTTTTACCGTCTGCCCTATCACCTCCTGCCCGGGTTGAGTAAATTCCGCGGCCCGGCGATGATCTTCTTTCTTGCCGCATTTGCCATTGCGGTTCTTGCCGGCTATGGCATTCAATCCCTGTTCGGAGAAAAGCCAACCGGAGGTAAGCGCTCCGGATTGAGCGCCGGCCGGATTACCCTTTATGCCGGGGCCGCCATCCTGCTGTTCTTCCTGATCGCCATCGCCGCCCGGGATATGCTTGCCGGCATCCTCAACCCCGGTGCCCGCCTTGCCCAGTTTGAAGCAAACTACCCGGCATTCACCACCGGACTTTTATTTGCGGTGATCCTGTGGGCAACCGGTTATCTCCTGGTCACTCTCCTCAACCGGCAGCGGCTCCCGGCGCCAGCCTTTGCCCTCATCACCGCCCTGATTATGACCGCCGACATCGGCATCAACCTGAAACTCTGGGACAACAATCAAGGCTATATCCGCGCCATGCCGGCACCCGACCAGTACTTTGCCCCAGACGAGGTGGTGCGCTTTCTCCGGCAGGACACCACCATTTACCGGGTCCTGCCGCTAAACTACCAGCGCTCGGATGAGGGCGAACTCTGGCTCCACAACATCCACTCCACCGGCGGTCAGATGCCCAACCCGCTCCAGACCTATCAGGAGTTCATCGGTGCCGAGAAAACGGTGATGTTCCAGGCGAACAATCTGCTCAACCCGAACTTTATGAACCTCCTCAATATCAAATATGTCATCACCCTCAACCTGCCCGAAGACGCCTCCCGCTTTGACCCGCAAAGTCAGATGGTCATCAATCAGTTAAAACAGTTCTTCAGCCAGCCCCAGTTCCAACGGGTGTTCAGTGGTGTCAACTACTCAATCTATGCCAACGCCAACTTTCTGCCCCGCTGCTTTGTTACCGGCAATTACGAGGTGGTGGCTAACCGGGACGAACTTTTTGCCCGGTTGATGCGGCCAGACTTCAACCCGTTAACCACCGCCCTGCTCTACCATGAACCGGGCTTTTCACCCCACACCGCTCCAGCAGTTGGCACCGCCGAAATAACCCACTACGACGCCAACCGGATTAAAATCCATGCCCGCCTCACCGGTCCCGGGCTCCTGGTCCTCAGCGAGAACTACCACCCGGACTGGCGGGTGACGGTAAACGGCAAACCGGCACCACTGCTCCAGACATTTCACACCCTGCGGGCGGTGGCGCTGCCGGCCGGTGAACACCAGGTTGAATTTTTCTACCGTTCCCGTTACTTTCAACTGGGAACAGCGCTCACGATTATCGCCACCATTTGCGTGCTTTTTCTGGGAATGGTTAACCTCTTTCGCTCAGCAAAATGGCGCCACCGGCAAAAGTAAAACATCCCAAGGAGAACCGATTAAACCCGGCTGACTGGCTCACCGGCTTAACCATCCTCCTCGTCGGTCTGGTGATCAATTTCAGCCGACTGAAAACCTGGGCCCCGCTACCCGACGAAATTAACTACGCACTTTCGGCAAAAAACCTGCTCGCCAACCGCACCTTAATCGGCTCGGACATTATGTTCTTTCCGCCCCTCTTTGTTTACTTAAGCGCCTTACTTCAGCTAACCGGTAGCGAACCGCTTTTTTCAGTCCGGCTGATCTCGGCAGCCGCAGGAGCGCTTATTCCCCCTTTGTTTTACCTTGCCGGAAGGTGGTACTTTGATTACAAAACCGCCCTCCTTGCCACCCTTGGCCCACTCTCCCTTTTTGCCCTCCATCAATACAGCCGGCTGGGTCAGGTAGAAATCCTCGCCTTCCTCTTCGCCGCCGCCGCCATCCTTTTCCTCCTCCGGCAGCAACCCGTTTTTGCCGGCGTGGCATTGGGACTGGGACTCTGGGCAAAAGAGGTCACTCTCGGCATCATTGCCAGCGGCCTGCTGTTCCTTCTTTTCTTTCCCCGGCGCTGGCGTCAGATCGGGTTACTTCTTGCCGGACTCGCCGCTCCTGGCGGTTTGCTCTGCCTCCTCGGGCTACTCACCAGTAATAACTTACTCTACGAAATCACGGCCAGCCGGGGCTACGACATCAATATGCTCAAACTGGCGCCGCTTGCCAGTCTCTTTGCCCTCGGTGCCAATCTCGGCTTTAACCTCTTCCCCCGCCTGTTTACCCCCGGCGAGTTCTTCCTGTTTATTACCCTCGCGCCGCTGACCATTTTCCTCCTGTTTTACCTGGTTCTCCGGGGCGCTTTGAAAAAACGCCCTTTGCCCCTTTTAACCCTTTGCTACCTGATTGTCCATCTCCCGTTTTTCTTTCTGTTCACCCGGAAATTTGACTACTACCTCCTCCCGGCCGCAATTCTCCTGCTGTGGACCGGCATCACCGAACTCGTCACCAACCCACCGCCCCGGTTTCTCCGGATTGCCGGCGCTGCGCTAATCACTCTACTGGTTATTTTTAACCTCTATGCGGGTCAATTCCTCTATTACAATCAAGGCACCCACCAGTCTTTCCTTCCCGCGGTTGCCCAGATACCCACCGGCAGTGGCGTCGCCACATCCCATCCCACACTCGTCAACTATATCGCGCAGCAGATGGGCAATAACCTAAAAACCAAACCGCTGTTCAAACCGAATGGCTACGAATTAAATCAGGAGGTCTTTGCCGACACTTCAATAAAAGTTGTGCTCTTAAAAAAATACTATTACGAGAAACTGCGCCGGCAGTATCCCCGGACCTGGGACAGCCTGACCGGTTACTTCCCAGAACAGCAGGAATTCATTGACAGCACCTGGTCACCCTGGCTATCTTACCGCACCGGACCAGCCCTCTGGGAGCAACACCGGAACCGGCTGGCAGAATTTGTAAAACCGGTTGGGGTTGTTGTTTTCCGGCGCAAATAACCCCCTTTTTATATTACTCAGATAAATTCACCGACCGGCAATATATATTGACAAATTACGAACCGATTCTATATTAAACCATATGCATTGGCGGCTAAATGCGGCGTTTTTATTCTTAATCACAACCTTCGCTGCCGCCGATATTGGACCGGAACCAAACCGGCTGGAGCACACCCAGGAACCCCGGCTGACGATTGAACCAAACCAGGAGGACCAGCTCCTGATCGGTGCCAGTAAATCCTATCTCTTTGCCGCCTATCTGGAAGCCGCCACCACCGAGTCGGTTGCCCTGCTGCCCCCGCTGGTAGCGAACAACTGGAGCGCGGTGCTGATGGATTCTGCCGGGGTTCAGGAACTGCCCGACACCGATGGCGACGGCGCAATGGAACTGGATCCGATTCCACCCCAGGGCCGGCGCTATTTCACCCTCCGGGTAACGGCTCCCACCAGACTCAGCGGCGATACCAGTCATCACTTTGCCCATCGGTTTCTTATCCAGGGTTTTCTGTTGGCAGACACCGCGGTCCGGGATACCGCACTTCTGCAGATTAAACTGGTGCCCGGACTGGACATTCACAACTTCCCCAATCCGTTTGCCGGACAGACCACATTCATTCTTGGACTGCCCGAAGACGGTCGGGTTACCCTCACCGTCTACAACCGCTCGGCTGAGCAGGTAGTCCGGCTCCTGGCTTCGGAACCGTTCCGCGCCGGGGTCCATCTGATTAACTGGAATGGCAAAAACAACCACAACCAACCGGTGGCTCCAGGAACCTACCATTGTCTTCTGGAGTATGAACACCGCGGCCGGGTGGAACGAATTAAAAAGAAAATCGTCTGCGAGGGAAGGCAGTGATGAATCTCCTCCTGCTTTTCCTCTTCACCGCATTTTTTCACCGGGGCGGCGGACCCGGTAACTCGGTCCTGCCGGTATTGCAGACCGGTCAGGGTGCCCGGATCGCCGCAATGGGAGAGGCCGGCATCGGTCTGGCTGATGACGGCTGTGCCCTTTACTGGAATCCTGCGGGACTGGGAAACTTCTCTGACTTTAGCCTCGCCCTTTCCCATCAGGAGTGGTTTGGCGATACCAGAGACGAATTACTTCACACCGTTCTGCCCTCCGGCAGAGGTGCCTTCGGATTGAGTCTGCTCTATTCGGCAACCGATGGTATTGAAGCCTGGGATGAACAAAATCAACCCGGAGACGCCTTTGCTACCTGGAATGGTTTAATTAACCTGGGTTATGGCATTACCCTTGTTCCCAACTACCGCTTCGGCATTGGCGTCAAGGCTGGTTACGAAAACCTCTACCAGAGTCACGGCTATGGCGGTGGCCTGGACCTCGGCTTTCTTGCCCAACCGCTGTCGTTCCTTGGTATCGGACTCGCCGGCCGCTCGTTCGGGGTGATGCGTTACAGCTCCGGAATTGAGTACCTCCCTGCGGAGGTCGGCTTGGGCATCGCCTATCGCTGGGAAAACCTGCGGCTGGCGCTTGACGGGGTGCTCCCGCTGGATAACGAGCCAAATTTCCGGCTGGGGGTGGAATATCTACCGGTTCCTGTTCTTGCCCTCCGGCTCGGTTATCGCACCGGTCCGGTTGACCTCGCCACCCTGAACTACAGCAGTGGAATTACCGCCGGTCTGGGTGTAAATCTCCCCGGTTTCTCAATTGACTATGCCCTCACCCCCTATGGCAAACTGGGAGCTGGCCATCGTTTAACCATCGCGCTGCGACTCCCGCGGCAGGGACAGGGCAGCCTCCACATCCAGGTGATTGACCGGGAAACCGCCACCCCGCTCTGGGCGATGGTCAGCATCAGCGGCGTCCGCAACCTCCAGAACGAAACCAACCGGAAAGGCGAACTTTTTCTGACCCGACTACCAGCCGGTCAGCTTGTCATCAAGATCAACCGAAACGGCTACCTACCCCGCGTTGACACCATGCTCATTTTAGGCAACCGGGAACAGTCAGCGGTAATTGCCCTCCAGCCGATAAAGTACGCCACCGTTATCGGCACCGTCTACGATGCGGTAACGGCAAAACCGCTACCCGGAAACATAGCCTATCAGGGAATGGTTTACGGTGAAGAGCAGACCGACCCCGTACTGGGTACATTTGCCATTCGCACCATTCCCGCCGGCAAATATATCTTCACCGTCCGCGGACCAGACGGCTATATTCCCCAAACCTGCACCCTTGATTTGCCGGCAGGCAGACTGGTCACCCGAGATTTTTACCTGGCGAGACGCCAGCAGACACTCGTTCTGGAAGGCATCAACTTTGCAACCGGCCGGGCCGATATCCTGCCCCGGTTTTACCCGATTCTTGACCGGGCCGGCAAAATCTTAAAGGAAAACCCAACCCTGGTGGTGGAAATTGCCGGTCATACCGACGCCCGGGAAATCAACTCCGCTCAATTCCCTTCCAGTATGGAACTCGCCCAGGCCCGGGCCGAGGCGGTGCGCCGGTACCTGATTGAGCAGTTTGGCATCAACCCGGAACGCCTAATTGCCCGGGGTTATGCCGACAGTCAGCCAATCGCCCCGAACGACACCGAAGCGGGAAGGGCTAAAAACCGCCGCGCCGAACTCCACATCCGGGAAAAGTAACCGCGGCTCCTTTTACCACCGGCCAAAACCAGAGGACGGCCCGATTATCGTAACCGTGCCGGAGTTGTAGTTGGCTACATAAACCTTGCTATCACTGGAGTTGGTACAGATGGCTATCGGATTCACCCCCACCGTAATGGTCTTTTGCACCCCATTGGTGCTACAGTTAATCAAGGTCACGGTCTGAGCGTCGTAATTGGCACAGTAAAGCCTGTTCACCCATCCCGCCCAGGCAAGACTGCGCGGATGGATACCAACGCCGATTTCAGTCAGAAACGAGTAGTTCTGAGCGTTGATAACCGAGACGCTATTGTCTCCGGAGTTGGCAACGTAGATACGGTTGTCAGTGGCGTTATAGGCAAGCGCCCAGGCTTCATTGCCCACGTTAACGGTAGCGATAACCGCCTGGTTGGCGCCGTTGATAACGGTTAATCTCCCCAGTAACCGGTTCGCCACCGCGACATTACCTTGACCGTCAACCACCAGGGCGCACGGTTGATAATCAACACCAACCGTCCCCAGCACCCCGTTAGTGGTGCCGTCAATCACCGTCACGCTGTTGCGCGCGAAATTGGCGCAATAGACTTTGTTATAAACCGGATTGTAAACCAGGGCGATCGGGCTGGAGTCAACCGGGACCGTGGTAACCACCTGGTTGGTGGCACCGTCAATCACCGTCAGCATCGCACTCCGGTAATTGGCCACGTAGAGATAGTTATTGGTGGAATTGAAACACATCGCCTGGGGGAAATTGCCGGCGCTGATCGTTGTCACCACCTCGTTAGTAGCGCCGTCAATCACCGTCACCGACCCGCCACCGTAATTGCTCACGTATACCCTACCGTTGACCGTATTCAAGCACAGGTCATAAGGATTGGCCCCAACCGATATCGTGGTTAAAATCTGGTTCGTAGCACCGTCAATTACCGAGACGCTGGCACTGTTGTAATTGGCAACGAACACCTTGTCGTGAATGCTATCCCAGAGCACTGCCCGGGGCTTTGCACCAACGGTAACGGTGGCAACAACCGTATCCGGAGTCCCGCCCGCCCCGGCGACGATAAACGTACCGCTGGTTCCTTCGGTAACATAATTTCCACAGAACGCCCTGACCCGGACGAGCGCATTGTTCGTAGCCGGACCCGGAACCTGCCAGAGGAAACTGCCCGGAGTTGTTGTCCGACCCTGACGCTGCCATGAGTTTCCGCCATCAGTAGAATATAGAATAACGGTGGAATCCATGCCGAGGAATGTGCCCCCGGTCCAGGTAATCGTCTGAGTAGAACCGATTGTCCAGCGAACCCCTGGTGCCGGCGAGGTAACCGTGATCGGTGAAGGCGGCAGGGAATCGTAAACAACATAACGGTCGCTGGTGCCAACCGAAGAGTCGGCACCCAGATATGCCCGCACCTGAACCCGGGCATTCTCACTGGCCGGACTCGGAACCTGCCAGCTGTAACTGCCGGGAGTCGTGGCCCGACCGTGCCTTTGCCAGCTGGAACCGTTATCTGTGGAGTAATAAACTGTGATGGAGTCGGCCGCTATCGGCCCACCGGTCCAGGTGACCGTCTGGTTAGAACCCTCGCGCCATCTGGTCTGGGAATTGGGCGAGGTGATGGTGATGGGCGGCAAACCTTCAAGAATTATAAAGGTAGCACTGATACCGGTGGTAGAGGAATCAAGGCAGTACGCTCTTACCCGTACCTTTGCCTGAACAGTTGCCGGCGGTGGTACGGTCCAGCTAAACCGCCCCGGTCGGGTGGTTTTCCCTTGCCGAATCCAGCTAACACCGTTATTCGTAGAGTAAGAAATGACCGTTGAATCCATCCCCAGCAGTGTGCCCCCTTCCCAGATGATGTCATGGGTTGAACCAATAATCCACTGTGCGGTTGAATCAGGAGAAGTGATGGTAATCGGGGAAGGCTTTCTGGTGTCATAAATCTCGTAGCGAGGTGTGGTCCCGAGTATTGTATCCCCGGAATAATAGACCCGCACCTGAATCCGGGCATTTGTCGTAGGTGGCGACGGGACTGTCCAGTTAAAACTGCCCGGTGCGGTCGCCTTACCCTGTCTTAACCAGGTTGTTCCGCCGTTAGAGGAGTGAAAAATTACTGCCGAATCCCGCGTTATCGGCCCGCCGGTCCAGCGAATTGTCTGAGAACTGTACACCCGCCATCTGGTGGTATCATTTGGTTCAAGGACCCTGAGCGCAGGCAGGGTGGTAAATCGCCACTCCGGTCCTGCCGCAGTATCCCCAACCTCATCCCGGGCAACCACCCGCCAGTAATAGGTAGAATCGTACTTCAAGCCGGTGGGACGATAAAAAGTATCAGGATACCCCGCAATCAGAAGCGGTGGTGGCGAAACCGTACCTAGGTAAATATCATAGGTAACCGTATCTCCCGGGTCTGGGTCGCCACCCCGCCAGGATAGAGTAATCCGAATGCTCTGCTGTTGAGCACCGCTATCCGGACTGGGGTGAGACGGCTGGTTGGGCACCTGATTCTGTCTTCTGGTGGTAAAAAACCAAACTGGTCCTGGCGCACTGTCTCCAAACCGGTCCCGGGCAACTATCCGCCAGTAATAAGCGGTCAGCAGCCGGAGACCATGTGCCCGATAAAAGGTGTCCGGAATACCGGTATCCCGCAAGGTCGGTGGATAAGAATTGCTGAGATAAATATTGTAACGGAGCGATTCGGTTGTATCGGGGTGGGAACAACGCCACCGAAGCAGCGGAGCGGTATCAACATTAATCGCTCCTGAATCCGGCGCAACCGGGGTGGGCGGATTGGGCGGACGCTCAATCGGGTTGGACCATTTTCGGCAGGTCGCCACCAATATCAACGCCATCAGAAATAGTAAAATGCCCCGTCTCATCACCACCTCACAACAAAATAGGCTCCGATACCAATCGCCCCGGCACCAACCCCGATATTCCGGAGAAGATCCCATTTTTCGGTCTGTCGGCGGTAATCAATCGCCTCTTCTTTTGTCGCCGCCTGTTTATAAAGGGTGTAACTTTTTTCTGCCATAATCCCGGCAAAACCGCCACCGGCAAGAACCGCTGCCCCGGCAATCAAAATCGGTAACCGCCGTCTTGGTAAACGGGAAAGTGTCTGGCTAACATAGGCGGTATCGCCCACCTGAACATCGGCATAACCCAGCCAGTCCTCGTATCCGGGTTTAAAAATTCCGAGCACATACCGGTCCGGTGCCAACCCGACCAGAAGCGGGCTTGTGCCGATTTCCCGACCGTTGGCCAGAACCCTGGCACCGGCTGGTTTTGTTTGAACCGAAAGAAAACCCCTGCCTTTACCCAGTTTGAGCAGCACCCCGATTGGACCCACATCATTTACTTCCACCAGTTTGCTCCCATCCTCATAGCCGGCAAATCGGGCTAAAATTGCCCGTTGACCGAATGGCACCCGGGAAACAACCAGACCGGTCTCCGTGGTCTTGCCTTTGTAGAGGCCGTCAACCCAGATATCCGCACCGGGCGGGTCAGATGTGATTACCAGGGTCGCCAGCCGGGCGGAAATATTAAATCCCCCGTAATAGGTGCGGTAACCGGAATAGCGTACCTCCAGTTCATGCCTGCCCGGTGCCAGATCGCTGACCTCAACCGGAGTTCTCCCCCTTTCCGCGCCATCAATAAGCACCAGCGCCCCGGATGGTTCTGAGGTAATCTTCGCGGTATTTCCGCTGACCGCAACATCAACCCGCAATCTCGGCAGCGATGGTCTTGCCTCCGGTTCCGGCAATCTGGCTCCGCACTTCTTGCAAAACTTGGCATCATCCCGGTTGGAGGTGCCGCAGCTCGGACAGATTTTTTCTGCCCAGACCACGCCCACCACCAAAACCAAACAAAGAAATAAAGTCAAAATTCCGGCTCTTCGCCACCTTAATCTCATATTTCCTCTCAATCCACAAAACGATAACCGCAACTGGTGCAGAACTGAGCACCAGGCTCACGCCTTGCCCTGCACTCCGGGCAGGTTGCCCGCCCCGCTGCCACCCGTAAACGGACCGGGGTGCGCGGTTTCAACTTCGTTCCTGATTTAGGCTCGGTCCCGATCACCGTGCCGGTTTGCACCTGGTCATTATATTCACGAATTATCAGCGTACTGTCCAGCCCGACGGCCCGCAAACGACGTTCTGCCTCTTCCCTCGTCATTCCCACCACATCCGGCAGCAGAACTAACCCGGTGCTCAACCGCACCTTTACCACCTGCCCCTTTTTCAACCAGACTCCCGGAGCAGGAATCTGTTCACTCACCCGGCCGAAACCCAAGGTGTCGTGCTTGTCTTCCCCCAGTTCCAGTTTGAAGCCCGTCCGTTCCAGAACCGCCGTCGCATCCTCTCGGGTAAGCCCAACGACACTCGGAACCTGGCTACCACCGGTCCGGCTGAAAAAAAAGAACACCGCCACCCCCAGAACCAAAACCAACGGCAATACCCACACTAACGGGTTAGCCCGCCGTTTTACCGCCACCGGAGGGACAACCGCGGCAGCAGGGCGAGGTGGAACGGGGCGGGCTGAAGCCATCACCCGTTTCGGCTCCGGTTTAGGCGTAACCGGTTTTTCCGCCACGACCGGCTCCGGTGCCGCCGGCGCCGCCTGAACCAGCGGTTTTTTCTCCGGCTCCTTGGGGATGAACGGAACAAGCGCAGCGCGAAACTCCTTGGCGTTTTGAAAACGTTGTTCTGGATTCTTCGCCAGAGCCCGCAGAATAACCTGCTCCAATTCCCGGGACAGGTCCGGTTTTATAGAACTGGGCGGCGGCGGATTCTGACTGATATGCGCCTGAATTAATTCCGCGCCGATTTCAGCCGTAAACGGCGGCTGACCGGTCGCCGCCTCATAGAGCACCACCCCCAGGGAATACAAATCGGCACGGGTGTCAAACGCCTTTTTCTCCGCCCTTTCCGGTGCAATATATCGGGCGGTGCCAACCCGTGAGGCACCGTAGTCAATTAACCGCCAGACACCATCTGCAACCTGGACAATCTTTCTCGGTTTGATGTCGCCGTGAATACTGCCCTGACTGTGGGCACGTTCCAGGTCATCCAAAATAGAGATGAAAATTCGGGCCAGTTCCGGAGCGGATAGCGCCCGGCGCTCCCCAAGTAAATCAGCGAGTGTCTGTGCTCGCGCCATCTTCTCTATAAGATACCACCCATCAAATAGTTGTCAAGCAGGGCAGGCCGGCTGAACCGTTTTTCATCGCACCTCCCCCGGCCCGATTTCAACAACCACCCCCCGGAGCAAATTGCGGGCAATCGGCACATAGGGCGAACCAGGGTGTTCCAGAATGAGCCGCTCTAACGCCGCCCGGAACCCTGACTCGTCTTTTAACCCCTGGCGATAAACCTCCGCCTGCAAAAGTCTTGCCCGGGGTGCCAGTTCGCCTTTGGGAAACCGACCCCAAAATGTGTCCAGCACCGCAAGCGCCTCCTTTGCCTTCCCGATCTCCAGAAGAATCTGGGCCGAAAGTAAAAACGCCTCCTGGGCCACCACCCCCTGCCCCGATAGCAACTTTTTTGCCCGTTGCAAGCCGCGCTCCTTTTCTCCCGCATCACAATCAAGCATCGCCAACCCCAATTCCTTTACCCCTTCACCCTGCAGGCTTAAAACCCCGAGCGCCAGACCGTCGTTCAGTAACAAACTGGCGGGAAATTGCTGGCTCATCTCCTGGAGAACCTGCGCTACCGAATCAAACTTCCCCTGATAGAACAGCACCTTAGCCTTAAGTAAAAGGAGCCGGTCGCTTGGATTGGCGGTCTGGGCGATAACCTGCCGGGCGCTGTCAAGTTTTCGCTCGCCCAAAAGTGCTGCAGCCAGACCAAAAAGTACCGCCTCATCCGGTCCCCGCTTTTTCAACACCTCCCGATACAGATCTGCCGCCGCGGGGTAGTTTCTTTCCGCAACCCGAAGCAGTTCGGCAAGCTCAAATCGCCCCACCGGGCTCGAGTCCCGCACCAGCACCGCCCGCGCCTCACTCACCCTGCCCATCTGCCGCAGAATTCTTGCCGCATCGGCATAGGCCGACTGAAACTGGTAAATCAACAGCGCCGCCCGGTAAGCCCCGCGCCGCTCGCAATCACGGGCGAAAACATTCAGTTCCTCACCGACAAGTACCCCCTTTACCCGCTGCACCGCCATCTCCTCATCACCGGCACCGAGATAGAGCATCGCCAGCGCCCTTGCCCGTTGCCGTGGCTCAGCAATTTTCTCCAGTTCTGCCGCCACCTCCCGCACCATTTTCCGCCGACCATAGTCTAAAAGCCGATCATAAAAACCACCCAGTCTTCTCGGATCGGCATTAACCAGCATAACAATTTTTTCCGCCGCCGCCCCGAAACGCTTCTGGACCTCATAAAGTTCAACCAACCGCTCGGCATAGTCGGCCCGAAACCCGCCCGTCCTCATCACTGTCTCCAAATACCCGGCTGCAACCCCCGGCTCACCACCCGACTGCAACACCCGGGCCAGCTCCCCCACCTTTTCGGGAAATCGCTCGGCAAACCGACGCGCCCGACTTAGTGCCTCACCGCGTCGTTTCAAACCCAATAGCCCCTCAATTGTGCCAAGCGCATAATCGGCGTTCTCCTGACCACCTCCCAACCGCTCCAGCACCGCAACGAGCGAATCAAAACGCCCGATCTGACGACCGACGCGGATAAAACCAAAAAGTGCTACCCGGTCTGCCGGATTGGACTCCAAACTACTCTGATAGGCAAAAAACGCCTCCTCCAGCTGTCCTGCCTGCTCTAAAGTCTGCGCCTTGCCCGTGTTGTACAGCCGCTGCGCCCGAAGCGGATAGAAAAGAACAAATAGTCCGATCAGCACCTGACCGAGTCGCATCATTTCCACCTACTCCTGCAGCAATCGCTCAAAATAAGAGCGAATCAACCGCTCGTACTCCAACGGGTACCCCTGCCGCAGCGCCCGCAGCAACTCTTCCCGTAACAGTCGGTTTCTTTCCCCCCGGTCCTCGGGCAGCGGGGGCGGCGTTTCAATCTGATATTCCTGGGCGGTCTGGGCCTGCCGTTCCTCTTTAAAACCCTGCTGGCGCAGACTGCGCTGGGCATCAAGGAGACGCGAAAGAATCCCCTCCTGCCTTTCAATCAACCGCCGGTCCACCTGGAGTTCACTCAACGCCCTTTCCACCGCCTTCATCTCATCAACCAGCCGGTCCAGACTGCCGGTGAGCCCTGGTCGCTCACCCCCGATTGACTGAAGAAACTTCTCCAGTTCCTGGCGCAGCGCCTGCTGCCGGGCAAACAAGCGGGCGAGTTCTCCCCGTTGTTCCGCACTTAACCCGGAAACCGGTATCGGAATCGGTATCCCGGACATTCCGGCGTTAATCGCCATCTGCTCGGCGGCCATTTTTGCCAGTTGCTCCAGCAGGCTCTGCAACCCCGCCTTCATCCCGCCCCCTTGCGCCTCCTGTCCGGCCGCGCTCAGAACCATCAGCACCGCCCGGTTCAAACTCCGGCGTGCCGCCGCCATCTCCCCGGCTGCCGTGGCTCCCCGTCCTTCGGCAAGCGCACCTGCCGACGCCCGCATCGCATTTAGCGCCCGGGCGATTTCCTGCCCCAGTTCTGGTGTTATCCGTAGCGTTTTGCTCCCGAGACCGGCCAAACTCTCCGCCGCCACCCTTGTCGCCTCCCAGAGCCCCATCTGCTCCGGTGCCAGACCGGCCGGCTCCGCCGTCCGGGACAGTTTTCCCTCCAGCTCCTCCTCGGCCCGGGAGATGGCAATCAACCCATCGGCAGCGGCAAGCAACTGCCTCAAAACTGCCGCTGACCGCGCGTTTTTCAACTGTTCGCTCAGCGAATTTAACCGCTCTGCCAGTTCCCGAAAACCCCGACTCATCTCTTCACTTGCCCGCTTTGCCTCCTGCCGTTGCCCCGCCGCCAGTTGTTCCTGCAACCGGGACGCCATTTCTCGCCACCCCTTTTGCTCCATCTCCTGCATCAATGCCGCCAGTGAATCGGCAATCTCCGGCTCCGAAATTTCTGCCGCCAGTTTCGCCATCTCCTCCTGGAGACTGTCAAGAGCGGAGTTAATCGCCTCCTGCCGCTCGGCCGCCGCGCTCAGGCTGTCCGCGCTCACCGCCCGGTTGACCCGCTCCTCCTCCTGGGCCAGCTCCTCCGCCTGCCGGGCCAGCGCCTCCAGCCGCTGTTCCTCCATAGCCATTTTCAGAAACTCCAGCGCCCGCTGCAACCCGGCTTTCAGTTTCTCCTGCTCCCGACGCATCCGCTCCAGCGCCTGCCGGATTTCCCCGGACCGCTCCCCGAGCCGCTGTTGCAACTCCTGCAGTACCGACCGTAACTCCGGCGATAACAGCTGATTCATCAACTCCTGTAATTCATTCAGCGCCGCAAATGTCTCCTGGTCCCAGTTCATCCCCTCCAGCAGCTCGGCCGCTTTCCTCTCTAACTCCTCCTGCACCGCCGCCAGTTCCGCAAAAAGCCGCTGCTGCTCACCCACCACCTCCTCCAGCCGGCGCCGTTCCTCCCAGGAGAGCTCCCGGTTTTTCTTAATCTCCTCGCTCAACCGTGCCAGTTCCTCCCCCACCTTCGCCTGCTCGCCCTGAATCGGCGCCAGCGCCGCACTGGTGCTCTGGGTCTGTTGCACCGCGCTGGCGTAAATCTCGCTCATCGTCGGAAACCGCACCACAAAAACCTCGCTTCTCCCGCTCTTCGGCCCCGCCACCCGGTCGTTATCGGTCACCCGCACATAGTAACGCAGCGCGTCGCCGGGCAACAACCCCGCATCAGCAAGGTCCCAAAGGTAAAAGGTGGTATCCTCCTTCTCGCCGGCCAGACGTTTCAAACGCACCACCCGGTCAATCTCCACCTTGCCGTAATGGAGCCACAGTTCACCCAGTCCGAAATCGTCAATGCTGTTAATCCCGAGCGGCACCTGCATCGTCATCGGCAGGTCAATATCCCGGCCGGGCAGAAAAACCCGGACTAGGGGCGGCTCGTCCGGAATCGCCCGCACCGCTACCCGGGCAACTGTCTGGGCACCGCCACCAGAAACCGGTACCAGTGCCAGTCGCAATTCACCGTCTCTTTGGACCACAAACCGCCCGGAAAAACGATTCGGTTCTCCCCCCGCAATCACCACCGCGGCACTCTCAGCACCAAACACCCAGCGCCCGGCACCAATCGCCTGATTCACCTCGCCAACAAAATCAACCACCGACCCGGCCAAAGCGGTTATCTCCCCACCAGTAGCAGAAACCCCGGGCAACCCGGTATATGCCGGCGGGTGAACGGTCCACTGAATCCGGCGTAAACCCAGCGGTTCAACCAGCGCCACCGAAAACCAGCGGGAACTGCGGCCGAGAAGCGAAAACCGGTAGGCAAAACCATCGCTGACCAACACTGTGGTTCCGCAACTGTCGCCAACCAAAGGCAACACCTCTCTTCCGCTCCTGCCACCCTTTGTTTCCAACCGCACCCGGGGAAAAATTCCGGCTGGATTCACCCGGCAGAAAAGCCGCACTTCCGCACCGGGCAGGACCGCGGTATCACCCGGCAAAACTTTCAACACCACCGCCACCCGTGCCGGGAAGAAACCGTTCCTCAAACCCACCGCTGTCCGGCTGGGCATTAACCACCAGGAAATTCCCAAAAACACCAGTCCGAAAAACATCACCACCGCGCCCAACAATATCCGCCGCCGCGGCAAAAGCCTGCCCAACGGCAACGGGGCGAAAAGCTCCTCCACCTGGGCGAGCGCCGCTTTCCGTAACTCCAAGGAGTAACCCTCCCTGCCCCCCTGGTACCGGGCAAGGTCCAGCCCTGCCACCAATCTGCCCTGCACCACCGGGAAAAACCGTTCCACCCGATAGGCAAGCGGTCTCAGCCGGGTCTGGCGCAGCCAGTACCAGAAAATAAAACCCGCTCCTAATAGCGCGATTAAAAGCAGTCCGCCGGTAAGGAAAAAAACGCTGACCAAAAACAGCCCCAGCCCCGTAAACCCGAGTCCGAAGAGCAACGCCGCAACCGCGTCGTTTAAAATCAATCGGCGCTGGAGCCAGCGCAGTCGCTGCTCAACCACCCAGACGTCCTGCCTGCTTTTCACCACCTTTAATACTAACCGCAGAAACCGCCCAAAGCAACGGTTGACTTAATTTCATTGCCACCTAAATTTTTATTAGCAAAACTGATGAAAGCACCAGATAAACCCCGGTCCCGGCTCCGGACCGAAACCCTGGTCACCGTAACTGGGATGGTGATCAATATCACCCTTGCCGTTGGCAAAGTGTGCGCCGGCATCGTCGGCCGGTCCAACGCGATCATCGCCGATGGACTGCACTCCTTCTCCGACCTGGCCAGCGATATCCCGGTTCTCTGGAGCATCACCGCTGCTAAACAGCCCCCTGACCACGACCACCACTACGGCCATACCCGTTATGAATCAATCGTCGCCCTGTTTGTCGGCATCCTGCTCGTGATCGCCGCCCTCTACATTGCCGCTCAGGCAATCGCCACCCTGAGCGAACACCGCGGTGGAATCAGTAACTGGCTGCCCTTCTGGTGGGCGGTTGCCTCCATCGTCACAAAAGAGTTGCTCTACTGGTGGACCAGGGCGGTGGGCAAAAGGTTTCACAACCAGGCGATAATCGCCAACGCCTGGCACCACCGGTCTGACGCCTTTTCCTCAATTGCCGCCGCAATTGGCATTGCCGGTGCCCGGATCGGCGGCGAAAGATGGGCATTTCTTGACCATCTCACCGCGGTTCTCCTCGCCGCATTTCTTGTTTTCGCCGGTATCCGCATCATTCGCCAGGCCCTTTACCGGCTCACCGACCGTGCCCCAGACCCCAATTCAGTCACCCAGCTCCACGCCATCATTACCAACATTCCCGGTGTCCGCAGCTTTCACGCCTTCCGCGCCCGCCACTCAGGTGCGGGCAACCAGATTGAAATGGACGTCCACGTTCAGGTTGACCCCGAAATTTCGGTCCGCACCGGACACGAAATCGCCGAGCGAATTGAAAAGGAACTCCGCAACGCCAACCCCAACCTCACCGGCATTGTTATCCACATTGAACCATCAGAACCAGAGAAAACACACTGATTAAAAAACACCGGCAACCTCCCCATTTTCGCTCGCTAAAAATTTCCCCTTTTCTCTTTTCACCTCTGGCACCGGTAGCCACCCCGGGGGTAACCCCCCGGGTGACCCATTAAAATGGGGAAATTATGTTTAACTCGATTAGATTCGGTTACTTATACCGTTAAATCGCCAAAAATTAAACGAAACTTCTTATTCTGTCCCTATCCCTGATTTTCTACCCGACGATAACCCAGGGTGTAAAGTTTTTTCACGTTTCTTCTTTTGATGGCGTTACGGGAATCAAGAATCAACCGGCTCTCTCTAAGAATCATCTCATAATCAAAACAGGTATGGTCGGTAAGAATTACCACGCAGTCCGCCCGGCGCAGCGTCTCCGGCCGTAACGGTTTTGCCTTAAACCGCCGCCCGGCAATTTCAATCTCCGGCACATAGGGGTCAATGTATTCAACCGTCTTTACCTTATCCAGAATCAGCTCCATCACCTTGATTGCCGGCGAATGCCGGGTGTCCTCAACGTCGCGTTTAAACGCCGCTCCGAGAATCAAAATCCGTGCCCTTTTGGCCGCAACACCGTTCACTCCGAGAACCTCAAACAACCGGTCCACAACAAAAAACGGCATCGCCTCATTTGTCTCCGCCGCCAGTTCAATAAAATTGGAATGAAAGTCAAACTCCCGTGCCTTCCAGGCAAGATAATAGGGGTCAATGAGAATACAGTGGCCGCCGATTCCAGGTCCGGGATAAAACGGCATAAAACCAAACGGCTTGGTTGCCGCGGCGTTGATTACCTCCCAGATGTCAATGTTCCCCATCCGGTCGCACATTCGCGCCAGTTCATTAACCAGGGCGATGTTGACACTGCGAAAGATATTCTCCAGCAGTTTGGACATCTCCGCCACCCGCGGTGACGACACCGACACCACCCGGTCCACAAACTGGGAGTAAAACAGCGCGGTGAGTTGTGTACACCGCCGGGTTACGCCACCGACAACCACCGGTGTTGTTTTGGTGGTCCAGACCTTATTGCCGGGGTCAATTCGCTCCGGAGCAAAGGAAAGGAAAAAATCCCGCCCCACCTTCTGCCCGGTCCGGGTTAAAATTGGTAAAAGCACCTTCTCGGTTGTCTCCGGATAGGTGGTACTGCGCAGCACCACCAGCTGACCGGGGTGGAGAAACCGGGCAACCTCCTCACCCGCCTTGACAATATAGGAAACATCTGGGTCCTTGGTAACGGTAAACGGCGTCGGCACGCAAATGTTAATTACATCGGCATCCCGGCAGTGGCCATAACTGGTGCTCGCCTTCAACCTGCCCGCCCGAACCATCTCGGCAACCGCCTCATCTGGCACATCGCCGATAAAACTCTTACCGCGGTTGACCGCGGCCACCTTTTCCGGGTCAACGTCAATTCCAACCGTCAGGTAACCGGCACGGGCAATCTCCAGTGCCAACGGCAATCCAACATAGCCAATCCCGATTACCGCTACCTTTGCCTCCCGTTTCTGAATCCTTTCGGCTAACCTTTTCACTTTTCTCCTCTCCATTTATCCTTCTCTCCTTTTTTACCAGACCGTGCGGTCAAAGCTCCGGTACTGCACCGCCTCGGTCAGATGACTCGGTTGAATTATCTCCGCCTCCTCCAGGTCGGCAATTGTCCGGGCCACCTTCAGCACCCGATGATAGGCACGGGTTGAAAGTCCCAGCCGGTCAATTCCCGCCCGCAGAATTTCCTCGCCCGGCGCGGTGGTCGGACAGAAACGACGAATCAGCGCCGGTGTCATCTGGGCGTTGGCATAAATCCGGCGCCGCAACGGCAGGCTGGCAAACCGCTCCTCCTGTCGCCGCCGCGCCCTTTCCACCCGCGCGCGGATTGCCGCCGAATTCTCGGCCGGCTTCTTAGCGCTGACATCGGCATATTTCAACGCCGGAACCTCAATGTGGATGTCAATCCGGTCAAGAAGCGGACCGGAAATCCGGTTGCGATAACGCCGGATCTTGGGCGCGGTGCAACTGCAATTATGGCGCGGGTCGCCGTAAAACCCGCACGGGCAGGGGTTCATCGCCGCCACCAGCATAAACCGCGCCGGAAAGGTCATAGTGGACCGGGCACGACCAATTGTTACCTCTCCGTCCTCCAGGGGTTGCCGCAACGCCTCCAGGACATCGCGACGGAACTCAGGCAGTTCGTCAAGAAAAAGCACCCCGTTGTGGGCAAGCGAAACCTCACCCGGTCGGGGAAAAGTCCCGCCACCGATCATTCCGGATTCAGAAATGTTGTGGTGCGGAGAACGAAACGGCCGCACCGCCACGATCGGCGTCCCGCTCGGCAAAGCGCCGGTAACCGAATGAATCTTGGTCGCCTCCAGCGCCTCCTCTAAAGTAAACGGGGGCAAAATTGTCGGCAGCCGCCGGGCGAGCATTGTCTTACCGCTGCCCGGTGGTCCAAGCATCAACACATTGTGCCCGCCGGCAGCGGCAATCTCCAGCGCCCGTTTCGCGTGAGCATGACCGTGCACCTCAGCAAAGTCAACCCCGAAAACCGCCGCCCGGGAAAACAACGCCCCGGGGTCACTACGGACCGGCTTTTTCTCCTCCCGCCCCTGGAGAAAGTTCAAAGTCGCCAGGAGTGAATCCATTCCGAAAACCGGCAGGTTCTGCACCAGCGCCGCCTCGGCGGCGTTCTCGGCCGGCACAATTATGCCCCGGATATTGCCTGCCGCCCGCACCGCCAGTGCCATCGCTACCGCCCCCTTTACCGGTCGCAGCGAGCCGTCAAGGGAAAGTTCACCAACAAACACCCAGCCATTGGTGTTAACCGGAGTAAGCCCGCCGGCAGCGGCGATGATGCCCACCGCAATCGGCAGGTCAAACGCCGGCCCCTCTTTTTTAATGTCTGCCGGTGCCAGGTTCACGGTAATCCGGCGATTGGGAAACTGCAGACCGGAGTTCTTAATCGCCGCCTGCACCCGGTGCTGGGACTCTTTCACCGCCGGGTCGGGCAAACCGACGATATTGAACACCGGCAAACCCGGAGCAATATCGGTCTCCACCGCCACCAGAAAACCATCCACCCCGAATACCGCACTGGAAAAAATCTTCGCCAGCATCAGAACGCCCCCACCAAATGCTCTATCTCCGGCTCCGCCCCGGTGGCAAAATCTATGCTCAGAACATCAAAACGGACCGGCCGCTCCTCCAACCCGTGGGCGATAAGAAACCCTTCGGCTAAACGGTACAGCCTCCTCTGCTTTTGGAAATCCACCGCCTCGGCCGGGGTGCCAAACCGCCCTGACCGCCGCGTCTTCACCTCAACAAACACAACCACCTCGCCGTCCTGACAGACCAGATCAATCTCGCCCAGCCGGGAGCGATAATTGGCCGCTAGAAACCGATACCCCTTGCCGGCAAGAAACCGTCGGGCGACAACCTCACCGGCTTTACCCAAAGCCGCGCTGTCCATCGCCTGAACCTCCAGTAACGCTTTTAACCGGGGCAAAACTCCGGCGATGAATAGGAGAAATGCCCAGCCGGGAAATTGCCCTCAAGTGCTGGGGCGTCCCATACCCTTTGTGTTGAGCCAGCCCATAACCCGGAAATCGGGCATCCAGTCGCTCCATCAGCCCGTCCCGGAAAACCTTGGCGACAATTGAGGCACAGGCAATGGAAAGGCTCTTGCGGTCACCGTACCGCACCCCTCTACAGGGCACCCCGAGTTCCGGAATCTCCCAGCCGTCGGCAAGTACAAGTAAATTGCTCTCCGGGCCGGCCGGATTTATCACCCGACAGACCCGGCGCACCGCCAGGCGCATGGCATAAAATGTTGCATTGACGATATTATAACGGTCAATAAAACGGGGACCGGCCGCACCAATCGCCCAGGCCAACGCCCGGCGTTTAATCACCAGCGCCAACCGCTCTCTTTTTTGGGGGGGTAAAAGTTTTGAATCCTTTGCTCCCGGGATGCGGCTGTTGCCGGGTAGAACCACCGCCGCTGCCACCACCGGCCCAGCCAACGCTCCTCTACCTACTTCATCCACGCCGCAGATGACGGCATTACTCTGCCACAGCCATCGGTCCAGATTTCTCACTGAACTTGCGTTCCTTGAGCACCGCTTCCCGGCCCGCTTTGTCTCGTAGATAATAAAGCTTTGCCCGGCGGACCTTGCTCTTGCGCCGGATTTCTAACTTCATCAGCACCGGCGCATTTAAAGGAAAAATTCGCTCCACGCCAACCCCATGACTCACCCGCCGAACCGTAAAAGTCTTGCTCATCCCCCGGCCCCGCACTGCAATCACCGTGCCCCGGAAAATCTGAATCCTCTCCTTATCCCCTTCGGTTATCCGCAGATGGACATCAACCAAATCACCCGGTTCCGGAACCGTCAGTGCTGCTGTCCCCTTCTCCGCGGAACCGGCGTTAATGTTTTTCTTCCGCGCCATTGCCTATCTCCTTTCCTAATGATTGACGGAGAAACTCTCGCTCTGCTGTGGTCAGATTGGCGTTGCGTAACAGGTCTGGTCGCCGCCGGGCGGTAATGAGCAACGCCTGCTCCCGACGCCAGCGGGCCACGGCTGCATGATTGCCGGAAATCAGCACCTCGGGCACCGCCACGCCGCGAAACTCGCGCGGTCGGGTATAAAGGGGCGCCTCAAGCAACCCGGTCGCAAAAGAGTCGGTGGCAACCGAGTCCTCATCACCGACACAACCGGGGAGAAGCCGGGCGACGGCTTCCACAATCACCACCGCCCCCGCTTCTCCACCGGTGAGGACGTAGTCGCCGATTGACACCTCTTCGTCGATCAGGAGGGTGCGAACCCGTTCGTCCACACCCTTATACCTTCCGCAGATAAGAATTATGTGCGGCAGTTCTTTAAACCGGTTTGCCATCCCCTGATTAAATCGCTCCCCCTGTGGGGAAAGCAGGACCACCCGAGACTGGTCGGTCCTGACGCTCTCCACCGCAGCAAATATCGGCTCTGGTTTCATTACCATTCCGGCGCCACCGCCGAACGGATAATCGTCCACGGTGCGGTGGGCATCGGTGGTAAAATCCCGGGGGTTTACGATTTGAATCTCCAGGAGCCCTTTCTCCCGGGCGATCCGGGTCGGCCCGCAGCCAAAAGGACCGACAAAAAACTCCGGAAATATTGAGATGATATCAACCTTCACCGGCTTAAAGACCGCCTTCTTGTCTTACTGCGGCGGCAACGGGCTACTCAAGGATTTCGAGTTGCGCCCGCTTGCCCTGTTTCATCGCTGCTGCCGAGATGATCGCCCGGATTGACTTGGCGGTCCGTCCTTCTTTACCGATGACCTTGCCTAGGTCACCCTGACCGACACGCAGCTCGTAAATCAGCGTCTTTTCGCCTGCGATCTCTTTGACCTCTACTTGGTCAGGATGGTCAACGAGTGCCTTTGCGATGTATTCAATCAGCTCTTTCATGCTACCTCCTTAGTTAGTTTGGACTTGCTGTTGGGGTTGTGAACTGTGGTCCCTCGCCTGTTGTCAGAGGAGGAACCGACACTGTTTTGCGATAACGTTTAATTAACTTGTCAACAGTGTTTGAGGGTTGAGCACCTCTGGAAAGCCAGTAGTCAACCCGTTCAAGGTCAAGTTTCAGTATTTTCTTGCGTGGGTCGTAATGCCCGAGTGCCTCGAGATACTGGCTGTCGCGTGCCCGTCTGGCATCAATTGCCACCACTCGATAGGCCGGCTTATTACGAGCGCCCATCCGTCTCAGTCTGATTCTGACCAAGTAAACTCCTTTTGAGTATAAAAATAACTAAAATCCGCCTGATGTCAACAGTTACTTTAAGGAACCAGAACCATTCTGGCGCTGGGCGTTCCTCCTCCCCCTTGCCCAACAACAATATAAACCCCGGCAGAAATCCCCTGGGGACGGCGCCAGTTGACCCCACCCCGGGAACCAGGGGGCACCGGAATTAAACTCACCCGGCGACCGGTTGGGTCATAAACGGCAACCTGCCTGACCTCCGGACCGACCAAAATACGGACCGCGCTTCTCGCCACCGCAGGCAAAACCCGGACCGCCGACGGCACAAAATTTAGCCGTTCTTCCTCCAATCCGCTAACATTTTTGCCCACCAGACTGGAGCGAACCACACCGGCATAAATCGCATCCCGCCGACCAGGATGACGATAAATATACCGAACCGCCCGTCCGGTAACCCCGAGTGTGTCCCGGTTCCAGATAATCCCATTGTTGGTCGTAAAGAAAAACCCCTGCGTGTCGGTTGCGGCCCACACCCGGTTCGGATTAACGGTGTCCGGAAGCACACCGGTAGCGCCGGCAACACCGATATTGGTCCAGTAACCACCGCCGTTTTCGCTTTTGAATACCCCGACCGGCGTGGTGCAGAACAGCACCGAACTGTTACCGGGCATCACCTTAAAATCGGTAACCGGTGACCCGCTGATACCGGAACTGAGGCTTACCCAATTTCTCCCCCGGTCAACCGACCGGAAAATTACTTCTGACCCGCTCCGGCCATAGACAAAAATCGTCTCCGCATCGGGCGAGAATACCAATCCCAAACACACCCCGGCCTCCCGCCACAGCACCGAACTCCAGGTCTGACCCCGGTCGGTAGAACGCAACAGCGCAAAACGCAACCGCCCGGTGGTGGAATCCCTTCTTCCACCCCAGACATAAAGTGTGTCCTGCCCAAGCGGGTGATAGGCGACACCCCGGGGCTCAAAGTTACTGGCGATGTTAAACGTCTCCCATGAATCACCGGCGTTGATGGTCAGATGCAACCGGCTGTCAAAACTGGTGACGCAAACAACTGTATCCGGATGCCGGGAATTCACCGCCAAACCGTTTACCCAGCCCGAACCGGGAAACGCTTTTCCCCATCGCACCCAGCTGACGCCACCATCGGTTGAACGGACAACACCATACCCATCAATACCGGCAAAAAGCGTTTCACCACCGGTGAAAAACAAAAGGGGCAGGTCCAGATTGCGAAAGTTACCAGTACGATACGCCCAGTCATAACCACCATTTGTACTATGGAACAAACCGTAACCGTTTCCGGCGTAAACCTCTAAAGAACCGACAATACCAAGCCAGCGGGTGCCGGTGCCAAAAAACGATGTCGTATCAACCTGCCAGGACCAGCCCAGGTCGGTAGAACGATAAACGAGATTTTCCCCTCCGGCATAAGCGTGATAAGGAGAAACTGGAGCAAAGGCAACCGAATAGACCGGCGCGGTAAGTCGTCTGTTCCATGTCCCGCCCAGATCGGTTGAATGGTAAATGCCGGTGTCTGTCGCGCAGACAATATTGCCATTCGGGGTCAGTGTCCCGTCCCAGGCACATCTACCGCCCAGTCCGACCGACCGGTCCACCCAGGAGTTGCCGTAATCACTGGTCAGAAAAACCCGGGCTCGGTTGGCAACCGAACCACCAATAAAGCCCCTTCCCGGACTCGCCGGGTCAATAAACAACAGCCGGGCGCGCACCTCAAACGAACTGACTACCGTGGTGCCGTTCCAGTTAACCCCGGCGTTGGTGCTGCGATAAAACGTCAGACTGACCGAATCACCAGCGTAGTTCTCTGCCGCTGCCCAGATTTCTGAGCCGTTTTCCGGATTGACCACCAGCTGGTGCACCCAGGGGGTTCCGGGCATCACCCCGCACACAAACCAGGAAGCACCGCTGTTGGTGGACTTGTAAACCCGGCTGGTTTTGCCCGCGGCATAAAGGTTCTGCACCCGGTTCGGGTCAACCGCTATCGCGGTAATGATATCCGGAATTGTCTCCCGCAGAACCCAGGTCAGACCGGCATCAGCGGTATGAAAAACCAAACTCGGAAAACCACCGGTAACGAAATAAACCTCGTCCGGATGGCCTGGCACTGTGGTCATCGCCGCAACGCCGGCACCGTTCGGGCCGAGCTGTTGCCACCCCCCGACAACACCGACAACTAAAACCACTCCCAAGAGAAAAACACCCTTTTTCATATTAAACCTCCTGCTCTACTTTCCGACTCATCTGTGCGGCAAGGCGCTCAAACTCCCGTGCCGCTTCCTCGTAGCGGTTGTGGGCGTTGTTGAGATGAGTCCCAACCGTCTCAAACTTATCCCGGAATTTTTCCATCTCCACCTGTAACTGCCCAAGGTAATCAAGAATCGCACCCGCCCGGGATTCAATCGCCAGTCCCCGCAGGCCAAGCGCAATTACCTGCAGATAGGCATAAATTGTCCCCGGTGAAACCGGAATTACCCGGCGCTGAAAGGCATAATCAAGGATACTCTTTTCGTCATCCGGACCAGCAACAATCGTCTCATAATAAACATTCTCCGCCGGGATGTACATCAAGGCAAAATCAAACGTCCCCTCCTCGGGCCGGATGTACTTCTCAGCAATGTTGTCAATATGATTGCGCACGTCGGCAAGAAACTGCCGGCGCCAGTTCCGCCGTTCCGCCTCATCTACCGCTGCCCGTAACTGCTGAAACTTCTCTAGCGGAAACTTGGCGTCAATCGGCACCATTTTTTCACCCAGCCGGACCACCGCATCAACCTTTCCTCCGGAGGAAAAACGATACTGCAGTTCGTAGTGATTGGGCACCATCTCCTGAAGCAGGTTCCCGAGCAGGAGTTCTCCCAGACCCCCCCGGGGTTTCGGCGCCCGTAAGATCTCCTGCAACGACGCGATATTCTTGCCGATCTCAGAAATCGCCCGCGCGGCCTCAGAAAGCTCGCCCAGGGTCCGGGAAACATCACTCACCATCCGGGCGGCGTTGTCCAGACGGGTGTTAATCTGCCCGGTGTTCTCGGCAAGTAACCGATTAATCTCGGCCAGACGCTGGTTCAAAACCTGGGCGTTATTATCCAGCGCCTGGAGCTGCTGTTGCCGCAACGATTCCAGTTGCTGCAAAAGAATCGGGGTGTCCTTTCCCGCTCCGGGTCGGTTCAGCCGGCGCAATGCGACGAACAAAAAAACACAACTGACAATAACAACAACGACCAGTCCCACCATCAGACCAATTGTCACACCAGGGGGCATAGTTTAGAATAAATCAATCCGTTGCCAGGTCAAGCACGGCACTTTTTAATCTCCGGCACCAACCCAGCGCCGGATAAACTCAACCACCGCGGGCAGGGTCCGTGCCAACGCCGGCGAAAGCCCTGCACCTGCTGACCCGGTTGCCGGTTGAATACCCAGGAGCCACACCATCGCCCCGCTCTCCTGCGCCAGCAGAGCAACGAGCGCGTCCAGCGCCACAGTATGAGTGGAAAAACCCGGCACCATCAAACCATCCAGATCCCCGGACGCAAAGAGACGAAACTCACCGGGGGCGCCGCCAAAGGTACAGGCATCAACCAGCAACACCCGAGCGGGCTTGGCCCGGCTTATTTTGCCGATAAAGTTCTCCGGTACCGGACCGGCGTCCAAGACCAATACCCCCTGCTCCTTTACCCACGCCGCCTCGGCAAGAAGTTCAACCACCCGGCACCCAACCCCATCGTCGCCCCGAAAACGGTTACCGATACCGACAATCACCGCCCCGGACCTAGGTCCTGAATTTTCGCCCGTCATTTACCTGCTTGCCCGGCGCAACTGGCCGTTCAAAGCCCGTTTCTTTAACCCCCGTGCCTCCCGCACATAATTGGCCAGCCAGGGCGCCGACCCTTGGTGCCTCTCCCATGCGATCACCCGCTCACTATAGGCGCAAACGCTATCTGGCATCCCCAGCTGTTCCCAGGCATACGCCATCTTCAACCAGTTCTCCGCCAGCCCGTAGCGGTTATCCGGAAAGGTCACAGAAATATCCTTTTCCAATTCCTGCCCCAGGGCGATCGCCCGTTCTGGACTGCCCATATCCAGATATATATCCCGTAACAGCCTGCGTACTGCCCGATTCTGGGGATACCGGGAAAGCAAACGCTCACAGCACCGCACCCCGTCACCAAACAGCCGGTCCTCCTTCATCATAAAGGCCAGAAAAAATTCCGCCATCGGCTGAAGCAACTCCCCATTCCGCTGCACCCGGTGCATCAACCGATAAGCCCGTTCCCGGGAACCAAGAAGCCCCAGTCCGAAAAAGTAGCGGTCCGCAGTGGCCTTGAAATACTCAATCGTCCCCAGTCCGAAACAGGCATCGGTTAATCCTGGATCCAGCGTCAGCGCCCGCCGGAAATGAAACGGAACCTTGAGCATCGTCATAAACGCGGAAAACTTCCGGTTCTGCCAACTCAGACAGTTCGCCCGATTCAATTCCGCCAGACCCCAGTAAAAATAGGCCTGGGCATCAACCGGATTCTCCCGCAACCGTTCCTGACAGCACAGCACCACCCGGTCGGTTATTCGGTAAAATGAATCCAGGAGCCCGGCATTACCCGAATCGTAAATCAACATCTGAAGCAGCGCCGCCTCCCAGAAAAGCACCGCCGGGTCATCCCTCATTTTTTCCTGTAGCCTGCGCACCGCTGCCCCAGCACCGCGGTAATCCTGAAGATAGCACAAATCCCGTGCCGCGGCAATCTCGTTTGCCGACCCGACTACGAGAAACAGAGAAAATAAAAGGCTAAACTTCAGCAATGACTTCAACCTCAACCAGCGCACCCTTGGGCAACGCCGCCACCGCAACCGTTGACCGCGCCGGCAACGGCTCCTTAAAAAATCGGCTGTAAACCGCATTCACCCGGCTAAACTCATTCATATCGGTGATAAACACCAGCGCCTTGACCACCCGGTCCAAACCGCTTCCCGCCGCCGCCAGCACCGCGGCCAGATTCTTAAAAATCTGCTCGGTCTGCGCCTCAATACCGTCTAACAGTTCTCCGGTAACAGGGTCAATTCCGATCTGCCCCGAGGTAAAAACCAGTTTGCCTACTTTTACCGCCTGGCTATAGGGTCCGACCGGCTGCGGTGCCTTATCGGTAAAAATTGTCTCCATCATTACCTCCTGGCTCAACAACCGTAATAAAGGTTAAACTCCCAGGGATGCGGCCGCTTTGCCACCGCCTCCACCTCCAGCATCTTTAATTCAACCCACTTCTTAAGCGTTCCCTCGGTGAAGACACCGGACACCATCAGGTAATCCCGGTCCCGTTCCAGTGCCTGAAGCGCCGCCAGAAGGGAATCCGGCACCGGCTGACTCCGGGAACGCATCTCCTTTGTCCCGCCCCGCCCTGTCACCGGCGGCCCCGGGGCAATTTTATTCTTCACCCCGTCCGCTCCAGCAAGCAATATCGCCGCCAGGGCAAGATAGGGATTGGCGGTGGCATCCGGGACACGAAACTCAATCGCCATCTTCTCCCTGGTGCTATAGCCCGGAATCCTTATTGCTGCGGTCCGGTTCGCCAACGAGAAAAACACCTCGGTCGGCGCCTCATAACCCGGCACCAGCCGCCGATAAGAGTTGGTGCTCGGATTGGTCAGCGCACACAGGGAAGGAATGTGCTTGAGAATTCCGCCAATGTAATAAAGTGCCAACCGGGAAAGCCCGCTGGGGCTCCGTTCGTCTCCGAACACCGAAACACCGTTCTTCATCAAAAACTGATGAATGTGCATCCCCGAACCCGGTTCATTATAAATCGGCTTGGGCATAAAGGTGGCGCTTTTGCCCTGCCGGAACGCCAGATTCCGCACCAGATACTTGGTCAATATTACCCCGTCACCCGCCTTCAACACCGGCTGATAAACCGGTTCTATTTCCACCTGAGAAAACCGGCCGCCCTCGTGATGATGGTACTTCACATTAATCCCGCACCCCGCCATCAACCGCACCAGTTCGGAACGAAAATCGCTGCTCCGGTCAAACGGCGGTGCCACGTGATAGGCACTGCCCTTAAACAAGGCCACCCCGCTCTGGTCATCGTGCTTTAACTCATCGGTTTCAATCCGGTAAACGGCGCTTGATTCGTCGGTCCAGAACTCGGCGGTGTTAAAAAGATAAAACTCAAACTCGGTCAATACCATCAGTTCGTCACAACCGGTTACCTTTCGCAACACCGCCCACGCCTTCTCCAGAATATACCGCGGGTCATCCTCATACCTTTTGCCGGTCTTCGGGTCATAGACGCCGGCAAAACAGGACACCGTTGGCACACTGGCAAACGGCTCAACAAAAGCCGAGTCCAGGTCCGGCTTCAACACCATATCACTTCCCTCAACTTTACCAAAACCCGCCACCGAAGAACTGTCAAAACCAACACCGTTTTCCACCGCCTCTGGCAACCGCTCAATCGGCAGCGTCACATGACGCAACCTGCCCCACAGGTCGCAGTACTTCAAATCAAGAAATTTAACCTGCTGCTCGCCAATTGTTGCTTTAATATCCTTCATCGTAATTAAGATTGCCACAAATTGCCCCTCTGTCAACCCGTGTCATACCACCATTTGACATCGTCAATCCGAAAAATAGAATTCCGCCATGCGGCAGAAGGTGTTATGCCCTTAAACTTCCCCTATCTCGGGCAGACGCTCGCCCTGCTCAGCGCCCTCCTATGGGCATTCGCCGTTATTCTCTTCAAAAAGAGCGGCGAAAACCTCCACCCCATCGCCCTCAATATATTCAAAAACCTCGTCACGCTACTTTTACTTCTCCCGACAATGGCGCTCTTCCACGAACCCATTTTCCGGCCGGTCCATCTCCGGGAGTATGCTCTTTTTATCTTGAGCGGCCTCCTCGGCATGGCAATTGGCGACACCCTGTTCTTCTTCAGTCTCAACCGAATTGGCGCCAGCATCTCGGCAATTGTCGGCTATATGTACAGCCCATCAATCATTCTCCTCTCGCTCCTCTTCTTAAAGGAAACCCTCTCCCTCCCCCAGACCATCGGCACCGTACTAATCCTTGCCGCCCTCATCACCACCACCCGGATTGAACTCCCCGGAAGCCTCACCCGCAAAGCACTGCTCACCGGTATCATCTGGGGTGTTCTTTCTACTCTCGCCACCGGTATCGGTATCGTCATCGTCAAACCGATCCTCGCCACCACCCCATTACTCTGGGCAACCGGGCTTCGTCTCCTTGCCGGACTCCTCGGGCTTGCTCTCATTACCGTATTTCTACCCAATCGCAAAAAGATTATCCGTTCCCTGTTTAATCGCAAAAACCTTGGCTACCCATTTGCCAGCACAATCCTCGGCACCTATCTCGCCCTCACCGCTTGGCTCGGGGGCATGAAGTTCACCAGGGCGTCAATCGCCGCCCCCCTCAACCAACTCACCAACATCTTCGTCTTCATCCTCGCCGCCATCATCTTAAAAGAACCCATCACCCCAAGAAAACTCCTCGCCATCGCCATCGCCTTTGCCGGCGCCCTGCTTGTTTTCCTGAGCTGACACTGCCCGCTGCACCTGGCATCACAAAAGGGGACGCCCAGAATACTGACGGGGATACCGAAAAAATTGACATAACTCGCCAATTGTTTTAATATCAACCAGCTAACCGGATGTAGTATGACAACAAAACAGATTTTTGTTTTCAGCGCAACGCTACTGATTGCGGCATTAATCCTCGGCATCTTCTTTTATGCCGCACGAAGAACCGAAAACACCATCAAGGTAACCGGCTATGCCAGCAAAGGGTTTGAATCGGACATCGTCAAATGGAACCTCACCGTCACCAGCAACACCTCCCTTACCGACATCGCCGGCGGTTACCGGAACCTGAAAAACCAGGTCGGTAGCCTCGTTGATGCCCTGACAAAAACCGGCATCAGCGCTGACGAAATCACCATTCAACCACCATCGGTCCAGCCCATCTGGGGCGAAGGCAGACAGATTGGCTACTCCATCCGCCAGTCGCTCTTTATTATCACCGCCAGTGTTACCCGGGTTGAAAGCCTGGCGCGTAACCCGGACTTCATCTATGAAAAGGGCATCCTGCTGGAAAACTCCTATCTGGAATACAACTACACAAAAATTGACGAACTGAAAAAGGAACTCCTTGCCGCCGCCACCAGAGACGCCATCAACCGGGCCCAGGAGATTGCTCGCAGCGCTGGCACCCGGCTGGGCAAAATCGTCTCTGCCCGCCAGGGTGTGTTCCAGATTACCGAACCCTACTCCACCGAGGTCAGCGACTACGGCATCTACAGCACCACCACCAAAAACAAAGAGATAAAGGTGACCGTTTCTGCCAGTTTTATCATTAGATAAAAATAACAACCAGGCTTAAAAAGCGGGTGCTTAACCCTGCGTGTCGGTCAACCGGCGGAGAACCTGTTTATGCAGCTCAAGGTCAGACTGGCTGTAGAGGACAAACCTTATCCGCTTGACATATTTCAACCGGGGCGCCTTATTGATAACGGTTTTAATTGCCACCGCTGCCGCTTCTTCCACCGGATAACCAAAGATACCGGTGGAAATTGCCGGAAAGGCGATTGATTCAACCTGGTGTTTTTCCGCCAGGTCCAGGGCGTTCTCATAACCGCGGGCAAGAATCTCCGCCTCGGGTCGGTCAACACCGTAAACCGGCCCGAGACAGTGAATCACATATTTATTCGGCAGGTTGTGTCCGGAGGTAATCACCGCCGCGCCGGGTTTGATCGGCGCCAGCCGCTTGCACTCCTCCTCCAGACCCGGACCAGCAGCACGGTGAATCGCACCCGCCACACCACCGCCCGGTTTTAACCAGGCGTTCGCGGCATTCACCACCGCGACGATGTCCTTCTGACGCACAATATCACCCCGGACACACTCCACCTTGACCCCGGCAACCGTCACCACCATAAGACGCTCCCTGTTAAATACCGTACCTTATCCGGTGTGCCCTTTGTCTTCTCGGCAAGAATCGCCGGCGCTACTTTCTGCCTGGAGGTCTTCATCATCAATAGGATATTGGCAACCGCACTGATGTCAATAGAAATTCACTCACTTCACCGATATTAGGACCCCGAATCACCATCAAACCCCATTCAGTTAAATAAGTTTCTTTTTAACAACGAGTTAAAAACATTGCCCGGCTAAATTCCCGCTCCGGGGGGTACACCCCCGGGGTGACCCCGGGGGTCGCCGAGTGGTCTGGGCCAGGAGGAATTATCAGGTTAATTCGGCAATTTCCTTGACCAGCGCCTTTGTTTATTTTAACCTGTTGCAATTATGATAGAAACTCCGTTTTTGAATCTCTGCCTTTTGCGCCGGTCGGTGCGCCGGTTTGCCGACCAGCCGGTGGAGCGAGAGAAACTGGCGCTGTGTATTGAAGCGGCAAGGTTGGCACCATCGGCTGACAACGGTCAGCCCTGGCGGTTTCTGGTGTTTGACGACCCGGCAAAGAAGCAGGCGCTGGCTGAGGCGGTGTTCACCGGCGTTTTTGCCGCCTCCCGCCATTTTGCCCGGGCCCCGGTACTGGTCGCGCTTTTGGTAAAAGAGAGTTTTCTCATTAACCGCCTCGGTGGTGGTGCCGCTGGTGTCCCGTTTCAGTTCGTTGATGCTGGAATTGCCGGAGAGCATTTCGTGCTGGCAGCGGCAGAACAGGGGCTGGGAACCTGCTGGATTGGCTGGTTTGACAGCCGGGCGCTTTTGCGCCATTTTGGTCTCAAGCGGGGCTATCGGGCGGTGGCGCTGATTGCGGTTGGCTATCCGGCCGAGCAACTCAAACCCCGGACGCCAAAACGGAAGTCAGCTGCCGAAATCGCCTTTTACAACTCCGGACCAAAGTAAAAAGCCCGGCCGCCGCACCTTTTCCTTGACATCACCAGCCGACAAAGGGATAATTGTTATTCTAAAAATCAGAGGAAAGGAATGGCGATGAGTGAAAAAAGGCGTGTTTTGGTTCTTGAGGGGAGCCCGCGGCAGGGTAACACCAAAATTGTCACCGACTGGGTCCTCTCTGGCCTGGGCAAAAAAGGAATCGCTTTGACCCGATTGGCGGTATGCGATCTTAATATCAACGGCTGTCGGGAATGCGCGGGCTGTACCGGCTATAAGAACGAGGCGGGCTGTCAGCAGGAGGACGATATGCTGGAGATTTACGACCTCTTGATTGACAGCGACCTGGTGCTCTGGACCAGCCCGATATTCTGCTGGGGGGTGACAAGTCAGTTGAAGGCGGTGATTGACCGCTGTTTTGCCCTTCTTACCGGCGAGAACCTCCTCAAGGGAAGCCGCTGGGCGGTGGTGCTGACCGCGGGCGGTGACCATTTTGAAGGTGCCGACCTGGCGGTGGCGATGTTCCGTCGCTTGGCCGAGTTTGGCCAGGTGAAGTATCTCGGCCAGTTTGTGGCGGCAAACTGCCCGGACCCCGCAAAACTGCGCCGGATGACCGAAGTTGCCGAGCAGGCAAAGGCATTCGGTCGGGAACTGCGCCGGGAACTTTTCGGCTAATCTGTGCGCCACCTGTTCGCTGCGGTTTTGCTCCTGAGCGGAATCGGCTTTGCCAGCACCGGCGCCATTAACGGTTTTGTCCGGGACAGCACCACCGGCGAACCGCTCGCCTATGCCAACGTTGAGTTAAAAAACACCGGCCTCGGCACCAGCACCAACCAACATGGCTATTTTTACCTCGGCGGCATTCCACCCGGAAACTACGAATTAACCATCTCCTTTATCGGCTATCAAACCCGGCGTCAAAAAATCAGCGTCAGCGAGAATAGAACCTTCACCCTGAATCTGGAACTATCCCCCGAGCCGGTGCCGGTTAACGAAGTAAAGGTCACTGCGGAGCGAACCCGTTTTGAACGGGATGTGACCGTCTCGGCCAGCCGCATTGATACCCGGCAACTGGTGATGGTGCCGAAATTCGGCGGCGAGACGGATGTCTTCCGCACCGTCCAGCTCCTGCCCGGGGTTATTACCGTATCCGACTTCTCCAATAAACTTTACATCCGCGGCGGCTCACCGGACCAGAACCTGATTCTTCTTGACGGCATTACCGTCTACAACCCCTCCCACCTGTTCGGCATCTTCTCGCCCTTTGTATCTGAAGCGATATCCGACGTCACCCTCCTTGCCGGTGGCTTCGGCGCCAAATACGGCTCCCGGCTCAGTTCGGTCCTTGACCTCACCACCCGGGAAGGTAATTCCCGGCGCTGGACCGGCGAAGGCTCGGTGTCAATGATTGCCGCCCGGGCGCTCGCCGAAGGCCCATTTCCCTCCGGCTCGGTTCTGGTCGCGGCACGACGCACCTACCTGCCCGACCTCCTCCTGAAGGCGTTCGGCGTCCCCGGACTCTCCTACTACTTTTACGACCTGATGGCAAAGGCAAATTACCGCCGTAATGACAACACCCGGTTCACCCTGACCGGACTTTATGCCGAAGATGTCCTATCCTTCTGGAACCCGGAAGATCCCGCAGCGCTCCGGGTGCGGCTACCCTGGGGTAACCGCGGTCTTTCCCTGCGCTGGAACCAGATTTTCAACCCGGTCCTCTACGGCGAGGCGATGCTTGCCTGGGCGAACTTCTTCTCCGCCTTTAATGTCCAGACGACGGATATGGAAACCATTACCTTGAAAACCGACCTGAACAACTTCACCCTCAAGGCGGACTTCACATCTTACCCGGCGGACCAGCACACCGTTAACTTTGGCGGAGAAGCGCCAATCGTCCGCACCGGCATGAAAATAACCTTTGATACAATCCGGGTTGATATCCTAGACACCCTTGTGCCGGTGGCCATTTATTTAGAGGACCGCTGGGAAATCGTCAAAGACCGGCTCTTTCTCAAACCCGGAGTGCGCTTCGCCTATTACTCCAACGGCAACCGGTTTGAACCCGAACCCCGGCTCGGTGTCAAATTTCGCCCGGAAAAGAACACCGCCCTTAACCTTGCCTTCGGGCGGTTCACCCAGCCCCTGGTCACCCTCAACTCCACCGAAGCAATCCTGTCCATCTACGACGTCTGGATGCCGGTCCCGGACACAAGAAAAACCCCCACCGCCTACCACTACATCCTCGGTGTTGAACGCTGGCTCCCGTCCGACCTCACCCTCCAGATTGAAGGCTATTACAAAGACTACGACAACCTCCTGGAAACCCGCTATGGCGAGTTCTTCACCCGCCCCGACTCCCTCCTTGATGCCGACGGCTCCTCTTATGGCGCCGAGCTACTTTTGCGCAAAACCGCGGGCAAAATCCAGGGCTGGCTTGCCTACTCATTTATGTGGACCCGGCGCCAAACCAAAAAAGAGGTCTACCACCCCCATTACGACCGCCGGCACAACGTCAACCTTGTTATCAATTTCCCCCGGTTTGTACCCAATATCGACATCACCGCCCGCTGGACTCTCGGCACCGGTCTGCCCTACTCCGGTGTTGTCGGCTATTACCCCCGCGATCTGGAACGTCCCGGTGGCCGGGGAGAACGGGAACTGGCTCTTATCCCCGGTGCCCGCGATGCCTTCCGTTATCCGGCTTACCATCGGCTTGACCTGAGCTTGACCACCGGAACCAGAATCGGCCGCTGGCAGGTCGGCTTTTTTGTTGATGTCATCAACCTCTACAACGCCCGTAACGCCCTGCTCTACTACTGGGAGTACCCACCCGATGGCCTACCCAGACGGCGCCAGGTCAATATGCTTCCCCTCCTCCCCACAATTGGGGTAAAGGCAAAGTTCTGATATGCGCCGGCAGCCCCTTGTCCTCTTTCTCCCCCCTCTCATCCTTTTCCTCGCCACCGGCTGTGAAGTTAAATCGGCCCCGGCGCTGAAACCCCGACTGGTGGTCCACAGCCTGCTCCACGCCGGAACCCATTACCTCAGGGCAAAAGTCAACCGTTCCTATTCAATTGAAGAGCGAATTGACACCCTGTTCTCTGATGCGGCAATTGCCATCTGGTCTGACACCGACATCTGGCACCTCCAATACCTCGCCGGTGACTCCTATACCACCAGAACTCCGGTCCCAATTCAAGAAGGAAAAACCTATTTTATCCGCGTAAGCAAGACCGGCTTTGACACCGTCTGGGGTAAGACGGTTGTACCCGGCGGGTTTGAAATCCTCTTTCCCCGCCCCGGCGATACCGTCGCCGCCAGCGACTCAATGGTCTGGACCCGGAGCCAGGACGCCCGGGGCTACTTTATCTCCATTCCGACAACCGCCGACCAGGACACCTTCTACTGGGACATCTTCATCCCTAACGATTCATTCGGACCGAACTACCACCCACTTCTGGTCCGCATCCCGAATATGTTTTTCCTTTTTCCCCTTATCCCGCCGCCCGACTCGCCACCCCGCCCCTGCACCCTGCGGGTCTGGGCGCTGGACACCAGTTACTTCCTCTGGGGCGCTCGTAACAGACTTGTTGCCGGGGGCGAAACGGTGCCGGACTCAAACCGACTCCTGGGCGGGCTGGGTGTATTTGGAGCAGCAACGGCACGGCTGGTACCGGTGTTTCTCACTGGCGACACCACCCGCTAATTTCCCCGAAATCCTCCTTTATTCTTGACATCGGCAAATAGGTAGTTATTATAAAACTAAATATGCCAAAGAAATACACTGTCATTGAAACATGGATTGTCAACGCGGTCAAACCGGTAGAGTCAACCAGTGCCGAGCAGACCTATGAACGGCTGGAAAAAATATCGGGCAAACTGCCGGTAATTGACGTTGCCCAGAACCTTACCGAAGAGGCGCACTTTGTAGAAGAAGCGCAGATTCGCGACTTTGCCGCCACACTCGGAAACAGGGAAAAAATCCTGGACGCCGGCTGTGGCGACGGCTGGCCCATCTTACGTCTTGCCCAGTTCTTTCCTTCACTTACCGGCATTGATGCCTCTGCCCGGCGGATTGCAATCGCCAGCGCTAACGCCCAGCGGCTCGGGATAAAAAACGTCACCTTCAAAAAGATGTCGGCGATGAAGATGGACTTTCCCGATGAAACCTTTGATGGCGTGGTTGCCGCCGCGGCAATTGAACAGACAAGCGACCCCTATCAGGCACTACACGAGGTCTTCCGGGTATTAAAACCCGGTGGCCGATTCCGGGTCTACTTTGAGGCCTACGAAGGTGACGAACGCGGCGTATCGGAAAGGGTGTTTCTCACCGAAACCCCTGACTCCCTGGGCTATCACTATGTAATCAAACACCACCGCCCACCCTGGGAGCGGAATTACCTGGTGAAATTCGCCGTCACCCCGGAGATGAAAGAAGAGTTTCGCCGGCTCCAGGACCTGATTGACCGGCTCGGTCCGGTCCCGGCTCAGGCGCCGGAAATCGGTCACCAGTTTCTGGAACGTAACCAGGCGCAAATCATCGGTGGCTCCTGGTACGAACTGGAACACTTCACCAGCGCGACAATGAAACAGACCCTGGAAGAAATCGGCTTCACCGATGTCCGGATCCAGTATTCTGCCGGGACATTAGGGCGAAAAATCTGGCCCCGAATCAAATCCAGCTGGCTGAACGATAACCAGCTGAAGGAAATCGCCCAGGCGCTTGCCGACCTGAGCCTGGAGATTCCGGCGCCGATTGATTCCGGTGAGCCGGTTACCGCCACCAAGCCGAAATAAAAAGGAGGCGTACGATGAAAACCGGGACAAAATTGGCCTTACTATTGACGATGGGGGCGATGATCGCAACCGTCGCCTGTACCAAAAGACCGACCAGGACACCGCTCGGTGCAACCTATCGCATCCTTGACAAAAACGAAGTCTGGAAAGTCCCGGCAAAAACTCAGGCGCAAATCATCGGTTTAAAACCAGGCGACGTCCTCATCGCCATCAACGACGAACCGTTAAAAACCATCGCTGAACTACGGGAGTGGGAAGCCCGGCTAAAGGAACAAAAGGGCCAGTTAGCACTGACCGTCCTGCGCGATGAGCAGGAAATCACCCTCACCGCCAAACCCGAACCGCTGAACTTCATCCCGATTGCGACGCGCTACTCAGCCAGTCTGGCAAAGGCGCTTGAAGACATCCTTCGCCACTTCGGCCAGACTGGCTACTACGACTGGCTGGCGGCACTGACCGGCGAAGCCATTACCTTCTCCCTGAAGGAAAACAACTGTTCCTCCTGGGGAATGGGCGGTGATAATACCACCGCCAATCTGCCCGAAGTGGCAAGGTGGACCGGTCTGGACATAAAAAACCTCTGGCGCACCAATCCCGACGATTCCCCTGCGGTCACCAGGAGCGCCGTTCTCGCCGCCATTGATAACGCCCTTGACCACAAAAAGACCTTACTCGTTTACGGTGGCTGGTCCGGCAATCTATTCCTCTGGGGGATCGCCACCGATTACCACCCTCAGGACTCAACCGTGTTCGGCTACTCCCTTAACTCCGGTGAAAAACAACCCCTTACCCCTGAACTGGTCCAAGAGATTTACGAAGTCCGGTGCCGGGAGCTGGTTGTACCCGAACCCGCAGAACTGCTCGCCGCGGTCCTGGACCAGGCACTGGAGATGGGGCTGATGAGTACCAACGGAGACTGGCACTCCGGACTGGAGGCGTACGACATCCTCATCAAACAGCTCGATCAGTTTCCCGCCTGTGCCGAAGGCCCTGAAGTCGCCACCGAACATTTTTACCGCCTGGTCTGGACGCTTATCAGTCACAAAGAAAGCGTCAACCGTTTCCTGGAAGACATCAGGACGGCACTGCCAGAAAAGGCGGGGCTTCTGGACGAAGTAATTGCCCGCAACCGGGCGGTCATCGGACGGCTGGAGGGCATCGCCGCGACCCATTTGCCCCTCAACAGTTTGGAAAACCAGAGGAAACTGGCGCGGGTGATAACCGAAATCCAGGAAGTGGAAAACGACCTGCTCGGAATCTACGAGGAGATAATCGGCGAACTTTAACGGTCAGGGCCCCTCGTCATAAATATCATCGTACTCCTCACCCCAGTCGTGCAGCCAGTTATTGCGGCGCAGGCTGTCCGGGTCTAAAGAACTGTTAATCAGGGCAATGCAATATCGGGCTGAATAACCGACTTCACTGTTTCTGATTGTCGGGTTACAGTTGCGCACCGTTATTGCCGCCAGAACACCGCCCCCGCCGGCATAAACCACCCGGCAGCGGTCAACAACTGTTGCGCCGCTGGTAAATGAGCCAAACTCTATTCCCCGCCAGGCTCCGGCCCGGGCGGTGTCGCCACAGAAAACAACCGAATCGGGCATACCAACCGCCATCAGTTTTGCCAGCCCCACATCGCCAACCCGTAAACCGGAATTGGCGGCAAACTGGAGCGTTACCCCGGAACCGATGGCAAACATCGGGGCAAAAACCGACCCGACCTCAAGCATACCATTCACCCGATAGGGCACCCCCTGGTCAACCCACTGCCCGTCCTGGGTGATGGTCCCACCTACCACATCAACGAAATTCTGCCCGTTCGCACCGAGGTTATTCCCCTGCCCGAGGCTTGCAACATAAGGAGCCTCAATATGCAACGGAAAACCAGCGCAGCCACTGATGGTATTAAACTCAAACTGGGTAAACCCGCAGCCGATACAGTATATCCCCGCGCTCGCGCTGTTCTTTACCACCGAACCGGTTACCCGCAACGGCACATAGGTAATTACCGCCGCCAACCCGCCACCCCCGGCCCGGTCTATAACACAGTTCTTTAACAGTGTCTGGGTCAGGGTGCCGCTCCAGAACTCCAGCCCATGCCAGTGCCCGGAATAACCGGTAAATACAATCGGCCCGTAACTGCCGTCGGCGACCATCCCCCCGGGCATTCCCACACCAACCCGGATTTTCGCCGAATCGGCAAACAACAAAGAACAACCCGGTGCCAGGGTCAATACCGGGACGCTCTCCCCGGCGATGCTAATACTCCCGCCCACATAATAGGGAACACCGCTGTTTATCCAGACCGCCGCTGTGACAATATCGCCACCGGTAACTTTGATAAAATTCTGCCCGTTGCCAAAAAACCGATTGCCGGTGCCAATAGAACCCGCGCCCGCGGCATCAACCACCAGCGGAAAACCGGCACAGCCGGTGATAAAGTTATTCTCAAATTGAACGAAATCACCGCCCGCCAACACCACCCCGTCACCAGCACTGTTCTTGAGGGAACAGTTTGTCAGACTGAGCCGTGCCCCTTCGCTTCGGAACAGGGCGCCGGCCGCACCACCACCTTCAATTACGCAATAACTGAACCGGCACTCCTGGGCACGTTGCCGGAAATAAAAACCCTGCCAGCGCGCCCCGGCAACCGCAGCGCTAATCCGCACCGGCGCGTCGCTGCTTCCCTGAATCCGAACCCCACCGCGGGCGTAAACACCAACTGTAATCCGCACATCCGGCGCCACCTTAATTACAACCCCGGGTTCAACCGTCAGCACCGCATCAACCTCCAGGTTGCCGTCAATGTAGTGGGGATTACCGCTCGCCGACCACGTCTCATCGCTAATGATTCTGCCCTGATGATGGGTCCCGGACTGAGGAAATGTCACCACCTCAACCGGCGCCGAACTGTCTGAGTTCCCCGCCCGATCCAACGCCACCGCGAAAAGATGGTGCCGGCTACCTGGTGGATAACCGGTAACATCCCAGTCCAGTTCAAACACACTATCCGCCCGCCACCGCCCCAAACCAATTAATGAATCGTCAACAAAAAACTCCACCCGTGCCACCCGGCGGTCATCGGTAGCATGGGCAATAACCGTTACCGTATCAGAAACGGTATCGCCAGCAGCAGGAAAGACCAGCCGCAGACTGGGGGGCGTCCGATCCGGACCAGGACAGAAAAAGAATAGCAGAAAAAGCAAAACAACACCGACCAGCCTTACCATCGCTTTCCCACCGAATGCACCTGCCAATCGCCTTTGACCTTTTTCAGAAAAACCTGCAGCCCCCGGCGTCGGGGGAGCACCGGTCGTCCCTGATAATACGGCCAGGGCTTCAGGTCCAGCGCCACCAGCGCTACCGAACCAAGCACCCTGACCACGCCAAACTCACAGTAAAATGGCATCCCGGGCAGAAAAACTCCCGCCACAATCTCCGCCGGCGTCCGCCAGAGAACAGTCCGGTTTGCCAGAGACCAGCCCTCCTCCTCTAAACGCTGATGCTGAACCACGACCACCGTCTCGGGCAAATTCACCCGCCTCATCCGAAACCAGCTCATTCCCTCGGGCGACAGCAGAAACTCCAGCCCCCGTTTCGCCACCTGCCGCATCGCCACCGTATCGCTCTGCCCGTACTGAAAGGTCTGGTCAAGAATATTGGAAATCCAAGTCAGTTCCCAGCCCGAGTCGGTAAAAACCCAGCTCTCGTAAAGGTATTCGTAGTCGCGCTCCCCCTGAAAAAAAACATAACTTGACACCGAGGCGCCCAGCCCCTTGGTCTCCACCACCCGATTCTTTATCCGGGCAATCCGTCTCCCCCTTTGCCACGCCCGCACCGCCGAATCAAACCGGGCAAAATCAACCTCCTGCCGAAACACCGGCACAAACAACCGGTAGACCTGCTGGCTCCTATCGTTAAGCAAAGCGGCACTTAACTCTTGAACCCGAAACCCCAGTTGATACTCTGGCTTGGGGGTAACCGAATAAAGAACGGTAATCAGCCCGGCAACCAGGAAGGTAATTTTCACACCAACGGGCCCGACCAGATTTGAACTGGCGATCTTCGCCGTGACAGGGCGACGTGTTAAACCAGGCTACACTACGGGCCCAACCGCATTAATAATATTAACATTCTCTCCCCCTGTCAACAATCGGCACAATTGACAATATCACCAGGAAAAAATATAATTGTCAATTAAAAGGAGGAAATTTTGGACCGCGAAACCGCCTGGAAATTGGTGCAGAGTTCAGTGAAAAACCAGAACCTGCTCAAACACATGCTCGCCACCGAAGCCTGCCTGCGCGCCCTTGCCCGGCGTCTGAATCAGGACGAAGAAAAGTGGGGGCTTGCCGGACTGGTCCACGACCTTGACTACGAACAGACAAAAGACGACCCCACCAGCCATTCCCTTGTCGCCGCCCAGATTCTCGCCCACCACGGCGTTGACCCCGAGATAGTCCAGGCGGTGAAAGCCCACAGCGGCAATGTCCCGTCGGTATCCCTCCTGGACCGGGCAATTGTTGCCACCGACCCGGTCACCGGATTGATCGTTGCCGCTGCCCTGATGCACCCGACGAAAAAACTCGCCAGCGTTGACACCGACTTTATCCTCCGCCGGTTCAAGGACAAGCGGTTCGCCGCCGGTGCCAACCGGGACCAAATTCAAACCTGCGCCGAACTGGGTCTTACCCTGGAAGAATTTCTAACCATCTGTCTCCAGGCGATGCAGTGTATCGCCGGACAAATCGGGCTTTAACCCGATGGCCGCACCGCTCTCATTTCAAGACATCATCCTCAAACTGCAAGAGTTCTGGGCCAGCCAGGGCTGTGCTATTCTCTCCCCCTACAACTCCGAGGTCGGCGCCGGCACCTTCAACCCGGCAACATTCCTCCGCTGCCTGGACTCTCGCCCCTGGAATGTCGTTTACTGCGAGCCGTCAAAAAGACCGCGCGACGGCCGATACGCCCAAAACCCGCTCCGGGTCCAGCAGTTCTGGCAACTCCAGGTAATTCTCAAACCGGCACCCAGCGACGCCCAGGACCGCTACCTCAAAAGCCTGGCAGCGATCGGCATTGACCTGAAGAAAAACGACATCCGCTTCACCGAAGACGACTGGGAGTCCCCCACCCTCGGGGCCTGGGGGCTGGGCTGGCAGGTGGAACTGAACGGAATTGAAATCACCCAGTTCACCTACTTCCAGCAGTGTGGCTCAATTGACCTGCCGGTCATTCCGGTAGAACTCACCTATGGTCTGGAAAGAATCGCCATGTTCATTCAAGGGGTTGATTCCATCTTCGCCGTCCGCTGGAACGACCACCTCACCTGGGGCGATGTCTACCGCCAGAACGAAGAAGAGTTCTCCCGATTCAACTTTGAAGAGGCGGACGTAGAACTTTACCGCCAACTCTTTGACCGTTTTGAGGCGGAAGCGCAAAGGCTGTTAAAACTGGGGCTGGTCTATCCCGGCTATGACTGTGTAATCAAATGCTCCCACTTCTTCAACCTCCTGGAGGCGCGGGGTGCCATCAGCGTCTCAGAACGCCAAAACTACATCGCCCGGGTCCGGCGCCTTGCCCGCCTCACCGCCATCACCTACTTAAAAAAGGTTGCGCCGGAAAACGGCGGAAAATAAAAACCGCTTTCCGGCTCATACCCCAGCAAAAGACCTCGGGAGCATCGCACCATCGTCAGGAACAGCGCCGTTCCCTTCCGTAAAACCGGGCAACCTTTGCCCGGATTTCCGGCACCGCCCCTTTCCGAAATGCCCCCGAAAAAAATGGCGTCGGGAGCAGGGAAACAAGGGGGTTTTTTGGTGGGTTGGGAAGGAGGGATACCTGCTCCCGACAAATGCCACAAATCTCCAAATTGTCTAAACTTACACCGTAACTATAACCCGACCGTCCGCTACCTTAACCGTAACGCGCTCGGGTCTTCTTTCCAAAATCAACTTCGCCAGTTGATTCTCAATCTGGCTCTGGATTACTCGCTTCAGTGGCCTTGCCCCAAATTCCGGGTCATAGCCTTCCTTCACAAGTACATCCTCTACACCCGAATCAATTATAACATCAATGCCATCCTCTGTCAACTGATTCTTTAATCGCGTCAGTTGCAGCCGCACAATCTCCCGCATCGCCTCTTTACCCAGGGGCTGAAAAACCACAATCTCGTCAACCCGGTTAAGAAACTCGGGTCGGAAGTGCCGGCGCAAAAGCGCCATCAGTTCATCACGGTCAAACCTGCCCCCGCGCGCCATCTCCGTGCCCAGGTTGGAGGTCATAATCACAACCGTATTCTTGAAATTCACCACCCGACCATGCCCGTCAGTCAACCGACCATCGTCAAGAATCTGCAGGAGGATATTAAACACGTCTGGATGGGCCTTCTCAATTTCGTCCAAGAGCACCACCCGATAAGGTCGGCGCCGGACCGCCTCGGTCAACTGCCCGCCCTCCTCAAAACCAACATAGCCCGGCGGGGCACCGATCAACCGGGAAACGGTGTGCTTCTCCATATACTCGGACATATCCAGCCGGACCATCGCCTCCTCACTGTCAAACAGAACCTGCGCCAGGGTCTTCGCCAACTCGGTCTTGCCCACGCCGGTCGGACCGAGAAAGATAAAAGAACCAATCGGCTTCTTCCGCTCGCCAATCCCGGCCCGCGCCCGGCGAATCGCATTCGCCACTGCGGCGACCGCCTCATTCTGGTCCACCAATCGCCGGTGAATCTCATCCTCCAAACGCAAAAGTTTCTCCCGCTCCGACTCCAGCAGATTCTTCACCGGGATACCGGTCCACTTGGCAACCACTTCGGCGATATCCTCCTCGGTAACCTCCTCGCGCAACAACCGGTGCTCCCGAGTGGACCGGTCCACATCGGCCAGTTGCTTCTTCAACTGCAAAAGCTTTCCGTACTCCAGTTCTGCCGCCCGATTCAGATCGTACTTCCGCTTTGCCAGCTCAATCTCATGCTGCACCCGCTCAATCTCCTCCTTCAACTGCCGGCGCTGCTCCAGCTCCTTCCGCTCCGCCTCCCACCGGGCGGTCAACCGCGCCTGCTCCTCCTTCAGATTGGCAATCTCCCGCTCAATATCCGCCAGCCGCTCCCGGGACGCCACATCGTCATCCCGCTTCAGAGAAAGCCGCTCCATCTCCAACTGCAGAATCTTCCGGTCCACCTCATCCAGCTCCACCGGCTTGGAAGTAATCTCCATCTTCAACTTCGCCGCCGCCTCATCCACCAGGTCAATCGCCTTATCGGGCAAAAACCGCTCCGATATATAACGATTGGAAAGCACCGCCGCCGCCACCAGCGCACTATCACTGATTTTCACCCCGTGGTGAACCTCATAACGCTCGCGCAGCCCGCGCAGAATGGAAATCGTCTCCGCTACCCCGGGCTGGTCAACATAAACCGGCTGGAACCTGCGCTCCAGCGCCTTATCCTTCTCAATGTTCTCCCGGTACTCATCCAGGGTGGTGGCGCCGATACAGCGCAACTCGCCCCGGGCCAGCATCGGCTTCAAAAGATTACCGGCGTCAATCGCCCCCTCCGCCTTACCCGCCCCGACCACCAGATGCAACTCATCAATAAAAAGAATTATCCGCCCATCGGAAGCGGCAACCTCCTTCAACACCGCCTTCAACCGGCTCTCAAACTCCCCCCGGTACTTTGTCCCGGCAATCAAAGCGCCCAGGTCCAGGGCGACAATCCGCCGCTCCCGCAAACTCTCCGGCACATCACCCTTGACAATCCGCTGGGCAAGCCCCTCCACAATCGCCGTCTTCCCCACGCCCGCCTCGCCAATCAAAACCGGATTGTTCTTTGTCCGCCGGGACAGCACCTGCATCACCCGCCGAATCTCGTCATCCCGACCGATCACCGGGTCCAGCTTCCCCTCCTTTGCCAACAGGGTCAGGTCCCGGCCAAACTTCTCCAGGGGCTGATAACGTTCCTCTGCCGAACGGTCGGTAACCCGCTGTGTTCCCCGCAACTCCCGGATAACCGCCAGCACCCGGTTTTTCTCCACCCCGAAGGTCGCAAACACCCGCGCCACCGCGCCATCGCGCACCTCCAGCAAACCAATCAGCAGATGCTCGGTAGAAACAAACTCATCCTTAAATCGCCGCGCCTCCTCCTCGGCACGGGCAAGCACTCCCTGCAACCGGGAAGAAATGTAAACCTGACCCGCGCCACTCACCCTGGGCCGGTCGCGCAAAGCCGACTCAATGTGCTGGCGGATATGAATCGGATTAACCCCCAACCGGTTAAACACCTCGGGCACCAACCCCTCATCCTGCTCCACAAGCGCCAAAAGCAGATGTTCGGCATCCATCTCCTGATGGCCCAGACGCTGTGCCCAGGACTGGGCGCCAAACAAAGCCTCCTGTGCCTTTTCAGTAAACCGTTCAATATTCATAATGTCTAACTATTTAGACAACAAAACCGGCGCTTTTGATGCAAACAAAAAACACCTCCGCATCCCCTCCCCGATAAAAAACCCCGCCCGGACACCTGCCGGCACCCGGGACGGTCCCCCCCACCGTTACCCCGGCGGCTCATTTAATGCCCGGTAATCTCTTAACACATTGTTGAAAATAAACTTATCAAAAACCCCATCAAAATTATGCAAAACCCTCGTTAATACTGTGGAAAACCGGGGTCTAAACATATGGGCAAGCAATGCTTGACACAAACAAGAAATTTTATTTTTGTATTATGGGACTTTAATGTCTGGAAACAAAATCCCGTCATTCCTCCCGACCGAGTCTCCTCAAGGTCAGTTTAAGATATAAAGGAGAGAATTTTGTTAACCGAGCGAATTCTCGTCGCCGGCAAATGGGTTGATACCGAAACCAGGATGCCGGTATATAACCCCTTTAACGGTGCGGTTATCGCCGAAGTCGCAACCGCAGGAACCGCCGAGATTGAATCCGCGCTTGCGGCGGCAGAAACCGGTGCCGAAGAGATGCGGCTCCTCCCGGCACACCAAAGGGCAAAAATCCTTGCCCGCGCTGCCGAACTCCTGGAACAGAAAAAGGAGGATTTCGTTGCCACGGTTGTCGCCGAAGCGGGCAAACCCCGACGTTATGCCGAGATTGAGGTCAACCGGGCAATTGAGACCGTCCGGCTTGCTGCCGAAGAAGCCAAGCGCATTCACGGCGAGACCGTGCCGCTGGACGCCGCTCCTGGTTCCGAAAACCGCCGGGGATTTTTTATCCGCGTGCCACTTGGTGTTATCGCCTGCATCACCCCCTTCAACTTTCCCCTCAACCTCGTCTGTCACAAAGTGGCACCGGCGCTCGCTGCCGGTAATGCGGTGGTATTAAAACCCGCCCGCGCCACCCCTATTTCGGCAATTAAACTGGGCGCGGTGCTGCTCGATGCCGGACTGCCACCAAAGGCGCTTAACATCCTGGTTGGCTCGGGTGATACCGTCGGGCAGGCGCTGCTTCAGGACCGGCGGGTGCGAATGGTCACATTTACCGGCAGTGCGCTGGTTGGCGAGAAAGTCAAGGCCTGTTCCGGCTTAAAACGGGTGGCACTGGAACTGGGTGCCAACTCCGGTGCTATAATTGACGAAACCGCCGACTTAGACCGGGCGCTCCGGCGCTGCCTTATCGGTGGCTTCTCCTATTCAGGCCAGATCTGCATTCACACTCAGCGCCTCTATCTCCACGAAACAATTGCCGGGCGATTTACCGAACAATTTGTCGCACTCGCAACCGCACTGCAAAAAGGGGACCCGGCACTGATCACAACCGAGGTAGGACCGCTGATTGACGAAAAGGCGGTAAAAAAGGCGCTGGAGTTTGTCGCCGACGCCAGGGCCCGGGGCGCCCGGGTGCTCTGCGGTGGCACCGCCGAGGGTAACATTATGCTCCCTACCGTTATCACCGATGTCCAGCCGGAAATGCCCGTGGTCTGCGAGGAGACATTCGCCCCGATCGTCACCGTAGAAACCTTTGCCGATTTTGGGGAAGGGGTGGCCAAATTTAATCGGGGGTCGGTTGCCGGCAGATATCAATACGGACTTGCCTGCGGTGTTTTCACCCGGGACCTGAAACGGGCATTACTGGCAGTAGAAAACCTGGCGGTAGGCAATGTCTATATCAACGACTCCGCAACTTTCCGGGCTGATCTGCAACCCTATGGTGGTGTTCGGGATTCGGGTATCGGCCGGGAAGGACCGCGATTTGCAATTGAGGAGATGACCGACATCCGCTTTGTCTCGTTCAATCTTGACGGCTAACCGGGGGTTTTCTCTTGACTTTGCGCCAGCGGTAATTAACTTAAAATAATCTGGCTTACTATTCGGAAAATAGAAAAGGAGTTGCCGATGAATGAACATCTCGCCTTTTTCATTCGGGAATTTGCCGCCCTTGAGGAAAGTCAACCCGACCCCGGTAGATACTATCAGCCCCGACCGTTTCGGAATGCCAGCGTCCGTTTCCGCGCCAACACCAGCCATAACTGTGCCCGGGCAAAAGCCATTTTCAGCACCAGCGCCTGCCCGCTTCACAACATCACCGCCCGGGCCGAACTGGTAGAAAAAATTGGCCTTAACCCATTTCTCTATCCGGCCCATCTCCTCCCTGGCTGTGACCTGCTTTCCGACTCCGGAACCACCACCATGACCGCCGAACAGTGGGCACAACTTTTGCTCGGCGACGAGGCTTACGGCTCCAACGAAGGGTACTTTGAGCTAAACGAACAGATCGGCACCACCTTTGGCCCGGAGTGGCAGCAGGACCCAAACGAAACCGAACAAACCATTTTCATCTTTCATCAGGGCCGGGCTGCAGAACACGCCCTTTTTTCCCTTCTCAACCGGCGCCTGGCCGATGCGCAAACTACTCCCCTCCGGCTGGCGATAAAAGATCTTACCGACCCCACCGGTGTCTACCGACGAATGGAACAGGAGCTGCACCGCCTGGCACAGAAAAGGCCAAATAACCCGGAACCCCGGTATTTCATCCCGAGTAACGGACACTTTGACACTACCGAGGCAAATATTGAGGAAAACAACATCCTGCCCCTGAACCTAAATTGCTCCGAACACCGGGCGGATGACGAAACCTTTCCCTTTCGGGGCAATATCAACATCGCCGAACTGACCGAACTGTTGACGACCATCCCGGAGCGTATCCCGCTGGTCTATCTTACCGTCACCAATAACACCGGGGGCGGACAACCGGTGGCAATGGCAAATATCAAAGCGGTCCGAGAGCTGACCGCAGCAAAGGGCATCCCGTTCTTCTTAGATGCCTGCCGGTTTGCTGAAAACGCCTGGTTTATCCAGCAAAGGGAACCGGGTTACGAACGAAAAACTGTCTCCGAAATTGTCCGGGAAATTTTCCAGTATGTTGACGGATTTCACATCAGTCTAAAAAAAGACGGTCTGGTTAACATCGGCGGCGCCTTGCTCATTCGGAAAAACGGTCTGTTTCCTGTCCGCTACCCCGGATTCCTGGAAAACCTGACCGATTACCAGATTCTCACCGAAGGACACCCAACCTACGGTGGACTGGCGGGTCGGGACCTCAAGGCAATTGCCGAAGGGCTGCGCACCGTGGTCAATCCAGAATATCTGGCATATCGCACCGCCCAGGTCCGGCGCTTTGGTGACCGGCTAACTCGCTACGGCATCCCCATCATCCGCCCGCCTGGTGGACATGCGGTCTATATCAATGTTGACCGGTTCTTCGCGGACACGAAAACCGCTGACCCCGACTATAAAGGAGTCGCCCTCGTTGCCCTGATCCTTGTCGCTGGCCACCGGTTGTGCGAACTGGGGGTATATGCATTTAACCTGGAAAACATCCCTCCCCCCCGAAACAACTTTGTCCGGGCCGCCATTCCAAGGCTTACCTATGAAGACCAGGACCTGTCCGCCACCGCTGAGGCAATAAGGGTGCTTTACGAGAACCGCGACCGGATTCCCGCGGCAGAGGTTGTTTTCGGCACGAATCTCTCCCTCCGTCATTTCAAAAGCCGGTTCCGGTTTAAATATTGACAACGGTAGTCAGAAGGTTATCATTTCCCAAACATAAGGAGATAATTTGGAAAGCAGCGTTTTTACATCCGCACCAGAACAACTGGCAAAGGAAAACATCCGGGGAATGAAGGGCTGGCTCAAACTCCTGGGCATTATCCAGATCGTTACCGGCATTCTTCAGGCGCTGAGCATATTTGGTATCCTTTGGGCCTGGTTACCCATCTGGCTGGGGGTAATCCTCAACTCCGCCGGCACTAAAGCTGAGGAGTACGCCACCAAGGGTGATCCGCAGGCGCTCGTCGCCTTCACCGGCAAAATCAAGACCTACTTCATCGTCAACGGAATTATGATGATTATATCGCTCGCGGTGCTCGCCCTTGCCCTAATTGTTCTCACCGTCCTGGCGGGACTCGGTGTTTTCAGTCTGCCGGCGTTATTTGAATCGCTGAATCAGTAGAACTCTTAAGCACCGGCGGAAGTGGAACGCTGGGCTTCTAACCAGCGCTCTACCGCTTTATGCCAAGAACGAGCGGCGGCAATATCATCTCCAGTCCAGCGCGCCAAGACTTTATTGCCCTCGGTAACCACCACCAAGGGCGGGGTGTCGGTCCAGTCAAACCACGCCAAATCGGCCACATTTTCCACAGTCGCATTCGCCCCATCCACATAACACACCTCCACCGGCACACCCAAACGACCCAACACATCCCGCGCCTTGATACAAACATCGCAACCCTCACGGGCAAAAATCTTAAATACCATTAAGCCTCCTTTTCCAAGACAAAGTCAAAACTAATCAACCGGCGGCGAAAGTCAAGCAGAACTGTTGTATGCCTTGACCTCTGGCGGTGCCCGATTATCCTAATTTAATGCCAAACGAAACCGTACTGGAACCAGAACACCGCCAGCGATTACTCCAGCAACGACTTAAAGCTCTGGGTCGGATTTATGAGCGACTGCTGGAACTAAAAGAAGAACGCCCCCTATTCATCGTCGGCGGTGCGGTGCGGGATATTCTTCTCGGCCGCGAGCCCGCCGATTTTGATTTTGCCGTCGCCGGTTCCGGAGTAGCGTTTGCCCGGGAATTCAGCCGCCGGATTCGGGGAAAACTGGTTATCCTTTCTGAGCCGGACGACGAAGCGCGGGTGGTCTATCGGAAAAAAATCACCTTTGACTTCAACGGTCTGGGAACCGGTACAATCGCCGATGACCTGCGCCGCCGGGACTTTACGATTAACGCCATCGCCAGCGCCCTGCCGGAAGTGGACTCGCTGATTGACCCCTATGGTGGGCAGGCCGACCTCAGAAATAAAATTATCCGACCGGTGGCATCAGATTCCCTTGCCCTTGACCCGCTCCGTTTGCTGCGGGCTTTCCGGCTGGGACTGGAACTGGGCTTTGTCGTTCACCCATCTCTTTATGAACAGGCAAAACCGCTCACCCTGAGGCATATCGCCGCGGAAAGAATCGGAACGGAGTTACTTCGCATCCTGGAAGCACCAGGCTCGTTTTCGTTCATTGAGAAACTTTATCGGTTGAACCATCTGGCGGATATTTTCCCCGAACTCGCCCCGCTCCTTGCCGATGAAGAACTCCGGAGCCACACCTTCCGCGCCGTTTACAAACTGGAGGAACTCCTTACCGAACCCGGTTTCTTCAGCCAGTTTCAGCCCGAGTGGCAGAACTACTTTGATCTCTTCCCCTATCGCCGGGCACTTTTAAAACTGGCACTTCTGGTCCACGATATCGCCAAACCGCACACCCGTTTTATCAACGAAGCGGGCGAAGTTCACTTCTACGGCCATGACCACCTGGGTGCCAAACTGGCGGCAAAAATTGGCTACGAACGGCTCCGGCTATCCCGGGAGCAGGTCCGGATGCTAAGTCAATTGGTAAAGGAGCATATGCGCCTGCATCTGCTTGCCACCGCGCCTGAACTATCTGACCGGGCAATCCGGCGCTATTTCCGCGACCTTGGCGAACAGGCGTTTGGCTCGATGCTTCTTTGTTATGCCGACGGTTGGGCAACCGCGGGCCGAACCATCCATCTGGAGGAAACCATCTCGCGGATGATTGAACAGCAGCGCCGCGAGGCGGCAAAGACAAAAATTAAACGGCTGGTAACCGGCGATGACCTCGTCGCCCTGGGAATGAAACCCGGACCGGCATTCCGGGTGATTCTTGAAGAACTGGAACACCTCCAGATAGAAGGGAAAATTACCACCAAAGAAGAGGGGCTGATTTACCTTAAAAATTATCTCGCTCAAGAAGCAAAATGGCAAAATCAATAACCCTCCTGTGCCTTTGTCTTGCCTTCGCCATTGCCGGAACCATCGTCCAGAAATTCACATTTTCTCCGGAAGAGTTGAAAACTATCGGCACCGACCGGGGAGCCATTTTTATAATTGACGGCGCCGAGCTTCCAGCCCAACCAGGTGCCCCGGCGCTCCCGGAAAAAGGCTTTTTCATTCCCCTGCCTGTCGGTGCCCGGGCGAGCGGGGTTAAAATCATCGCCATAGAACAGGAGACCCTGTCCGGCAGTTTTGACCCTCCACCAATTCCAGTGCCAACTGTCTTCTCCCTGTCCCCCCGGCAATCCGAAAAAAACCAGGCTATCTACAATCGGGCCAACCTTTACCCGGAATCACCCTGCTCTTTTATTGGCACCGCTGTCAAAAACGGCATACCTTCTGCTGTTATCCGTATCGCACCGCTGCAGTTTCTCCCAAAGCAGAAGAAAATGCTTTTCCTCAAAAGGCTGGAACTGGCGGTTGATTATGAATACCGCGAGGATCGGCAAAAAAGGTGGCGCACAACCGGTCCGCTGGAATACCTCATTGTCACCACCCAGCCACTTGATACCGTTTTCCTCCGGCTCGTCAACTGGCGCCGTAAGACTGGCTTCTCTGCTCAGATTCGCCTCCGGGAGTGGATAACCGCAAACTATCCCGGCCGCGATGATGCCGAAAAACTGCGTAATTACCTAAAGGTTTGCGCCCGCGACTCCGGACTGCAATGGCTGTTGTTAGGTGGCGATGTCGCCCTGATCCCGTTCCGCAAGGCATTTGCTATGACCTGCTCGGCTGGCCTCCATCCCCGTGAGGATTCCATTCCCTGCGACCTCTATTACTCGGACCTGGATGGCAACTGGGACGCCGATGGCGACAACGTCTTTGGTGAAGTCACAGACTCGGTTGACCTGTTCCCGGACATATTTGTTGGCCGGGCACCGGTGAACAATCCAGAACAAGCATTGGTCTTTGTGGATAAGGTTATCAATTACGAGAAAGGTATCCGGGATGACTACCAGAACCGGGCGTTGTTCTCCGCTGCGGTGCTCTGGAATGACCCCTATACCGATGAGGCGGTGGCCAAAGAGATGATCGTCAACAACGCATTGCCCCAAAACTTTACCACCTACAAACTATACGAATCCCGGATGCTGGTCACGGTTGATACCGCCATCGCACTTTTGAACTCCGGCACCGGGTTCTTCAATCACTGTGGTCATGGCTGGATTGACTGCATCGCCCTGAGCCATACCGCTTACCTCCATAACCAGGACGTTGGCCGCCTCAACAACGGCCTCCGGCTCGGCATCGGCTACTCCATAGGCTGCTGGACCGCCGCCTTTGATTACGACGCCATTGCAGAAAAATTCCTGCTTAATTCCACTGGTGGCGCTGCTGCCTTTATCGGAAACTCCTCCTACGGCTGGGGCTCACCCGGTAATCCCGGATTCGGCTATTCTGACCGGTTTGACGCCCAATTTTTTCAGGAACTATTCACCGCCCCGACACCGCGCATCGGTGAAATACTCGCCCAAACAAAAGTTCATTTCCTCCCCTATAGTTATGAGGCAAATGTATACCGCTGGCACCAGTTCTGTCTTAACCTTCTGGGTGACCCGTTAATGCCGGTCCACACCGATACCCTGAAAACAATCACCGTTCATCACCCGCTCCGCCTGCCTACCGGTACCGACCACACCCGGGTGGCGGTATCAGACAAATTTGGCCCGGTTCCTGGTGCCCGGGTAGCAATCACCCAGGAAGAAAAAATCAAAGCGGTGGGGTTCACCGGGAGCGATGGTGCTGCGATGCTGTACCCGGAAGGATTGGCGGCTGGACAGGCACGGGTTACTGTAACCGCAGCCAATCATCAACCGGCTCAGGACTCAATCCGGGTCCTTGCCGGGCCCAACCTGACCATAGGCCGCTGGCAGGCGGTAACCGCTGGCGGCGAAACCACCGACTTCGTTACCCCGGGAACAAGATTCTCCCTGCTCCTTTCGGTACGTAACACCGGCAACCACCCTGCCGGCAACTGTCGGATTCGCCTGACCACGGAATTTCCTATGTTTACCGTGGAAAACAACCTTGGCTATTTACCACCTGTGCCCCCGGATAGCGAACTGGTTATCCGGACTTTTCAGGTCTCTGTGGCCGCTGATGCACCTAACGGCCAGTGGGCACTGTGCTGGCTCACCTTTACCGAGGAGGCCACCGGCGCCTTCTGGCAGATTCCGTTAACCATCCAGGTCCGCCTTCCCTGCCTTAAAATTACCGGCTTCTTTGCCGACCGCGGACAACACGACACCATCAGCCTTTTTATCAAACTAACGAACGCGGGCCTGGCACCGGCAAAGCGTATCACCGGAACTGTATTTAATCCGGAACCATCCTCGCCGAACATCTTCTTCTCCCGGGGCCTGGTCTTCCCCGACATTCCCGCAGGTGAAACCGCCTGGTCGCTCTTTCCGGTAAAACTGACCTCTTCGGAGAAAACCGTTCGGCTCGGGGTGAATGTGGTCAGCGGCGGTCAGTTAATCAGCGACACCATCCAGCTGGTCACCGCGCAGGAAGGCATCTTTGCCAATTTTGATTCTGGCCCCCTGGTCTGGACAGCCCAGGGCTGGTACATATCCTCACACCGTGCCCAATCACCCCCTTTTAGTTATCATACCGGACCCGACACCAACAACTACCCTGACAACGCCAATTACTCACTTATTTCCCCGGAATTCCTGATGCCACCGCAGGCCGAACTCTCCTTCTATCGCTGGTTCTCTGTTCCTATCTATGGGGTGGACGGGATGTATGTAATCCTCCTCCTCGGTGAGCGAGAAGATACACTTGACTTCATTGGCAGCGGTGGCGCGCTCGGATCAGAGCCAGCCGGACTCACCTCCTGGTGGCTAAAACAGCGGTATAGACTTCCCACCTGCCCACCGGGCACCGCTGCCCGGATAAAGTTTGTCTTCGTTTCCGATGGCGACGGCCGAACCGGCGCCGGGTTTTATATTGACGACTGCCAGGTTGCCACCGCCGAATCGGTCTATCACCCGGAACCGGAAACAACTCGGCTTCTCAATGTTTTCCCCAATCCCCTGCGCCACCAAACCACAATTTTTTACTCGCTTGCTCAACCCGGTCGGCTAACACTGGCCATCTTTGACGCCGGGGGAAGAAAGGTAAAAACCCTGATTAATGAAGAAAAACCTGCGGGCTGGTTTGCCATCCCCTGGAACGGTACCGACGACAAAGAAAATCCCCTTGCCCGCGGCGTCTATTTTATCAGGATGATAATTGGCAACGGGTTTGATTTGCCACCGGCAAGAATTCAGCGTAAAATCATCAAATTGTGAGCCCTAATAGTTATGTGTATGGACCGGTGCCTTCCCGTCGGCTCGGTATTTCTCTGGGTTTAAACATCATCCCGGCAAAAACCTGCACCCTTAACTGTATCTACTGCCAGTGCGGCAGGACAACAAAAATTACGATTAACCGGCGGTCCTTTTCTCCGGTTAAAGAAATTCTGAACCAGGTGACAAATGTTGTTAACCAGTACCAAAAGATTGATTTTCTTACCTTTTCCGGCGAGGGTGAACCAACTTTAAATAAGGATATTGGCAAATTAATCCGCGCTCTGAAACTTAGATTCCCAATACCGGTGGCGGTTATAACCAACTCTACCCTTTTATACCAGCCCGGGGTCCGCCACGCCCTCTACTCTGCCGACCTGGTTGTGCCGACCCTTGATGCCGCTGACCAGGAGACATTTGAGCGGGTGAACCGTCCGTTTCCGGGGCTTAAAATTGAGAAAGTTATTCAGGGGCTCAAAATATTCTCTCGCTATTATCGGGGAAAAATCTGGCTGGAGATAATGCTGGTAAAAGGGATAAACGACTCTCCTGAACATCTGATGAAACTCCGGCGCCTCACCGAAGAGTTAAAGCCCGACCGGGTCCACCTGAATACCGTTGTCCGGCCACCAGCAGAAAAAACCGCCTGTGCACTTTCAATGGACGACCTTCAGCAGATAAAAATGTTATTTCCTGATGCGGAAATTCCTTCGCCAACGATGAAAAAGTCCCGGTCCCGGTTTCGCGCCACCTCTTACAACGATATCCTTGCCCTGGTGAGAAACCGACCGGTAACAACTGGAGAAATCAGCGTTTCCCTTGGCATACCACCGGTTCAAGTCCAAAAACACCTTTCCCGCCTTGTCTGTAAAGGTCTTGTGAAAAAGGTACGGTTTTCAGACAAAACCTTTTACGAGCCCACATATAAAATTCAGCCCTGAATTCAGGGCTGAATTTTATATGTCTCCGCCTTCTTATTTCGGCGGTGCCGGTATTGGCGGCGGATAAATCGGAACTCCCCATCCGTCCATCGAAGCCTCCTTTTTGTTTATAACCGTCTATTCTAATTGCATTTATAATACCAGAAAGCATTTACTGGACAAGTATCGCATTTTTAATAACTTAAAATATTGAGCCCAAACTTAAAATGGCATAAAAAGTTTAATAATGTCGCACCGGTGTTATAAAATTTTATAACTATTCTATAAATTGTCGCTTAAAATAACCGGGATTTTCTGGGACAAATGCTAACGCACACTATTGCGGTTTATCTGATACCTTTTTATCAAACGCTGAAGCTGTCGGCGATGAGTAGAAAGCAGTTCTGCCGCCCTGGTGATGTTTCCATTGGTCTCTTTAAGCGCGTTGATAACCTCCTCCTTGCTTAATACCCGGCGCCGGTTTGAGTTTACCTCCTCCTTTTTCACAATCTCCATAAATACACCACCAACATCCTCTAAAGTAATCCGGCGGTTCTGGGTCATTATCACTGCCCGTTCAATTGTGTTCTGAAGTTCCCGGACATTGCCGGGCCAGTGGTAACGGGTAAATGCCAGCATCACCCCTTCGTCAAAACCGAGTACCGGTTTGTTCAACTGTGTGGCATAACTACGGAGGAAATAGTTGGCAAGGTGGGGAATGTCTGCCACCCGTTCTCGCAGCGGTGGAATTTCAATTGTTACCACATTCATCCGGTAATAAAGGTCTTCCCGAAACCGACCCGCCTGAACCTCTTCCATAAGGTTCTTATTTGTCGCACAGATAAGCCGGATATCAACCATCCGCTGTTCGGTTTCGCCGACCCTTCTGATGACCTTCTCCTCCAGAACCTGCAGCAGTTTTGCCTGTATTGCCAGGGTGGTATTGGTAATTTCGTCCAGAAAAATGGTGCCCCCGTGCGCGGTTTCAAAGAGCCCGACTTTGTCTTTGACCGCACCGGTAAAACTGCCCCGGGCGTGCCCGAAAAGTTCAGATTCAAATAGTGTTTCGGGTAAGGTGCCACAGTTAACCGAAACAAAACTGTTCCCCTTTCTACCGCTACGCTGATGGATGAGCCGGGCGATTACCCCTTTACCGGTGCCGGTCTCACCGGTCAAAAGAACGGTACAGTCGGTTGGAGCGATGCGGTCAATTACCTGATAGACCTGACGCATCACCGGGGACCGACCCAGAAAGAGGCCGCTTGCCGCATCAATGAGAATATCCTCTCGCACCGCACCAAACGCACTCTGTAATTGCTGAAATACATTGGAACGGTCAATTGTCGCAGCCAAAAGGTTGGCAACCGCTATCAGAAGGTTTTTGTCCTCCTCAACAAACAGATGGGAGGTCAACCGGGAGTCGAGGTAAATTGTCCCCAGAACCCGCCCTTCAATTACCAGCGGCACACAGAGCAACCCGCGAATTTTGTTGGCAATGACACTGTTAAAACTGTTGAAACGCGGGTCATTATATGCATCGGAACTGATAACCGGCTCGGCACGCCGTTTGACCCGACGCAAAACCGAAGACGAGACCGTTGTGGCATCAACCACTGTGCTGTGCTCAACCCCCCGGGCGGCAACTGGCACCAACTTTTCGCCCTGAAGGAAAAATATCACCCCCCGTTCTGCCCGGGTTACCGAAATTACCAGGTCAAGAACCCGGTCAAGAAAATCTTCCCTTTCTAGCCCCAGATTCATCAACTCACTCAATTGATAAAAGACCTTTAGGTATTCGCTCCGTTCCTGGACCTTAAGCCGGACAATCCCGAACACCTGGTCCAGTATCCCGGTTAACTCTTCGGCGCGACTGAGCGCAACCTTTGCCCCAAGTTCCTGAAATAACTCGCGTGCCTCTTTGAGATTTGCCCGCGCCTCTTCAAACTCCTCCTCGGAAACCGGCATCGCCCCGGGTGTAATTCTGCTTATCCGAGAGCCGGTGGCCGGTTGCAACGCCCGGGCCGATGCGAAAAGGGAAAGTGCCAACTCATACTTTACACCCAGACCGCGGAGAATCTCTATACTCCGTTTCAGGCTACCAAACCCTTTTTCCCGTTGACCAATGCCACACTTTGCCAGCCCAGAAACCCGGAGGAGAACCGCAAACTCCCGGGAGGAAGGGTAATCTTTTAAAAGAACCAAACCACTTTCCGCATCATAATCTGCCCGCCGGTAATCACCGGTCAAAATCCGCAATTCACCAGCCAGGGTGTAAAGTTGCGCCAGTTTTCGCCAGTCCCGCTCCTGATGGACAATTCTGAAACCTTCAACAAGAAACCGTCGTGCCTGCTCAAACCGCTCCGCCTCTAAGGCAACCCCTGCCTGGGTTACCACCAGATAATAGTGCAGGTCCGGATTCTGAATATCCCGAATGGCACGCTCCGCCTCCTCCAGATAACCCTCGGCACCGGTGATATCACCACGCGCTGCCTTTAAAGAGGCAACATTACAGAACACCGCTACCCGCGCCTCAACCCTTACCTTTTCCCCCGCTTTTGAAATAAGGTTCAACGCGTCGGTTAGAAAACGGTCTGCCCTTTCCCAGTCCCCTTTATAAAAGCACACCCTGCCCAGTTCCGACTTTAAGGAAAGAATTCTCTGATGGTCACCGATTCGCTCAGCAATTCCCAGCGCCTCCAGAAAATGCCCATATGCCCGGTCCATCTCACCATCATTAAAGTAGATAATCCCGAGCCCCTGGAGGGCATTAAGTAAAGGGAGAACATCCCCGGACTTTCTTAAAACTGTTAACTGGTCCTGATAACACACCTTTGCCTTTTCGGTATCATTCCGGCGCATCCAGAGGGCAGCAAGAAAACTGCTGAGCCGCATCGACATAACGTCATCTCCTATCCGTTCGTACACATCCAGACTCCGTTCTGCCAGTTGCAGAGCAAGGACAAAGTCATATCTGGACCAGGCAAGGACCCCAAAATAGTAAAGAATTAACCCGACCAACCGGTTACCCTCTACCGGGTCATTCACCTTTAATTTCTCCGCCATCTGTAATGCCCGGGTCAGAACATCCTCGGCGCGGGCAAAATCACCTGCCGCACAATAAGACCAGCCCAGGTCGGCAAGCAGCCGGACCCGCTCAGGGGTAAAACTTTCTGGCTCAATCCGCAGTGCCTGATTTAAAAGGTTCAGCGCCTCATCAATTCCCCCCTGCTTCTGATAAACGAGACCCAGACGACGCAGCAGGTAAGCCAATAGCCGTTTTTCACGCCCCAGTTCCGGACTGGCAACAATCAACCCCAGCCCCTGACGATAAAGGTCAATCGCCTCGGCAAACCTGCCGGTTAACTCCAGCAGGAGCGCGGTCTTATCAATCAACTCCAGCCGCTCGCGGTCTGAAACCAGGTCCACTGACAAAGACAGGGCGGTTTCATAAAACAAAGACGCCTGTTCAAAGAGTAACCATTCCTGCGCTTTTTCGCCTGCTCGGAGGGCATAATGAAACGCCCGGTCTTTTACCCCGGCGTTAAGCCAGTGATGGGCAAGGTCAAACACCATCCGTTCCACAAGTTGTGGATATAACATCTCCAGGGCCAGAGCCACCCGGCGGTGATTTTCCCGACGGCGCTCCGCACTCAACTGCCCAAGGATAACCGTTTCCAGAATTTTGCTGGAAAGAATCAGCGCTGGCTCACACTCCGGACCCGCACCACGGAGATCCTTTAAAAAGCCCAGTGCCTTAAGCCGGCTGATGGCATTGAACAGTGCCCTTTCATCAATGTTAATCGCCTTTCGCAGAAACTCCAGGGTAAACGGACCAGCAGCCGCTGTGCCAATTTCCAGCAGTTCCTTTTCTTCTGGCGTAAGCCCCTCCAGCCTTCGCCGCACCACCTCGGTAATTGAGCCCGGCAGACGAAAGGCATCCAGCATTTCATCCCGGAGTAACCAGCGCCCATCCTCCCGGACAATCACATTCTCCTCCACCAATGCGTAAACAGTTTCCACAACCCAGAGTGGATTGCCTCCGGTGAGTTCAAAAAGCCATCTGACCAGTTTTTCCGCGTTGGTTAGATTGCCGAGAAATGATTCCACCAATACCGCAACCTCATCCCGGGTAAATGCGGGAATGGGAACTTGCCGGCACCAGGGTTTCTGCTGCAACTCATCAATCAACTCCAGAAACCGCTTTTCCTTTAAACCCGACACCACCAGAAGCAACCGCTCATCTTTCAAACTGAAAGCCAGATAACGGAGAAATTCCAAACTGGTGGGGTCAAAAAGTTCAAAATCATCAACAATCAGAATCAAGCCCTGACGCACCCGGTGGGAATCGGCCAGCGCCCTCACCCGCTGGGTAATTCTTTCAAAAAGACGATATTTGCCTTCTTTTTGATAATCAACAGAACCATCAATACTTACCGTCTGACCATAAGCCCGCAAAAGGTTGAGTATCGTTTCCACAAGAGATTGGGACCGGGCACCAAGCGCTGCCGGTTCAACCGAAAAAACCGTTGCCCCCTCAAGCTGGGCAAAAAATTTAAACTCGGCTAAAAGTCGGCTCTTACCCACCCCCCGTTCACCAGAGATACAAACCACACCCGGTTTACCCTGAATCGCAGCTGCGAACGCCACCTTCAATTGATTAAGCGGTTCCTCCCGGCTGACAAACCCGGGTGCCAGGAGGTCCCGGCGCAGCACCGTTACTTTGCCTTCCCGGGCTGCATCCTTATCCAGTAGCTCAATCAGGACGCGGGCTGAACCAGGGCGCCGTTCTGGCCTCCGGTCAATAAGTTGCATCACCAGCCGCTCCATTTCCTCGGACACCCCGGGATTGAACTGCCGCACCGGCTCAAACTCACCGTAATACTGCTTTTTCAACCACTCATAAAGTTTATCTCCGCTACCCGGAGCAATCCCGGTAAGGGTTTCATAAAGCACTATGCCCAAAGAATAAAGATCAGCCCGTGCGTCAGCATCAACCCCTTTAAACACCTCTGGTGCAATATAACCCAGAGTTCCCCGGATATCGCCATCTGGCCCGATTCGCAAATCATCGGCAAATCCAAAATCCAGCAATTTCACCCGCGGACTACCATCTTCGCCACCGACCAGAATGTGCTGGGGTTTCAGGTCGCCATGAATCATCCCTTGAGCGTGAATCGCATCCAGGGCCAATAGCACCTGGACCAAAATATTTCTCAGTTTACTATTATCTCCGCCTTTGAAATAACGGTTTATTGGTACACCAGGAAAATACTCTAAGGTAAAATAGGCTCGGCGGTCCGCGTTCCGACCATAGTCGTACACCGCCACCACACCGGGATGGGAAATTTTGGAAAGATAATAAAACTCCCGGCTTAACTGTAACTCCTCCGCCTCTCTTCCCTCCCGGAGCGTCTTCAGTGCCAGAATTTGCCGAGTAAAGGTATCTTTGACTTTGTAAACCTCGGTGATCTCTCCGCCACCAATTAATTCAACAACCTGATAACGGTCACCGACAATTTGACAAACCTGAAAACACCCACCTGGGCGCTGCATCATAATAAATTATATTTATAACCACACAGAAGTCAAGAACAATGCGACATTTATCTGCCCGGTGCGACATTTTTATATGAGCTTGCAAATAATAAACTTATTGAGCTGCGATTGCGGTTAAAAATAACGGCTTTTCGCTGATGGTGTTAGACGGAAACCTGCTTTGGTCCACGTTCTGGCAAAAAGATATTATTAAAAACATTAACTTAACTAACTTGACCGGTTTATTTTTATGGTTATCCTGATTGGTGGATTAAATGCGCATCGGCGTCTTTCAGTTTGAACCGAAACCGAAAGCGGTTGAGGAAAACCTTCGCAAAATAACATCCCACCTTGCCAATTTCCAGGCAGACCTGGTTGTGCTCCCTGAACTTTCCCTTACCGGTTACCTGTTTTCTTCCCGGAAAGAACTCGCCCGTTATGCCCAACCAATCCCGAACAGTCCGGTCTGTAACCATCTGCTTAATTTCACCGCTCAACACAACATCAATATCGTTCTGGGAATTGCCGAATCTGCCGGCGAAAAAATTTACAACTCGGCAATCCTTGTTACTACCAATGGCACCATTCACATCTATCGTAAAGTCCATCTGTTTATGGAAGAAAAGGACCTGTTTGACCCGGGCAATTTGCCTTTTCCGGTTTTTACTCTGGGTGGAACCCGAATTGGCATGCTCATCTGTTTTGACTACTTCTTTCCAGAAAGCGGTCGCACCCTTGCCCTCCACGGCGCCCAAATCATCTGCCATCCCGCCAATCTCATCCTGAATTATGCCCAATCAATGACCGTTACCCGGGCTCAGGAAAACCGGGTTTTCTGGTTACTTGCGAACCGCATTGGCACAGAGGAGCAAAACGGAAAAAAGGTGTCCTTCACCGGTGCCAGCCAGATTATCGCCCCGGATGGCGCAATTCTCTACCGGGCGAGTCCAGAAAAGGAGGAACTAACGGTCCTGGAAATAAACCCGGCTGTTGCCCTGGACAAAAACGTAACTCCCCGTAATCATATTTTTACTGACCGCCGACCCGAACTCTATCTATAAATCGGTCACCGCCCCAAGAAAAAGTAAAACACCGGTGTCATTGTCCTGAATCGCAAAGAAAAACGGCCGGTCCACGACCATTGAAAAACGTTCCCGCGGTACCGAAGCCAGAACCATTTCCACCGATGTCACCCCGGCCGCCTCGGTTCCGACCTCGTTCACCTCAACAAATGTCTTGTGCTTGACCTCCCCAATTGCAACCCGCTGTCCGCCTTTTACCATCGGAGAAAAATCCGCCCGTTCCAGATCAAACGCCACCCCCATCCCGAATTTCTGCAAAACTTCCTTCAGCCCTTTTTCGTACTCCAGTTTGAATCGGGGCAACGACAGATCGCCATCAGCGGAACGGAACTCCGCCCGCCAGGTCTGCCATTTTTCTGGGGTAAGCCCTTTGACAAAATCCACCAGGTCCATTTCCTCCTGAGGGAGAAACACCAGCATACTGACCCGGGCATCTCCATATGGTAACTCCACCGCCTGAAACTCCGGCGTTGTAAAATAACGAAACTTACCCGAGCGGCGCATCATCATCACTCGCCGCTTTTCGGCCCCGGGGACCCGAAAATCCGCCTCGTAAGTTGCTTTCGGGTCAAACTCCTCCTGCCATTTTCCCTTGAAGTAGACCGCGTTGATCAGAAAAAGAACCGCCTCTGGCTTAATCTGTTGAACAATGCGCTCAATTTTACCCCGGGTTTTTTCCTTCACCCAGTTGTTAATCCGGACCACCGCCTCAGGACGGTTAAAGTCCAGTGTTGTAACCTCAGCCCGGTAAAAATCCCGGTTGGTTTTGATAAACTGGGAATTAAACCCTACCCCTTTTCGCGCCCAGAGGGAATTGGCGATTAAAAGCTCCACATCCTTGCCCGACTGCAGCGCTGTTCTCAGTGCCCGCTCCTTATTGTTTAACTCCTCCCGGGTCATCGCTGTTATCCCCAGAGTTTTCGCCATCGCCGCCTTCGTCTCGCCTGCCGCGCCATTATAGGTCATCGTCAGGGCGGTAGTAATACTGTAAGGAGAAATAAATATGTTTTTCGCCCCCGGCTCGGCAATGAGTTCGGCAAGGAGTTTAAAACCAAAACGGTTCTTTTCCCCGCTCAGGTCTACAACCTGCACCCCGGGCTGCGCCACCGATGGCGCGGAAAGAAACAAACTGACGGTCAAAATTATCCCCATGCTTAAATAATGCCCCGCCTCCTGCCGGTGTCAAGAACAACATCGTTTGACAGCGCCGATTTCCACTCCATTATTATTAAAATGAATAAATCAACCCGGGAAACCCTCTGGACATTTGGTTATATCACCCTTGGCATCGTTGCCGGCTGGTTAACCTGGCTTCTTCTACCGGGAAGGAAATTCGGCTCCGTTCCGCCCTTGCTACCATTTCTCATCCTCGGTTTTGCCGGTGCCCTGATTTACGCCGCGCTCCGGCTCCGCGGTGTATTTTACGCCCTGATGATGGTTGTCCTGTTATTCTTTCTCCAGCTCGCCCTCACCCCACCCCTGCGTGCCGAATCGGCGATTCGCGCCGCACTCTGGGCAACACCAATCGGACTATCCTTTCTATTTGCCGGCGTCATCTTCCGCGCTCTGCCCCGAATTCCGGTAGGAAAATTCCTCTTGATGGCACTCCTCGTCGGCATGGCCCACCTTGTCGTGGTTGTCCTCTTCCGTCTGCGCGCTGGTGAATCACCCAACCGATCGCTCCTTATCTGGCAGTTCGTGGTCGGAGCGCTCATCGGCGCCATCTTTGGCATTCTGGTGGAAATTCTGGAAATTGTATTCCGCTTTAGAAAACAACAGGAAGAAATCGGTATCACCCTGCCAATTTGACCATCAAAGAAATACTCAACTGGCACCTCAAACACTACCCCCTGCTAAAAGCCGAAGACGTCTACAAACTTATCTATCAATCGGTATTCGGACCCGGCCATCTTCTTAACCAGAAAAAAAACGAGCCGCTCTATCCGCACCTGGAAAAGATGCGCCAAACACTGGCGACCGAACTGACGCTGGTACGCCCATCTCCCCAAATACCAGAAACCGAACCAATTGACCCGGGCGCAACCATCATTCGGGTTAACCTGGCGCCGATAAAAGGGCAGACAAAAAAGGAGAAAATCCTATTCCGGGCATTAGTAAAAACCTGTACCACTTTCCAACCCAACCCCAAACTTCTTAACCGCCGTTTACAACTGGCACAGCAATGGTGCCAGGACCACCTTCCGGACCAGGCTCAACGACTACTCCTTCTTCGGCAGCAGAAAAAACTCCTCCCCCGCCATTCGGCAATCTATCGGAAAACCTATCGTCCTGCCTACCGAGTTATCCTTGCCTCCCTCTGGCGTTTTTAAGACAGTAACGGTTTATCGGACACTCGGCACAGTGCGGGGCGCGGGGCCGACAGACCGTCTGACCTAACGCCACCAATAACCGATTCCAATCCGCCCAGTATTCCCGGGGTAAAATCCGGCGCAGGCTGCGCTCGGTCGCAGCCGGCGTTTTTGTCCGCACCAGACCGAGCCAGTTGGAAATACGGTGAACATGAGTATCAACCGCAATCGCCGGAATCCCAAACCCCTGAGCAAGAACGATACCGGCAACCTTTGGCCCCACCCCGGGCAGAGAGAATAATTCCTTACGACTTGTCGGAACCAAGCCGTCAAACCGCTCCACAAGAGCCCGCCCCAGTGCTGGTAAAATTTCCGCCTTCACCCGGTAAAATCCTACCGGAAATATCAACCTCGCCACCTCTTCTGGCGGTAACCGGGCAAGCCTTGCTGGATTCGGTGCCCGATGCAGTAACCGCCGCAACGCTACCACCGTCACCCGGTCCTGGGTCCGGGTGGAAAGAACCGCCCCCAACAGAACCGCCCAGGGTTTTCCCCGGGGCATCATCTGGACCGGTGCCTTAAGTTTTGGATAAATCTGCTGCAGCCGGTGGAAAATTGCCCTGACTTTTCTCTTGCGGCAGAAAAAGGACAAATTAAATTTTTAAAACCTTGAGCAGGGCGGTAAACCCCATCGTCATGATCAACGCCAGACTGGCAATAACCAATATCGGATGCCAGCGCATCCGCGGCGGCAGTTCGCCCGGACGCCCCTTGCTGAATGTCAACAGTGCCGCCAGGAATGCCAAAACCACGGTTACCACCGCCATCGGCATATGGGCAAAAATTTTAACCCGGGCTGATGTTTGTGCTAAAATAATATTAACGATTAATCCAACCAGAAAATTCGCCAGTGTCAAAAAGAAAAAAATTAACGTCCGCTTTCTTACCCGGCGCAGTGGAAAATCCCAATCCTCCAAACGGGAAAGACTTATCTGCCCGATGGTCATCCCATATCCCAGCGTAAACACCGCTAGCAGCGGATGAATAAAACCAAACCATGGCATAATCTGCTCCTCGCAGAGAAAATTTTAAGCGGCCAACGGGAATCGAACCCGTGTAACCGGCTTGGGAAGCCGGGGCTCTACCCCTGAGCTATGGCCGCAAAACCAAGATTAATTTAATATAGAACAATCAAACCGCCTGTCAAGCATAAAAATCGTTCCCAACGGACATAAAGTCACAACAATTTTCTTGCTTGACAAGAAACACTAGGATATTATAATACCGACAGCAATGTCCGACGAAGAATATTTTGAGTCACTCCTGGCGGAGTGTATTCGACGGAACGCCTCCGACCTTCATTTAACCGTGGGGCGCCCTCCCACACTGCGCATTGACGGCCTCCTCCACCCGATTCCGGAATGCCCGGTCCTCACCCCTGATAAAACCGAAAGCTTCAAAAACATCGCCACGAAAGACCTGCGCCACCTGCGCGCCCAGATTGATAACGGTGGCGGTGGTGACTTCGCCCTTAATTTTAAAAACATGGCGCGATTTCGGGTGGCGGTTTATAAACAGAAAGGGTACTTTGGTCTGGCGCTCCGTCTAATTCCTCGCCGAATTCTATCTTTTGAAGAACTGTTCGTACCCACCCACCTGATCCCTCGGATCAAAGCGCTGCTGGACCGGCCGCACGGTCTCGTCCTTGTAACCGGACCAACCGGAATGGGAAAAACAACCACCCAGGCCACATTTGTTGACTACATTCTGGAAAGCCCACGCCATGTCCTCACAATTGAAGACCCGATTGAGTTCGTCCACGACCACAAAAAGGGGCTGGTAACCCAGCGCGAAGTCGGCGTTGACGTCTCCAGCTTCCGTGAGGCGATTATGAAAGGGTTGCGTTCCAACCCCAATGTCATTCTCGTTGCTGAAATCCGCGACCTCGCTACCGCTGAAGCCACCATCTGGGCAGCCGAATCCGGACACCTTGTAATCGGCACCCTCCACACCACCAACGCCCCGGAAACGGTCACCCGGTTCGTTGATATCTTCCCGCCCGAAATCCGGGACCAGATTAGAATCCAGTTCTCAATCTCGCTACTCGCGGTATTCTCCCAGCGACTGCTGCTCCGGGCCGAAGGAAAAGGCCGGATCGGCTGCTATGAAATTATGATGGCCACGCCCGCGGTCCGGAACCTCATCCGGGAACGAAAAATTGAACACCTGCCTTCGGCAATTCAGACCGGTACCGCTGAAGGCAGCATCTCTTTTGACGCCTATCTTGCTGAACTCTACCGGGCGGGCAAGGTCACCTACGAAACCGCCATCGCCTCGGCATTTGACCCCAAAGGTTTCCGTGAACTTGTTGAGTTCGGCAGCAAAGTCCGCCGGCATTAACAACTTCACACCAAACAATAACTTATTTTCTTAAAATCCAACCGGGGTTGTTCGGTCGCGTCGCTTACACAATATCCGCCGTTTTCACGCGCTTACTTAACTGCATAAAAATTAAGCACAAGTTTTAACCTTTCTTCCACTCTGCTAACGGCACAAAAGATGCCAAAACCACTACTGTGATTGAGGGGCGCAACAAAGCGGGGGTGGACAGGGAACCCCCGGGTTAACCCCCCGGCGGCCCGGGGGTTCCCTTAAATTACTGCATGGCGTTCGCGAAAGATTGCCACAACCGAACGATTGCCCATCTCAGACCAGCTAATCCCGGACAAACTGGGTGGTGGTGATGACGTCACAACCCATACCAGGTTACCTTTGCCAATCCACAACTTCGCCGGCGATCTCTCATCACCGGCAAACCAGGAGGCAACAACCATTGTCTCGGGCGACAGCAAACACAAAGAAAGCGCTGGCTCCTCAATAAGTTGAGCAAGAAAACCCCGGATTGACTCCAGCGGTGCTTCCGGGGAAAAATGGTCCAGAACAGACATAAAAAAAACCTCGCTCGGGTCAGGTCCATCTGGATACCGTCCGTCCAAAACCAGCCTTTCCGGATGGACTATCTCGCCGATATGACAGAACGCCCAGGACCTCCCTGTCTCCCGCCGGAAAAACGGCTGGACCTGACGGGGACTCATGACCTCTTTATCTCCATGAAGGTAAATCATCGCCATATCGGTACGCAGATCAACCAGGGGTGGTACCGGCTCAACCTCTCGGGAGCGATGCAATCGTATCGTTTCCAATCGGTTGCCATGACAATAAGCAAATCCCCAGCTGCCTTTGGGCGACTTTACCTTCTCCCCATCAACCCCAACACCTTGAAGCAACCAGTCCATTTTAAACCTTCCCACCGCTGCCAGAAATACCGACATTTACCAAACCGCCATCTGAACGCCCAACCAGCCCGGACCAGCGCTCAATCGTAACTGCTGGTCAAACCCAAACATATGCGCCGAAACATAGGCATCCGCCATAGAAAACACAATTACGCCTGCGGTCCAGAATAAAAATGTGTTCCTGCGGTCTTGGTGCCGAGAGCAATTAACTGAATCACCGGCAGTTAATGCCTTCTGGGCAAGGCGGTGCTCCCGATACGAAAAATAGCCCAGACCAACCTCTGCCGGCACAATCAACACCGCTTTCCAGTAGTTTTGGGTGTAAATCTGCCCGCCCCCGGGAATAAGAAGAGAAAGCAGAACCGCCATTCCCGGCGACTTCTCGGGCAATGACCGGTTAACAACCGAATCTGTGGGTGTGCCCACCTGGGCAAAAAACAACCCGACTAAAAAAAACACCCCGGTCATTTACCCCGGACCGTAATCTCAACCCTTCGGTTTAATATCTGAACATCAGAAGTGGCTTTTGTCGCGACCGGTCTTGTATCCGCTACACCACCCACCACTATCGCCCCCACAGGAACCCCCCGCGCGATCAATTCCCGGGCAACAACCGCTGCCGCCACTGCCGAGTACTCCCAGTTATTACGCCATGGTGCCGGTGGTCTGCTGCTGTCGGTATGACCAATTATTTCTACCCTTCCACCCCGTAACTGCGGCACAATACCTTTCAGCGCCACCTGCCCGCCCGGAGAAAGCACCAGACTTTCCGCAGTAACAAAAAGTTCATCAAACCGAAAAGAAACTCTAAATAACGAATCGCTTTCATCTCTCAGGCGTCGGAGACTGTCGTTTAATACCGCCACCCGCTGCGTCCACATATCAATCTCCTGCTGGAACCGGTTCACCTTCCCCACGGTGGGTAGATAACTGATGTTATAAAACAACAGCCCTGCCGCCATCAGCAAAAGAAAAAGGATCCAACCCAGACTGCTAAAAAAACTCCTCATTTCGCCTCGCTATTAAACAGCCTTTCCAGTCGCTCCAATCGGGCGGTAAACTCCGCCCGGCGGTTATTTTCCCGTTCAATTACCTCCGCCTTTGCCCGCTCCAGAAAATCAACGTTATTGAGCCGGGCGTCAATCTCCTGAATCAACCGGCGTAAATCCGCCGCCTCCTCTCGCAACCGCTGTAACTCCTTCGCCACATCAACAACCCCTGCCAAAGGTATATAAACCTCGCAGTCGGCAAAAACCACCGTTGCCGCACCCGCAGGCCTTGCGGCCCCGAAACTCAATCGGGAAACCTTTGCCAGCTCCTGAATCAGCCGCTCCTGCCCCTTAAGAAAATCGGCCAGCGGCTTATCTGTAGTATTAACAATACATTCCACCGCGCTCTTTGCCGGGACGCGCAGCTCCGCCCGCACCTGCCGCACACCCCCGATTATCTCCTGTAAACGAACCACCCAATGAACTGAGGTCGCAAGATAAGGCAGCGGCTCGGGCCACCGTGACTCCAGAATTGAACCGGTGGCAAACTGCAACCGATGCCACAACTCTTCGGTGATAAAAGGCATTATCGGATGTAAAAGCTGCAGGGTTGCTCTAAACAGATGAAATAGCACCGCCTGTGCCGTTTCGTCCCCTGCCTTCAGGCGCGGTTTGGTAAACTCCAGATACCAGTCACAGAAGTCGTGCCAGAAAAATTCGTACAACGCCTGTGCTACCGCGGAAAAGGTATAGCCATCCAGCCCCTTATTCACCTTTGCCAGGGTCTGATTGAACCGTTCCACAATCCAGTTGTCAACCGCGGGCAACTTTTCTAACTCCGGGAAGGACCAGCCACCGCCGGTGATAAACGGCGCCACCAGCCGGGCAGCGTTCCATATCTTGTTGCAGAAATTCCGCCCCAGTTCAAATCGCTCATTCCAGAGCCGGTAACTCTGGGACTGGCTTTCCAGATAGGCGATGGTAAACCGGCAGGCATCGGTCCCGTACCGGTCAATAATCTCCAGCGGGTCAACGCCCACCCCTTTTGACCGGCTCATCCGCGCCCCGTTTTTGTCCAGAACCGTAGAGTGAATATAAACATCAGAAAACGGCACCCGCCCGGTAAACTCAATACTGGAAAAAATCATCCGTGCCTCCCAGCGGAAGATGATATCCGGGTCGGTGGTAAGAAAATCGGTCGGGAAAAAGGTCCGGTAATCAACCGTCTCCTCGGGCCAGCCCATCGTCGCAAAGGGCCAGAGCGCCGAGGAAAACCAGGTGTCCAGAACATCCTCATCCTGCCGCAAATTCTTGCCGTGGCAACTCGGGCACTCGGTCGGGTCCTGCCGGGCCACAATTATCTCGCCACAATCACAGTACCATACCGGAATCCGGTGGCCCCACCACAACTGCCGGGAAATGCACCAGTCCCTGACCTGCCGCATCCAGTCCAGGTAAACCTTGTTCCAGCGCTCGGGATAAAACTTAACCTTTCCCTCCTCCACAACCTTTATCGCCGGCTCTGCCAGCGGCTTCATCCGGACAAACCACTGCTCACTTGCCAGCGGCTCAATCACCGTTCCACACCGGTCGCATGTCCCCACCGCATGACGATAATCCTCCACCTTCACCAATAGCCCCCGGTCTTTTAAATCCTCAATTACCGCCGCCCGGCACTCCTCCCGGTTCATCCCCTGGTACTTCCTCGGCGCCTCTTTGGTCATCCGGCCATCCTCACCGATTACCTTCACCCGTGCCAGTTTGTGCCGTTCGCCAATCTCAAAGTCCACCGGGTCGTGCTCTGGTGTCACCTTCACCGCACCGGTCCCGAACTCCATCGCCACCGCCTCGTCGGCAATTACCGGAATCACACGGTCGGTCAGGGGCAGAATTAACATCCTCCCCACGAGCTCCCGGTACCGCTCATCGGCCGGATTCACCGCCACCGCCATATCGCCAAGCATCGTCTCCGGTCGGGTGGTCGCCACCACCACGCCACCCTCAGTATCGCGAAAAGGATAACAGATGAACCAGAGATGACTCGCCTCCTCCTGATATTTCACCTCCAGATCAGAAAGTGCGGTCAGACACCGCGGGCACCAGTTGACAATCCGCACCCCCCGGTAAATCAAACCCCGTTCATAATAACGGACAAATGCTTCCCGCACCGCCCGGGCGCACACATCATCAAGGGTAAACCGAAACCGGCTCCAGTCCAGACAAAGACCGAGCCGGCGCAACTGTTTGACAATCTCATTGCCGTACCTCTCTTTCCACTCCCATGCCCGGCGCAGAAACTCATCCCGCCCGAGCTCAAACCGGGTCCTGCCCTCCTTTGCCAGCATCTGCTCCACCTTCACCTGGGTCCCGATACCGGCGTGGTCGGTTCCGGGCAACCACAGCGTCTCATACCCCTGCATCTTCTTCCGCCGAATAAGAATGTCGGGCAGGGTATTGTCCAGGGCGTGCCCCATGTGCAGTGAACCGGTTACATTCGGTGGCGGAATAACAATGGAAAACTTTGGTTTCGGGGAGGCGGGATTGGCGGTAAAAAACCCGTTCTCCTCCCAGAATCGGTACCACCGCTCTTCTACCGGACGGGGGTCATAACGGGAAGGAAAATTGTCTGATTGCTCCGCTGTCATTGTCTTTCATTATAGGAAAACTCAAAAAGTGGTCAAGGAGCGTACCACCGCCTACCACACCTCGTCAAGGAGCGTGGTGGTCAACCTGCCCTTGCGGAACCGCGCACTGGCGATGAGCCGGCGATGAAAATTAACCGTCGTCGCAATGCCACCGATAGTGGTCTCTGTCAGCGCCCGCTCCATCCGCTGGATTGCCTCCTCCCGGTCCTGCCCCCAAGTAATTATCTTGGCAATCAACGGGTCATAAAACGGCGGCACCACAGCACCGGGATAAAGGTAATCGTCCACCCGGACCCCCGGGCCACCGGGCAGCACCAGGTCAGTAACCGCACCCGGAGAAGGCTTAAAGTCGTTATCCGGGTCCTCGGCATAAATCCGACACTCCATCGCATGCCCCCGGGGCCAATCTGACCGCTCCGACAACGATAACCGCTCACCGCTGGCAATCCACAACTGTTCGCAGACGATATCAACACCAGTAACCATCTCGGTTACCGGATGTTCTACCTGCAACCGGGAGTTCATCTCCATAAAATAACAGTTGCCCGCTTCGTCGCAGATAAACTCCACCGTCCCCGCGTTCACATAACCCGCTGCCCTTGCCGCCATTTTTGCCCACTCCCCAAGCCGTTGCCGCAACTCAGGTGTAACCCCCGGTGCCGGACTTTCCTCTAGCAACTTCTGGTGCCGACGCTGTGCCGAACAGTCCCGCTCACCCAAGCTGACACAGTTGCCATAACCGTCGGCAATAATCTGTACCTCAATATGCCGCCCATTGACAATATACTTCTCCAGATACAGCCGACCGTCATCAAACGACTTCTGCGCCTCAGCCTGACACAGACTCCAGCCGGTCTCCATCTCCGACTCCTCATTTATCACCCGCATCCCTTTACCACCACCGCCGGCCGCCGCCTTCAATATCACCGGGTAACCAATCTCCCGGGCCACCCTCACCGCCTCCTTTGCACTGTCCAGCACACCGTCAGAGCCCGGAACAACCGGCACACCTGCCGCCTTCATCTGCATCCGCGCATTAACCTTATCGCCAAGCAGCCGAGTGGTCTCGGCCCTGGGACCGATAAAAACCAAACCCGACGCCGCCACCGCCTCGGCAAAATCGCTATTCTCAGAAAGAAAACCGTAGCCCGGATGGACCGCATCACACCCCTTCACCAGCGCCGCCGCTATCACCCGGGAAACATTAAGATAGGAAGACTGGGCGGTCCCCGGACCGATGCACACCTTCTCCTCCGCAACGATAACCGGCAGTGAATTCCGGTCCGCCTCTGAATACACCAGCACACTCTTTATCCCCATATCCCGGCAGGCACGCATCACCCGCAGGGCAATTTCACCCCGATTGGCAACAAGCACCTTTTTCAACATCAGATTTAGCATAAACTCTTATCCCGCCTGTGTCAACTATACTGCATCACCCCCGATTAAAAACTTAAAAAGAAGACAAAATTTGCCAACCGGTCAAATTTTCCGCTAAGAAAAATGCCGCAACTGATGGTATCTAAAAACATTAACCAGAAAATTGACCCCGCCCCTCCACCGTCCCCCCGGTTATCCCTCTCGCCTGGACAGACGCTCCAGAAGTTTCTCAATCCGGTGCTGGTTTAAAAGATAAATCCCGGCGAGCACCGCTACTACCAGTAACAAAACCAACCATTCCCGGAGTTCAAAACGGGTAGCGCTGGCGCCCACCGCGCATTCCAGAATGTTACTCGGTAACCGGGCAATAAGCACCAGAAGAAGAAAAAAGAGTAGCGGCACACCGGTTAAACCCGCGAGATAGTAAACCCAGTCACCAAGGGGATTGGGAACTAAAAGTAAAAGAAAAATATAGAATGTGCCCCGGTGCAGAATAAATGAGTCAAACTTCTCCAGCGCCGCTGCCGGTACAAATAGTTTTAGCAACCGGCGACCAAAAATCCGGGCGATAAGAAATGCCACCGTTGCTCCCGCCAGCACACCGAACATCAACCAGACAATCGTGGGCCAGAACCCCAGGGCATAACCGCCAACAAACGCCATCACATTTCCCGGCAGCGGCGCCACCACAATCTGAATTAACTGGAGGACGAAAACTCCGAGTGGCGCCCAAACCCCCCAGCCTTTAAGCAACGCCCGCACCTCATCTGGGTTCCGGAAAAGGTACCAGACCTGCCTGCCCGCCAGAACCAACCCCAGGACAACAGAAATTAAAACCACCGCCAAAAACAAGGAAAACCGGCGCAGGGAAGAGGGTCTTTCTGCCACAGGTGAAAACAAAATAGGAGCGTTTCTCGCCGCTGTCAAGAAACATCCCGTGATATACTTGACAACCAGGAGATCATCTGCTAATATTGTCCAGTTGAAGAAGATAATTCAGTTGTGTGGGGGTGGTAACGATGGTAAGAAAAGAAAAAAGAGGAGGATCTTAATGAAAAAACTGGTAACAACCATCGGTCTGATAGTAATAATTGGCGGCGTCTATGCCGACCCCGCGCTGGGCGGTGGACGGGGCATCTTCAGAATTCAGGATGCCCGGGTTGAAGAGGACGGCGCCCTTTCCCTCGCTACCCGCTGGATGTTTGCCAATACCCTCCTCGGTGATGGTATTGACCTCTACCGGGGACCGCTTTACGGCCTGGAGATGAGTTATGCCCCCTATCCGTTCCTGGAAGTATTCGGCGCCATTGCCGGGGTAGTGGACTTCCGCACCAACCCCAACGCCCTCACCTACGACTGGCAGGGAGAACTGCTCGGTGCCAAACTGTCAATACCTTTTTTGCCGGTGTTAAAACTGGCGGCTTCGGGCAATCTGGCGTTAGAAAGAGACGCCTACCGATTCAAGGCAGATGGCTTTCTTGACCGGCTGGGAGGACCGCAAAACCACTGGCGCGCGCTGGCGTCATTCCGCCTCTGGGAATTGCATAAGACTCTGCCCACCATTATGTTGAACTACGGCCGCACATTCTCCGCATCCACCCGCACCTTTGCCGGTGCCGGCATTGAATTTGCCTCCAATGTCGTTGACATTTTCGTGGAGGCGTCTTCCGAGGTTGAAGGCGATGTTGGTTTCAACGCCCTTTTCGGTAAAGACTACACCCCGCGCGCCCGCATCACCCCCGGTGCCCGGCTAAAAATGGGGGCGCTTCATCTCAACGGCGGAATTGAATTCGGACTCACCGACTCGGTTCCCCAATCGGAAGCGATTCTGGGCTTAACAGTTATCTCTCCGTTCCCCAAGCCGCCCGAAAAACCCTGGGGACGCCTGGTGGGCAAAGTGGAAGATGCCCGTTCCGGACTGCCCCTTGCCGCCCGTATCCGCTTCCTGAAACGCCGCCTGCCCACGCTCAAAACCGATGCTGAAAACGGCATCTTCTCCCTGGAAAAACTCCCCGCTGGTCTCGTCATTGTCGAAGCCTCAAGAGAAGGTTATATCACGGAAGCGGTGCCCCTGGTAATTCCGGATAAAGGCTATGCCTCCTACACCTTCAAACTCAAGCCGCTTGTTCCTTATGGCACGGTAGCAGGACGCATCTACGACATTTACAACGGCAAACCACTGGAAGCAAAGGTTTCCTTTGTCGCCACCGAAATCCCGGCGATAACCTCCAACCCCACCACCGGTTTCTTCCGGTCAGATAATGTACCAGCCGGGCTGGTCGCGGTCCGGATAGAAAAAGACGGTTACTTCCCCGAGGAACGGGCAATAGAGGTTGAGGACGGTGGCGTTACCAAATTGAACATCGGTCTGTCTTCGCTGGAGATGAAGGGCATCCTGAAGGGCACCGTTACCGACAAGAAAACCGGCCAGCCGGTAACGGCAACGGTCACCTTTACCCGGGGAGAAAGACCCACCATTAATGTTGACGGCACCACCGGTCAATTCCAGACCGAACTGCCGGTTGGCACCTACGAGGTAAAGGTTGATGCACCGGGCTACGTTGTCCAAACCAGCACCTTTGCCATCAGTAAAGGTGACACCACCTATCGTTCCTTTGAACTGGTTGCTAAAGGAATGGTCCTGACCCTTAAGGGTGTCTACTTTGAATTTGGCAAGGCAACACTGCGCACCGAATCCTATCCGGCTCTTATGGAAGCCGCTCAGATAATGAAGGACAACCCGGATATCTATGTAGAAATACAGGGGCACACCGACAACATTGGCTCCGACCGGGCAAACCGGGTCCTTTCAGAAAAACGCGCCTACGCCGTGATGAACTTCCTCGTCCAGTACGGTGGCATTGACCCGAAACGGCTCACCGCCAAAGGCTACGGCGAATCCCGGCCAATCGCTTCCAACGACACCGACGAAGGCCGCCAGCTCAACCGCCGGGTTGAGTTCGTCATTCAGCGGTAAGAAAAAATAAAGACATAACCGGGGAGACGAAAAGCCTCCCCGGTTTTTTTCTCCGGCCGCCGTAATCACATGGCAATCAACCGGAGATAAAGGTCAAAAATAATATCGCCCCAGAAAAGACCGACCAGACCGCCTAAAGCCAGAAAAGGGCCAAACGGAATCTCCTGCCCTGCCCTGGTTTTACCCAGCCACCGGCTGATAAAACCGACCATCACCCCGGCCAGAACCGCTGCCGCCAGTCCAACCGCCATCCCCTTTGGTCCTACAAAAACCCCGATCATCGCCGTGAACGGCAGGTCACCCCAGCCCATTCCCTCCTTCTGGTTTACCCCGATCTTGCGAAACGGCCGGGCCAGCACAAACCGCCACAGCGCCCAGGCAAAAAGAATAAAACCTGCTCCGATGACACCACCCCAAAAAGCCTTAAGAAGCGGAAAATGAAAAAATGGCAATAGCGCCGAGATCAACCCAATTAATAACCCGGCAACGGAAATGTTCGCCGGTAACAACCGATGGTCAAAGTCAATCCCGGCGAGAACGACAAGCAACCCGATAAAAACCAGCGCCCGCAGCAACGGCCAGCCCAGCCCGAACTTGGCATAGGCAATGACAAAAAGCACCACGGTCAACGACTCAACTAGCGGATAGCGGATAGATATCGGCTTACCACAATCCCGGCACCGCCCCCGCAGAACAAAATAACTCACTACCGGAATGTTGTCATAAAACCTTATCCTTTTACCACAGCGCGGACAATGAGAAGGCGGATAGTTTATTGACTCCCGGCGGGGAATGCGCCAGATACAAACATTAAAAAAACTACCGAGTAATAATCCGAGCAGAACAACCCCGACCCAGGTCACTGTCCCTTTGGTCCGGGAACCGAGACCGGCGTCTCCGGGGGCGTAAACAATTTCTTGTCGGTGGCAACCGCATAGGCGATCTCCGAAGCAATCAACCCCTTTGCCACCAGCATCTCTAACGACTGGTCCAGCGTCTGCATCCCGTACTGGGACCCGGTCTGGACCAGGGAGGGAATTTGATGGGTCTTGGCTTCCCGGATAAGATTTTTAATCGCCGGTGTTGCCACCAGAACCTCCATTGCCGCCACCCGTCCCCGACCGTCTCTCCGGGGTAACAGTATCTGAGAAACTATTCCCCGGATCACATTCGCAAAAATCTGGCGCACATACTCCTGCTGGTCTGACGGGAAAACATCAATTACCCGGTCCACCGTCTCGGCAACGCTGTTGGTGTGAAGCGTAGAAAGTACCAGATGCCCGGTTTCCGCTGCGGTCAGGGCAAGACTGATTGTCTCCAGGTCCCGCATTTCTCCAACCAGGATTACATCCGGGTCTTCGCGCAAACAGGCGCGCAGGGCAGCGGCAAACGACCGGGAGTGGGCACCAATCTCCCGCTGGCTGATCAGACAGTTACGCGGATGGAAGATATACTCAATCGGGTCCTCAATTGTAATAATGCGCACCGCCCGCTCCTGGTCAATCCGATCAATCATGCTCGCCAGCGTGGTTGATTTACCACAGCCGGTCGGACCGGTTACCAGAACCAACCCAGAATAACAGCGGGTAAACTCTGCCACCGACGGCGGCGCCGGCAACTCCTCCAGGGTCCTGATTTTTGCCGGGATAATCCGGAACGCCGCCCCAATACCACCCTGGTCAATAAAAACGTTTACCCGCGCCCGAATTCTTTCGGGGGTAATATAATCCAGCGTTACCGCCTCGGGCAACAGCCGCTGGAAAGCATCACCCCAGGTATAAGAGATGTCCAGTTCCCGCTTTCTCTCTACCGCCTCGCGCTGCTCATCGGTTAAAATAGAATAGACCAGCGCCCGGGTATCATCTGCCGTAAGCGCTGGTCCAGGAATTTTTTTTAACCGACCGTTAACCCTGATTACCGGCGGGTTACCTGTGGTTATGTGAAGATCCGAAGCGCCGTATTTTGCCGCATAGCGCAGCAGTTCATCAATGTTCATTCATCATTAGGCGTTGCCGCTCCGGCACTTCCTAATTATCACCTACCCTTCTTCCGGTTTAATAACGTGGGGAATAATAAATATCATCAGGTCGCTTTTACTGCGCTGAACCGATGTTTTCTTGAACAGGTTCCCAAGAACGGGGATATCGCCCAGAAGCGGAATCTTGCCAACGTTTTTGGTTTCGTCCTCTTTTACCAGCCCCCCAATTACCACCACCTCGTCCTCGGCTACCTTAACCTGCGTTTCCGCGGTGCGCTTGGCAACAATCGGCTGCCGATCATCAGCAGAACCAACCCACCCGGTTATCGCTTCAACACTTGGTTTAACCTTCATTGTAATCATACCGTCCGAGGTAACATGGGGTGTAACCTCCATTGATATAGGAATTGAGCGGGTTTTCCAGGTATAGGTAATTTCACCAGTGTTTGGATCCTTATGCACTTCCCGTAGCGGCACATCCAGGCCCATACTGATAACGGCGGTCTGGTTATCAAGGGTAACTGTTCTGGGGTTGGCAAGTACCCGGGACTTACCCCGTGACATTAACACTTCAAAAGAGGCGCTGAAGTTTGCAAACGACACCTTGCCCAGGACCATTTCTTTAATTATCACTGGAAGGGCAACTTCATCGCCAATTTTCGGCATCTCCGTAGAAAAAGATGCGATTGTCGTCCAGTCAATACCATAGCGATCCTCGGCTGAATGGGTGACCTCAACAAACTTTGCCTCAATGGCAATCTGCGGCACCGGGCGGTCCAGTTCTGCAATCAGCTGTGCCACTGCATCCAGCGCTTCCGGAACATCTGTTACCACAAGAACCGCGCTCCGCTCATCACCGCCGCCCTTGGTGCTAACCCGCCGATATCCCACCTCGGCGTTACCGTTATCGGAAAGCACCTTGGCAAGGGCTTTTTTAGCATCATCCGCTTCTATATAATCAAGGGTAAACACCCGTGTTTCTGTCTCGCCATACATCGTCTTTTTGAGTGGTTTAACAATAATCATCCCGCTTTTATCAAGAACCATATTGCACCCTGACGCCTTCAGTAACGCCTCCAGACCAACCCGCAGCGGCACCTGATTCAACCGGACGCTCACCACCGACTTCACGTCCTGGGTAATCAACATATTAAGGTCAAACTGCCGGGCGAGCATCCGCAAAACTCCCGCCACCTCCGCATCCTGAACCAAAAGGGTCAACGGCGGCTTGCCACTGAAGGGATCCTCGGATTTAATCTCAGGAATCGGCATCACCGGCGTGGTACCGAGGTCAATTGCCACTACCCCATTCTCATTGGTAATCCGATACTGGACCATGTCCCGCAGCAAAACCGTCACACGGACGCCGCCCGCCGCTCCCTCACTGGGCTTAACCGTTACCGCCGCCACCGGATAATAACGACTGGTTATCCTCTCTTCTGCCACCCGGGATACCGCATCCATGATATCAACAACTACCGCCGGCGGCTCACTCGTAACATAAGAACTGACATTCGGAGTCCCGCTGCAGCAGACGGTCACCCGCACACCTTCCAGCAATTTATCAATCGCGACGTCCTTAACTGTCACCTGCTCCTGGGCACCGAGCACCACCCAGAAGCTAAAGATAGCGATAACAGAAACTGCTATTTTATTCTTCATGTTTTACTCCCCCAGTGTCAAAGTAAATGTTCGGCCACCCTGTTCCAGGGTTACCTTATCGGCTTCAATACTTACGATCCGTTTTCCGCTTATCTCGTCACCAACCTGCAGAATCTGGTCGTTAATCAACGCACTGGCACCGCCGCTGGTGACGGTAATTGCCCTCAAATTCAAATTAGCGACTTCGTTAAACAAAATCCAGTCCCGAACAAATGGGTCACTTCCCCATTCTATTACCTCATCGGCGACCGTTTTACCGCCCTCGGCTGGAGCCTTTGCTGCTGGAGAGACGGCTTCCTGGGATCTCTCGGCTGGTGCGTTAGCCGAACCTGTCGCCTCGGTAGCGGCAACCCTGATCAATGCCGTATTGGAACCGGGTGGCATTCTGAAAAGCAGTGTGTAGACCAACAATACCGCCACCCCGATCGCTAAAATCGCTAACAATCTTTGTCTCAAAGCCCACTCCTTTCTCTTTTTTAAATTCTCCTTCTCTCGCGTGTAAAATAGGTTGGGGGTAAAAGACTTTCACCAACCCGAACAACTGTTCTTTTGCCAAAAGCCTCAACTTCTATTCGGTCGGGTTGAATTGCCAGAATCCGTCGTCCCATAACTACATCTCCGACTCTCACGCGGCGGTTGTCAATTAAGGCGTAACTTTCATCGCCGAGCGAAACCACCGCCTTTAACACATAGTAAGTGCCTTTTTTCCTGCCTTTCCGCGACCCCCGCTTACTTCGGGCGTATTTGAGCATCCGCCGCCGCTCCCGTTCCTGCCGTTTCAACTCCCGCCGGCGCTTCCGTTCTTCTGCCCGAAGACGTTTTTTCTCCGCCAACCGCTCTTCCTTTGTCTTCGTCTTCAATTTCCCCGCCGTTTTGCCCCGTGCACCGGTTCGTGATGTCGCCCGCCCCTTTACCTCTCCCGTCGCCGAGTCAGTTTGGGCGGTTTTCCGCTTGGAACGTGCCGGGGCGCTTTGCCGGGGCTTCCGGAGCAGCACCACCGCCGCCAGGACAACCACCGCTGCCAGAACGATCAAAATACCGACTCGTCTCACAAACTACTCCCACCCGCTAAACTGGAAACATAAATATTGACCAGTAGTTTGGCTTCTATCTCAGGACGGATGTCTTCGCGGGCATTGACCTCAAAATCCGGCACCCGGACAAAATACTGATATTGATTTAACCCCTCCACATACCGGCCGATGTCAAGATATCGCCCCTGAACGGTAACCAAAAAGGGAACCGGCCGAACCTGATTTCCCGGTCCTTCTTCCTGGAGCAAAGTGTCCAATCCCGGGGGTGTAATCTCCAGGAAACGCACCCGCTGACGCTTCGCCTCCAGAGAAATTCTCCGGAACAGACCGAGCATTTCCGACCTCGGCACCACCCGCGCCCAGATATCACTGATCTCGGTTTCAAGTTGCTCTTTTTTCTGCCGGAGTTTTGGCATTTCGGCAATACGCGCCTTGGTGTCCGCGAGCTGCTTTTGTAGTTCGGCTATTTCCATCGCCGTTTTCTGTCTGGCCTGAATGCGGGGTTGATAAAGTAGAAACCACACGGCAACCCCGAGAACCACATAAACTATTAAACCGATTAAAACGACCCTTCTTTCAAGTAAGTTCATAGTTTACTCCGTGACACACTGGATTTCAAACTCCAGAACCGTCTCCCCCTGCAAATTGCTTCGGTTCTTGGAAATTAACTGCACCTGCTTAAATGTTGGACTTCGTTCGAGGTCAATTAGAAACTGGGAGAGGTCAACATCCAGAAGATGCGGTTCACCACTGACGACACCGGTCATTTTCACATTGGACCGATTGCTCAACGCAAAAGTGGTGAGCTGAATGTTGGGCGGCACAACGGTAGTCAGTTTCGCCATTACCGGAACCGTAGGCATCACTTCACCCACAACCCCTTTCAGCGCCCGCTGTCGGGATTCTAGGTCCACAATTTCCTTCTCCAGGGCAAAGTAATTCCGGTTCTGTTCTTCGGTCGCCTTAATCTCCCTTTTCAAACGGGTAACCTGTCCGCTGGAGATGCCCGACCATCCCGCAAGCAGTATATAGCCAACAATCAGTACACCCACCCAGGCAATCCCGCCAATGGTCATCATCCGGACATCGCGGGCAACGAATCTGCCCGCCTTCATTTCCATCGGCAAAAGGTCAACCGCCGTATGGTCGTAATACAACCCGAGGGCGGCAACCATTCGGTAACCCATTCCCTCCTCTGGTCCGGTTCCCTTCCGATACAATCCGAAATCGCGGAACGGATCAAAAAGTTCGGTGGGAATGCCGAGACTGGTCTGGATATACTCCCGCAACCCCTTCATCGCCGCACCGCCACCGCAGATTAACAGCCGGTCTATCTTCTGTTCGCCAAACTCCCGCCGGTAATAATCAATTGACCGGTTGATCTCGGCGACAAACCTATCCAGCGCCGGCCGTTGCAGGGTTGCCAGCCGCTTTACCATGATACCGGAAGGCAGACGCTCCGGGCTATCATCGGGGGGAATACCATATTTTCGCTTTAAATCCTCGGCATCGTAAGCGTCTAAAGCCAGCTGGCCTTCTTCTGTGGTTATTGCTACTGTCATCGCCTCGGTAATCGCATTCCCGGCGGTGGTAACCGTTCTGGCCAGGTCCAGCCGTTCTCCCTTCATAAATATCATATCGGTAAATTCCGCTCCGATATCCAGCAGACAAATCGTCTCATCCGGTCGCACCTTGCCGAACTTCTTAACCGCAGCCTGCAGTGCAAATGGCACGACACTGATTGTTGTCGGTTCCAATCCTGCCTTGCGCAATGTAGATATGTGGTCGGAAACAATGTCCTTCCGGGCGGCGATAACCATCACGTTGTCCTTGATTGCTCCCGCTTCCCGAACCGGTCCCAGAGTCTTAAAGTCAAAAATCGCTTCATCGAGTGTAAACGGAGAATACTTCTCTAACCGCAAAAGAATCGCATCCTTGAGCTCGCGACGATTCATCTTAGGGAAAGGCGCCTGACGGACGCTTACAGAGGGTCCGGAAACGAAGGTGTAAACTTCGCGCGGCCGATAGTCTTTGATTAACTCCCGGAGAATGGAGGGCACATCAAACGCCTCGCCGATCTCCTTCAAACCGTAGTCGACGACTCGCCCCCCTTCAAATTTAACGAACTTTACCGAATTAGAACCGATATCAATACAGAGGGTGCCTTTGCCACCCCCGCCAAAAACTTTAGTCGCCAACTTGCCTCCTTATGTCAACCGCCAACCACTACCGAGGTGTGACGGTAAATTCTGAACCATCGTTAAACCTCAAACGAAAGAGTTTGTTGTAGATGTTTGCCTTCGTCGTATCACCAACCGGTGTTTTACAGAAATTATAAAAATGACACCACACTATTTCCCCCCGGTCGGGTTGAATAACAAACGGGGGATAAATTATCACGCTATCCCCGGAACCGACCCGCGGCGAAAGGATCTGTTCCTGCTGAATATGATTGGCAATCCGAAAGATGCTCATATAAGCGCTCTCCGGTGCCACTAGTAATTTTATTGTACGGACCGTGTCTTCTGTTGTCCCGGCATTAACAATTCTGATGGAAAAACCGGAACTGTCACCCGCAAGGACCGGCGCCCCCACCATCTCCAGCCGGTTACGGAAAGAACCACCAAACCGGAAGTCAACCACCACTCTACTTCTTGGTGTTATGGTTACCCAGCGAATGATCGAATCGCCACCGGGACGGGAAACGATAATCTTATGCGTCCCGACCGGTACTATCCCGTGCGTCCCCGGAGAAAATTGATAAAACCCACCGGCATCCGGACGGGTAAAATAAAATGTTCCGTTGGGGAGGATCAACTTCACACCGATAGTAGCGGCTTTTTCTCCAGGAGGATTGTTTTCGGCATCGGTAACATTGCCCATAACCCAGTTCTGGGTCAGGTGGGTAACAGAATCCACCACTCGCATCGTCATCGGATATTTCCCATTGCCCAGTGTAGCAATTGTCCCGGTTGCCGCATCATAGGTATAAGGATTGCCCCAGGCATCCAACCGGTAACCTACCGTATCCTGCAAAAACTCCCGCCGGAGATAAGGACCACGCCAGTAAGGAGAACCGGTTGTGTTTTCCACCAACTCCCGCAGATCGTTAGGTAGTCTCATCATATCGCCAAAAAAGCCAAAATCCACCCGACGGCCATTGGCGGTCAAGTCCGGATTACCCACCATTGCGTAAGCGAGTTCTTTCATTTCCCTTGCGGTCTGATCAAATAAACCCCGGTCACGGGTAGCATCAATTGTCCGCAGCGCCACGGTACTCAATAGCCCGATAATCAACAGCACTACCAGAAGTTCCATCAGGGTAAACCCTAAAAAACTTTTCATCCTCATCGCTCGCCCCTTATCGCTCACCAGTTAACGTTCATTCTTACCTCAATGTCTCGTGCCCCGACCTTCGGCAATACGGTTACCGTCTTTATTACCGTGTCGCAGGTTGGGGGTGGCGGATAATACTGCCAGAACATCACCATTAATCGGTGCACGCCCTGGGGAACAGCGGTAAAATCAAACCGCCCATTAGAACCGGGGGCCGGGGAATAGGAATCACGAAACATTACTCCGTTGCGGGGATACTCCAGTTGCACAACCAAACGGGGAAGCAAACTGTCCGGCGGCGGCACGCCGCGTTGGTCCAGTATTGTTCCATCCACAACATTATTCAGCAGATCATTACGGGAATAACCCAGCCGTCGGGTGATCCAGCGCTTTGGCTCAACCATGCCGACACCACCGTAACTACGTAGAAACAAACTGTCGGCATTAAAAACAATTGTATCTCCCCAGCCGTCAATCCGGTACCCCTCCGGTGATTCGGCAAATGTCGCCTTAATATATGGACCGCGCCACTGACTGCTTTCGGACGGAGAAACCCAACTGGGTTTACTGGCAAGGTCAGCAAGACTGCGGGGCAATGTTCCCATATCTCCGACAAAACCGAAGTCCGTCCGCACGCCACCAACAACATAATCCGGATTACCGGTAATAACTGTTGCCAGCCGGTCAAGCTTCTGCCTGGTCTGTTCAAATCGGCCTCTCTCCAATGTTACATCCCAGGTCTTGATCGCAGCAGTAAGAATCAGGCTCAATATCATTAAGACAACCAGAAGCTCAACAAGGGTAATACCTCTTAATTTATTAATCCGCATGGGTTAAAACCTCATCTTGATATCGTCGTTTTTAACCGCCCCTGGTTGCCCCCAGAACAGACCATCGGGACCGGCACTCTCCATTCCCAGTGTCTCATTTCCTTCCACCCAGTACCGATAAGGCGTTCCCCACGCATCGTAAAGATAGCCCATCTCTCCATCCTCGCGGATATAAGGACCGTTCCAACCTTTCTGAATATAGGGGTCCCATCCAGGAAGGGTCTCTTTTCCCAGATACATCACCTGGGCATACATTCCTTCAAATGGGTTACGAGTTGCAAGTTCCACCAGATTCCGGGGCAGCCTCCCGACATCTTGCTTGAACCCCATGCCCACCACCTCGCCACCAATCTTTACATCCGGATTTCCTACTATTGCGTCCCGAATGACCCCCATTTCCTGGAGCGTTGCGGTTCGCCGGGCATTGTTAGTAATACGGGAAATCATCGGCGGGAAAAAGAACGCCAAAAGAATTGCCAAAACCGATATCACCACCAGCAGCTCAACTAGTGTGAATCCAGGAGAGCAACACCGGCGCGTAACCACTGCCGGAATTATAAAACACTTCCGGTTGCTGTCAAGCATTGCCATCTCCCTAAAATTTATTTAGTTATGCAACACAAAGATCACCGCATCGCCATCCGCATCAAAATCGCGGATAGACCCACCGCTGTGGTCAATACCGACCAACCCATAGTGGGTAGGGTAAGCAGAACCCGGGGGGTCCCAAACGCTATAAACGATGTTGCCCGGGTCATAACCAGAAACATCGTTAGGGCCATACTCACTGGTATTGCTGATGTCGGTAATGTCATCGTACTCCTCGGGATTGAACTCGTCCGGATCCATCTCTTTTCCGGTCCAGGGATTGGTCGGGAGTTTGCCGATCCTGATATCGTATTCGCCACCGGGGAATACACAACCGTAGCCGTCTTCGTAGAAGTCTTCCGCATAATAACCAAACTCCTGGTGGAACAGCTCAATAAAAATCTGAACATTGTGCAGGTTCATTTTCATCGCTCCGACCCTTGCCTGTTCCCGGATACCAGAAAATCTCGGTACCGCCATTCCCATCAGAACACCGAGAATCATAATTACCACCAGCAGTTCCACCAGTGTAAAGCCTTTTTCTTTAATCATAAATTCTCCTGTCCGCCTACAACAATATTATGCGCTATTATTTCTGCCTGTCAAGTTATATCACTCACCTGTTTGCCCCGGGGGGGTGGTACTGCGCACCGTTTTCCCGTCAAGGAAATACTTTCCCCCGAACGGTTCTTCGGGCACTTCTTTCAAGTAACCACGCACCACCAATTCGGAAATGCCCGCCGGAAGCCTTTTCTCTTGCTCCCAGAAACTGTCCACCGCTGCTTGAATTACCGCAATCCCCTCCTCCAGTTTTAACCACTTAAGCTGGCGAATGATCAACTCCCGCAATTTCTTATTTTCCGTACTATAATATAAATCCCGCCACATCTGCCGGGCGGTTTCAAAATCTCCTGCTTTAGCGGTAACATAGGGCACCCAACGCGACACCACCGTCCAGGCGTTAGGCAAACTTGCGGCAATCCGGAAAAGTTGCGCTGCGGATTTATAGTCGCCAATCAGCATATAATTAATAAATCCGGCATCAAACGGCAGCTGCCAACTCAAAGGGTTTGCCTTCATCCCGGTAAAAAGGAGTTGCAGCGCCGCCCGCGGATTACGGGCATCCCAGGCAAGGGTAATTGCGCCAAAGTGGTAGGCACCGATAAACCGGGGCGAAAGGGTGGTCAAAATCTCAAATATATGACCCAGCCAATCGTAGCGACGGTCGGTTTCCTGATGGCGGCCATAATAATCTATCGCGACCAACCAGATAAAATCGGCAATCGCCTCGTGGTACTCAACCGCCACCTCGCGCAACGCCACCCCCGAGGGGAAATAGGCAAGTTCCTGCATCATTCTCTCCCGGGGGTTACGGCTGGTCGCATCTATTGCCAACTGCAAAAGATAAATTCCCACAAAACCCCAAATGATTACTACCCCGGGCAATAATCCGGCAATCCATCCCGGTCTCCGGGGAGTGGAATGAGTTACCTCCGTGACCACCGCTAAAAATCCTTGCGATTAAACAGCACCACCGATATTAACAACAGGGTCACTGTATAAACCAGGGCATAAATTGCCGACAGCACCATCGCCTGGGGATTCAAAGGTACGTTGTGCACCACTTCCCCTTTAATGTTAAAATTACTGAGATTGGGTAAAATATAATATAGAAAAAGACCAATAACTTTAACTATCGGCGACGGGCTCATCGCTGCCAACTGTTTAAGCAAATAGGTGCTGTGCCCGATGAAGTAGACGATAAAAGTAAAAACCGCCCCGGCAATCGGTGTCACAAAGGTAGAAAACAAAACCGCCACCGCGGTAATCACCGCAAGTTCTAATCCGGTCATCACTACCGCCCAGAGCAGATTAAATGCAATCGGAACATTCGCCAACAACATTATCCCGTAAAATCCAACGGTCATCAGCACCAGACTGACAATCAGAACCGCCATTAACCCCAGATATTTACCGACAATAAACTCCAGCCGCCGAACCGGTCGGGCAAGCACCAGGAAAATTGTCCTCTTTTCAACTTCCCGGTAGACAATTCTGCCTCCCACCAAAACCGCAATCAGAACGCAGAAAAGCGTTATTGCCGACAAACCGAGATCTTTAATTATCTTATCCCCTTCACCCATCGCCACCGGCTGTATTACCTTTGCGCTCCCCACCACGACCAACCCGATGACAATCAACGCCACCAGAACCCGGTCACGGACTGATTCCCGGAATGTATTCAGGGCAATTGCCGATAACCGCTGCCACATCGTTTAACCGCCTTCAACAACTGATTTTACCTGGCTCATAAAGAACTCCTCTAATGTCTTGGTCCGGGGTACGATCGCGGTAATTCGTGCCTCTGCCTCCCGGGCGATTGCCATCACCCGTTCCACATCTTCCTCGTTTCTTACGGTGAGCATCAACAGATCTCCTGACTGGATCGTCCGCTGTGCCACCCTTTCCAATACCTTACGGAATTTCCCGGTTACCCCCCGGATGGTTACTTCAATTGACTCCACCTCCGCGGTGAGAATTTCGTTAAGCCGCCCCAGCTTCACCATCTCCCCCCCGACTATTATCCCAACCCGGTCACAGATCATCTCCACATCGGCAAGAATATGAGTGGAAAAGAATACCGTTTTCCCCTGTTCTCGTAACCCCACGATAATATCCCTGAACTCCTTGCGCCCAATAGGGTCCAAGCCGCCCATCGGTTCGTCCAGTATCACCACCTCCGGGTTATGAATCAACGCCTGAGCAATCCCCACCCGTTGCAGCATGCCGCGGGAAAAACTGCGCATCTGCTGGTGGGCGGCGTGCTCCATGCGCACCATCTTTAACATCTGCTTAACCCGCGATTTTATCTCGCCCTTGGGAACCCCGGCAATCTGTGCCGCCATCGCCAAAAACTCGGCGGCGGTCAGATACTCGTAGAAATAAGGTGACTCAGGTAAAAACCCTACCCGTCGTTTCACCCGCTGGTCCCGTGGTGACCGACCCAGGACATACGCTGTTCCTTGAGTTGGTCTTGCCAGACCGATCAGTATCTTTATCGCGGTGGTTTTCCCGGCGCCATTCGGCCCCAGAAAGCCAAAAATCTCTCCCCGTTCCACCCGCAGACTTAAATCAACCAACGCCCTGACCTTTTTCATCCGGAACCCGGTGCGGTATAACTTGCTCAATCGCACCGTTTCAATTACCGGCTCACCCGCAACCGCCATAAGTGCCAAATTATAGAATCAAACATCACCCGGTCAAGAAAACCCAAACAAAAAGGGTGGGGCATTCTACCCCACCCCGAGAAGAACTGCGGAGGTTTAGTTGTGGAGCACGAAGAAAATGAAGTACTCCTCTTCGGTCGGGTCGTCGGCCAGCGGGTCCAGGTCGTACATTGGGTACGCCACATCACGGCCAAAGCCGTAGATACCGTACTCCTGCGGGGTCCCAAAACCCACGTCAGGAATATAGGTAGCGATACCGATGCCACCCGGGTACTCCGGTGTACCGCCGAACTCCAGATACGGGCACTCCTCGTCGCTGCCCCGGATCTGGGCGTTCTGCCCCGACTCCAGCTCGCCGTAGAAATCCTCGTAGTTCAAATCCATCTCGTCTTTATCTTCGTCATTGTACCGTCTACCGTCGTAAGGATTCACCGGGAAGTTACCGGGTTTGGGCTCACCATCGATACCGATCGGGTCGCCGCCCGGGAACCAGAGACAAATACCGGCCTCATCAAGAGGCTCCCAGGAAACATCTTCGCCCGGATAGTTACCGTAGTGGTCCACCGCATAAGCCTCCAGTGCCGTCTGGATAACGTGCATATTGTTCTTCACAGAAGAACGACGGGCACGCTCCTGGAACAACACGAAGTTCGGGATAATGAGGGCGAGTAGGATACCGATAATCAAGATGACCACCAAGAGCTCGATCAGTGTAAAGCCTTTGCTCTTCATCTTTTCACACCTCCTTTCTTTTTAAGGATATGAAAGCAAAGAAAATACGCCCACCCTCCTCTTTGTCTGGATAAAAAAAGGGTTGGCGAGTGCATCGCATTTTCTCTGCCCTCGGTTTATTTTAACAAAAATGACCGCTTTTGTCAAGCAATTTTTATCGCGAAAGAAAATTCCAATTATTACCACCCCGGCCAGACGGTATCCGTTTTTCAACCACCCATTCGCGGTGTTTTATTGACCGATTGAGCCGGACTTTTATACTTGAGGGAAAATGTTTAACATCATCCTTACCGGCCTGGTGAGCCTGCTCACCGACATCTCCACCGAAATGGTATATCCCTTGATACCACTTTACCTTGCCACCCTGGGAGCGCAGCCGGCAATTGTGGGTTTAATTGAAGGTTTTGCCGAAAGTTCTGCGTCTATTCTCAAAGTTTTCTCCGGTGCCATTTCTGACCGTCTCCATCGGCGGAAGCCGATAGCGATTCTCGGCTATGCCGGCTCCACCCTGGGAAAAGTTTTGCTTTATCTTTCTCAAAACTGGGGACTGGTATTTGCCGGCAGAATGGTTGACCGTATCGGAAAAGGAATAAGAGTTGCCCCCCGGGATGCGTTGATTGCCGACTCCTGTGTTGACGGGAAGAGCGGTCGTGGTTTCGGTTTACATCGGGCAATGGACACCCTCGGTGCGGTCATCGGCGTGCTGCTCGCCATTTATATTGTGTCCCGCCTGGGAGTGAACTTCTCCCGGAGCGGTTATCAGCGCATATTTCTCCTTTCCCTGGTCCCGGCAACAATTGGCGTCACGCTTCTCTTCTTTGCCCGGGAACCAGGTATTTCCCGCTCATCTTGCCCCCTGCCCGCTCTGACTTTTAAAACCCTCTCTCCCAGACTCCGCCGTTTCCTGATCGTCGTCGGCATCTTCGCCCTGGGTAACTCGTCAAATCAGTTTCTCCTCTTGCGAATGAAAAATCTCGGCTGGTCTACCCTCTCGGTCCTTCTCCTTTATTTAATATATAACATCGTGTACTCCATCTCCTCCTATCCCATGGGCCGGCTTTCGGACCGCATCGGCAAGAAAAAACTTCTGGTGTTGGGCTATGTGCTTTACGCTCTGGTTTACCTCGCCTTTGCCCTGTTCCTACCCCACGCCGGCGGTCTCCTCCCCTGGATTCTCTTTGGAGTTTATGGACTTTATAGCGGCATGACCGAAGGGCTGGAAAAGGCACTGGTTGCCGATATCGCTCCTCAACCCCAGCGGGCAACATTCCTCGGCCTCCATGCAACCCTTACCGGTATCGGACTCCTACCCGCATCTCTTATCGCCGGTGGGCTCTGGAGCGTCTTCGGCCCTGAGGCCCCTTTTCTCTTTGGCGGCATCCTCGGCATCCTCGGCGCCCTGGGTTTACTCCTGCTCATCTAATTCTTGCCAGCGATGAAAACATTGCTATAATTAACTTTAGATATGAACTGCTCTGCCCAATAGTTAACCCCGGGACAACGACGATGAAGAAATATATTTTTATTGCCAATGAATGGATAATTAATAACCATGCCACTTTTTAAACGCTTCCGGGTCATCAAAACTACCAGACCCCTGTCGGGATGGGTTAGAAACATCCCCTGGGTTGTAACCGGCTTCGCCCTCCTTTACCTACTGGTTCTCACCCTGTTTAACGGTTACCGTCTCACACCGTTCGGCTTTGAAACAACAGTTATCAGGGTCATTGAATTCATCCTTACCCTGGGAATAACAATTGATGCCTTAATCATCATCCTGTTTGCCCCTTCGTCCACAATTTCCCCCCGGCGTCGGTGGTTGACCGCCATTCTTGCCGTTTTACTTCTCGGTGCCGTAATCATCAACCGCTTTGTCCTTCCCCTGTTATTAATTTATCAGTTCCTCGTCGTCAGCCAGCGGCTCTCCCGGATAACTCTGTTTAACCGATTGATCGGGAATCTCCGTCAGCGCTCTGTTTACGGCCTGGTGCTCAGTTTTACCGCCCTGATCGCCATCGGTACACTGCTCCTCACCTTCCCCGCGGCAACGGTGACGGGAAACGGTACTCCGTTAATTGACGCACTCTTCACCGCTACATCTGCCACCTGTGTTACCGGACTGGTGGTGAAAGACACCGGCGGTTACTTCTCCTTTTTCGGTCAACTGGTAATCCTGGCGCTAATCCAGCTAGGAGGTTTGGGAATTATGACCTTCTCCGCCAGTGTCGCAGTACTTTTGGGCCGCCGTCTCGCCCCCGGGGAAAGGCGCCTGGTTTCCGAAATAGTAGAAACGCCAAAGGACATCAATATCGCTCAGGTCGTCCGCTACATTTTTCTCTTCACGCTACTGGCTGAGGGAGCGGGATGTCTGGTGTTATTTCTGAGGTGGTTACTGGTATTCCCAACCCCGGCTCAGGCTTTTTACCAGGCCCTGTTTCATGCCGTTTCGGCATTTTGCAATGCCGGTTTCTCGCTATTTCCGGATTCTCTTGTTCGTTATCAGAACGACATAATTGTCAATCTTTCTTTTATCATTTTAATCGTTTTCGGTGGCTTGGGCTTTGCGGTGGTCCACGAAATTATCAACCGGCAGACTCTGCGCCAGGGATTCCGGCAAACTCTCCGCAATCTAAGTGTGCATTCCCGCCTCGTTCTGGTAACCAGCGGTGGACTTATTACTATCGGCGCCGCCGTTTTCTTTTTTCTAGAATACGACCGCACCCTGGCAAATCTCTCACTCGGCACAAAGCTCTTGACCAGCCTGTTTCATTCGGTGACCTCCCGCACAGCGGGTTTCAACACCACTCCCCTGACTAACTTGCACCCCGCAACCCTGTTCCTTACCATAATTCTTATGTTTATCGGCGCCTCGCCAGGTGGAACCGGTGGCGGTATAAAAACCACCACCTTCGCCGTCTTGCTCCTGCAACTCCGGAACCACCTCCTGAAACGAAACGAGATCGTCGTCGGGCACCGGGCAGTTCCCGGGGATACCGTTGTTAAAGCAACAACGCTTACGGTAAGTGCTGTAATTGTTGTCACCACCGTTTTCTTTTTTCTTCTCCTCACCGAAACCACCCCCTTCCAACAGCTTCTTTTTGAAACAGTCTCCGCTTTCGGGACGGTCGGGCTCTCCACCGGTATCACCGCCGGGTTGAAAACGGTCAGCAAACTGGCTATTATTCTCTTAATGTTTGCCGGACGAGTCGGGCCACTGACACTGGCAATGGCAATGGCAACACCAAAACCACACCCGCCGCTTGCCCATCCCCAGGCCCGAATTATGATTGGCTAACAAGGAGGTTTAAATTGAAACAGTTTGCAGTAATTGGACTGGGAACATTTGGTGCCCACGTTGCCCGCAATCTGATGGAAAAAGGCGCGGAGGTGCTCGCAATTGACTCTGACATCAAACGGGTGGAAGCAATAAGGGACAGTGTCACCCAGGTGCTCTGTCTGGATGCCACCGATGAGGAGGCGCTTGCCCGCTCTGGTGTCCTGGATGTTGATGCGGTCGTCGTTGCCATGGGCGAGCGCATGGAGGCGGCGATCGTCATCACCTCCCTGCTGAAAAAACTCGGGGTGGGGCAGGTGATCGCCCGTGCCGCGTCGTCGCTTTATGCCCGGATTCTGGAGGATGTCGGCGCCGATCGCACCATCCTGATTGAAGAACAGATGGCGGAACAGCTCGCCAAAAGCCTCCTCACCCCTGACCTCCTGGAGCAAATCCCGCTAACCAGTAATCACAGTCTTGCCGAGATGAGCGCGCCCCGATATATGGTGGGCAAAAAATTGGGCCAACTGGATGTCCGCCGCCGCTACGGGGTGAACATCATCGCCATCAAGAAACGGATCCCGATGATCACCCCGGAAGGTGAAAGTGGCTTCCAAGAGCAGATCAACGACCTCCCTGGTCCGGAAGACATAATTGAACAGGACGACATTCTGGTGGTGGTGGGAGATGACGCCGACATTGAACGGCTTGCCCAGGGCGTAGAAAAAAAACGCGGTAAATAGTTTTGCCGATACTCATGCAAATTATAAACAATAACAACTTCCGCCCGGGGGGCCGCCACCTATCAATCCGCACGCGCGTCGTCCTGGCGATGTGCCTATCCGCTGTCCTCGTCTTTCCAGTGGTTCTCCTTGCCCTCTACTACGTCGCTCAGATGAATGCGGTTGCCACCCAGATTGCCGAAGCGGACGTAAACCTGCTGCGACTCGGATCGCTCGTGGTCCGCAACCTCATTGACATCCGCCGGGCAGAACGAAATTTTCTCCTCTCGGGAGACAGCGCCTATTTGCTCACCGCCCGAATGCTCATCCGCCAGACCGCCTGGGCATGTGGAAAACGGTCCAATCTGGAACCGGACTTAAAACCGATATTTGATTCCATTTCTGCCGGGCTCGTCAGTTATAACCGCCTGATTGATTCCCTGCCCAGAATCAGAATTTTCTCGGCCGCTCCGGCGGGCGGGGAAAAACTGCAAACCCTCCAAAGAGAACACGCCCGGTTGATTGAAGCGGCGCAAAACAGCCGCGATCCCGAAAGCCAGGAATCGCTGCTCCTATCGGCCACCGTCATCGATCGGGAAATTGAATTACTTCAAGCTCTGGGCACGGTGAACCAGATCAACCAGAACCGGATGCAGGAACTCTTCAATCAGAACATCGCCCTCGGAGAAAAAATCGTCAACTACGCCAATCAGCGCATCGCCGAGCATAAGGGAAAAATAACCCGTCTCTTTGTCCACAGCCAGCGTAACATTATCACCGCCATCCTTGTCCTCACCGCGCTCCTGATCTACCTTCTCATCCACCTGCCCAATTCCATTGTCCTGCCCATCAAACGTATTACCAACGCCCTCACCCGGGCAGAACAGGGTGATCTCAACATCCACATCACCCCGAGCCGGGATGACGAACTGGGCAACCTCGCCCGCCAGCTAAACCGGGTCTTCGCCCGCCTGCGCGACTTTGACGACCGCAAAGCTGACTACATTACCGAACTCCAGCGTCAGTTCGCACTTCTTGCCGCCAACATCAAAGAAGGGGTTTTGGTCGTGGACCGGACCACCCGGATTATCCATGCCAACCCAGCAATGGAACCGCTCCTGGGCACCAAAGCCTCGGAGGCAGCCGGTCAGCCTGTCAAACAGTTCGCCAACCTGCAAAGCCTTATCCCGCACCTAGAACAGGTCATCTCTGGTGCGAGTAGCCATCAGGAATGCGAAATACTTCCCGGTTTACCCTTCTCCGCCTTCTGTTTTGAGGTCCTCCGAAACCGAAAAGGTTCTATTGTCGGTGCCCTGGTGATAGTTACCAACCCAACCGCACCGGAGACGATGACCGCGGGATAAACCTGAACCGCACCGGGAAAAATAAACCCGACAAAAACCCCTCCAATACCCCAGACTATTCCGGGGTTGGGGTCATAAACGCCGCCCGATTTATCTAAGCAACTAAAAAACAAGAAGATAAACCGCTATATCACCACCCCGGGGTTTCTACTTATAAGTAGAAATTCTGAAAAGGACAAAAAGAAAAATAAGCCCGGAACGCTACTTTGTCTGTTTGTTAACGGTAGGCTTTGACTCGGTGCGAATATAGACCGCGTGGCGGGGAAACGGAATTTCCATTCCCGCGGCATCAAAAGCCTTCTTCAACCGCCGCCGCAGTTCCTGCTCTGCCTGCCAGTGTGCCAGCGGCTTCACCTTACAAACGATCCGTACCGACGCCCCAGACTCCCGGAAATTAAGTATCCCCTGGACAAACGGCACCTCCAAACAGATATCCGGCCTTTCCTTAAACCACGCCTGTGCCACCTCGCTCGCAAGCGCCATCGCCCGTTCCACATCCTGCTCATACCCAATGTCAACCGTAACAATCGCCCGCATAAAATCCCGGTTCTGATTCCCAAACCGGGTGATTTCGCCATTGGGAATGGTATAAAGCGTTCCATCAAAACCCCGCACCTGGGTCACCCTTAAACCAATCTTCTCCACCGTGCCGCTTATCCCGTTTGGCTCCAGAACAATAAAATCGCCCACGGTAACCAGACCCTCAAACAGCAGAAAAAAACCCCCGAGCAGGTCCCGAATAAGCGTCTGGGCACCAAAACTCACCGCCAGTCCCACCACCCCGGCACCGGCAAGGATCGCAGTGTAATCAACTCCCAGCGCCCGCAGCGTTAACACAATCGCGGCAAATAAAATAAAGTAGTTAAACACGCTCTGCAGCAGCGGCACCAAGGTATTGACCTGACGCAGGTCGCGCCGTCTTAACACGCGCCTTATCAGCCACCGGAATAACCGCCTTGCCAGCCAGCTACCCAGGATGATCAAACCGATGTTGAATACCGCCCGGAAATATTGAATCAACCTGGCTCCGGATAAAAACTGGGTCTTTAACTCCGCTAACAAACTTTGCCAGAACATAACGCTTTAACTCTTAAATTACCAGACCTCAATTGTCCCTTTCGGTCCCGCTATCACCGCGCCAATCACCGGTGCAGTCAACCCGATGTCCGCTGCCCGGCGCTGAAACTCCACCGCCCGTTCCGGCGCCAGTGAAATCAACAGCCCACCCGAACTCTCCGATTCCCACAAAATGTTTTTCAGCTCCTCGGACACCGAACCCCGCCATTCTACCCATCGGCCAAACGAACTTTCATTCATCAAAACACCCGGGTCAACAAGCGTTTTTGCCATCTCCCGCACCCTGGGCAAAAGGGGCACTTTTTCGGAATAAATTCTGATCCGCACCCCGGAAGCCTCGGCCATCTCCTGCGCATGCCCCAATAACCCATAGCCGGTTATATCGGTTGCTGCCGAAGCCCCGCAGACCACCATCAACTCTCCAGCCTGCCGGTTGAGGCGCATCATCCCCTCGGTTGCTGCCGTAGTCAGTTCCGGGTCAACCTCATCAAAATTCATCATCGCCTGGGCAAACACCCCGACACCGAGCGGCTTGGTTAAAATCAGCCGGTCCCCCACTTTTGCCCCGGCATTGGTAATGATCTTATTGGGGTCAATTTTACCGGTAACCGCTAACCCGTATTTTATCTCTTTTTCGTTAAAGGTGTGGCCACCCACGACAACCGCACCCGCCTCCTTTACCGTATCCTGTCCACCCCGCAAAATCTCGCGCAGAATCGCCTTGTCTAACGGCGCTGGAAAGCCCACCACATTCAACACCGTCAACGGCTCACCACCCATCGCATAAACATCCGAAAGCGAATTCGCCGCGGCGATTCTCCCGAAGGTGTAAGGGTCTTCCACCATTGGCGTCAAAAGGTCAACCGTCTGAACCAACGCCAGCCCATCGGTGAGCAAAAAAACCCCGGCATCATCCGCGGTGTTAATGCCCACCAGAAGCCTGGGGTCCCCGGTCGTTGCCAGTCCCGCCAATGCCTGCGCCAACTGCGCTTTGCCGAGTTTGGACGCTCAACCGGCACAGGTTACCGTAGCCAAAATTCCCCGTTTTGCCATATCGCTCCCTTACTTGCTGCGACCGCCGGAGTCCTGGAGCGGGTGCTCCGCAGCCAAAATCCGTACATCGCCCTTCCGGCGGGTAATGCCCACCGAATCAAAATAGTTCAAAAGCGGAATGACGATTTTACGGGTGCTGTCAAGCGCCTGACGGATTTCCGAAGCGGTCAGCTCTGCCTTATTCCGGAACAACTCCCTTATTATCCGCTCCGCCTCTTTCAATGCCTCCTGGTGAACCACCACCCCCTCACCCAGGTCAACTAAAATGCCACTCTCCAAAAGTGCCGTCTTTACCCGGCGTGCCAGTTTCGGCTCAACCCCGGCAAATGCCTCCTCAATATCCGGCGGCCTCCATCTGCCCTCGGCAAAAGACCTGGCAATCCGGTCAAACACCACCCGCTCAGCCGGACTCAGTTGCAACTGATGGCCCGCCAGACGCACCCGTTCATCCTCAATCACCACCTCTCCGCTTTGAACCAGCTCCTGCAACAACTCATCCAGCAAAACCGGTGCGATGCCCGTTTTCACCCTCAACTCACCACGCTTCACCCCCAATCGCAATGGGTTTTCGCGGTGAAACTCGCTCAAAAAAGAAACCACCCGCCCTTTTGCCTCCTCCCGGACCTGCCGGTGGACTAAGAACCGCTTCCCCTCCGCTTCAACCCAGACCACCTTTCCCTGTGCCGAAAGAAAATCTGTCATTGTCCGGGCGTCCTCATCGGTTATTGCCAATTCCCGGGCGATAGCAGGCAGGGTTTTTATTTCTCCTGCCCCTGACTTCAGCAACAACTGCTCCAGCACCGCACCCCGTTCCCCTGACCGCAGCTGCTCCAGGCGCCTGATCGTAGCCAGGACAAACCTTCTCTCCTTATAACCGCTCGCCTCCAGCACCACCCCCCCACCAATTGTCTGCGCCGGGGCATAATGGCGGAGCACATAATGGTCATCCCAATCGGCAACCACCGGTGTCTCGGTGCGGAGTTGAACCAATCCCTCCTCACCCGGTGCCAGCTCCTTTCTGTCCAGAAGACACACCCGGCACATCACCTCCGCAGTACCGATATGCAGATGAACCCGGGTCATATTTCTCAATGGCCGCCGGACCTCCTTCAATAAATAAAGAGAACAGTTGAGCATTTCGCTGGGCCGATAATAACCCGGTGTCGCCAGCACATTTCCCCGCTCAACTTTATCCTCCGCCACCCCCTGAAGGTTTAATGCGGCGCGTTCACCGATCCCCGCGCTTTCAACCGGCTGATTGTGTTCCTGAATTCCCCGCACCCGCACCTCAATACCCTGGGGCAGTAATTCCAGACGGTCCCCCACCCGGCATTTTCCCGAAAGCACCGTCCCGGCAACCACCGTGCCGAACCCTTTAACCGAAAAACAACGGTCAATCGGCAGCCGAAAAACGCCCCGGTCGGGCCTCCTTTCAATTGTTTTGGCGACCTCACCAATGACCCGTTTCAGCTCCGCCACTCCGGCACCGGTCCGGGCCGAAACAAAAACCACCGGCGCCCCCTCTAGAAACGACCCGCGGACCATTTCCGCAACATCCTCCCTGACCATCTCCAGCCACTCCCTGTCCACCAGGTCAATCTTATTTATCGCCACCACCCCCTTTTTAATCCCCAGCAAACGGCAGATCTCAAAATGCTCCCGGGTCTGCGGCATTACCCCATCATCTGCCGCCACCACCAAAACCACCATATCAATCGTACTCGCTCCCGCCAGCATATGACGCACAAAACGCTCATGTCCCGGGACGTCAATTATGGTGATATCATTGCCCAAAAAGGCAAAGCCCAGATCGGTGGTCATCCCCCTTTCCTGCTCCTCCTTCAACCGATCCGGGTCCGTTCCGGTGAGCGCCTTTACCAGTGCACTCTTCCCATGGTCAATATGCCCGGCGGTGCCAACAACAAAATGCATAACCCTAAAAAACCCGGCGCTCATCGGAACTGGGAATCCCCAGTTCGGCCCGGTACTTGGCGATTGTCCGGCGGGATAACTTAACCCCTTCCCCCTTTAACCGTGCCACGATTTCCTCATCACTCAAGGGCGACCGCTTATCCTCGGCGGCAATAATCGCCTGAATTCTCTCCTTTATGCTTTCCCGGGATCGGCCGTCTGTCCCGGCGCGGAAAAACGACTTCAGGGGGAAAATCCCGAACGGTGTTTCAAGGTACTTCCCGTTAATCGCCCGGGAAACGGTTGCCGGATGGACTCCCAGTTTGCCTGCCGCCTCCCGGAGCGTCGCCGGCTTAAGCCACTCCGGCCCATTCAAAAAGAACTCCCTCTGCTCCTGGAGAACCATCTCCACAAGCTGCTTCAGCATCCGCCGCCGGGACTCAATCGCCCTCAAAAACATCACCGCCGCCCGCACCTTCTCCCGGGCAAACTGCACCTGTTCTCGCGAATAGGACTTCGGATTGCGCAAAACTTCCAAAAACCGCTGCGCCACCCGTAACCTCGGCACCCGCTCATCCCGCACCACCACCGCCAAACGGTCTCCCTGCCACTCCACCGAAAAATCGGGCAAAACATATTCCGGCGCCTTTTCGGTAAACCGGCGACCCGGCTTGGGCTCCAGCTCCAGGATTTTCCCTACCGCCCGACGCACATCCTCCTCGTCAACCCCGAGCCGCCGCGCCAGTTTACCCGTCTGCTTTTTGGTTAGCAATTCCCATCCTTCGGTCAACAACCGTATCTCCAGAGCATCCGGCGGGCACCCGGCCAGTTCCAGTTGCACCAGCAGCGCCTCCCGGACCCCGGAACAGCCAATACCCCCGGGCGGAATTCGCTGCAACACCTGCAAAACCCGGCGCACCGACAAAAAATCAGCACCGATCGTTTCTGCCAGCTCCTCCGGAGTAACCTTGATAAAACCGTCACCGTCCACCCATTCCACCACCTGCTCGGCAACCGCTGCATCCTCAGAAGAAAGTTCCCCCATCAACTTCGGCAGGACCCATTTCCTTAAACTTTCTACCGACGGCGCCAATAACTCCTCACTGACTTGACCGCTCTCCCCGGTCCCTGCCCATTCTCCGCCCCAGCCATCCCAGGCATCAGTGGGCATTAAATCCCCAAAAGAAAACTCCTCCTCTTCACTGCCGGTAAAAACCTCCTCCCCATCCTCCTTTCCCGTCACAACCTCATTACCCATTTCAACTTCACCTTCTCCTTCCCCATTTTTCACCTCTTCGGCAACCATCTCCTCCGCAACCTCTGTGTCCGCTCCGGCTTCACCGTCATCCACCTGCTCCAGTGCCGGGTTCTGCTGTAACTCTTTCTCAATCAAAAGTTCCAGTTCCTGAATCGGCAGTTGCAATAACCGAATTGTCTGAATCAGCTGCGGCGTTAAACTGTGTTCCATCCGCTGCGTCAGTTGGTGCTCAAATCTCATATCCGAAACCTCTCCCCGAGATAAACCTCCCGTGCCTTTTCGTCGTTCACCAGGTCAATTGACGAACCGGACAGCAACACCCGGGCATCGTACATCACATACGCCCGGTTGGTAATTTCCAGTGTCTCCCGGACATTGTGGTCGCTAATCAGAAGCCCGATCCCCTCCCGCGCCAGAACCCGCACAATGTCCTGAATTTCTGCCCGGACAATCGGGTCAACCCCGGTGAACGGCTCATCCAGCAACAGAAACCGCGGCTTAGTGGTAAGTGCCCGTGCCAGTTCCACCCGGCGCCGCTCCCCACCGGAAAGCGTCCCTGCCCGCTGTCGGGCGAGATGCTTGATATTCAACTTTGTCAGCAATTCATCCACCCGTTCTTCTATTTCGGCTTTGGACACCCCGAGCAACTCCAGAATCGCCTTAAGATTCTCCTCCACCGTCAGACGCCGGAATACCGAGGACTCCTGAGAAAGATAACCGAGACCGAGCCTTGCCCGCTTGTACACCGGCATATTGGTCATCTCCACTCCGTCAAGAAATATCCGCCCCTGGTCCGGTTTGGTCAACCCGGTAATCATATGAAAAGTTGTGGTCTTACCTGCCCCATTTGGCCCCAGTAAACCGACCACCTCACCCCCGTTCAGCTCCAGTGAGACCCCATCCACCACTCGCCGGCCACCATAATACTTTACCAGACCTTCGGCAATCAATTTCACCTTGTATCCCCCTTCCGAACGAGCTGGCCCGAAGTCAGCTCCGCCACCTCTATCCGTGCAATCCTGCCATCGGCAACCTGGAGGAAAAGCCCTTTCCCCTGCACCACCACCGTTTCTCCTGCCTCGGTGCGGTACCTCCCCTGCGCCTTACCGACAATCCCCACCTGCCGCAGTGTCCCATCGGCCACCAGAAAAACTACCGTATCACCGCGCGCCTCACCAGCACTGTCCTGAACCGATGGCTCACCCCATGCCAACCCGGAATCGCGCTGGAAAAAGAACCGGGCGGTGTCACACCGCAGCAAACTCGCCCCGGATACAACCCTGACATCGCCCATCGCCTTTGCCTCCGCTGTCACCTCCTGCCACTCCATTCTCCTCGCCGTTACCACAACCGGCTCTTGGGTCGTCCCTGACCTCCCCTGGAGAACTGGCTCGGAATCAACCGTGCCGATTCCCTTCTGTAAATCGTAACTCCCCCTGACACCAATCAAGAAGTAGTCGTTAGCCATATTGGTTATCCGCAACCCCCGGGAGGCTTTCACCACATCCTCTTTTGTGTTGTACTCCAGTTCCGGAGCGGTTATTACCAACGACTCCTTGCGCACCAGAACCGTTTTCGGCGCCCGCGCCATCACCACCGCCCGCCGCTCCGGGAAGGTATAAACAACTGAATCGGCCCAGACCGAAACCTCTGGCGTCACAATGACAACTGAGTCAGAAAGGGTGGCGATACCCATCCCTTCCTGCATCGTCGCCCGCCGGCTAACCAGAACCGACCGGTCCTGAATTATTGTAACGCTATCCTGAAAAACGGTCATTGGCTCAGAGCCGGCACGCACAACTGCCATCTTGCGGGCGTAAATCTCGGCTCCTGCCGCCGGTGGGGCAAAAAGCAAAAGTGCACCAACCGCCATAAGCCAGCAGAAAATGGCAAAAGAAAATCGGCTCTCAGGGCGCCCATTCATAACTGGAACTCCCCCGTACCTCACTTAAAAACTCAATCTTGGTTAAGCCGGCATCCGCAATGAGCCCCTGCCCCATCATCCTGCCCTTGGTGGTCTCAATTACCACCGGAGCATCAGTCCGCACCACCCGGTGCCGGTTACTCCAGGCCAGCGAGTCGGTAATAAGAACTGTAGAATCGGCAGTTCGCACCACCACCTCACCCCACGCTACCAGGTCCTCGGTCTTGGTAAATATCGCCCCGGCCCTGGCGCTCAGAATGGAATGAACATCTCCCCGCTCATTATAAAAAGTTATCCGCGGCTGCCGGACATCAATCCTGCCTTCGGCATCAAACACCACCGCCTCATCGGCAACTAAAGTATAAAGACGCTGCCCGCTCGTTGACTCGTCAAGACGAAAATCAACCACCACCTGGTCTGGTAAATTCCCGCTGACCGTCGCCACTTTTTCGTTATGACAGCCAGACCCCAACAAAAAAATTACCTGGGAAACCAGCCCCGACCACCACCGCCAACCGGTTCGGAACCTCCTCAATTCTTCACCCCGTCTTCTTTACCCCAGAACACCCATTCCTCGGGTCGCTCCCGCACCATCTCAAGTAAAACCCGTCCCGCTTTCTCCTCATCACCGGCACCAAACAGCCTCACCTTAATCCGGCCTCGCTCCAAATAAGCAAACAGCGGCACCACCCGTTGGTTAAATACCCTGCCCGCCCGAAATGGTAGCTCCGGCATTCGCAAGCGCACCCCGTCTACATTCACCCAGACCTGCTCCCCTTTGGTGGTATTGTCCAGCATAAAACCGGTTACCCCTGTTCTATTGCGCAACCGGGAAAAAAGCGCCCGTCCCCCGGTAATCAGTTTCACTCCTGTTGTTTTTCTGATTTCGGCAAGCGCCTTCTGCAATATCCGGCCCCGCTGAGGGGAAACAACCACCGCAGTATCAAACCCCCTGCTGGCAAACACCTGGGGCAATAATTCCCAAACCCCATAATGAAATGAAACCATTATTGCCGTATGCAACTCCTGTTCCATATCTCTAATATTTTCCTTACAAACCTCTGCCCTGTCAATAATTTCACTGAGAAAAGGGGTGCCGATCCTTCCCATCAACCAGAGATTTTTACCCAGACACCAGCCATTGTGAAGCCAGAACCAGCGTCGCTCAACCCTGAAAATCGCCCGGTAATTATCCCTTATCTCACGCCGGTAGTCTCGGCGCAGGGCAAGATAAATTAACACAACAAGCCGAGAAAAAAGCAGTGCCAGTTCACCGGGTAATGCCCGCACCAAAAGCAGGCATATGCCGAGAACGGTCATACTCCTCCGCTATCAACCCACCGCTATTCGCCTGCCACCATCTGGCGGTGAGCGATAGGTGGGCGGTGGTCAGCAGCTATATTTACCTGCCGCCATCTTTTCAGGCTGGCCCTAATAAAGGAAACGAACAGCGGATGGGGTGAAAGCGGACGGGATTTAAACTCCGGATGAAACTGGGTGGCAATAAAAAACGGGTGCCCTTTAAGTTCAATCATTTCCACCAGACTGCCATCAGGTGATTTGCCCGAAATTCTCATCCCGGCCCGTTCAAAAAGTGGAACAAAACGGTTATTCACCTCATAACGGTGCCGATGGCGCTCAAAAACCAGACCCCGGCGATAACAGGCCCGGGCCAAACTACCAGGGGTCAATTTACAGGGATAGGCACCAAGCCGCATCGTCCCCCCCTTCTTTTTTACACCCCGCTGCATCGGCATCATGTGAATCACCGGATAACGGGTATGGTGGTCAAACTCAGTGGAGTTGGCATCTTTCAGCCCGCACACCTCCCGGGCAAACTCAATTATCGCCACCTGCAACCCCACACACAGCCCCAGGAACGGAACCCCTCTCTCCCGGCAGTAGGTAATTGCCGCCATCTTTCCCTCCATTCCGCGCACCCCGAACCCGCCGGGAACAATTACCCCTGCCAGTCCCCGCAACCGCTCCTCCGCCGTCTCCGCGGTCAGACTATCCGTCTCCACAAACTCAACTGCCGGTTTTACCCCCACCTTCGCCGCGGCATGGTAAACCGCCTCAATCACCGACTTATAGGCATCGTGCAATAGCACATACTTACCGCAGATCCCGATCGGTAAAATCTCCTTTGCCTCTTTCTGTACCTGAACGAATCGGCGCCACCGGGCCAGGTCTGCCCCCTGCCGGCGCCGCGCCTTTAACATGCGCAGAATCAAATCATCCAGTCGCTGCCGCTGAAAAACCAGGGGAATCTCGTAAATATTGCCAACGTCAATCGCCTCAATAACCGCCTCGGGCCTGACATTACAGAAAAGGGCGATCTTCTCCTTCGCCTCAACGGGCAAGGGTGTCTCGGCCCGGCACAAAATGATATCCGGCTGAATACCGATTTCCCGCAGTTTATTCACCGAGTGCTGGGTCGGTTTGGTTTTAAACTCCCCCGAGGTCCGAATATAAGGCACTAAAGTCAGATGGATATAAAGCACATTCTCCCGCCCCACCTCCAGGGCAATCTGCCGCGCCGCCTCCAGAAAAGGTAAACCCTCAATATCACCCACCGTGCCGCCAATCTCGGTTAAAACCACATCCTGCCCCCGGGCAAGCCGTTTAATGCGCTCCTTGATCTCCCCGGTGATATGGGGCACCACCTGAATCGTCCGGCCCAGATACTCCCCCCGGCGTTCCTTCTCTATCACCGCGAGATAAATCTGGCCGGCAGTCAGATTGTTATCCCGGGATAGGTTCCTGCCGATGAACCGCTCGTAATGCCCCAGGTCAAGATCGGTTTCCGCTCCGTCATCGGTAACAAAGACCTCGCCGTGCTGAAACGGGTTCATCGTCCCCGGATCAACGTTAATGTAGGGGTCAAATTTCAGCGGCACCACGCGCAATCCCCGGCTCTTCAAAAGCAACCCGATTGAAGCGGTCGCAATCCCCTTACCGAGCGAAGAAACCACCCCGCCGGAGATAAAGATAAATTTAGCCATTTATCTGTCTTCCGCTACTCATCCCTGCCGCTGATTGTGTTTTGGTTCCCGCTTACATACCACCCGGACCACGCCCTTGCGTCGGACCACCACGCAATGGGCGCACCGTTTCTTAACCGAAGAACGTACTTTCATAATTTACTCCCTTCTTATTTAAGAGGTGGCACTGAGCCACACCAAATACTACTTAAACCGGTAAACAATCCGCCCGCGCGACAGGTCGTAAGGAGAAAGCTCCACCGTTACCCGATCACCAGGCAGAATTCTGATCCAGTGCATCCGCATCTTACCCGAGATGTGGGCGAGGACAATGTGCCCGTTGTCCAGTTGCACCCGGAAGGTGGCGTTGGGCAACGACTCCACGACCACACCCTCAAGCTGAATGGCATCCTTTTTTCCCATAACCTCGCTTAAACAGTTAAAACTTCCGGCTCACCTGCGGTAACGAGAACGGTGTTCTCGTAATGGGCAGAAGGTTTCCCGTCCACCGCCACCACTGTCCAGCCATTCTTCAGCGTCTTCACCTGAAAAGAACCCATATTTACCATCGGCTCAATCGCCAGGGTAAGCCCCTGTTCCAATCTCCTCCCTTTGCCCGGGGTACCGTAGTTCGGGATGGTTGGCTCCTCGTGGAGTTCAATCCCTACCCCATGCCCGTGCAGCTCCCGCACCACCGAGAAACCCTGTGCCTCCACATAACGCTGAATTGCCGCACTGATGTCGCCCACTCTATAACCAGGACGGGCAAACTTCAAACCGGCATAAAACGCTCGCTCGGTCTCCTCCACCAGACGGGCAACCTCAGGCGCAATCCGCCCCACCGGAAATGTCCGGGCGCCGTCGGCAATAAACCCCTCCTTCGTCACCCCGACGTCTATCTTCACAACGTCTCCCTCAACCAGCACCCGCGAATCCGGAATTCCGTGGACCACCTCCTCGTTAACACTGATACACACCGCCGCCGGAAACCCCCGATAACCAAAAAACGTTGGTTTTCCCCCTTCCCGCCGGATAACCTCAACACAGACCTCCTCCAATTCCCGCAAACTCACCCCGGGGACCACCCGCGCGGCCACCTCGGCAAGGACCATTGCCACCACCCGGCCCGCCCGACGGATACCCGCCACCTCCTCCGCACTCTTGATATAAAGCGCCATCGCTCATTTCTTTACCAACTGAGAAAACAAACTCTGCAGACTGTCAAACACTCGATCCCGGCCGAGGGCGCCGTCAATCCGCACCAACTTCTCCTGCTTCTGGTAATAGTCGATCAGCGGACTGGTCTGCTCCTTGTACACCCGGAGCCGTTCCTGAATTGTTTCCTCCTGGTCGTCCTTCCGTTGATAAAGCTCGCCCCCGCACAGATCACATATCCCATCCTTTTTCGGCGGGCTGAAGGTCAGGTTGTAAATCTTCCCGCAGGTCCGACACTGCCGTCGGCTGGAAAGCCGCCGAATAACCTCAGCGTCATTCAAATCAATCAAAACCGCCTTGCCCACGCCCAACCCCTGCCGTCTCAGCAGGTCGTCCAGACCCTGTGCCTGAGGAATCGTCCGGGGAAAACCGTCAAAAACTATTGAACGGCGGGCGTTCTCCCGCACGAACATATCCACCACCTCAAGAACAATCTCATCCGGCACCAGTCCCCCGGACACGACAAAACTCTCTACCCTCAACCCCAGCGGGGTCCGGCTCTTAATCTGCTCCCGGAACACCTCACCGGTGGAATAGTGGACAAAACCCAACCGGCTGGCAAGTAGTTCTGCCTGCGTTCCCTTGCCCGATCCCGGCGGTCCAAACAGGACCAGTAAAACATTCGTATTGCCGTTACTCATTGCTATGAAGTTTAGCCCCTTCCCTTTCTCAGTCAAGAAATTGATGGCCAGGGGATTGTGACTAATTATTGACAAACCAGGCGACGATGTTTATTCCCATCCGGAACGCCTCTTCCTGTTTTTCCGGCGGGTCGTTGTGATTCGGCGTCCAACCGTCCGATATGTTGCTGTTATAGGTATAAAAGACTACCATCCGCTCGCCGAGAAAAATACCGTAGCCCCGGGGTTGACCTTCGTAATGTTCGTGGATCTTAGGCGGACCGGACGGAAACTCGTAAACCTGATGATAGATGGGGTGGTCAAAAGGAAGTTCCACCAGTTCGGCATTGGGAAAAACCTTTTTCATCTCCCGGCGAAACGACTCGTCCATTCCGTAGTCATCATCGGCGTAGAGAAATCCGCCCCGCTCGAGATAATCGCGCAGCCGGGCCACCTCCTCCTCGGAAAAACTGATGTTGCCATGCCCGGTGATAAAGAGAAACGGATAGGAGAAAAGTTTCTCGTCCAGGAGACTCACCACCACCTCCTCGGGAAGGGTAGTGATATTGGTCCTCCGGTTCAGTTCCCGGCCGAGGTTGGGAATTATGTCCGGGTCGTTGTACCAGTCACCACCACCAGAATACTTCAGGCGGGCAATCTGAAACTGACCGCAGAGAAGCAGGACAAATAACAACTGGAGCATCAGTGCCGGACCCGGCGTTTGAGTGCCACCAGGTATCTATAGGGCACCCGCACATCACCAATATAGACTTTGCCAAACTTCCTGCCGCCGTGACAGTCGCTGCCACCGGTAACAAGAAGGCGGTTCTTCTCCGCCATCTCCAGGTAGTGCTCGGTCGTGCGGTTGTTGTGTTCCGGGTGCCACACCTCAATGCCGTCAACGCCAGCGGCGATCACCGTATAGATCACATCATCCCGGCCATAGGTCCCGGGATGGGCAATAACCGCCACCCCCTTGTTGGCGTGAATAAACTCAATCGCCTGCCCCGGCTCCAGCCGCATCTTTGGGCAATACGCCGGCGCATCGTACCCGATGTAACGCTCAAACGCTTCGCTGATGCTGACCACCGCCCCCGCCTCCACCATCGCCTGCGCCAGATGAGGTCTGCCCACCGCCCCGCTACCCGCTATTTCCCTCACCCGGGCAAACGAAACCCGTACCCCCAGTTCGCTCAGTTTGTTGACCATCCGCTCTGCCCGTTCCAGCCGGCTCTGCCGCACCCGGGCAAAGAATTCCGTCACCGCATCGGCGTGGTAATCAATGAACAAACCGAGGATGTGAACATCGGTGCCGTTGACATTGCAACTCATCTCCACCCCGGGCACCACCTCCAGCCCGAGCCGCTTTCCCAGCACCTTGCCCCGGTCAATGCCGTCAACCGAATCATGGTCGGTTATCGCTACCGCGGTAAACCCGAGCCGGCTCGCGGTTGTCACCACCTCTTCAGGAGTGAACAGACCGTCGGAGAAAACGGTATGGATGTGCAGGTCAACAAACTCCTCCCGATGACCGGTCACCGGCTACCCCATTCGCTTGGCCACGATATTCAGATATTCTTTCACCAGGGCGTCCGTCTCCGCCGCCAGTTCGTCAACCCGCTCCCGCTGCTCGGCAATAAAGGCGCTATCCTTGATGCCGTTAAGGTTAATCAAGACATTTAGCCTTGCCCCCCGGAAGGCGGCGTCTAGGTTCATCGTCCCGACCCCGGCATCACTGATTGACCCCTTATTACCGAACTCCACCACCGGCCGGCACAGTTTTAAGGTATCCAGTGCCAACTCCATTGTCTTCATCGGCGCCGCCACCGCCCCTTTCAACGCCTCGCTGATTGCCCGTTCCCGCTCCTGCCGTTCCGCCTCGGTCATCTTGGGCAACTTGTAAGCCACCATCACCTGCTTAAAACTGGCGGCATCCTCCTCAATCAGACTGATAAACCGCTCCCGTCGGGAAATGAGTTTGTCCTTCACCGCGCCCATCTCCTGCTCAAACTCCTCATACCCCTTCTTGCCGATGGTTAAATTTGCCACCATTGTCATCAAGGCGGTACCAATTGCGCCATTCAGCGCCGCCGCCGAACCACCGCCCGGCACCGGTGCCGAAGAGGCAAGTTCGGAGAGAAAATCGGGCAAACCCTGCGCCGGCATCAAGCGGTTCTCCAGAATCTGATCGCTCTTAAAACTGTTCAACTGCAGATAATACCGGGCACAGGCAACCAGTGCCGCCTGCGGCACCAGCCCAACAATCTCCGATTCCAGAACATTGACCCCCCAGCGCTGTGCCTCCCGCTTCACCATCTCAAACACCCGGTAAAGCGGGGTCTTAGTGTAGTCGGTCATATTGATTGATACCTGAACGCAGTTCTTCTCCTTGACCTCAAAGCCCAGCGCCTTCACATAACGGAAACCCCCGTCCCGGAAACGAATCGCCTTGGCGATACGTTCGGCAATTTTGACATCGGTCGTTGCCAGATTGACATTGTAGGCAATCAGCGGCGCCCGCACGCCCACAACGGTGGCACCGGCGGTCGGATGCACCTCGGGGCGGCCAAAATCCGGTGCCCGTTCCGGGTCGGTCTTGATCGCCTCCCGCAACCCTTCAAACTCACCTTTGCGGATATTCGCCAGGTCCTGCCGGTCCGGCCGGGTTGCCGCCAGCTCATAAAGGTACACCGGAATACCCAGTTCATCGGCAATCCGCTTGCCCAGCCGTTTTGCCAGTTCTATACACTCTGCCTGGGTCACACCGGAAATCGGCACAAACGGCACCACATCGGTGGCACCAATCCGGGGGTGCTGTCCCTGATGCTGGTTCAGGTCAATCAATTCCGCCGCGGTCTTGGTCGCCCGGAAAGCCGCCTCCAGCACCGCCTCAGGGTCACCGACAAAACTGATTACCGCCCGGTTATGGTCGGCGTCCATCTCCCGGTCCAGCACGCTGATCCCGGTTACGGAACGGATGGCACCGACAATCCTTTCAATCACCTCCGGTCTTCTGCCTTCACTGAAATTAGGAACACACTCAACAATTCTACGCATTGTTTACACTCCTTTCACCGATAATTTTATCATATCCATCACCCCCATTATGTCAAACCCTGCCTGTATCTACCTTGACAAAATTCCCGAAAAAGGTTAACATTAACCCGATGCCCAAAACACCACCAGATAAGTTTGACGAGGAACTGGGACGGGTTGAGTTTGAGGAACTGGAACACGCCCAACGCCGTTATCGCACCATCGGTAACACAATTGTTTTCCTTATCGTTATCGCCGGACTCATCTGGCTGGGCTGGAAATTATGGCAGCGGCAGATAAAACACACCCCGGCTGTGGACACCGCCCCAAGCGAGGTGGAAAACCAGAATATCTGGGTCCCGGGTATTGATTACCAACCCCGGCCGGACGAAGGCGATTAAACGGACTTAATCCTTTGCCCAGATCCCGATCCGGCAACCGCACGGGTCCCGGAAAAACGCGTAGTAACCGAAACCGCCACCAATTTCGGTCTTGGGTTTCTCTACCTTCCCGCCCAGTTCTTCCACTTTCTGCAGTGTCGCCGGAATTGACGCCACCTTGATGTAAACCTCAATACACGGCTCGGGCATCCGCTCCACCTGGAAAATTCCCCCGCCGACCCCCTCTGCTACCTCAAACATTGTGTAATTACTCCCGGACTCGGTCGTCTTCCAGCCGAATAACCGGGCGTAAAAATCGGCCGACTTTTTCCGGTCGGTTGCCGGAATCTCCCAGTAAACCAGATTGTGCATCTTATCCCCCTTCTCTTTCTCTTTTATAGACCACTCTGCCGTCTTTCAAAACCATCTTTACCGGGTTATGTCCCAGCCGGTATACCAAATGCCGAAAATCAGGCACATCGGTAATAACAATGTCCGCCCTTTTGCCCGGTGCCAGACTGCCCATCTCCCGGTCCAACCGCAGCGCCTTTGCCGCATTAACGGTAACCCCCCGCAGCGCCTCCACCACCGTCAACCCGTAGTAAATGCAACCGAATTGCGCGGTTAAAGGCTGGGCCAGAAGCGGACAGGAGCCCGGATTGAAATCGCTACCCAGCGCAATAGTAAGTCCAAGTTCTCGCATCCTCTTTACCGGTGCCCGGTGCTTCTCCTGAAGGAAAAAACAGGTCCCGGGTAAAAGCACCGCACAGACCCCCTTTTCTGCCATCGCCTGAAGTCCGGCATCTGAGGGCAAAAGCAGATGGCTGGCAGAAACCGCCGCCACCTTTGCTGCCACCTCGGCCCCGCCCGAACTCTCAATCTCATCGGCGTGGATTGTAGGCAGCAGGCCGTGGCGCAAACCCGCCCTGAGAATCTTCTCACTCTCCTCGGCATTAAAGACAAAATTCTCACAGAAAACATCGCAAAACCGCGCCAACCCTGCCCCGGCAACCGCCGGTATCATCTCGTCAATTAACAACCGGATATAATCTGCCTTCGCCATCCCCGGGGGCACCGAATGGGCGCCCAGAAAAGTCGGCACCACCCGGGCCAAACCAGACTCGCCCAGCCTTTTTGCCACCCGCAGTATTTTGAGTTCGTTTTCGGTATCAAGACCGTACCCGGATTTCACCTCTACTGTTGTCGTCCCCCAGGAAACCATCTCCGCCAGTCGTTCCCGCGCCAGGGTGTAAAGTTCCGCTTCTGAACTACGCCGGGTGGCGTTCATCGTGGCCAGGATGCCGCCGCCGGCCGCGGCGATTTCCCGGTAACTCTTGCCGCTTAAACGCAGTTCAAACTCATCCGCGCGCCAGCCAGCAAAAACCAGATGGGTGTGCGGGTCAACAAAACCGGGCAGAACAACACCGTTTCCGGCGTCAACTATCACCTCATCCGGTTCCGGTTTTAAACCGGTTCCAACCTCAGCGATCACCCCATCTCTGATCCGCACCACCCCATGCTCAACAACTCCCAGCCCCGCCCCGGTCATCGTCAGAACCTGGGCGCAGTTTACCAGCAACGATTTATCGGACACAGGTAATTATAATCAACTCTCCGCCCGAGTAAACCTTGCCATCGCTTAAGGGTTCGCTATAATATCCCAATTGGAAAATTGCCGCGAGTTTTCCAAAGCCACGTCTGTAAGTTAAATATATAAAGAGGTATTATGAAAAGGCTCTTGCTACTAGGTGCGATTCTGGCACTCATTGCCACGCCACTGGTGTACGGGGCAACTCCCGACACCCGCGTCAAGTCAATTCTGGAGCAGCTTGATCTCCAGTACGAAATTAATGATAACGGTGACTTTATATTAATCTTCACCCTTGAGGACAAACGCACCCAGCTCTGCTTCCTCAACTCCGGCACCGAGACATACGAAGGCATGGAAATCCGGGAGATATGGAGCCCCGCTTATAAAAGCACCGGTCCGATTAGCTCCAAGATTGCCAATACCCTACTGGAAGACTCCTTTAAAAAGAAAATCGGCGCCTGGCAGTCCTTGATTCAATCCGACGGGATAACCCGTATCGCCATTTTCTCGGCTAAAATTGATGCCAACTGCGACGCGTCAACGCTCGGCCCCACGATTGTGGCCGTGGTCAAAGCGGCTGACGAAATGGAGCAGACTTTAAGCGGAACCGATAAGTATTGACCTTTAATCTACCACAATCAGTTTCTGCACCCCGCTATCAGTGGGGTGCAGTTTTCCCCCGGTTCCGAAAACGCGGATGAAATACAACCCGGCCGGAATACGGACGCCGTTCTCACCCCGGAAATCCCAAAAAACAACCCCGGACCCCGGCAGCGAGAAACTCCGTACCACTTTGCCTGTCGCGTCGTAAATCGCCAGTTGCCCGCCCGCATCCCCGCGCAGTTCCAGCCCTGCTGAGTGCCGGACCCGGACCGTCGGGCTCTTGATTTCACCAACCGTAAAACCGTTTTCCTCTGCCACCCCGGGATTAAACCGGATCCGGAAATCGGCGAAGTTGCCAAACTCACCCCAACCAAATCGGTTCCGGCCCTTACAAACCCATTTATAAGAACGGTTATAGGTGAAAATTGAGTCCGGAATTGTACACCGGGCAGTGGTTTTCGTCTCCCGCCACAGCGTATCGCCGATACCGTAAATCAGCCGGAAACAGAAACTGTCAATATCATGGCGGTTGGTGTCGGCGATGAGCACAACCGGCGGCGCAAATAGCTGCTGACCCCCGCGCGGGGAAAGCAACGCCGGTGGCAGCGGTTCCCGCACCAGGCGGAAACAACCGAAACTGCCATCCGCGGCGGTCAGCTCGCCGTTGTAGTACTGCCGGAGCCGCAATCGCACCGACTCACAAGGGGTGAGCGCCGGATTGATAAACCAGGGGAACTCACCGGTATCGGGCACGCTGTCCAGTAAACTCCAGGTCTTCCCGGCATTAAACGATATGTCAATCGCCACCTGGTGCGCGGGGTTGCCGAAGTTGTCCCACCGGACCATCACCGTATCACCCACCTGGAGCGTCTCGCCCCGGCCGATGGAGTTATAAAAGGTATCTCCGCGGGGATAAAGCAACTCCAGTTTATGGACATCGCCACCGATGGGATGCGGTGAAGCCACATGGGAATTACCGTTGCCGGAATAGTGCCACCACTCAGCCGGCTGCCACCAGGTGTTGTGAACAAAGAGGTCCTTTTCCGGCGTCCGATAACCATAGGCGGCTAAAGAGTGAATCGCCCAGATGGCGGACCAAACAAAGGCATAACCCCCGTCAATCTCCTGGACAATCGTATTCCATGCCCAGTCATTACCGCTGTGCCCGAGGTCCTCCACCATCTCAAAATTGTAGCCATTCTCATAACCAACCAGATAGAGCCCCTGGGCAATTGCACCAATGTAAGTGCCGCCGCTGGTAGTATCGGTGTACATATTGAGCGCACACTCCCGTTGCACATTGGGAATCTGCTTATCCCATTCGCCTTCCACCATATCCCACCGCTGCCAGAACCAGTCCACCAGCCGACCGTAGTTCTGGGTCCGGTCAATATAGCCCAGAACCATCGCCGCCGCTGTCGGGGTACAACCATAACTCCAGTCATAAAACGGTGCCTTTCCCGCCTCGGGCACATAAACCTCATTCCAGTTACTAAAATCAGCGGTCAGCGCCCGCTCCCACTCCTGCCGGTGGTGCGCTGCCGCCGTCTGTTGTTCCGCCCCGGTGATACCCGCTGCCGCCTGCCGGGTCCGGATAAACTCCACCAGTTCCTGCTGGGAACCCCACACCCGCTCAAAATGGGGGGTAAAAATCACAACCTCACCCGCGGGATTGGCAAACTCCAGAAATGTCCGCGGCGCGACAAAGTAAATCCGGGAAAGCCGGGCACCTTGCCCCAGTACCGCCCGGGCCCGACGGAGACCCTCCGGAGCTACCGCATAGAACTCGGATGTGCCATAACCGTAGCAAAAGATCGGCGTCCGGTCATACCGGGCAGAAATCAACAGATGACTGTACTTTGACCGCCACCGGGTCAGGTCGGTGTTAACCGTAAGCCCCTCCCGCTCGGCAAGGATATCGCTTACCACCTGCTGATAATCGGGAAACTCCTTGCCGTCGGTCCGGAAATGAAACATATAGGCAACCGTCTGCCCATTCTCATCAACATAGGGCACCACCGTGCCCAGCCGGCAACCAGGCCACTCTGCCGCCGCCTTGCGCAAGGCAAGCCCCTTCACCGTGGCAAACGGTACCGCGTTGTCCGGCGTCACACCTGGCTCGGGCAGACTCATTCCCGGCACCGAACCAAAGAAAAAAAACACAGCAAAAAACATTTTCATTTCCGCTCCTTTCAATCGCTATAAAAAATTTTAACCCTTTATCCTCCTGGTGTCAAAAATTACCCAAGCGGACCGGCCGCGCTGGCGTTTTTTTTGTTGTTATTCTAAAATAAGCCCGGTGCCAAACCGAGAACAATCAGAAACCGCTGCCCGGAAAAGGGGCCGGGGTAAAGGAAAGAACCATGACCAGGAGCGCCAAGACCGCCAGAATGACATCGGTCCGGCTCAATCCGGTGATGTCGTCAAGGGGTGGCGGATGACGCAGCCCCAAAGCGGTGGCCAGAAATGCCCAGAACGGCCAGCCGAGCCAGAAGAAACCCATCAGGAGCAACCCGGCGATAACAAAATAATTGAACATTCGGTAGCGCCGACCCAGAATGGCATAGGCGACATGACCACCGTCCAGTTGTCCAACCGGCAGGAGGTTAAGCGCGGTAACGAACATCCCGAGCCAGCCGGCAAAGGCAAGCGGGTGCAGGACGATGTCCATCCCGGGCGAGGGGGTGCCGTGCAAAACTTTTCCGATCAGTTCAAAGATCAACGGTGAACCCAGGCGCAAAAGCGATGCCTCCGGGGGTACCGGTCTCACCCGGGAAAGTGCCAGCCCGATAACTGACACCGGGATCGCCACCAGAAATCCGGCCAGCGGCCCGGCAACACCCACCCGCACCAGTGCGCTCCGGGAAGGTACCGGCGAACGAATCTTGATGAAGGCGCCCATTGTGCCGGTCATCGGATGGGGCACCGGCAGAAAGTATGGCGGTGTGGCATCAACCCCGAACCGCCGGGCAGTGAGATAGTGGGCCAGTTCGTGACTACCGAGAATGAGGATCAGCCCGAGGGAAAACGGCAGACCGCTGATCAGGTCGGCGGGATTCTGAAAAGGATTTTTCCCGGCATGGAAGGCGCCGACAAACAGCGTGGTCAGGACCGTCGCCGCCAGAAGCAAAATGTTCACCCAGATGTGCACCGGCTGGCGCGGCGGTGGATAACCATAGTTGATGATATGACCCTCACCGCTGCGGGTGAAATAGGCCACCGCACCATGCTCCTGAAAAACCCTTTTCAGTTCCTGCAGGTTTTCCGCCACCGGTTCATAAATCCGACCGACAATTCGGTTGCCCTGAATTGCCGCAATTGCCATATAACGGGAAACCCGGGATAAATCAACCGGCCCTTCACTTATCGGATCACCAGGACCCATATCTTTTTGACCAACCGCCAACCTCAACAGATTCTGGGCAACTGCTCTCCCTCCAGCATCAGCAGCCGGCGCAGCGCCCCCAGCGGGGTTCGCAACCAAACCCCTTTGGGTTTACTCACCACCGCGCCGATCACCCGGGTTCCTCTACCCGTGGCAAACCGGCGCATCCGGGTGATGATCGCCCGCGCCCGCTCCCGCGCCACCACCATCACCACCTTACCCTCGTTGGCCATATAAAACGGGTCAAGTCCAAGAAGGTCGGCAACCCCCCGCACCGCCTTTGCCACCGGCACCCGTTCTTCGTCAATCACCAGCCCCAGACCGCTGCGCTCGGCAAACTCATTCAAGGTTGTCCCCAGCCCACCCCGGGTCGGGTCCCTTATTACCCGCACCCCGCCGCAACCCAGCGCCGATTGAATCAGCCGGTATAACGGCGCGCAGTCGCTTTGCAGTTTCGCCCGCAGTCGGTAACTGCCCCGGCTCAGGGCAATCGCCGCCTCGTGCTCGCCAATACCGCCGTTAATGAGAATCAAATCCCCGGGCCGCACAAGTTCCGCGCCCAGTTTTATCCTGCCCTCCCGCACCCCGATGCCGCTGGCGGTAATGTAAACCTCCTCGGCCCCGGACCCCTCAATCACCTTGGTATCACCGGTAACCACCCGAACCCCCACCTGTTTCGCAGTGCGGGCAATTGCCGCACACACCTTTTCCAGAACCGCCAGGCTCAGACCCTCGCGCAGGATAAAACCCAGCGCCAGATACACCGGCTTTGCCCCCATCACCGCCAGGTCGTTAACCGTGCCACACACCGCCAGTTTACCGATATTCCCGCCCGGAAAAAACAGCGGTCGCACCACATAACCGTCAGTGGTGAAACAGAGCCGATTTTGGGGTAAAGACAGTAACGCGCTGTCTTCCAGCCGGTTGAGCACCGGATTACCAAAATAGCGCAAAAACATCTCCCGGATCAACCGCTGCATCTTCATTCCGCCAGCACCGTGCGCCATCACCACCCGCTCCTCAGGCAGCCGGCCCCGGAACGCCGGCGGATAGCAAGTCGCCTTATCGCTCATAGCGGTAATAGGCGGCACACGCACCCTCTGAAGATACCATACAGGGACCAACCGGTCTATCCGGGCAACAGGTGCGGGCAAAAAGCGGACAGTCGGAAGGAACAATCACCCCGAGCATCACCTCCCCGCACCGGCAGGCAGAACCCGCCCCTTTTTTTGCCTTTGTCGGAACTGGCAGTCCGAACCGCTGGCGGGCATCAAAACGGGAAAACCGCGCCCGGAAGGTCAACCCCGAGCCCTTGATTTTTCCCAGCCCCCGCCACTCGGCATCAACCCGCTTGAACACCTGCGTAATTAACGCCCGGGCGGTCCGGTTTCCCTCTGGCCGGACACTCCGCCGATACTGAATCGCCACCGCTGGCCCCGCTTCCATCTGCTGGAGAATAATCAGAATTCCGCTCAGGATGTCCAGCGCCTCAAACCCGGTAATACAGCAGGGCAGGCCGAACCGTTCGGGCAGAAACCGGTAGGGCTCGGCACCGATAATCGTTGACACATGCCCGGGCAGGATAAAACCGTCTATCTTTACCGCCGGCGCCCGGGCGACCATCTCCAGCGCCGGCGGGATTAACTTGAACATCGGTAGAACCGAGAAGTTTTTTATCCGCCGCCTTGCCGCCGCGATGACCGTCGCCGCCACCGTCGGTGCGGTGGTCTCAAACCCAACCCCAAGAAAAACAAACTCCCGCGCTGGCTCCGCCGCGGCCAGCGCCAGCGCATCCAGCGGCGAATAGACTACCCGCACATCACCACCCCGACCACGAATGTCGCTTAAGGAACCGAGCGCCGAAGGCACCCGCATCATATCACCAAAAGTCAGAACCGTTAAACCCAAAACCCGGGCCAGGCTCACCGCCTGCTCAATCTCCTCCTCGCTTGTAACACAGACGGGACACCCCGGACCGGACACCAGTTTCAACCGCTGGTCCACCGCCCGCCGGATGCCCGAGCCAGAAATTGCCATCGTGTGGGTGCCGCAAACCTCCATCAACTTGACCGTTGCCCGTTCCGCACACAACCGCGCCACCCGACGGTTAATCTCCTTCAGAAGCGCCCGCCCGGTCACGGAAACTCTGCTCATCATCCCGATTATACCCACCGGTCTTAACCGGTCAAAGAAAAAATTTTCCAGAAAAGAAAAAATTTGACCCCGGTGGCAAAAAATCCTGAACCGGAAAAATCTCTCCAAAATCTTCTTTTTCAAACAGATAGCAAAAATACCGCCCGCACCCATCCCCCATTCCCCCTCCTGTCTCCCCGGCTGGTCAAAGACCCCTCTTGCAAAAAAATTCCCGTGCCCGAGCGGTAGTTCTCTTCGCCACTTGACCACTGCTTAAAGATGGCTATATTGAAAATAAATAACCAGGAGGCACATTGGAGTTTAAATATCTCTTGCTCCAGGAATCGGACGGCGTTCTCTGGGTCAAATTCAACCGACCGCCGGTGAACGCCCTGAACACCGAACTGGTCATGGAAATTGAACGGCTGTTTGACCACCTGAAGAAAAGGGAAGACATCGCGGTAGTTGTCCTTACCGGCGAAGGCAAGGCGTTTATTGCCGGTGCCGACATCGCCGAGATGTCCGGTTTTTCTCCTTTTCAGGCCCGGCGCTTTGCCGAAAACGGCCACCGCTGTCTGATGAAAATTGCCACCATTGAGAAGGTGGTGATTGCCGCGATCAACGGTTTTGCCCTCGGTGGTGGTTGTGAACTGGCGCTTGCCTGTGACCTGCGGATAATTGCCGCCGGGGCAAAAATCGGTCAGCCCGAGGTAAACCTCGGCCTCCTGCCCGGCTTTGGCGGTACCCAGCGCCTGGCCCGGCTGGTCGGGCCCGGTGTCGCCAAGGAGTTAATCTTTACCGGCGACGCCATTGACGCCGATACCGCGCTCCGCATCGGGCTGGTCAACAGGGTGGTCAAACCGGAAGAACTCATCCCCGCCGTCACCGACCTGGCAAAAAAGATTGCCGAAAAAGGGCCGCACGCGGTGCGACTCGCCAAGAGCTGTATCAACCGTGGCCTTGACACCGACCTCGGCACCGGCTGTGCCTATGAAATAGAAGCCTTCGGGCTCTGTTTTGCCAGCGGCGAGCCGGCTGAGGGCACCAGGGCATTTCTGGAAAAAAGAAAACCGAACTGGAAAGGAAGGGAGTAAGTTATGACAATTGGCAAAGCAAAGGATACATTTATCGTCAGCGCCGCCCGCACCCCGATTGGCCGATTTCTCGGCGCACTGGCAACACTGCGCGCCCCGGAACTGGGAGCGATTGCTGTCAAGGCGGCGGTGGAACGGGCAGGCATCAAACCAACGGCAGTGGAAGGTGTGATTATGGGCAACGTCTGCCCGGCGGGAATCGGCCAGGCGCCCGCCCGCCAGGCAGCGATCAAGGCCGGCCTCCCCCCCGACGTCCCCGCCCTTACCGTCAACAAGGTCTGCGGCTCGGGAATGATCGCCATCGCCATCGCCTGCCAGCAGATCAAGGCGGGCGATGCCCACCTGGTGGTCGCCGGTGGTCAGGAGTCAATGTCCAATGTACCCTATTACCTGAAGAACCTGCGCACCGGCCAGAAAATGGGCGACGCCCAGTTGCAGGACGGCATGATTTACGACGGCATCTGGGACTACTTCGGCGACATCCATATGGGCGCACTGGGTGACTTCACCGCCCAGAACTCCCAGATCAGCCGGGAAGAACAGGACCGCTGGGCACTGCGCAGCCATCAGAATGCGACGGCGGCAATCAAAACCGGCAAGTTCAAAGCGGAAATTACCCCGGTGGTCATACCGCAGAAAAAGGGCGAACCACTGGTAATTGAAACCGACGAAGGTCCGCGCGCCGACACCTCTCTGGAAAAACTGGCCACCCTGAAACCGGCGTTCACCAAAGACGGCACCGTCACCGCCGGCAACGCCTCTTCTATTAACGACGGCGCCGCCGCGGTGGTGGTCGCCAGCGCAAAGGCGGTGCAGGAACACCGGCTGCGGCCACTCGCCCGGGTGGTCGCCTATGCCACCGGCAGTGTGGAACCGAAAATGCTCTTCTACGCCCCGGTCAAGGCGGTGCAAAAACTCCTCGCCGTCCAGGGGGTTGACATCAACCACTTTGACCTGATTGAGATAAACGAGGCGTTTGCCTCTCAGGTCCTCGCCGACGGCAAGGAACTGGGCTGGAACTGGGAGCGGGTTAATGTCCACGGCGGCGCCATCGCCCTCGGCCATCCGATTGGCGCCTCGGGTGCGCGCATCATTGTCACCCTCATCCACGCCCTGCAGGACCGCGGCCTGAAAACCGGACTGGCAGCGATCTGCCTCGGTGGCGGCGAGGCGGTGGCGATGAGCATTGAACTGGTATAACGTCCGGAGGCAATAAAACGACACCGTTAACCGACGCCGAGCAGGCAGCACGCACCCGCCCTTGGGCGGTACGGGAACAACTGTTCACCCGCACCGAAAAGATCACACTCCGTTTCTACCGCCGCTGGCAAAAGGAACACAATTGAACGAACCGCTACCACCGAATCAAAAAGCAATGGTGTTTGAAACCGCCGACGCCAACGCCACCATCACCCTCGGCGAACGACTGGCGAAATTCCTCCAACCTGGAGCGGTAGTAGCCCTTTACGGCGACCTCGGCGCCGGCAAGACGACCATAGTCAAAGGATTTGCCCGCGGCCTGGGGGTACGGGAAACGGTAAAAAGCCCCTCCTTTGTGATCATCACCGAATACCAGGGCAAACTTCCCGTCTATCACATTGACCTTTACCGAATCAAAAGCCCAGCCGAATTTACCGAAATCGGCCTCGACGCTTACCTTACCGGCACCGGCGTCTGCCTAGTTGAATGGGCCGAAAGGGCAGAAGAACTCTTACCCCCACACACCATCCGCATCCGACTCACAGTGCTAAATCAAACCCGGCGGATTGAAATCACCGGCCTAAACCCCGGTATTGCGCAGGAACTCAATTAGCCCATCCAAGTCAGTACGCCGGGAAATCGTCCGCTCCGCACTCACCACCGTGGCTTCCTCCCCCCGCAACCGCACCGCCAGAACCCCCCGCTCCCGACACAACAACCGCAACCGGGCAACCTTGACCAACTCCGCCACCACCGGTGGATAACGCCCGAACCGGTCCACCAGTTCCGCGACCACCTCCGCCAGTTCGGCATCGCTTGTTACCCCTAACAGCCGCTTATAGATGGCAATCCGCTGAAACGAATCGGGAATGTACTCCCGGGGAATGAACACCGTCCGGTCCAGTTCCAGTTTCGGCTCCACCGGCACCGTCTCCCCCTTCAACCGGGCGATCGCCTCCTCCAGCATCCGGGTGTAAAGGTTAAACCCCACCCGAGCGATATGACCGTGCTGCTCGGTACCCAGCAGATTGCCCACCCCGCGAATTTCCATATCCCTTAACGCCAGCCGATAACCAGCACCAAGACGGGAATAGGCAAGCAGGGCAGAAAGCCGTTTCCGGGCCTCGGCGGTAACCGCCTCGCGCCGGGACACCAGAAACAGGGCATAGGCCTGCTCTAAAGAACGCCCCACCCGACCACGCAACTGATGCAGATCAGCCAGACCGAACCGCTCTGCCCGGTTGACAATGATGGTGTTCACATTAGGCAGGTCAAGACCGGACTCAATGATCGCCGTTGACAGCAACATCTGATGCCGCCCGGTGGCAAAATCAATATAAATCTCTGCCAGCCGCCGACCCGGCATCCGACCGTGTGCCACCACCATCTCCACATCGGGCAGCAACCGGCGCAACCGTTCCTCCAACTGATGAATGCTCTGAATTTCATTGTGAACAAAAAACACCTGCCCCCCCCGATTCAACTCCCGGTACACATAACTCCGTACCAGTTCGTCGTTCCACTCCGCCACCTCGGTCAGAACCTCCTTCCGACCCGGCGGCGGGGTGTGAATCGCCGAAATATCCCGCAATCCCGCCAGGGCGATGTAAAGGGTGCGGGGAATCGGCGTTGCCGAAAGGGTCAAAACGTTAACCTCGGGCTTCAGCTGACGAATGCGCTCCTTCTGTCGTACCCCGAACCGTTGCTCCTCATCCACAATCAAAAGTCCGAGCCGGGCAAACACCACCTGCGGGTCAAGCAGTACGTGGGTCCCGATGACAATGTCAACCGTACCCTGTTTCAACCCCTGGAGCACCTCCCGCCGTTTTGCTTCGGGCACAAACCGGGAAAGCATCTCTACCCGCAACGGGAATTTTTCCAGCCGGCGCCGGAAAGTGGTGTAGTGTTGATAACAGAGCACCGTGGTTGGTGCCAGGAGCGCCACCTGCTGATAGTTTACCGCCGTCTGAAACGCTGCCCGCAGGGCCACCTCGGTCTTACCAAAACCGACATCGCCGCAGATCAACCGGTCCATCGGCTGGGTGCTGGCCAGGTCCTGCCGTACCGCCTCCAACGCCCGCAACTGATCCGGCGTCTCCTCATAAGGAAAAGAAGCCGCCAACTCTATCAGCCAGGGCGAATCCGCTGGTAACGGCGTTTTGCGGGCCATCGCGCGCCGGGCATAAATATCCAGCAACTCCTGAGCATATTCAGCACTGGCCCGCGCCGCCCGGGCTTTAGCCACAAGCCAGGAACGTCCGCCCAACCGGTCCAGCTTCGGCGCCTCATCACCGCCGCCGATGTAACGGTCAATCAACCCGAGATTTTCTACCGGTACATACACCCGGTCCGAACCGTCGTACTGAATTACCAGATAATCTTTCTCCACTCCGTCGTGCATCAGCCGCCGGGTTCCGGCAAACCGACCCACTCCGTAGTCAATGTGCACCACATAATCACCCGGGCGCAGGGCGAGCAGATTGTCAACCGGCACCCCCCGGAACCGCCGTCGCACCAGCCGGCTCACCGGTGCCCCGTATATCTCCCGCTCCGTCAACACCACCCACCCCTGCTGCTCATTTACAAACCCACTGGACAGACCACCAACAAGATACTCCGGCCTCTCCCCCAGCAGTGTTGTCAGCCGCCGGCGATGATGCTCGGAGACCGCCACCACTGTGTAAGTCCGCTCCAGGTTCGCTATTTCCGTACGGAGCAATTGCAGATTGCCGAGATAGCCCGGTGCCGGCTGATAACCCAGGTTGAAATCCGCCACCGCCGCATCCACCAATCGCACCTGGAAATCGCCCGGAATATCCGCCCCGGCGCTGATAACCAACCGCCTTGCCGGCAACAGCGTCAACGCCGGTGACCTCCCCGCCGGCGGGACCCGTCGGGTAAACACCTCAACCTCACTAATCACCCGGACTGAACGCTGGGAAAGCGGCTCAAACTCCCGGAGCGAAACTATCACATCATCGGCAAACTCCACTCGCAGGGGCAACTCCCGCTGCTCCGGAAACAGATCAACGATCCCCCCGCGTGCCGCCCACTCACCCGGCTCGGTCACCAGGTCAACCCGCTCATACCCTTCGTTGGCAAGCCACTTCAGAAACCCCTCCCGGGTTAATTCCCCGCCACTTTGCAACCGCAGTCCACCCCCGGGGCAACTCCACTCGGGCGCCGGCGCCAACAGGTCAGCTTCTTCAGCCACAATCACGAGCGGCTCATCTCTCCCGCTACGGAGCCGCTCCATCACCACCCGGGAATGGGCGGCAAAAATTACCACCGGCAGTTCCGGATAAATGGTTGCCACATCCTGCCCGATAATCCGGGCGGCACCGCCTTCACTCTGAACAAGAACAACCGGTAACCGCAAAGTATCCGCCAGCCATCCGGCCAGGAGCGCTTGAACCGATCCGGGTACGGCAGCAAGGGCGACCGGACCACGGCTCAATTCTGTCCGAAGATTGTCAAGGTTTACATCAAGGGCAAAACGACGAGCAAGTGCCTCCATAAAACACGAAGGGGGCATAGCCCCCTTCTGATTTCATCACCGCTATTTCTTTTTCTTTGTCGTTGTCTTCTTCTTAGCGGTCTTCTTAGCACATGCCATCGTACCTCCTTTTGTTGGCGTCTCAATCTTATTACATTTGGGCGATTTGTCAAGAAAATCTTCAGGGGTAAATTACACTGCGTGTAGAAACCGAGCCAGTTGCCGAAACAGAACTACCCGAACAAATGTCAACCCCAGGGTGCCCTTGTTTGCTTTTTCCCAACGAACCGTCTTGATTGCCAAAAATAAAACCCGGCAGCGACCTACTCTCCCACGCCGTTACCAGCGCAGTACCATCGGCCCTGGAGGGCTTAACGACTCTGTTCGGAATGGGAAGAGGTGTTGCCCCTCCGGTATCACCGCCGGGAATTTCCAACTCCAAATTTAAGGAGAAGAAGCAAACTGACGACTCAAGCCACACGGCCGATTAGGACCACTCGGCTGAACGCATTACTGCGCTTACACCTGTGGCCTATTAACCTGGTAGTCTACCAGGGGCCTTTAGGGTGGGTCACCTTGCGGCAACCCACGCGGGAGACCTAATCTTGGGAGGGGCTTCCCGCTTAGATGCTTTCAGCGGTTATCCCTGCCGCACTTGACTACCGAGCGGTGCCCTTGGCAGGACAGCTCGTACATCAGAGGTGCGTCCACCCAGGTCCTCTCGTACTATGGGCAGCTTCCCTCAAGTCTCCTACGCCCACGATGGATAGAGTCCGAACTGTCTCACGACGTTCTGAACCCAGCTCACGTACCGCTTTAATGGGCGAACAGACCAACCCTTGGGACCTTATCCAGCCCCAGGATGCGATGAGCCGACATCGAGGTGCCAAACCGGGCCGTCGATGTGAACTCTCGGGCCCGATCAGCCTGTTATCCCCGGAGTACCTTTTATCCGTTGAGCTATGGCCCTTCCACGCAGAGCCACAGGATCACTAGGTCCGACTTTCGTCTCTGCTCGACCTGTCGGTCTCGCAGTCAGGCCGGCTTATGCCCTTGCACTCCACACACGGTTGCCGTCCGTGCTGAGCCGACCTTTGAGCGCCTCCGTTACCTTTTGGGAGGCGACCGCCCCAGTCAAACTACCCGCCTGCCACTGTCCACCGCCTGGATTACAGCACGGTGTTAGAACCCCAACAGAACAAGGGTGGTATTTCACTGACGGCTCCGCCGGACCTAGCGGCCCGGCCTCACAGCCTCCCACCTATTCTACACATGCTCGGCCAAGATCCAATGGCAAGGTGTAGTAAAGGTTCACGGGGTCTTTTTGTCCAATCGCGGGCAGGCGGCATCTTCACCGCCACTACAGTTTCGCCGGGCTTCTCGTTAAGACAGCGCTCCACTCGTTACACCATTCGTGCAGGTCGGAACTTACCCGACAAGGAATTTCGCTACCTTAGGACCGTTAGAGTTACGGCCGCCGTTTACCGGGGCTTCGGTCGGGAGCTTTGCCTTGCGGCTGACCCCCTTCCTTAACCTTCCGGCACCGGGCAGGTGTCAGTCCCTATACTTCGCCTTCACGGCTTAGCAGAGACATGTGTTTTTGTTAAACAGTCGGTAGAGCCTCTTCACTGCGGCCACCTTGCGGTGGCACCCCTTATCCCGAAGTTACGGGGCTAGATTGCCGAGTTCCTTAACGAGAGCTCACCCGAGCGCCTTTGGATATTCTCCTCACCCACCAGTGTCGGTTTACGGTACGGTCACCCTGGCATCTGGCATAGAGGCTTTTCTCGGCAGTCGGTCCGGCTCAGTTCCTCTACCTGACGGCAGAGTCCCCATCACCACAGTGAATTACGCGTGCGGATTTTCCTACACGCCATCACCATGGCTTGGACCCCGATCCAGCACGGGGCTGTGCCCTTCCGCCTGCGTCCCCCCATAGCTCGTAACGATGTCAGGGTGGTTCCGGAATATTAACCGGATCTCCATCACCTACGCCTTTCGGCCTCAGCTTAGGTGCCGACTAACCCTGGGCGGATTAACCTTCCCCAGGAAACCTTGGGTTTTCGGCGAACAGGTTTTTCACCTGTTTTAACGCTACTCGTCCCGGCATAATCACTTCTGGTTCGTCCACCCGACCTCACGGTCGGACTTCATCCTACAACAGAACGCTCCCCTACCACTTCAGTCAGGTAAACCTGACCGAAGTCCACGGCTTCGGCGGTGTGCTTGAGCCCCGGTAAATTTTCAGTGCAAGGTCACTCGACTGGTGAGCTGTTACGCACTCTTTAAATGATTGCTGCTTCTAAGCCAACATCCCAGCTGTCTAAGCAACCTCACCTCTTTTCACACTTAGCACACACTTAGGGGCCTTAGCCGGTGGTCTGGGTTATTCCCCTCTCGGCCATGGACCTTAGAGCTCATAGCCTCTTTCCCGCAATCTAGAGTTGCGGCATTCGGAGTTTGATCGGGTTTTCCCCCACATTGTGGGGGAGCGCCCGTTCAGTGCTCTACCTCCGCAACTGAACTTGCGAGACTGCCCCTAAAGGCATTTCGGGGAGAACCAGCTATCACCCGGTTTGATTAGCCTTTCACTCCGACCCACAGCTCATCCGAGACTATTGCAAGGGTCACCGGTTCGGTCCTCCCTTGGGTGTTACCCCAAGTTCAACCTGGCCATGGGTAGATCACACGGGTTTCGGGTCGAATGCGCGCGACTAGTCGCCCAATTAGGACTCGCTTTCGCTCCGGTTCCGCCTCTGAGAGGCTTAACCTCGCCACGCACATTCACTCGCCGGGTCATTATGCAAAAGGCACGCGGTCACAGTTACCACCAAACCTTGCGGAAAGGCGGTAAACTGCTCCCACTGATTGTAAGCACATGGTTTCAGGTTCTATTTCACTCCCCGCCAGGGGTTCTTTTCACCTTTCCCTCACGGTACTGGTGCACTATCGGTCAGTTGAGAGTATTTAGTCTTGGAAGGTGGTCCTCCCTGATTCCCACAGGGTTTCTCGTGCCCCGTGGTACTTGGGATACCGGTCGCGGGAGAGCCCGCCGTTTTTGCCTACGGGACCGTCACCCTCTCTGGTGCTTCTTTCCAGAAGACTTCGGCTAACGGCCAGCTTTTCTTACTCCCTCGCCTCACAGCGGTTAGCGAGACCGGTTCCCGCTACCCCGTTCCAGCAACGCCCGCTGGCTTTAACGCTGGAATCGGTTTAGACTCTTCCCCTTTCGCTCGCCACTACTCAGGGAATCGCGGTTGCTTTCTTTTCCTCCGGATACTGAGATGTTTCACTTCTCCGGGTTTGCCTCCCGGGACTATGGATTCATCCCGGGATGTGCGGACATTACTCCGCACGGGTTTCCCCATTCGGGTATCGCCGGGTCAAAGCTTGTGTGCAGCTCGCCGGCGCTTATCGCAGCTTACCACGCCCTTCATCGCCTTCAACTGCCAAGGCATCCACCATGCGCTCTTAGTAGCTTGAGGTGAATATCAGCCTGCCTCTTCTCCAAATTGTCAAAGAACAAATTTTCCAAGCAAAACGCCTATCGTAATGATAATTAATTATTACCCCAAAGTCAAGCAAAAAATATTAATTTTTTTAACGGCCAATAAAATGTGTAACATTCAGAAAAAATGTCACTTATACAAAATAGCATCCATTTATCGTTCTGTCTGTTATAAAAGGCTGAACCCCCGACTGCCGGGGGTCTGCCTTTTAACTCGCTCCCTTAGATTAGAACAGTTTATTTTTCTGGATATACGCCCAGAGGAGCTTCATCATCTCGCCAACCTTAACCGCGGTCTTCTTGCCAAAGAGCGCCTGCAGTTCAGGGGTGAGTTTAATGGAGCGCTTCATCAAAGGTCCGGTCCCGGTCAGCAAATTCTTACTCTTAATATAGGACCAGAGTTTCTTGTTGATATCCTTGACTTTGATTACTTTTCCGGGGCCGAATACCGGTCGCATCGCATCGGTAAGTTTCACCGTGCGTGTCATCAATGCTTGACCTCTTGGCATTGACTACTCCTTTCTGCCCATCAGGGCGGTTTAGAACCATCGTTTCCTGGTAACCCGCTTGGGCTACCGCTTTTATTGTGAGGATAAAACCCCTTCTGTCAAGCAGAACTGGCAGGGAATTTCTCTCCGCCATCAATTGACAGCAGGTATTTATGTTTTATGCTTTCCCGAGGCGTATTAATGGCTGAAGCACCAATTATCAAACGGGGCGACCGCTTCTTCTGCCCGGAATGCGGCCATCTGATGAAAAAGCAGCCCAAAACCTGTCCGATGTGTCAATTGACATTCAACGGAATGGTGGTGGACGAAGTACGTTCCAAACAGGATCCATTAAAAATCCCTGAGGTGGAAGAAAAATACGAGGAAGTCCACACCCAGAGTTTCCTCTGGACAAGCATCGGTGTCATCCTTTTGCTCGCCGGATTGGCGGTACTGATCATCTTCATCCTCCGACGGTGAAGCGGTAAAATTAAGCCCCGACTCCCTTGACTCTTGGCAGGAGAACAATAGGCTATTAACTTCGTGGCAACAGTGGTAATCATCGGACGCCCCAATGTTGGCAAATCCACCCTTTTCAACCGACTGGTCGGGGGCCGGGTTGCCATCACTTTAAAAGAACCGGGCATCACCCGGGACCGGCTCATCCACACCGCCAATTGGCGCGGGCGGGAGTTTACGGTAATTGACACCGGTGGCTTTATCCCCGATGCCGAAACCACTGTCGAACAGGAAATCGCCCGTCAGGTTAAAATCGCCCTTCAGGAAGCCGCGGTGGTAATTATGGTTGTTGACGGCACCATCGGCATCCTGCCGCTTGACCAGACAATTGCCGAACAACTCCGTCGGCAGGGTATTGACTTTCTCCTTGCCGTAAATAAATGTGACCTTAAACACAAATTTGACATCCATGAGTTCCACCGTCTCGGCGGCACGAAAATCTTTCCCATCTCAGCAGAACACGGCATCGGCATTGATGAACTCCTGGACGAAGTCATTGCCCGCCTGCCGGCCTCCCCACCAACTCCGAGTTCCGCAATCACCCTCGCCATTGTCGGCCGGCCCAATGTCGGCAAATCAACATTGCTCAACCGGCTGCTGGGTAAAGAACGGGCAATCGTCACCCCCGAACCCGGTACCACCCGGGACCCCGTGGAAGACACCTTTGAATTTGAAGCCCAGCGCTTCCAGCTAATTGACACCGCTGGCATCCGGCGCCGGTCTCAAGTCAACCAAAATGTTGAATTCTACGCGGTGCGCCGGGCGATTGACGCCGTTGAACGCTGCACCATCGCCGTTGTGGTAATTGACGCCACCGAAGGGCCAACTGCCCAAGACAAAAAGATCATCAACCTGGTTACCACCCGGGGCAAGGGGCTGGTGATCGCCGCCAACAAATCGGATCTCATCCCTCAGGAACTAATCAAAAAGGTCCGGGAGTATATCACCGCCAAATTGAACTTTGTCAATTACGCCCCGGTTGTCTACACCGTGGCAACAACCGGGAAGGGAATTCTTGACCTCCTGCGCCAAATCAAGGCAATCTACCACTCCGGTGGCATGCGTCTCAGTCGCCGATTCCTCAGCGCTACGCTCCTTGCCGAACTCAAAAATCACCCCCCCGCTCTTCACTGCCGGGTACTGGCAATCACTCAAACCGGCGTCCGCCCGCCGACCTTCCGCCTGCGCCTTTCCCGGCCTGACGCCGTCACCACTACCTATCAGCGCTACATCCTCAACCTGATTCGCCAGCAGTTCAAATTCACTGGCTATCCCATCCGGCTCAACATTACCGATTAATCAATGCCCGTTAAATTCTCTCCTCGCTGGCTCCTGCTCCTCATCGGGGGTGTCCTTCTCATTATGTTAATCGCTGCGGCTGTTTACCTGTTCACTCCCCACCCTTACCATCACCAACCAACCGCTCTTGCCGGGGAAAGCGAAATAAACATTCTTCTCATCGGCAAAGACGCCCGTGCCCTTAACCCGGTTCAGGACCGCGGCGGCCTCACCCGGATCCCCCGAGAAAAGGCTGCTCATGCCGACAACATCGTCATCTGTCACATCAACCTGGAAAGCACCAGGGTAAACCTGCTGGCGATTCCCCGCGATTTACTGGTCATCGTCCCCGGGGTAACCCAAGCCGAATCAAAAACCGATTTCACCCGCATGGAAAAAATCACTCACACCTACGCCATCGGTGGCGAACCGCTCCTCCGGCAGACCCTGGAAAACCTCCTGGGCGTAAAAATCCACCGTTTCCTGGAACTTGACTTTGACACCTTCCGGATGGTCTTCCGCCTCCTCCGTTCCTTTCTCGGTCCGATCGCCCTGGGTCCGGTTCAGCTGCGCGACCCCGACCAGGCACTGAAATTTGTCCGCCGGCGTTACGGACTTCGCTACGACGACCTTGACCGCTGCCGGAACACCCTCAACCTGATTAAAACCGTTGCCATCCGCCTCTGGCCATTAGCCGACACCCGCCTCAGCGATATCATCCTCCGCCGTCTCTTTACCATCATCGGAACCGCGACCGATCTCACCCTCACCGAAACGAAACAGCTTATCAGTCAGTTGCGTCACCAGGGCTTTAAACCCGATCGGCTTCGGCTCGCGGTCCTGGTCAGTGAAGGCAGACCGGTAACCCTGGACCGATACCTGACCACCCTCTCCTGCTACCTACCCATTTACCCCGAAATAGAGAAACAGATTGGGCACTTCCTTAAAGACCAGGATGCCACCCCTGCCCTTGACTTTATGACCCAGCAAACCTACCCCTGGCCCAGCTATATGACCAGGGAATACGACCTGCTTCCCAGATCCGGCACCGACTCAATCCATCGCCAGGAACTGATTAAAAAACTGCTGCAACTAACGCCGGAAAAAGAAACCCTTTAAACCAATTCGGTCCCGGCAAGTGCCCGCCGGAGCGCCTCCAAACCTGCACTCAACCCGTCAATCCTGCCCCCGCCCTCGGCAATATCCGGTCTCCCGCCGCCACCACCACCCATCACACTACCGACCAATTTCGCCAGCCTGCCCGCGGGCAGCCGGGACCTTAACTCCTCACCTACCGCCACCACATAACGCAACCGCCCTTCCTTCGCCGCCCCGGCAAGCAACGCCACATAATTACCCCCGAGCAACTCCCGCAACCGGTCGCACACCACCCGCAACTCATCAACCTCAAAATTGGGAAAATCGCCAAAAACAAGCCGCACCCCGCTCACCAGTTCTGCCCGCGGCACCAGTTCTGCCGCCGCCTGGCGGGCAAACTGAAAGGACAACTGCCGCACCCGCGCCTCCAGCCGCTTGACCTCTTCCGTCAACCCCACCAACCGCTTCAACACCAAATCCTCGCTTACCCCCAGCTGCTCCTGAATCTGGTCCAGCCGCTCCCGCTCGGTGCGCAATCGCTCAAACGCCGAGTTGCCCACCAACGCGTCAACCCGGCGAATCCCCGCCGCCACGCCGGTCTCGGCAACTATCCGGAACATTCCGATCTCGCCGGTCCGACGGAGATGGGTCCCGCCACACAACTCCAGCGAAAAATCGCCCACCTTCAGCACATTCACCCTTTCCCCATACTGTTCGCCAAAAAACGCCAGGGCACCCATCCGTCTTGCCTCTGCTATGGGAACGTCGCTGAACCGCTCCACCGGCAAATCCCGCAGCACCTGTTCATAAACCAATCGCTCCACCGCAGCAATCTCTGCCGGTTTCAGCGGCTCAAAGGCGGCAAAATCAAACCGCAGCCGCCCCGGCTCAACCAGAGAACCCTCCTGCTTCACATAATCGCCGATCACCCGGCGCAGCGCCGCATGCAAAAGATGGGTAGCGGTGTGTGCCCGCTCAATCTCCCGGCGCCGCTCCTTATCAACGGCGGCAAAAACCGCGCCCGTCCTCGGTTCTCCTGACCGCAAAATCGCCTTCAGGACCCGAACCCCGTGCCGGTAATAACTGTCTTTCACCTCAAACTCAAACCCCTCGCCCACCACCCGGCCGGTATCACCAACCTGACCACCCGCCTCAGCATAAAACGGCGTCTTCGCCAGGAGCAACTCAAAACTCCCGTCCGCCTCCTGAGTAAAACTCACCAATTCAGTATCAACTTCATCCATCTCATAACCAACAAACTCCACCATCACCGGCGCGGCAGTGGACTTTGCCACCCCGCTCCGGAAGACAAAACTCGCCCTCCGGCTCCGCTCCTTCTGTTCCTGCATCGCCCGTTCAAAACCCGGCAGGTCCAGCTTTACTCCGGCATCATCTGCCAGTTCCTGCACCAGTTCAATGTGAAAGCCATAGGTATCGTGTAAACGGAAAAGCTCCTCACCCGGCACCACCCCCTCAGTCCGGTAACGCCTGAGCGTATCGTCCCACATAACCAGCCCCGCCTCCAGTGTCCGCAAAAACCGCTCCTCCTCGGACTTGATGATCAATGCCGACTGTTCCCGCTTTGCCGCCAGCTCCGGATACCACTGCCGCATCAACTCCACCACCGCACCCGCCACCCGATACAGAAACGGCTCCCGCACCCCTGTCCGCTGGGCAAACAGAAGCGCCCGGCGCAAAACATTTCTCAGAATATACCCCCGCCCCTCATTGGACGGTATCGCCCCATCCGCAATCGCAAAAACCAGCGCCCGGCTGTGGTCTGCCGCCACATAGAACATCTGCCGGTTATCAATCGTCTGTTCCATCCCGACAATCTCACCCACCGCCCGCACGAGCGGGGCAAATAGGTCGGTCTCAAAAATACTCTTCTTCCCCTGCGACACCATCGCCAGCCGCTCCAGTCCCATCCCGGTGTCAATTCCCCGGTTCTTCAGCGGCAACCTTGTCCCGTCGGGCAACTGATTAAACTGGGGAAAAACGATGTTGTAAACCTCAATGAACCGGTCACAATCACAACCCGGGGCACAGGTCTCCTTTCCGCAACCAAACTCCGGACCCAAATCGGCATAAATCTCCGAACACGGACCGCATGCCCCGCTCCCACCGGCTGGACCCCAAAAATTGTCCTCCTCGCCGAGACGATAAATCCGGTTCTCCGGCAGCCCCACCGAACTACGCCATACCTCGTATGCCTCTTCATCCTCCTCAAAAACCGAAACGTAAAGCCTGGCTGGGTCCAGCTTCACCACCTGAGTTAGATACTCCCACGCCCAGGGAATCGCCTCCGCCTTAAAATAGTCGCCAAACGAAAAATTCCCGAGCATCTCAAAAAATGTACAGTGCCGGGGTGTTTTTCCAACCCGCTCCAGGTCCGAAGCGCGCAGGCACTTCTGAATTGAACACGCCCGCCGATAAGGCAGATCCACCGCACCGGCCCACAGCGCCTTAAACTGCACCATCCCGGCACTGGTAAACAGAAGCGTCGGGTCATCGCGGGGAATCAGTGAAGAACTGGGCACAATTTTATGCTCCCGCCGGGCATAAAATTCTAAAAAGGTCCGCCGCAACTCACGATGATTCATATTACCGCTATTGTAATAACAAAAAACCGCTCAGGCAATTTTAGACTTTCACTCCTCCCCCCTCGGAGTCTTAAAACCCGCCGCCTTTTTCTTCTCCTCATCCAGGTTTTTTCGCTGGTCCGGAAGGTTAAACCGCTGCCAGTGTTTCCGAAGTGTCTCGCCCGGGTAATCATCACACCAGCCGCAGTTTTTCACCGTGCGCCCCTTCCCGCACTGCGCAGCTGGACTTGGACACTAATAACCCAATTTCGCCAGCCGTTTACCGCTAACACAGCCATCACAGATGATCTCCTCCGGTTTAATCGGCCACTCCGGACAGCAGACACCGGTTTAAAAATTTCCCGCACTCCTTAAACCCGGCAAAGGTGTTCCCCGAGAACTCCCCGCCGTCAAGCCGCAGCGTGTCCCTTAGCGCCCGTGCCTGCTTTGGTAGTCTTGCTCAGCCTTTAGTTTCTTTTCCCTTTTTGCCATCTTGACCCCTTTCATCAATTCAGTTTAATCTCCCCGCATCCTTTCCCGGAAAAAACTGCCCGCAACAGTGGGAGTCCAATTCCAGTCTGCAACAAGACAGGGCGGCCATTCCGGACCAAAGTTCCACGCTATCCAGCCAATATTGCGGGGCTTTAAATACCCGTCAAGCAACGGAATACCGAAACTTTCGGGCGTTCCCCGCATCCCTTCATCCGGGGCGTCCGGGTCAAAACCAACTTCACCCACAATAACGGGCACATATTGAGACACCATACCGAATGCGGTATCCCAATTGGCATGCCAGTCACCAGGCATCATTGACCAGGGATAGGTATGAGTTGAGTAAACCACTCCTTCCCGCCGAACCGGGAAATCTCTTGCATAGCGGAGGTCATAGGAAAACTGTAAACCACCCACCAGGAACAGCCGTTGCGGGTCATACTCCCGGATAATATCAATCAACTCCTCCGCCATATTCCGCCACTCCAGCCAGGCGTCAAGCGCTGTGTTCTGCCCATTGGGCAAATCCTTTGCCGGCTCATTGAACAGGTCGTAGAATGCAATCCGCGCGTCGTGGGCAAACTCTTGGGCAATACGACGCCAAAACTCTTTTAACTCCTCCGGGGTAAACTGATAGATCTGCCCCCAGTTTGGGTCCTCGCCATAAGACTGCCATTCACCGGTTGGTGGATAACCGATGGCGTGAAAATCAATAACGGAATAAATTCCGTTCCGGGCTGCCCATTCAATTCCCTGTTCTAAAAGCCGAATATAAGAACCGGGCTGAGTTTCTTCAAACCACCGATAGGCGGGAAAATGTACCGGAATGCGGACAATTTTTACACCCCACTCTTTCATCTTCTCAAAATAGGTTGCATCCCAGTGATGGTAATACTTTTCCATCCAGGCCGGGTCAATCGCATTCACACCGTAAAGGACCACCTGATTACCGCTCTCGTCCTGAATTTCGTTGCCCACCACCTTTAATCTGGGCAGCACGCTCGGCTCAGGTGTCTTCTTACATCGCCAGCCAGGCAACAACCCCGCAATTAAAAATAATAACCGCAACATCCGTTGTATAACCACCAGTTAATTTTCCGCCATCAAAATTGATTGTCAAGTCTTAAACTTAAAAATGGAAAAAAGCGGTCTGATTTTCTGAAAAATAGCCGCTCCCCCATTTGTTTAGACCCCGAAAATGGGAAAAATTAACCGGTAAAATTGCCGGTTAGACTGGACTAATGGAATAAAATCTTTTCCGGCAATTGGTTAGCAAATTTTACCCCCCATACCTGGCCAATTGGGGAACGGTGGAGGGGACCGCCCCCTGATCTACCCCATCCGGGCACACCGCCCACGGTCCGAAATTAACCTGGCTTTTTCTTTCTATCTTCCTGGACACTCCCGGACAATCTCGGGGTCAATCCCCTTATTGCCGTAAGCCCACTGGAAGTAGGTGGAAAACTCCTGGGCCAGCCGCTTTGCCCGCTCATCGTAAGCCTGCTTGTCCTGCCAGGTCTCCCGCGGGTTAAGAAAGCCGTCTCGGGGAACGCCGGGGCAGACTTTGGGAATCTGGAAGTGGAAAAGCCGGTTTTCCTCGTAGGGCACATCTTCAAGGTCGCCGTTTATTGCCGCCTGGACAATCTCCCTGGTGATCGCGATGTCAATCCGGTGCCCAACACCATAGGGTCCGCCGGTCCAGCCGGTGTTTACCAGATAAACCCGGGTCGGGTGCCGTTTGAGCTTCTCGCCAAGAAGCCGGACATAGACATCCGGGTGGCGGGGCATAAACGGCTGGCCAAAGAAACGGGAAAAGGTGCTTTTCGGCTCCACAATACCGGTCTCGGTACCGGCAAGTTTTGAGGTGTAGCCCATCAGAAACCACAGCATCGCCTGCTCCCGGCTCAGTTTTGCCACCGGCGGCAGGATACCGTTGGCATCCGCGGTAAGAAAGACAATCGTGCGGGGATGACCGCCAAGCGCCGGCTCTTTGATGTTTTTAAGAAAAGAACGGGGATAGGAGCCCCGGGAGTTTTCGGTAAGCCGGGCATCGTTCAGGTCAAATGTACCGTCTGGATAAACCATCACATTCTCAACGATGGCGCCGTGCTCTAAAATGGGCCGGGGGTGAAAGCAGGCGTCATAAATCTCCGGCTCCTTTTCGGGATTCAGATTGATCAGTTTGGCATAGCAGCCGTTCTCAAAGTTGGCGATGCCGTTGTCTGACCAGCCGTGCTCGTCATCGCCGAGCAGCCGCCGGCGCGGATCCGCAGAAAGGGTAGTTTTGCCGGTGCCGGATAACCCGAGAAACAGGGTAATGTCGCCCTTCTCACCCTCGTTTGCCGAACCGTGGAGCGGCAGAATCCCCTGCGCCGGTAGCAGGTAATTCATTACGGTAAAAAGCAGCTTCTTGAGCGTTCCGCAGTAGGCCGAGCCAAAAACAATTCCCAGCCGATTGTCAAAGTCCATCGCTATTGCCATCGTCGTAGTCCGACCGGTTTTGGGCAGCTTTCGTAACCTGCCGTTATACCGCTCTGGGTCCAGCCGGTCATAGGGCAGGGCGATGAGAGTAAACGGTTGCTCGGCAAAGCAGGAACGGCGTATCTCCTCCGGAACCGGCAGAAACATATTGTCACAGAACAGAGCATGCAGGGCCCGGTCGGTAATCACCCGCAGGGGCAGGGCATAACTGACATCCGCCCCCACCGCCCGCGCCAGGTAATAAAGCCGCTTTTTTTCCGCCAGCAGTTTAAGCGCATCCTCCAGGAGCAACGTAAATGTCTCCGGAGTAATCGGGAGGTTGTTCGGCGAACTCCAATCAATCGTGCCTTCCGATTCCGGTCGCAGAACCGTCACCGTATCCTGGGGACTGCGCCCGGTGGAATCGGCTGGTGTCCAGGTCGCCAGACAACCCACCTTCGTCACCAGCGCCTCCTTATGTTCCACCGCATCGGCAATCAACTGCCGGCGGGAGGGGTTGCGCTGAATAGCAGAGTGTCTTTCCAGCAACTCGCTCAGCTGTCGCAACAAATGCTCCATCAAACGCTCCTTCCCCTTGCCCCTTTGACACCCAGTTTTGCCTGTGCCGCCACCAGCCGGGCAATCGGTATCCGGAACGGTGAGCAGCTGACATAGTCAAGCCCGACCGACTCGCAAAACTCAATTGTTGCCGGGTCGCCGCCGTGCTCGCCGCAAATACCAATCTTCAGTTTCGGATTTACTTTCCGACCCAGCTGGACCCCCATCCTGACCAGGGTACCCACCCCTTTGGTGTCCAGAGTGTCAAATGGGTTCTCTTTCATCACCCCCAGACGCTGATACTCACCAAAAAACTTGCCGTAATCGTCCCGCGAAAAGGCGAAGGTCAACTGGGTCAGGTCGTTGGTGCCGTAGGAGAAGAAATCTGCCACCCGGGCAATTTCATCGGCAAGGAGCGCCGCCCGGGGGACCTCAATCATCGTGCCAACGAGATAACCAACCCGGACCCTTTGCTCGGCGAACACCTCAGAGGCAACTCCATCAACCAACTGGCGCTGCCGGACAAACTCCGCCAGGTCACTCACCAGCGGAATCATCACCTCCGGCAGAACCTTTATCCCCTCTTTCTTCGCCACACAGGCGGCAGAAAATATCGCCCGTGCCTGCATCGCGGTAATCTCCGGATAGACAATCCCGAGCCGACAGCCCCGGAACCCAAGCATCGGGTTATCCTCCTCCAGTTCCTGCAGCCGTTCCTTCACCCGGGCCACCGTAATGCCCAGCCGTTCCGCCAGTTCTACTATCCGGGACTCCTCCCGGGGCAGAAACTCGTGCAGGGGTGGGTCAAGGGTGCGAATGGTCACCGGCAACCCGTCCATCACCCGAAAAATCTGAACAAAGTCCTCCTGTTGCATCGGCAGCAGTTTGTCCAGCGCCCGTTTTCTTCCCGCCTCATCCGGGGCCAGAATCATCTCCTGCATCACGCCAACCCGGTCCGGGGCAAAGAACATATGCTCGGTCCGGCAGAGACCGATTCCCTCGGCACCGAACTCCCTTGCCTTTTGGGCATCCTTCGGGGTATCGGCATTTGCCCGCACCCGCAGCCGGCGGAATCGGTCAGCCCAGCCGAGCAGGGTATTAAACTCGCCGGCAAGCCGGGGCTCCTCCAGCGGCACCTCGCCAACAATCACATTCCCGGTGGTGCCATCAATTGTAACGATGGCGCCGGCAGCGATTTCCTGCCTACCCACCTTTATCCGTTGCCGTTCGTAATCAATCTGCAGCGCCCCACAGCCGACCACCGCCGGTTTACCCATTCCCCTTGCCACCACCGCAGCATGAGAGGTGGTCCCGCCGATGGCGGTGAGAATCCCCTCCGCCTTTGCCATCCCGGCAACATCATCAGCCGAAGTCTGGTGCCGGACCAAAATCACCTTCCTCCCGGCACCGGCTAATTCCACCGCCCGCCGGGCATCAAGAACAACCTCGCCCATCGCCGCCCCGGGTGATGCGGCGATACCGGTTGCCGCCACCTCATAGACGGCACCCGGGGCGATCTGCTTGTGCAACAAACTGCCCACCAGTTCCGGCTCAACCCTGGCCACCGCCTCCTGCCTGCTGATCAATCGCTCCCTGGCCATATCATGGGCGATCTTCACCATCGCCAGCGGTGACCGTTTACCGCTCCGGCACTGGAGAATCCAGAGCCGACCCTTTTCTGCGGTCCACTCCACATCCATCATATCCTGATAATGGCGCTCCAGACGGGAAAGAAACCGCACCAGATGACGGTAAACCCGGGGATGCTCCTCGGGCAGTTTCGCTATCGGCTCCGGAGTACGAATACCCGCCACGATGTCCTCGCCCTGGGCATTGGTCAAATACTCACCATAAAGTTTTTTCTCGCCGGTCGCCGGGTCCCGGGTAAAAACGACCCCGGTGGCAGAATCGTTGCCAAGATTCCCGAACACCATCGCCTGGACATTCACCGCGGTACCCCAGGAATCGGGAATTCCATAAAGCCGGCGATACTCCTGTGCCCGCGGATTGTTCCAGGAATTAAAAACCGCCTCAATCGCCAACCAGAGCTGCCGCTCGGGCTCAACCGGAAACTCCGCCCCGGTCCGCTCCCGGACCAGTTCCTTGAAGGCGCCGATCACTCGTTCCAACTCTGCCTCGTCGCCCACCGCTGACATCCGCCGCTCAAACTCCTCCTTGGGGATTTTCAAAACCACATCACCAAACAACTGGATAAACCGGCGGTAGGCGTCAAGGGCAAACCACCGGTTACCGGTAACCCGGGCCAGTCCGGTCACCGTCTTGTCGTTTAACCCCAGGTTCAATACCGTATCCATCATCCCGGGCATTGACGCCCGGGCTCCGGAGCGCACCGAAACCAAAAGGGGATTTTCCGGATCACCAAACCGCCGCCCCATTATGCCTTCAATAAACGCCATCCCCTTCGCCACCATTGACTTCAAACCGGGCGGCATCCGGCGCCGCCTCATATAGTAAACACAGGCGGCAGTGGCGATCGTAAAACCGGGCGGCACCGGCAAACCAATCCGCACCATCTCCGCCAGATTGGCACCCTTGCCACCCAGCACATCCTTCATCTTTGCCGAACCTTCGGCCCGACCTTCACCAAAGCGATAAACCAGTTTTTTCTTCATAAATTACATTTCCTTTCCTTAACTTATCGCCAACGCCAGAAAATTAAGTTCAAAATCAAGGTCAACAAAAGCGAAAGCACCAGCGCCGAAACGACCGGGATATAAACCACCAGATTGGGGCGCTGAATCACAATATCCCCGGGCATCCGGGACACGCCCAGCCGGCTCAACAACAAAATCAGCCCGCCGGCAATAAGCAGGAAAACACCCAGGAGGATGAGCAGCCGCCCCAGCACCGAAAAGTTAAACATCCCCGGAATCCTCCCCCGCGGTCGCCAGAAACCCAGCCACACACTCTTTTGCCCGCGCCAGGTCCTCCTCTGCCACCAGCACCTCGCCCCACACCGGTCGCATCACCTGCGCCAGCCCGTCATAGGCGGGAATCTGAAACGAATGCACCAGCGCCGGAATACCGTTCTGCTCCAGAAGCGCCTGAATCGTATTCGCCATCAGTTCGTTTTCCGCTTTGTAAACAGCCACCAATGCCATAGGAAATCAAATTATAACCAATAACAGACCAAAAGCAATTTCCAAATATTAGACCACCCCGGCTCGCTCCTGGTCGCACCCTGAAGACGAAAATAAATCGGGGGGCATTTTCGCCCCCCGATTACCGTGCCAGTTAAAGAATGTTTACCTCTGGAGTTCTCCGATTACAACGAACTCCACCCGGCGATTAAGCGCCCGTCCTTCCGGCGTATCATTAGAAGCCTTGGGCTGGCTCTCACCATAGCCCCGGGCAATCAACCTTGCCGCGTCAACACCCATCTGTTGCACTAGGTAATTCACCACCGCCCAGGCCCGGCGCTCGGACAACCGCTGGTTATACTCATCGGAACCGACGTTATCGGTATGCCCCTGAATCTCCACCTTAATCGTCGGGTTCTCCTTCAGGATGGTATAAGCCGCCTGCAGCGCCTCCTGAGACTCCGGAATCTTTATCGTTGCCTGGTTAAAGTCAAAGTAAATACCCTTAAGGGTAACGGTGGTACCAACCTTGACCAGAGTAAAGTTACGCGTTACCGGTTTGTCCTGTTCCACCACCAGCGCCGCTGACTGGTCAATGTACCCCTCGGAACTGACGGTTATCGCATAGGCACCCGCCGGCAGTTCGGTAACATAAACCCCGGTCCCCGGGTCGTTGTCAACCTCGGTAAAGACATTACCGGTAGCGGCGTCTTTGATCTTCAGTTTGGCGGCGATTGGCTGACCGGTACCGCGGTCGGTAACCGTCCCGGTAACGGTGGACTTCACCGTCAGTGGATTCAGGGCGAACGACCGGTTGGTCACCCGATTCTCTTCAATCTGAATTGTCATCCGGGACTCAAAGTACCCCTCGGCGCTGACGGTAACGGTATAGGTACCAACCGGAATATTGTCCTGCCGGAAGGCACCGGTGTTACCGTCACTCATAAACGGCTCAATCTCGGCATCGGCAAAGGTAATCTTTGCCGCCAGCGGCTTCCCGCTACGGGCATCGGTAACCACCCCGGCAAATACGCCATAGGTCACCAGGGGATACATCTCTATCCGCACCGGTTCCTTGGGCTTTGCTTCAGCATTGACAAATGTCTCCAGGGGACGATAGCCCTCGGCCGTAATCCGGACCTTGAGCACGCCCACCGGCACCCGCTTCAAAAAAAGCAGACCGGATTCGTCAGTGGTCACCGATTTCAACTTCGGATTCTCCGGAAATTCCACCGTTGCCACCAGAGGCCTCCTGGTTGAGGCGTCAATCACCGAACCGGAAAACTGTCCCCAGACCACCGGCGCCTTGCGGAAGAACGGGGTGGCGATATTCATCCCGAAAATCAACTCGTTCGGAGTAGCATCGCTCAGACCAAAGGTATAACCAAGAGAAAGGGCAAAACCCCGCGGACTGCCAAAGGTCACCCCGGGTGTCAGGCGAACCCGACCGTTATCGGTATCAAATATCCCCTGAGAACCTGCCGGCTGCTGGGAGGTAATCTCGACGAACAGCGCCAGACCTTCAGCCGCCAGTTCCACTGCCGCACCGTAATTGGTCCAGGAGCCAGCCTTCCCGAAATTAATCATAAAATTGGGTAGCGAGGTCACCAGGTCCTGAAAACGCAGCGTTGCCAGTCCTGCCCAGGTCAACGTCTCAGCAGGAACCGCTATCCCTTCAATCCAGGATTTTGCGTCACGGGAAAGAAATTTATACGACGCCATTCCACCCAGTTTCAACACCGGCAGATATGGCACCGAGAGCTTGGCCCCTGCCCGCAGGTCATGGAGCCCATACTCATAAGACCGTTCATCAATTCGGGCATTCTGGGCAATAGCGCCCCAGGTGGCAAAAATTTCCGCACCAACATAATCGGTGGCAAACGGTGTATAATGAAGCGTCGGCGCCAGCAGGTCACCAATATACCCCCTTCTTGTCTCTTCCCCTGCGCTGAAAACTACGGTTCTGCCCAGAAGATGCAGGGCAACATTTAACCCCGTCTCCTCGGTACGGGCATCCTGAACCCGGAAAAGCCCCTTACCGCCGCCGAATCCGGTATAGGCAAACACCGCGGTACCAACCAAAAACAAAGTCACCACAATACGCCATTTTTTCATTAGCCACCTCCTTGACTTATCTAATGGCTACTTTAATAAACCCGCCGAACCTCTCTCTTACTGACCGATTCTGGTGGGATCATCGTAAAAATCGGAAACCACAACCTCCATTTTATTCTGGGCGGTTATATCCCTGCCAGAGGCATCGTCATAACCGGTAAAAGTCAGCGTTGCCTCAAGAATAATGTAATCATACCCCATCAGGTACTCATCCTTATACCAGGAAGGAAGAACATGAAACGACGCCGATACCTTCTTTTTCCCGGTTGGGTCGGAGGGTACGACAAATTTACAGGGAACGACAATATCCGGAAGGGGCTCAGCCAGTTCATCACCCATCTTCCGGGAAAACTTAATTCTTACCTGCTCAATATGGGCTTGATAAGGAGTCCAGGTAGGCAGTCCTGGTCCAATCTCCACATATTGAAACTCCCCGGTTGCCACATCGTCCGGGACAACTTCAATCTCTTCCGGTTCTCCTGTTTCCGGGTCGCGCTCAATACCCCGGTCAATCAGATCGGCATAAAAAGGCGTTGGCAGACCCACAACGCGCAGGGCGTTATCCCGCTGACAGGATGTCATCAAAAAGAACGAACTGGCCAAAAACACCAGGGCTAACAAAATTTGACGCATAGCAAATCCTCCTTTGAAAATATTTTATACCCCTTTGACCTTTTGTCAAGCATTTGGTCTACCTTCGGTTTTAACTATTTGGTAAGTATAGCTCACCGGACAGGCAGGGCGAATCAGCGCCGCAACCGAACAGTACTTCTCCTGCGACAGCTCTATCGCCCGCTTTACCGCCGCCTCCTCAACCGCCGGACCGTAAACAACATACTCAACCTCTATTTTGGTAAAAACCCGGGGATGCTCCTCCTGGCGCTCGCCGCGGATTTTCATCTCCAGTCCGGTAAATTTAACCCGCATCTTCTCCAATAAAGAAACCACATCCATACCGGTACAGCCGGCAAGGGCAACCAGCACCATCTCCATCGGCGTCGCCGCGGTGTCGGCACCACCGTGCTCGGCACCGGTATCCATCACCAAACTGTGGCCAGAACCGGAAACACCAACAAACTGCCTTCCTGTCACCCAGCTCACCTTCGCCTCAAGAAACACCTGACCTCCTAATTTAATTATTTTTTGCCCCCTGCCGGATCCATTCGTAAACTACCCTCAACTGCGCCGAATCCGGTTTGACCCCGAAGGGATGGCCTTTGGTAAGATAGATATAGAGCAGACTCTTCTCCGGTTGCCCTGGAATCACATTGGGGGTGGAATCGGTACCCCCAGCCATCACCGCTTCATAGGAATCAACCCCGTAATTGCCCGCCATATTATCTGCCGTATGACAGTCACCGGCCAGTTCTTTCAAAATGGGAAGAACATCCCGGGAAAAGGACACCGTCTTGACCGACGCCGCCGGCTCTCGGGTGTTAACTTCACCTGCGACCCGACTGGATTCGGTGGTGGGTGTTACCGGAGAAGAAACCGGGGTGGGCGCGGTTGGTGCTGTCTTTGTCTTACCGGGACAGGCAACCAACCCAGAAATCACCGCCATCAGCACAGCAAACAGTGCTACCCGGTACATCAGCAGAAAGATTTTGCCCGCCGCTGTCCGGATGTCAAGAAAAACCGAAGGAAAGGCTTGCCTAAAAGAAAATATCGGGTAAGATAGCAACGGACAACACTATGCCAATCAGAAAAAGAATTAACTTCTTAAAGCAACTCCTGGAGCCAGAGATTGTTGAACTGGTAAAACAGAAAAACTGGCAGACACTCAAAGAGACACTCTCCCAGTGGCCGGCTCCGGACATCGCCGACCTCATCGCGAGTCTGCCCGACCCGGAGCTGGTGATTGTCTTCCGGCTGTTACCGCAGCACCTCCAGTCCGAGGTGTTTGCCGAATTTGACCCCGATACCCAGCTCACCCTGATTAAAAGCCTCAGCGACGAACAGGTAAAAACCATCATCGCCGAACTGGCACCTGATGACCGGACGGAACTCTTCGGCGACCTGCCACCGGAACTGATTCAACGGGCACTCAACCTCCTCTCACCGGAAGACCGGCGGGAGACGCTCCTGAGCCTGGGCTTCCCGCCCAGCAGTGTCGGCCGGCTCCTCACCCCCGACTATGTGGCGGTATTCGCCCACTGGACGGTAAAACAGGCGCTCGAACACATCCGGAAAAACGGCGTTGACGCCGAAACGATTAACACCGTCTATGTAATTGACGAACAGAAACGCCTCCTTGACGACATCCCGTTAAGAAAATTAATCCTTGCCCCGATGGACGCCCGGATTGAATCAGTAATGGACCACGAGGTCATCTCCATTGATGCCACCGCCGACCAGGAAGAGGCGGCGCGGGTGATGGAACGTTACGACCTCCTGGCCCTACCCATAGTCAACCAGGAAGGGGTCCTCCTCGGCATCGTGACCATTGACGACATCCTGGACGTCGTGCGCGAAGAGCAAACCGAAGACATCACCAAAATCTCCGGTATCCATCCCGGCAAAATTGACCTCACCTTCATCACCAAACTCCGTGAAGTCCCGGTCCGGCTCCTTTACCGCAGCCGGGTTGCCTGGCTCCTCGCCCTCCTGATCATGGACCTGATCACCGGTGGCATCATCCAGGGCTTTTCCGACTTCCTGGCAAAATATGTTGTCCTCGTAACATTTCTGCCGGTCCTGGTGGACACCGCAGGCAACGCCGGCTCCCAGTCGGCAACGCTTGTCATCCGGGCACTGGCGGTCGGCACCGTCCGCATGCGGGATTGGCTCTACCTGGTGGGCCGGGAGTTTCTGGTTGCGGCGGCGCTCGGGCTAACAATGGGTGCCGGTATATCAATAATGGGCGTTGTCCGGGGCGGATGGCGAATCGCACCGGTGGTGGTCATCGCCATGGTGCTAAATGTGATGGTGGGCAGTATCATCGGCATCGTCCTCCCCTTTATCTTCACCAAACTGAAACGGGACCCGGCAACCGCCAGCACCCCGCTAATCACTACCATCGCCGACATCCTGGGCACCGCCATCTACTTTTCAATTGCCTATATCATCCTCGGCAAACCGGCATAAAAAATGCGGGCGGCTCGTCTGAGCCACCCGCAACCGCCCTTACGGACCCGGTGCAGCAATGGTGAACACCTGATTCCGAATCGCCTCCAGAACCGGCTGGGCCAGACCGCGACCGACCCATTTCGTCATCAACACGGCAACCTCACGGCTCAGGGAATCGCCCGAGATTTCCTGCCGCTGCAACCGCCACAACTCCCGGCCGAAGCTCAGATAAAACGGGTACTGAATGGTAGGCACGCCCTTACCGTCCAGCACCTGTTTAACCTGCGCCTCCACCATCACCAACTCCGGAAACACCGCCTGCATATTGGCAAGCATTGTCGGTCGTAACTCCTCCAGCGTCGCCTTGACTCGCTCGGGACTGGTCTTCACCGTCCACCGGGCAATCCGTCGCATCAGATTACTCATCCTTAACACCTCCTTTCTGCGGCCGATTTTTGCCGCCGTCCTGCCGCCCGGACGGTCGCCTTCTGACCATTAAGACCCCGCCGGCGACAGAACCTAACGCGGAAAATTCACCCATCCGATAACAGACACCCACTGCCGGTGATAACTAACAGACAAACCGTAATTAAGAAGCAACCGGTGAATCTGGCATTCGGCGCGACAATAATGCATGCCTGCCGATTTTATGGCCAGCACCTGCGGCACACCCGCGCTGCCGGTGTTGAGTATATCCCGATAAAAATGACTGAGCCGGTTTGGCCAGCACCGGCTTTATAACTGGAAAAACGCGCCGCCTCCCGCGGACAAAAAGACAAACCGGTTGATCTAAAAAATGGCTATGCCGCTGAACCCGGGCTACCGCTAACCCGCGCTATGAACTCCTGCACCTGCCGGACAAAATCCCTCAGGCGGACAACAGAACGATGAAAATGGGCTACCGCCACCGGCTCCTTACCGCTCACCCGTGCCATCTCTGCCAGCACATTCTGCTCCGCGGGCGAAGCCGATGTGCTAAAAAAGGCAACCCGCTTAAACCCCGCGGCATAACGCCGCAGATAAACCATCACCGGCGGTGGCGGCCGCCCGGCCCAGGTCGGTGAACCAACCACAACCAGGTCATAGTTCTCGGGCTGATACTGCAGGGGAAACAGCCGCAGCTCCTTATTCCGGGCAAACATCATCTGCAACACCGCCGCCAGAAGGTTCTTATACTCATAACACTTAATCTCCTCCCGGTCCGCAGACAAAGCCCGGGCAATCTCCTCTGCCACCCGGGCGGTAACACCGCTCCAGGAAAAATAAACCACCAGTACTCGCACTGGATTAATTATATCAAACCCGACCGTTAATAAAAACTTACTGCTTCTTCACCAGCGGATTACCCTTGGCGTCCTTCATACTGTTGGTGGCGATCAAAATCAAATCAATCAACCACCATATCCCCAAACCGCCCAGGGTCACCAGCTTCAAAACCCCCAGCCCGACATACCCCAGATAGAACCGATCAACGCCGAACTGCCCAACGAAAATTGACAATAGCAGGGCAACCAGCCAGTCCTTACCTTCCTGCTTGACCTCTGGCTTAACTTCGGACATTACTACCTCCTTTAGTTTGTGACATTAAACCAAATATGCCCGATTATACCCCCCCTCCCCAGAGTGTCAACACTTACCCTGTTTTCCAAAACAGTTTTGATATTATCTCCGATTTGCTGGTGTATTCCGGGTAGCGGGTGTAGACATAGCGGAGGAGTTGGGTGAGGGGCAGGGCGCCAAACTGGGTTTTGACAATCTCCAGTCCGGGGAGGATGTTTTTCTGGCGCTTTGTCGCCGCCTGCATAAGGGCACGGGCAAAGCGTCTGCCTCGGGGGGTGAGTTTGAAGGCAAGGGTTAACGAGTCCAGCCGTTCCGCAGCGCTGATGCCCGAGTTGAGCCGGCTGATGTCGCCCGCGGTTGCCGAGTCCAGCGCAATCACCGGAACACCTTCCGGGTCAAGTTTCATCGCCCGGATGAGCCCGGCCTCAATTAATGTCTCAAGGTCAGAATAGAGTTCGGGCGCCCAGGGTCCGAGTTTGTAAGGGACAAAGCGGTAGGGGTTGCGCACCAGCGGGGCAAGGAAAAGTTCCTGAACCGCAATGAAAACCAGTTTCATTATCCGGGTCATTCCCAGAAGCGGTTCCGCGGTTTTGCCGGTTCTGCCCCGGACATAGAGAAGGAGGAGGAGGAGGTCTTTGCGGTCGGTAAACCGGAGCCGCGTCGGCTGTTTCTCCCAGTTGTTTAACCGGAGGAGGATCCGGTTAAGGTCCTTTTGTCTTAAGTTTTGGTTGAGCCGGTGCCAGAGTTGTTGCGGGTCAGTGCGCTGAACTTTTTCTGCGATTGCCGTCTTTGCGTTCTGGAACAGCCGGTTGATCGCGGTCGGTTTCATCTTGCCTCCTTTTTTCGGCGCCGGTCGCGCATTCGCCGGAGCCGCTTGAGCCCCCGGTTGATGCGCATCGCCGCCACACCGGTGCCGACACCGAGAACTTCTGCCACCCGGACAAGGGGCAGGTCAATTATGTGGCGCAGGATTATCGCCTCGCGCTGAAGCCGGGGCAAGCTGTTGACCGCTTTTAACAGCCAGACAACTTCGCCTTTTAGTTCCTGCTCCTGCTCCAATGTCCGGGTGGTGGCGATATTTTCGGCACCGTTGTTCAGGGGCACCGTTTGGATGCGCCGGGCATTGGCGCGCTGGTGTTTACGGATGCGGTTGAGCGCAATCCGATAAATATAGGTAGAAAGCTTCGCCTCGCCCCGGAAGTTTTTTATCCCCCGGGCGATGTCGGTAAAGGTCTCAATCGCACAGTCTTCCGCTTCTGCCGAGTCCGGCAGGTGGCTTAAGGCAAGAGCCATAACCGGTCGCCAGTAGGTGTGAAAGAGTTTTTCCAGTGCGCCGGGTTTTTCCGCCTTGAGCTCGGCAACCAGGTCCGCTTCCGGGTCCACAACAGAATCAGGATATGACACCTTGGGCTCCGGTCAAGATATAACCCGCCGCACATGCTCCTCAACTTCCCGCATAATCTCCGGGTCCAGGCCCCGCTCTTGCCAGCGCTGCCGGATCAGCTGGAGTTCCTTTGCCAGAGTTTTGCCGGTAAACCGCTTTGCCCTGCCCCACACCTGACGCCCAAAGCTGAGATAGGCAACCCGGTTGATAACCGATACATCCCGGCCGATAAGTGCGGCCCGGGTTGCCCGGTCCACCATCTCCTGGATCTGCCGGGCAGCCGCATAGTTGTCCACCATCAAACCGGCAATTTCCGGTATCAGGGTTTTGCCCCGGTTCCGGAGCACCTTTTTCCGGTAGCGCTCAATCGCCCTTTCACAATTGCCCATAATTTTCCTGTTTTTCATTCTGACCTTTAAGACCCCGGGTCCGGGAAAAATTCACGCCGGAGTTTTCCCGCAAACCAGGGGTAAGTAATTAAGTCTTTGCTTTCTAAATATTTATAAATTAAAAGTTCAATAAACCGGCAACCAGGGTAACGGTGGGGGGGACCGCCCCAGGGTCTGTTTGACAGGGTATTGAAATGGGGTTATAATTTCTAAAATGGGCGATTAGCTCAGTTGGCGAGAGCGCCTCCCTTACAAGGAGGAGGTCACCTGTTCAATTCAGGTATCGCCCATTCCTGAATCTCCCTGCTGGTCGCTGTTGTCTAATAAAATCAGGGGGTCGGGATGGGAAGCTGGGATTTGGAAGTGCAGGGATTTTACAAGGTTATATCAGAGGTATAAAAAGGAGGAACGATGAAAATTAAACCCTTACAGGACCGTATCCTGATAGAAAGAGTAGAAGAAGAGGTAAAAAAGGGCGGTATTATTATCCCGGATACCGCTCGCGAGAAACCGCAACAGGGAAAGGTTATTGCGGTTGGACCAGGTCGGATTGACGACAAGGGAAACCGGATTCCGATGGAAGTGAAGAAGGGAGACTATATCCTGTTCGGGAAGTACTCCGGCAACGAAATCCGGATTGACGACAAAGAGTATCTGATTATGCGTGAGGACGATGTCCTCGGTATAATTGAGAAGGAAAAGTAAAAGGGAGGTTTAAAAATGCCCGCGAAACAATTGCGGTTTGAAGAAGAGGCACGACGCGCCATTTTGCGCGGCACCGAACAACTCGCCCATGCGGTCAAGGTAACCCTCGGACCGCGGGGACACAACGTTCTTATTGACAAAAAATGGGGTGCGCCCACGGTGACCAAGGACGGCGTCACCGTCGCCAAGGAAATTGAACTGGAAGACAAATTTGAAAACATGGGCGCCCAGATGATAAAAGAGGTGGCATCAAAAACCTCCGATGTTGCCGGTGACGGCACCACCACCGCCACCATCCTCGCCGAGGCGATCTACCGCGAGGGGCTGAAGAATGTCACCGCCGGCGCCAATGCGATGGCGCTGAAGCGGGGCATTGACAAGGCGGTGGCGACCGCGGTTGCCGAACTGAAGCGCATCTCCAAAAAGACCGCCGGTCGGGAGGAAATTGAACAGGTTGCCACCATCTCCGCCAACAACGACAAAGAAATTGGTAAACTGATTGCCGATGCGATGGAGAAGGTCGGCAAAGAAGGCGTTATCACCGTTGAGGAAGCCAAAGCGGTAGAAACCACCCTGGAGGTGGTGGAAGGGATGCAGTTTGACCGCGGCTACCTCTCCCCCTACTTTGCCCTCGAGCCGGGCACCACTTCGCCCCAGAATCAGAAGATGGAGGCGATTCTGGAAGACGCCTTTGTCCTCCTCTACGAGAAGAAAATCTCCTCAATGCGTGACCTGCTGCCGGTTCTGGAAAAGGTTGCCCAGCGGGGCAAACCGATTCTCGTCATTGCCGAAGAGGTGGAGGGTGAAGCGCTCGCCGGACTGGTGGTCAACCACATCAAGGGGACCCTGCGCTGCTGTGCGGTGAAGGCACCGGGCTACGGCGACCGGCGCCGGGCGATGATGGAGGACATCGCCATCCTCACCGGCGGTCGGCTGATCAGCGAAGACCTGGGTATCAAACTGGAAAATGTCCAGATTTCCGACCTCGGCATCGCCAAGCGGGTGGTAATTGACAAAGAAAACACCACCATCGTTGAAGGTGCCGGCAAGAAGGCGGATATTCAGGCGCGGATTGAGCAGATTCGCAAACAGATTGAGGAAACCAAGTCCGACTACGACCGGGAGAAACTGCAGGAGCGACTGGCGAAACTGGCCGGCGGTGTGGCGGTGATTAACGTCGGTGCCGCAACCGAGGTGGAGATGAAAAACAAGAAGGCGCTGGTTGAAGACGCCCTGCACGCCACCCGCGCCGCGGTAGAAGAGGGGGTTGTCCCGGGCGGTGGTGTCGCACTGGTACGCTGCCTGCCGGCGCTGGAGAAGATGAAACTGGAAGGGGATGAGCAGATTGGCGTCAACATCGTCAAGCGGGCGCTGGAAGAGCCAATCCGCCAGCTCGCCGAGAACGCCGGTGTTGACGGTTCCATCGTGTTCAACCGGGTGAAGGAAGAAAAGGGCGCCTTCGGCTTCAACTGCGAGACCCTGGAATACGGCGATATGTATGAGATGGGAATCATTGACCCGACCAAGGTGACCCGGGTGGCGCTGGAGAACGCCGCCAGTGTTGCCGGGTTGATGATCACCACCGAGTGCGCGATAACCGAAATTCCCGAAAAGGAAAAGACCCCGCCCGCACCCGGCGGTTACGGTGGCGAGTACTAAAAACGAAAAACAGGGGCGGGGATGTCCCCGCCCCTGGTCCTGAAATAACATGCCTACCTACGACTATCGCTGCAACAAATGCGGCCATAAGTTCAGTCAGTTTCAGTCAATTACCGCACCGGCGCTCAAAGACTGCCCGAAGTGCAAAAAGAAAAACTGCGTCCAGCGGCTGATTTCCGGCGGTGCCGGATTAATCTTCAAGGGCTCCGGCTTCTACATCACCGACTACAAAAACAAAACCAGTCCCAGAGCCGAAAAAGAGAAAAAAAACTCCGGGGATACCACAGACAAAGAGCAAAAATAAAAGTGGTTCCCCACCCCGGGAAAGAACAGTTGAAATATTTTTTCGGTTTAAACCATAACAATCTGAAAAATAATAAGATAGAAACAATTATTGCTCATGAAAAACCTGCTTGACAATGGCAATTTTTTTGTGTATTCTAAAGTTACAGAGATGTCGCTCTTTGATAATTCGGATGTAACCCAAAAGCGTGCTCGGGTTGTGCCAAGTCATTTCCTTCTAAGCTTTTTGCTTGGAGGGTTTGATCCTGGCTCAGGACTAGCGCTGGCGGTGTGTCTTAGACATGCAAGTCGAGCGGAGCGCAGTGAGGTAGCAATACCATGCTGCGCTTAGCGGCAAACGGGTGAGTAATACAGGGGTAACCTCCCCTGGGGAGGAGCATAACCCACCGAAAGGTGGGCTAATTCTCCATACTCTGTCCGGAAGGCATCTTTCGGACAGAAAAGGTGCCGCAAGGTGCCGCCCCGGGACGGGCTCCTGGTCTATCAGCTTGATGGCGGGGTAACGGCCCACCATGGCTAAGACGGATAGCTGGCGTGAGAGCGTGACCAGCCACAGGGGAACTGAGACACGGTCCCCACTCCTACGGGAGGCAGCAGTCTAGAAATTTGGGCAATGGGCGAAAGCCTGACCCAGCGACACCGCGTGGAGGACGAAGTCCTTCGGGATGTAAACTCCTGTCAGGGGGAACGATGCCCGTCCTCAGGACGGGTGACGGTACTCCCAGAGGAAGCCCCGGCTAACTACGTGCCAGCAGCCGCGGTAAAACGTAGGGGGCGAGCGCTGTCCGGATTCACTGGGCGTAAAGGGTGTGTAGGCGGGCTGACGGGTCGTGAGTGAAAGCCCCCGGCTCAACCGGGGAATTGCTCACGAAACTATCAGCCTTGAGGACAGGAGAGGGAGCTGGAACTTCCGGTGTAGCGGTAAAATGCGTGGATATCGGAAGGAACGCCGATGGCGAAGGCAGGCTCCTGGAATGTTCCTGACGCTGAAACACGAAAGCTAGGGGAGCAAACAGGATTAGATACCCTGGTAGTCCTAGCCGTAAACGATGCACACTAGGTGTAGGCGTTTTTGCCTGTACCGTAGCTAACGCGTTAAGTGTGCCGCCTGGAGACTACGGCCGCAAGGTTGAAACTCAAAGGAATTGACGGGGACCCGCACAAGCGGTGGAGGATGTGGTTTAATTCGATGCTACGCGAAGAACCTTACCTGGGTTTGACATGCCGGTGGTAGTGACCCGAAAGGGAAGCGACCCGGGATTTTCCCGGGAGCCGGCACAGGTGCTGCATGGCTGTCGTCAGCTCGTGCCGTGAGGTGTATGGTTAAGTCCCGCAACGAGCGCAACCCCTGCCCTTAGTTGCTAACCCGCAAGGGTGCACTCTAAGGGGACTGCCTCCGTCAAGGAGGAGGAAGGTGGGGATGACGTCAAGTCAGCATGGCCTTTATGCCCAGGGCTACACACGTCCTACAGTGGCCGTTACAATGGGATGCGACATCGCGAGGTGGAGCAAATCCTAAAAAGCGGCCATGGTTCGGATTGCAGGCTGCAACTCGCCTGCATGAAGATGGAATCGCTAGTAATCGCAGATCAGCATGCTGCGGTGAATACGTTCCCGGGTCTTGTACACACCGCCCGTCACGCCATGGGAGCTGGCAATACCTGAAGTCCCCGATTCTTCGGGGCCCAAGGTAGGGCCGGTGACTGGGGCGAAGTCGTAACAAGGTAGCCGTACGGGAACGTGCGGCTGGATCACCTCCTTTCTACGAGTTTTGCACGACCCGGGCACGCTTTAAAGTGTTACATCCTCAATCAGTGGTTAAATTAGGAAGGCCTCGGGGTGTAGGCCTTCTTATTTTTTTGGTTTTATCCCCGGCGCAGAAAAACAAACCGCCGGGGGACTCCGGAAATGGGCAAAGCCAGGTCCGCGGTCCCGCTCACTACCAGGTGCAATCGCTTTAATAAACTGGCCGGAAGCCCCTCTTTTCCGGCAGGACTTTTATAAAGCACCACCACCCCATCGGTCTTAAGATGATGAACAAACTCCGGCAAAACCTTTGCCACCGGACCGGTCAACCGGCTCAGAACCACATCGCAATTTAAGGGCAAGAGCGCCTCCGACCGCTCCCCGAACACAAAACAGTTAGTCAACCCCAGTTCCTGAACCGCGTGGTTGAGAAAACGGCACTTTTTCTTTGTTGCCTCCACCAGGTTCATCGTCAGGTCGGAGCGGACAATCGCCAGGGGAATTCCCGGCAGACCCGCACCGGTCCCGATATCACAGCAGCGGGCATTTTCGGGAATGAACCGTGCCACGGCAAGGGCATCAATAATGTGATAGGTGAAAATGCGGGCAATATCCCGGCGGGAAATCAGATTGATTTTTTTGTTCCATTCCTGAACCAGCCCGGCGTACTGGCAGAGCTGTTGATAATGGGTTGTGCTGATGGTAATACCCAGCGCGGTGCCGCTGGCGGCAACGGTGGAAAAATCAGGTATCAGTTTGGTCCCTGTCGGCTGGTTCCTTTATGTAAACGTCGGTCTCCAGATAGTCGTTGAACTCGGTCCACCTGACCCCTTTATTTTTCTCCATCGCGGTCCGGAAAATCGCCAGCCGGGAGTCCAGATAATCAAGGAAAAACACCACAAACGCCTCGGGAAATTTTGGTGTCTTGGGCGAGCCAAACCGATTTTCGCCATGATGGGCAAGGATGATGTGCAAAACCATCCGGGCGAGATCGGACGGAAAACCCTCAATCCGGGCAATCCGCTCGCGCACCATCTCATAACCGAGGACAATATGACCGATTAGTTTGCCGTCGTCGGTGTGGTCAATCGCGGTCTCAAAGGCGTACTCCTGGACCTTACCGATGTCGTGGAGGATGACGCCGGTAAGGAGTAAGTCCCGGTCCAGGTTAGGATAGACCTCGGCGACCTGCCGGACCTGCCGGCACATCATCACCGTATGCTCCAAGAGTCCACCGATATAGGCGTGGTGAACCCGCACCGCTGCCGGCGCCAGGGCAAACTGCTCGGCAAACCCCGGGTCACCGAAAAAACTGTCCAGGAGACCGCGCAGAAATCGGTTGCCGACCTGTTTGATATATCCCTGTAGCTCGGCGAGCAGTTCACCCCGGTCAAACGGACTCACCGCCAGAAAATCGGTCCGGGACACCTGGACCGGTTCAACTGGGAAAACCGCATTGACCGTCACCTGCGGCCGCCCCTGATAATCGGTAACCCGACCCTGAATGTGACAGAATGAACCTTCGGCAATGTAGTTAATGCCATCCTCAATGTTGTCCCACATTATCGCCGCTATGGAACCGGTGCGGTCGCACATCTCAAAAGTCAGAAACTGGCTACCATCCCGGCGCTCCTTAATATCCCGGTGGGAACAGAAGAACACATCGTTAACCAGGGTACCCGGCTTCAGGTCCTTAACAAACTGCCGCTTCATTGGAAAACTTTGCTTCAGAGGGCAAAACCCAGGGATATCCGGTGGGCAGAACCGAGCACAACCATCGGCACAAAACAGTAATCAAGTTGATACCGCTGGTACCGAATGCCCAGCCCGATGCTGAACCCGGCCAGCGGGTCCCAGCCGGTGCCGCCGGTCAGGTCCGCACCCAGCGAACTGTACCCGGCGCGTAACGCCAGCTCTTTGGTCACCCAGCCCTCGATACCGGCGCGGAAATTGAACCGGTTATCAATCGGCTTTGCCAGTGCCAGATTCAGATTCAGCGCCGGGATCGGCTCCCAGTAGCCGCCGAGCCGAAACTCCAGGGGCAGCGGGTCCCGGGTACTGCCAAATGGCTTTAACTCACCCCCCAGATTCTGGACCACAAACCCCAGTTTCAACGGCAGGACCGATGGCTGATAGCTGATCCCGATATTGGCCGCAACCGCCAGCGAGAAAAAGGAATCAATTCCGCCGTAAAGGCCGTTGAGCCCAAGCCCGAACGCCAGGTCATAGGGAAGCCGGATGCCGCCGGAAAGGTTCAGATTGGCATAGGAGACCCCAAATGTCCCCAACTCTTCACCCTGTTCGTTTGTCCGTTTCATCCGGCCGGAGTTGAGATAAAAAACACCCACCCCCACGCCGTAGTTGTCTGTCACCGGCTGGCTATAACCGGCTGACCCGGCATGAATTCCCGCCGGATAATTGATATAACCGATATGCGCCGCGCTACCGGTGGCGATACCAGCCGGGTTATAATAAAAGTTGAAACCGTTTCCCGCGCCCACTGCCGGCGCGCCGCCGAGAGCCGCCTCCCGGGCGGTGGGGGTAATCCGGAGGAAATCAAATCCGGCGGTGCCCGCACCCGGATAAAAGACAACCAGCGATAAAACCAATGCCAGAGCCATCAAATAAACTTAAACCTTAATCGCTTTCTGTCAAGTTAAACCTTAAAACCATATGGTATTCTTGACATTCTCAGAAGAACGGTTAAAATTATTTGTATATTTTAACCCCAAGGAGGCTTTTATGGCGTTAATTGATGAAGTGAAGGCGATTATCACGGAAAAGCTGCCCGACGCGGCAGGAAAACTAACCCCTGACGCCCGTTTCCAGGAAGACCTGGGCGCCGATTCGCTGGACATTGTGGAACTGGTCCTGGCTTTTGAGGACAAGTTCGGCATCAAAATCCCGGACGAGGACTCCCAGCAATTAACCACCGTCGGCAAGGCGGTTGAATACCTGGAAAGAAAACTGGCGGAAAAGAAAGCCGCGGCCGGCGAATCGGTTCAGTAACGAGCCCAAAACCCGACCGATAATTCGGCTATGAATGGCAATAAACGCCGGGTGGTGGTAACCGGACTGGGCGCGGTTACCCCACTGGGAAACGACGTCCCCACCTACTGGCAGAACCTTCTAACGGGCAAAAGCGGTGTCGCCAAAATCAGTGCCTTTGACACCTCCGACCTCGCGGTCCAGATTGGTGCCGAGATAAAAGGGTTTGACCCCTTGACGCGACTGGATGCCAAACTGGCAAAGCGTGCCGACCGGTTCACCCAGTTTGCCCTCTACGCGGCAATTGAAGCCATTAAGGACGCCGGACTGGACCTGGAAAAAGAAAACAAAGACCGGGTGGGCGTTGTAGTTGGCTCCGGTATGGGTGGTATCGCCACCTGGGAACAACAGCACAGTATCTTCATCTCCCGGGGTCCCCGACCGGTCTCCCCCCTGCTCATCCCGATGATGATTCCAGACATGGCATCCGGTCAGATTGCCATCCTTTACGGTCTACGCGGACCGAACTACTGCTCGGTATCTGCCTGCGCCTCCGGTGCCCACGCCACCGGTGTTGCCCTGCGCCACATCCAGCACGGCGACGCCGACATTATAATCACCGGTGGCACCGAAGCGCCGATAACCAAATTTACCGTCGCCGCCTTTGCCAATATGGGCGCCCTGTCGAAACGGAATGACCAGCCGGAACAGGCCTCAAGACCATTTGACCGGGAACGGGACGGCTTTGTGATTGCCGAAGGTTGCGGTATCTATGTTCTGGAAGAACTTGAGCATGCCCGGCGGCGCGGGGCAAAGATTTACTGCGAAATCGCCGGCTACGGTGCCACCGCTGACGGTTACCACATCACCGCCCCGGACCCGGAAGCCAAAGGCGCGGCAATGGCGATGCAACTGGCGCTCCAGGATGCCGGACTGACGCCAGAAGAGGTTGACTACATCAACGCCCACGGTACCTCCACTCCGCTCAACGATGCGGCCGAGGTAAAGGCAATTATTGACGTATTCGGTGACCATGCCCGGCGCCTGGCGATCAACTCCACCAAATCAATGATCGGCCACGGCCTGGGTGCCGCCGGTGCGATGGAGTTTATCGCTATGGTCCTGAGCGTAAAAGAGGGACGGATCCACCAGACGCTCAACTTTGTCCAGCCAGATGAAGGGGTCAATCTGGACTTTGTTCCAACGGGCCCCCGGGCGATGGAAATCCGCAACGCCCTTTCCAACTCGTTTGGATTCGGCGGGCATAACTGCTCGTTATGTGTGAAAAAATTTGAGGAGTAGCCAATGCATATCGTTTGTTGTATAAAACAGGTCCCATCAACCGAAACAAAAATCCGGATTAACTCCCAGACCGGATTCGTTGACACGGGTGAAGTGGAATGGGTCATCAACCCCTACGATGAATATGCAATTGAGACCGCCCTGCGCATCAAAGAAAAACTGGGGCAGGGCAAGGTTACCGCGGTCAGCCTTGGACCAGAACGGGTGAAGATGGCGCTGCGCACCGCCCTGGCCATGGGGGTGGACGACGCAATCCATCTAATGGACCCCGCTTTTGAAGGCCTGGATGGCCTCGGACTGGGTCGGGCCCTCGCCGCGGCGGTCAGCCGGCTGGACTTCAAAATCGTCCTCTGCGGCAAGCAGGCGATTGACGACGACATGGCCTGGGTTCCGCAGGCGATCGCCCATTACCTCGGCATTCCCCATGTCGCGGTGGTGCCCGAAATTGAGGTCCCGGCACCGGACGCCCGGGAGGTAATCGCCCACCGTGAGGTGGAAGGCGCCACCGAGATTGTCAACGCCCAACTCCCTTGCCTGTTCACCATCCAGAAGGGCAAATACCAGCCCCGCTATCCGACCTTGAAACTGATGATGGCGGCAAAGAAAAAAGCAATCCCGGTCTGGAACGCCGCCGAACTGCAAGTTGACCCGGCAACGCTTAGCCGCCGAGTTATCCAGGTAGGCCACCGTCTGCCGCCCGAACGCAAGGCGGGTCGGGTTCTGGAAGGCGAATTACACCAGGTGGTCCCGGAACTGGTCCGGCTCCTGCGCGAAGAGGCCAAGGTAATCTGAAATGTTTGACCGCAAACTCGCCCAGGCGAAACTGGTCATCGGCATCGGCGGCAACATCGGTTCGGGCAAAACCACCGTTGCCAACGAATTGCGGCGCTACGGGGCAAAGGTCATTGACGCCGACCAGATTGGCAAAACCCTGCTCCAGCCCGGCACTCAACAGTTCAAAAAACTGGTTGCCACCTTCGGCCGGGAGATCCTTACTAAAAAGGGGGAAATTGACCGCCCGGCGCTCGCCCGCTTGGCGTTCAAATCGGCGGCCAGCCTGAAGAAACTGAATGCAATTATGCACCCGCCGCTGCTGCAACGACTGGATGAGGAAATCGCCCGGATAAAAGAAGGGCTGGTCGTGGTGGATGCGGCACTGCTCTTCGCCTGGGGGTTGGACAAGAAGGTGGACATCGCCGTCCTTGTTACCGCCCCGGACAAAATCCGGATCAAACGGATGGTCAAACTCGGTTTAGGTGAAGAGGAGGTGGCGCAGCGCCTGAAACTTCAGGGTTCAGACGCCCGGTTCTGGTCCCGCGCCGACTTTGTCCTGGAAAACAACGGATCGCTCGCAGAACTGAAACGGAAAACCCGGGCGCTCTGGAACTACCTTTACAGTAACCGGCTGGAACAACTCAAGGCGAAAAAGGCCGGCGCGTGAAACTGAGTCAAGTTCCCCTGCGCGAACTGGAAACCACCGGCAGGGTGGTGTGGGCGTCAACCCCCTACATTCTGGAATACTCGGAAGTCGCCGCCCTGGCCCAGGACTTCTTTGCCGTTTACCGGGAACTGATCAACCCCGAAGCGGAGAAACTGGGACCCGGCGTCCGGGTGGAAAATGCCGAGAGCTACCCCCTGCGCGGGCCAACCGGCGAAATCGGCCGGCTCCACTTCATCTACGACATTGACGAAACCCGCATCGCGCTGGAACTACCCGAACCGCAGGCGCTGCAGGTCTATCGCCTCTTACGGGAACAGCGCATCATCACCCCGGACCTCGGCGTCATCCGGGAAAAGATGGCGGGCAACCTTGCCGAGACGGTGGCGGCTATTTTCTGGCAGATTGGTGCCATCAAAGTCAGCCTCGGCGACCTCCGCCCGCTGTTCAAGGTTGACGAAAACCGCAACTACAGCCCGATTTACATTGATGTTAAAGGGCTCTCCTACTACCCGGTGGTGAACGACTTTGTCCTGAGCACCAGCGCCCTCCTGATCCGCAATCTCGGCTTTGATGCCATCTGCGGCATTGAAGCGGGCAGCATCGCCATCGCCGCCCAACTGGCGCAGAAACTCGCCCGACCGATGTTTTTCGCCCGGCGTCAGCGGCGCTACCCGGAAGCCAGTCCGTTTGAAGGGGTACGGGCGCACGAACTGTTTCGCAAACGGGTGCTCCTGGTTGACGACACCATGGTCCACGGCTGGACCAAAACCCAGGTAATTGAAAAAATCCGCTCCTGGGGGGGCAGGATTGACCACTGCTTTGTACTCTTTGACCGTCAGCAGGGTGGGGAAACCGAACTGGCACGACTTGGGGTCAAACTCCACTCCCTGACCAACCGGGAAGCCGCCCTCTCAGAAAAAATCCCCCGGGAGATCAGCTTCCTCACCGATGCCGAATACCAGGAGGTCTGCACCTACTTTCAGAACCCCGCCGACTGGCACCAACGCCGGGGTTTGACCTTTCACCCGCCGGGCAGCAATGGCTGTTGACAGCAGGGAAAAACCGAGTTATTATTAACTGCGTCCAAAACAGCTAACGGCGTGGAGATTTCGGCCCGGTGAATTTAAAAGGAGGTCCTTATGAAAAGATTATGTCCTGGGCTAATATTTATTTTGAGTATCGGATTCCTGCTGGCACCGGTAAAAACCAACGGTCAGGCAGTTATCCTCTCCGAAAACTTCAACGGCACCTGGTCAACTGCCAACCCGCCCGCGGGCTGGGAGATAATATTTACCGACGACACCAGTACTAACGACTGGCACCGGGCACCCGACCTGGGGTTCAACCCCTGGTCCGAAAACCCCACCCCCTACGCCGTGGTCGGTCCGGGCGAAGAGGGCGAAGACTGGCTCATCACCCCCTATCTGAACCTCATCGGTTGTGACAGCGTTGTCCTGCGCTGCTCGCTCGGATTCACCCCCGGCACCGGCTACGCCGAAGCAAAAATCCTCGCCGCGGTGGACTCGGGACCATTCACAATTGAAATTGCCAACTTCTCGGGCCAGACAATCGCACCCGGGCTTATCACCTATCACCTGCCCTGGGCGACAAATCAGCGCGGGGTGCGCTTTGCCTTTTCTCTCCTCACCCAGGCGGATGGCATCGCCCACTGGGTTATTGACAACTTCAGCATCACCGCCAAACGCCGGGCTACCGATGTCGGGCTCCTCCAACTCGTCGCCCCGCGCGACACGGTTGACTCCAACGCCCAGATCACCCCCAGTTGCCGGGTTACTAACCTTTCCCGGATTGGAATTGCCGAATTCTGGACGGTTCTCACCATCGCCGATTACCAGGATAGCGTCTGGACCGCCAACCTTGCCCCGGGCGAAACCACCACCATCAACTTCCGCACCTGGATTGCCGATACCGCGGGCATCGTCAGCGCCTTCTGTGCCACCCAACTGCCCGGCGACCTGAACCCGGAAAACGATACCGTCTCCCGCCGGGTGTTTGTCAAACCGCCACTCTATCACGACGTCGCCGCCCGGGAGATCCTTGCCCCGCGCGGCGAGGTAATTGAAAACTCTCTGGTCATCCCCCGCGGCGTTATCGCCAACTACGGCAACCAGCCGGCAACGCTCAAAGCTTACCTGGAAATTACCATCCTCGGCAGCCCGATTTACTCCGACTCCATCACCCACCACCTGCTGGTCAACCAGACCGACACCGTCAGTTTTACCTCCTGGATTGCCACCCCACCGGGCACCTACACCGTCTTCCTCCGGGTGAACATCGCCGGCGACCTGAACCCGGAAAACAACTCGGTCAGCATCACCTGTCTCGTCCGTTCCCCGGTCCACGACATTGGTGCCGGCCAATTCCTCTCGCCCCTTGACACAACACCGCCGGGACCGATAATCCCGCAGGTAACAATTGTCAATTACGGCACCTTCGCCGAGGCCAACTTCAAAACCTACTTCACCGCCTATCGCGCCGGGGTACCCCAGTTTTCGGACTCGGTAACCGTCACCGCCATCTCTCCCGGTGAAACCATCGCCCTCAGCTTCCGTGCCTGGAACGCCGCGAAAGGCACCTACCTTGTCTCCTGCTCCACCGCCCTTGCTGAAGACAACGACCCAACCAACGACCGGGCCCAGAAAACGGTGCTTATCCGCCGACCGCTCCAGCCCGGCTGGCAGGAGATGACTTCCCTGCCCGTCGGCGCGGAAGAGGTAAAAGCAGGCGGTGCCCTTGCCCATCTCGGCAACCACATCTATGCCCTGCGCGGCAACAAAACCAGCGATTTCCTTCGCTATGACATTGACCAGGACTCCTGGGCGGTCCTTGACCCGGTCCCGCCCGGGGAAAAGGGCAAACCGGTTTACAAAGGCGGCGCCCTGACCAGCGACCGCTACCGCTATATCTATGCCACGGTTGGCAACTCCCAGGCAAGTTGGTACCGCTTTGACGCTGCCCTTGACACCTGGCAAGCGCTGGAACCGGTACCCCCGGGCCCGACCAACAAACCAATCAAAGGCGGCACCCGGATGGTCTATATCGTCCACAATGACACCGGCTATGTCTACCTCCTCAAGGGCTACAAAGACGAATTCTGGCGCTACAACACCGTCGCCAACCGCTGGGACTCCCTGCCGTCGGCACCAGCCGGCCCATCGGGCAAAAACAAATACGGCGAGGGCTCATTCATTGTCTTTGATGGCAACCAGACCATCTACGCGGTCAAGGCAAAATACAACGAGGTGTTCGCCTACGACGTCAACCTCAACCAGTGGCTCAACATCACCTTCCAGAAATTCCCCCTTGCCGGGCGCTCGGGAAAACAGAAAAAGGTCAAAGACGGCGCTGGTGGTGACTGGTGGCACCGGGCGATGTACTGCCTGAAAGGGGGCAATACCTGCGAATTCTGGCGTTTCTTCCCGGCAGAAAACCGCTGGGAGGAACTGGACACCATCCCCGCCTATGGCTCAACCGAAAAGAAGAAAAGAATCAAGGCGGGTGGTGCCATCGTCTCCCTGGGCAACGGCATCTTCTTTGCCCTCAAGGGCAACAAAACCAACGAATTCTGGTGCTACAAAAGCCCGGAATCCGGTCCGGGTGTAACCGAACCTTCCCACCCCCTGGCCCCGGTCAGACCGATGAGTTTACACCTCTACCCCAACCCGGCAAGAAACCGGGTCCTGCTGGAAATCTCTGCCCCGCGCCGAGAAAAAACCATCCTCAACATCTACGACCGCTCGGGCAGACTCTGCCAAAGTTTTATCACCGACGCCTATCGCCTATCGCTCAACTTACAGAAACTCCGCCGGGGCGTATATCTCATCACGGCAAAAACCCAATCCGGATTTGCCCGGGCAACCGCAAAACTGATAATTCAATAATAAAATCACCGCCAATCTAAACAATTCAGGGGGTGACCCCCGGGGTCACCCCCCTGATCGCTTTGTCGTCATATAACAGACGACTTAACAAGGAGTTACATATCAACCCCGAAATCTGCTGTCAAATCTCATCTTCATCCGATATTACTCCCCGTAACGGGCGATTATCTCTTCCCGCTTCTTGCCCAGAATATCGTACTTCTTCCCCACTTTGACAAAGGCGGCAATCGCCTTGTCCAGATGCTCCTGCTCATGGCCGGCAGAAAGTTGCACCCGGATACGCGCCTGCCCCTTCGGCACCACCGGATAGAAAAAGCCAATTACATAAATGCCTTCGTGGTACAGGTCGCGGGCAAAATCCTGGGACAGTTTGGCGTTATAGAGCATAATCGGCACAATCGGATGCTCGCCCGGCTTGATGTCAAACCCCGCCGCGGTCATCTGCTGCCGGAAGTAGCGGGTATTTCTCTCCAGTTTATCCCGGCGATCGGTGGTCTCGGAAAGAATCTCAATCACCCGCAGGGTTGCCGCCGCCACCACCGGACAAAGCGAATTGGAAAACAGATACGGTCGGGACCGCTGACGGAGGATTTCCACAATCTCCTTCCGGGCTGCGGTAACCCCGCCCGAGGCCCCGCCCATCGCCTTGCCAAATGTGGTGGTAATGATATCAACCTTTCCCATCACCCCGCAATGCTCATGGGTTCCCCGGCCGGTCTTCCCCATAAAACCGGTGGCGTGGGAATCGTCAATCATCACCAGCGCGTCGTACTTCTCGGCCAGCGCAACAATCTCATCCAGTTTTGCCACATCGCCGTCCATTGAAAAGGCGCCGTCGGTGGCAACCATCACAAACCGCGCCCCCTTGTCCCGCGCCTCCCGCAACTTTGCCTCCAGGTCCACCATATCGGCGTGCTTATAAATCAACCGGCGCTCCTTGGGCACCTTGCACAACCGGATGCCGTCAATTATTGAGGCGTGGTTCAACTGGTCGGTAACAATCGCATCCTCGGCGCCCAGCAACACCTCAAACAGCCCGCCATTCGCATCAAAGCAGGAAGAGTAAAGAATCGCATCCTCGGTGCCCAGAAACTCGGCGATCTTTTTCTCCAGTTGCCGGTGCAGGTCCTGGGTCCCGCAGATAAACCGCACCGAAGACATCCCGTAGCCCCATTTTTCCAGCGCCTCGTGCGCCGCCTTGATCACCTCGGGATGGCTTGACAGCCCCAGATAATTATTGGCGCAGAAATTCAAAACCTCCCGCGGCGGTGCCCCGCTGGGAAACTCCACCCTGATCCCGGCGCCCTGGGGTCCGTGGATGTAACGCTCCTCCTTATATAGCCCCTGCGCCCGAACTGAATTCAGTTCATTTTGAAGAAACTCTTTCATTTTACCGTAAGCCATGACTATCCTCCTTATTAAGTTTGTGCTTTTAACTCCTCTGCCACAATACTGACTCCGGCGCTGGTGCCGAGACGGGTTGCACCGGCAGCAACAAGCGCCCGGGCCTGGACTAAAGTACGGATGCCGCCCGCCGCCTTAACGCCAATTCTGCCCCCCGCCACCCGGGCAAGCAGCGCCACATCCGCAACCGTTGCCCCGCTCCCGAGAAAACCGGTAGCGGTCTTAACAAAACCTGCTCCGGACCCGGCCACCATTTCAGTGGCGCGCACCTTCTCCGCCTCGGTCAGAAGCCCGGCTTCAATTATCACCTTCACCGGCCTCCCTGCCGCTGCCCTCACCACCCCCTGGATATCCTCAACCACCATCTGTTCCTCACCCGCCTTAAACCAGCCGATATTCATCACCATATCAACTTCGCTGGCGCCCCTGGCCACCACCGCCCTGGTCTCAGCCGCCTTAATTTCCGGTAGGGTTGCGCCCAGGGGAAACCCGATCACCGCACACACCCCGACCCCGGTCCCGGCTAAAATCCGGCTGGCTAACGAAACATAACCAGGATTAACACATACGGTTAGAAAACCAAACTTCCCGGCCTCCGCGCACAGCCGGGCAATATCCGCCGGCGTTGCCTCTGGCTTCAAAAGGGTGTGGTCAATAAACCGGGCAATACCCATCGTTACCAAACAGAAATTTTAAACTCCATTTTCCTTCTGTCAATTATCGTCGGGCAAATTTCTTGACATCAACAATCCGCGGGGTAAAATCTTCTTTAAAAAAGGAGGATACCTTGAACAGAAAAATGTTTTTCGCTCTCCTCTTGCTGGCCCTGGTAACTTCTGCCCGCGCCCAGATGAGAATTACCGGTTACATCTTCACCGAAATGGAGCCAATTGGAGTTGACTCGGTCTATTTTGAATACGGCTCAACCCGGCAGTGGTTCACCACCCCGGGCTGGAACGCCAACCCCGGCGAAACCGCCAGTTTTGCCTTTCCGGAATTTGAAGGCTGGCCCGCGGTAATCAAAATCGTGGCGCTGGCGGCTGGGATGCCGCTCACCGACAGCATCTACCGTCCGACACCCGACTCCTGGTACTCATTCCCGCCTCCCAACGATATGATCCGCTATATGTTCCACGGTGAAGTGGGAATTCAGGAAACGCCCACCGTTCATCTCCCGGGCACAATTGCCACCCCGACCTTAATCGCCAACTGGTTAAAAACGGGCAACATCCAGCTGCGCAACTCCCTTGGCCAGGTGGTTCGTTCCCTGCCTTTAACCCCGGGCGTGTACTTCTGCCGGCACCTTAAAGACAACTCGGTTCAGCCGGTTATTGTTGTCCGATAAATAACCCGGATAATAAAAAGGGGCGGTCAATTGACCGCCCCTTACTTTTTTCCGGTTAAGGTTACCGGACGATCAGCTTCTGGCTGGCGCTGTAGCCGGCGCTCTCAAACCGCACCAGATACACACCCGCTGCCAGCTGCCGCAGGTCAAGGCTCCGGGTGCCGGTCCCAGATGCAACAAAGCTGAGATGCATAACATCTCTGCCGGTCACATCGTAGACCTTCACCTGTGCCTCTGATTTCTGCGGCACGCTGTAGGACAGCAGCCCGTAGCCTCTGACCACCGGGTTCGGCGTCAGGGTGAACCCGAACCGGCCAGCCGCCACCTTCTCCGCGGTCACGCCAGAGCGCGGTGGCGCCTGGGCAAACACCGGTGCCGAGTCAACATACCGCCAGAACTCCATGGTCTTGGCACCCTTAAGGGCAAAGAACGCCCACTCGCCGTACCCAGCAAGCGCACCACCGCCCTTGACCCGTTTGTTCTTGCCGGTAGAACCGACCTCAGGCATCGGGTCAAGTTCGATCCAGGCGTTACCGGCAACATCATAGCGCCACCACTCACAGGTGTTACCACCCTTGAGCGCATAGATGTAGCCCAGACAGTAGGCAGCATCGGAACCGTCCTTGGACTTCTTGTTCTTGCCGGTCTTGCCGCTTGCCACCGGCATACCGGGCAGGGGGCTCGCTCCCCACTGGTCGGTGAGCAGGTCAAATGTCCACAACTCGTGGACCTTTGCCTTATGGGCATACAGGGTGTTCTGACCGTCATAAACCAGCCAGGAGCCCTTGTCCCACTTCGGCCTGGTTCCTGCTGGTGCTGCGGGCAGAGACTCCCAGGCAGCGGTCGCGATGTTATAGCGGAAGAAGTCCTGCTTGTAGCCCTTTAAGAGGTAGACATAAGGAACATCATCCTCCACCACATACACCATATCGCTACCACCCTTGATCTTCTTGCCGCTGGCGCCCATTGGCACATCAGTCAGTTGCTCCCAGCTGTTGCCATCAATGGAGTAACGCCAGAAGCCCAGGGTGTTATTGCCCTTGACCGCCCAGATATAGCCACCGCCATAGCAACCGTTCGCGCCCTTGGAAGGCGGTTTGCCCTCGGTGCCGTTGGGCCAGGAGGTCAAAGCGGTCCAGCTGCCCATCGTATCGGTACTCGGGTCATAGGAGTAGAAGTCGCCCGCCTTGTTGCCGCGCGCGGCATAAATCAAGCCGTTCTCCGGATTGGTGGCAAGGAATGCGCCATCCTTTGCCTCAGCCGGGATTGACTTGACCTCTGCCCAGCCATACGGCCAGGGCGGAGCGGTGCTCACCCGGAACGAACCGGTCTTGATGTCGTTTGCCGGGTTAACATCACCACCAGCCACAGTTGAGCACTTCACCGCCCAATCACCCTCTACATTCACGGTGTAGGACGGGAAGGTGAGCTGGATTTCCGCACCACCAGCAAGGTTAGCGTTCTGCGACTGGGAGTAGACCCTGGCGCCGGTCGGGTCATTCATCAGATAGTAGGCGGTGAAGGTCATTGGCGTCGTGCCGTAATTCTTCCAGGTCGCCTTCGGCTCTACCGCATCACCCGGACGGGCGTTTCGCGGCGCGTCAATTGACTTCACACCGACATCACCGGTCTGCAGGGTCTTGAGAATCAGCGTTCCGTACATTCTCGGAACCAGCCAGGAGTCGCTCGGCATATCCACCGGCCACCAGCCGTAGAACTTACTGCCGTCCAGTTCAAACAGCCAGAGACCACAGGTGTCGTTTGCCGGGTTCAGGTTCAACTGATAAGGCAGAACACCGAACGGCGTCCTGGTCTCAAACACCAGATAGCCGTTGAAGGTGCCGGTCACCGCCTGGGCACCCGGCGCCACGCCCGGTGTTCCGGGACCGCTCGGGGTAATCGGCCGGTACAGAACCTCGTCAGCACCCGCGCCACTCACCCAGTACCAGTAGTTACCTTCGGAGTTGTCAGTTGCCCACTGACCATCGTCGTTCTCGTCGCAGTAGAAACCAATCTGGTCGCCGGGGTCACGGGTGGTTGCAAGTGGCATCGCATAGGCGGCGTACAGATAGTTGCCGTCATGCTTGAACCACGCCTTTGCCGCGGTAACTGGATAAGGAGCCCCTTGCCAGCCACCGACATTGCCCACATTCACTAAGTAGGCATCATTCCACTCACCTGGTGCAATGTAACCGTCAATTGAAGGCGGGTTGCTGGAGCGGTAGGAATAGATGGTATCAACGCTGTGCACAGTGTACATCTTGGCGGTGTCGTTGCCGGGTAGCGGGTCCCCGGAGAGAACGGTAAACGAGTAGAGGAAATAGCCGCCCCAGAGTTCGCAGTTCGGTGTCCACGGACTATCGAACTCCACCTCTCTCGCTGTCCCGGCCCGGAGGGTGTCAATCAACTTCGCCTCTTCATAGATAATCGTGCCTGCCGAGTCAATCCGGAAGGTAACCGGGAAGTTGTACTCATGGTTAAGACCGTAGTTTCTCACCTCAACCTTCGGATAGATTGGAACGCCGATCTGCAGTTTCGGTGAAGACGGAACCAGAATCTTGGACACGCCAACATCATGCGGTGGTGTGAACTGATTGCGATAGTAGGTGTTGTTCGGGGTACTCCAGTCACCTTCGTCATCTCCGGCAATCTTGAAGATTTCATTGGTGGCATCAGCATGGGAGAGGAAGTTGCAGCGGGCAACGCCAGTAGTAGGTGGGCTGGGCAACCAAGGTAGGGTCTCAAAAGCGCCAGTGGCGATTTGATAACGCCAGCCCCGCTTGTGTTGAGAGCCCACATAAAGAGTGCCGAATCCGCCCAGCCGGTAGATCCAGCCCTGACACTGAGTGGTAGCGCCGTTGAAGCCAAGGGTCGGAACCGCGGTCCAGGTTGACCAGGTTATCTGGGTCGGGTTGGCCGGGTTAATCGCACCCTTGCGCGCGTTAGCCCAGAGCGCGCCAGATGTCCGGTTATAGGCGTTGGTGATATAGATGGTGTCACCAACGAGTGTGCCCGAACCCATATCACCAGCCTCAGGCAGTGAGGTACCGGTTGTCCAGGTGTTCCGGTTAACGTTGTAAATCTGGACCACGTTTGAACCGCCGAGCGACGGTCCGGTACCGCCGATAATGTAGATTAAGGAGTCATTCCAGATACCGCTCATATACGCCAGCGTAGCAGAGGGCATTGTCGCCTTTGATGTCCAGGTGTTGGTGGCAATGTCGTATTCGTACATGTTGTTGTTCGCACTGCCGGTGTAGCCACCCGCGATGTAAATCTTGCCCAGGTGCCGGCAATAGGAGCCCTCGCCGTCCAGCCAGGTGCGGGCGCCGGGCATACTCGCCAGGTCGGTCCAGGTGTTGGTGACCGGATCAAAGCGCTGACAGTTGGCAACACCATAGTAGCCTGCCGGGTCACCGCCAATCATATATACCTTGTTATTCACGATATCATACGGGTTTGCCGAACACATCCGGTTAGGTTCGGTGGTTGGCGCCGGTATCGCCACCCAGGTTCCATCTGTGCCGCCGCCGATAATCTGTGGAGTTGGCTCGCCGCCCCGCCAGATTGTCGCCTGGTCACAGTCGGTTCTGGTACAGGGCGTCGCGTGCAAATCGGTCGGCGCCCAGTGGTAGTGAACTTTGGCAGCAGAGATTACCGGTGATGCGGCAAAACCGAATGTTACCAGCATCACCAGTAGCAGCCATGCTGCTTTGTGGCTTTTACTCATCTTAGCCTCCTTTTTGTTTTTACCTTAATTATTACTGCAGCGGTTTGCCCCCCCTTAAAAACAGCCCTGCCCCCTCGGGCAGTGTAACCCGCACCGCTGTTTAAAGTGAGAGGCTAAACCCTGCATTATATTATAGCCTGCCAACCTGATTTTGTCAAGCAAAATTTAACCTACTCCACAATCAACTTTGCCACATCCCGGCGGTCCTTTTTCTGAACCTCAATGAGGTACACACCCGGAACCAGACCGCGCAAATCCAAACCGCACTCCGGCAAACCCGGCTCAACACCCTTTTCCTGACAGAGCACACCGCTAACCGCCCAGATTCTAATGGCTCCACCCAGACCGTCCAATTTCACGCTCACCCGGTTCCGCGCCGGATTGGGCTGAAGTTGAATCCGGGCCCGCCTTTGCTCAAAGGGTTGCATCTCTGCCACACCCGGTGCCGCCGAGTCATATTTAACGGTGAGGATGTCATAATTGAAGGGGCTTACACCGCCATAACTGACGCCGGTAATCACCACCTCTCCGATCGCGTCAATCGCCAGACCCACCGCCCGGTCATCATTATTAAAGGCGCCGTTGTAAAAACAACTACCCTGCAGAACTCCGGATGAGGAGTAGCGCAACCAGCAGTAATCGGCACGACCCAGGGTGTCCTGTGTCATCCCGACAATATGGACCCTGCCCTGGGGGTCAAGGGTAATAAAAGCGGGCTCATCATTCCGGTTTGCGGGCGCATTGAAAAATCTCGCCCAGAGGGTTTCTCCGGTGCCCTGGTTATAGGCAACCGTGGCAAAGTCCCTGTTGCCACTTCGGGTCGCATTACCAGTAACATAAACCGCGGCGGTGCCAACCACCAGCCCCAATGCCTGGGCACCCTGATTGGCACCGGTATAAACTTTTGACCAGACCTGTGAACCGCTGGCGTTATACTTCACAGTAAGATAGTTGTAACGGCCACCCGGTGGTGGCGCGGTGGCGCTCCTGCCGGTAACATAAACCGCACCGCTGGCATCAACCCCGATTGCGGTTGGTACGTCTTCGGCATTGCCGCTACCATTAACCGTCCTCACCCATTCCTCCGCACCGGTAGCGGTGTATTTTACTATCCCAAAATCAGGATATGAACCCTGCACCGTTGCCCCGGTAATGTAAACCCCGCCATCCGGTGCCAGGGCAATTCCGACCGCATTGTCAGAACCGCCACCATCATAGGTTGCCACCCAACCCTGACTGCCACTGGCATTATATTTGATGGTAAGAAAGTTGGTAACGCCGTCAGCATCGGTCTCGTAGCCGGTGACAAACACATTGCCACTGGCATCAATCACCATATCTGCCGGTTCATCCGCTTTGCCCGCGCTGCCTTGGTAAATGGTCTGCCAGGCTTCGCTGCCGTCCGGGTTGATTTTCAGGGTAATAATGTTGTAATCCGGAAAGGTGCCGGTTGTACCAGTAACATAGACCGCGCCACTGGCATCAACTGCTGCCGCTTTTGCCATATCATTGGACATCCCGGACCCGGCGATCCGTTTACACCAAAGGCTATCCCCAGCCGGCGAGTATTTTATCACCACAATGTCATAGGCGGTTCCGGTTCCCGGGCTGGAACCGACCACAATCACATTCCTTTCGCCATCGGTAAAAACCGCGCAGGCATCCTCATCACTATTCGCCGGACCGTTATATTTTTTTACCCAAAGCGGAACACCCAGGGTAATGTCCGCCATAACTAACATTATTGCAAGAACCAGCCAGCCTTTTTTCATTCTTCCTCCTTTTGAATTGAATTAATTAACTGCAAATTATACTTTTCCCACCGATTGGTGTCAAGAAAATTAACTGTTGACCGGAACCTGAAATTAATTATAATTATAATATGTTAAGGCGTATAACCACTTTCTTCTCTATTGGGCTGATATTTTGTCTTTTTACCGGTTGTCCGAAACCAAAAAAACCCGAACTAACGCCAGCAACAGTGGAAAAGAAAGAGCCGACTTTTAACAGCGCTCTGGGTGAAGTTTTCCTGGGTAAGGTCGGTGATGTGGACTTAACCGGCCTGCCGAAAAAACTGGTTTATCCCGGAGCAAAACCGCTTGCTCGTTACGGAAAATACGAAAAACCGCGCTGGGGCTGTTCTTATAACTTTGAAACCCGGGATCAACCGGATGCGATATGGCGATACTACCACAACCTTCTTGCTGGCTGGAAACTGGTTGACTCCAACGAAGTAAAGGAGTGGAATTATAAATTTGAAACCTATGTCGCCGAAGGCGACAAAGAGGTGGTCCAGGTCAATGTAACCAAAAAAGAGGAAAAGACAGTAATCGTCATCTGTCATACCTATAACGAACTGTAAAACAGGGGGAAAAATATGAAAACGAAAAATATCATTTTCCGCATCATCCTGATTTCAGGGCTGTTTTTGACGCCCGGATTCGCCCTTGTTGACATTGCCGGGATTCTGGAAACCGGTAATGCCCAAGTAACGATGGATAGTATAACTTGGTACCTGATTTCCAACCCGGCACCGGTTAGGGAAAGCACCCCGGGCTGGGGCGGTCCTGCCGGGACAACCGATACCGTCCAGTTAGAACAGAAACCCGAATGGCCCCAGTGGGCAGAGCTATTTTATCAGGTTAACGGCATACCAAACAGGGTGGTAATTAATCCCATTCTGCCCGATACCTGGTACGACCTGTTCAGTTATGACCTGCAGGGAAGCCGGGTGCGGTTTGAAGACACCGTCCTGGTTGGTATCAGCACACCAACCCGACCAGGACCAGAGCCGTTATCGGTGCGCATTCCCAACCCGATAACTGGCAACCAGGTGCAGTTTAATCTTGCTCTGAAACCCGGTCAAATGGTGAAATTCAGCATTTATGACATCTCCGGACAGGAACTGCTCACCGGCTCTGCCCTGACCCCCGCCACTATTAACATCAACCTTACCGGTCGGGCAAAAGGGGTATATCTGCTCTGCATCCGCTCGGAAAATCTGGAGATAAAAGAAAAACTACTGCTCGTTAACTGAATTTCATATCCGGAATTGAGGGCGGCGCTTTCGCCGCCCTTTTTATTTCACAAAGGCAAAAGGCGTCTGTAGCTCTGGCTGCCGGTATTCCGGTAAAAGGATCGGTGCCCGGCGCGTGCGCGGGACCTTCGCCTTTTTCAGTTCTTCCTGAAAGGCAACCAGGTGGCGGAACGTCCCAGGACCGGGCACGATGCTCTGTGCCTTTTCTGCCGCGCTCCTGCCCGCCCTCCTGCCGAACACCAGAATATCCAGAAGCGAGTTGCCCATCAACCGGTTTCGGCCGTGAATACCGCCCGCCACCTCACCAGCCGCATACAGGTTCTTCACCCCGGTTTCGCCCTGGTCGTTAATCAAAACGCCGCCGTTCTGGTAGTGCTGGGTAGGGTAGGTGAGTATCGGCTCTTTGTCCATATAGATGCCAAACCGGGCAAACTGGTGATACATTGCCGGCAGGTTTGCCTTTACCGCACCCGGTCCCTTCAAAACCTCAATCAGTGGCGTATCCAGCCAGACACCAACCCTGCCGGTAGGTGTTTTAATACCTTTGTTTCTACCCGTGCACTCCCGGATAATCGCCGATGCGGTGATGTCACGACTCTCCAGTTCGTAGATAAACCGGTTGCCCTCAACGTTCACCAGGTGAGCGCCAAGCCCGCGCACCTTCTCGGTAATCAACAGACCAACGATCTGCTCCGGATAGGCAACCCCGGTTGGGTGATACTGGATGGTATCAATGAAAACCAGTTTGGCACCGGCACGATAAGCCAGCACCAGACCGTCCGCGGTGGCACCGTAGTGATTGGTGCAGGGAAACCCCTGGATGTGCAGTCGACCACAACCACCGGTCGCCAGAATGGTAGTCTTCGCCCGAATGGTAAACAGCTCATTTGTATCCAGGTTGACAAATGCGGCACCGGTACAGGCGCCCTTGCCATCGGTTAAAAGTTCCACCGCGGCGCAGAACTCCAGGACCTCCAGCCCGCGGTTGCGAAACTCATCCCGGAGCGTGCGCATGATCTCGGCACCGGTATAGTCCCGGCAGGCGTGCATCCTTTTTCGGGATGTGCCCCCGCCGTGAATTGTTATCATTGTGCCATCCGGCTGTTTATCGAACATCACCCCCAGCCCTTCCAGCCAGGCGATTATTCCCGGGGCATCGGTGACCAGTGCCCGCGCCAGTTCTGGAATGTTTTTGAAATGCCCACCGCCCAGGACATCAAGGTAGTGCCTTTCCGGTGAATCGTTCTCCTTGTCCGCCGCCTGAATCCCCCCCTGTGCCATCATCGTGTTGGCATCGCCGAGCCGGAGTTTCGTGGTCAAGAGCACCCGGGCCCCAAATTCAGCAGCGGTAAGCGCCGCCGCCACCCCGGCACCGCCGCCGCCGATTACCAGTACATCAACTTCAAACTTCGGATTATCCGGGTCAAACCGATTCGGCTCCACAACTGGCCATGCCTCCAGGACATCGGCAATCTCGTGTGGAGTGCGGTCACCCTGATTTGGCCCAACCGTCAAACTCCGCATACTGGTCTCAATGTAATCCGGATGAAAAGACTTTAACAGCGCCTTCTTGCCCTCGGCGTCAAGGAGCGGGATCCTCCCCTGTTTTATTCGCTCCTGCCGGGTCTGTTCCAGCCGTTTAATTGACTCCTGCATTGATTCTGGGTACATGGTTTACTCCGGTTCAATATCCCGCTCCTGATAATAGAGACGGGAAAGTTCTGCTTCACTCATCCTGGTCAACCGGTCCAGCCCGGGCTCAAACTTGCCCGCGGTAATCTCGGCCAGCCGCTGCTGTAAATGCGCCGCCCGGGGGGCGATTTTCGCCCCGTAGAGCCGGCGCGCCAGGAGGGCAACGTGGTAATGGACAATTTCGGCCGGACACCGGCTGGCACACAATCCGCACATAATACAGTCAAAGGACATATCTGCCACCCGGGCGATGTCACCCCGGATCGCCGCCTGAATGTAGCCCATCACATCAATGTCCTGGGGGCAGATTTTGGTGCAGGAGTTACAGGCGATACACCGCATAATCTCCGGATAATGGCGCACCAGCACCTGGGTATCCGGCACCAGTTCCTCAATGTTGTAGTTTTTCTTGTTGGCCGGGTAAAACGGTATCTGGGTAAGAAACATCCCCTCCTCAACCACCGTCTGGCAGGCGAGCCCAACCTTGAGTTTATAGGAGTCCTTTGTGCGATAGACCGTCCCGCAGGCACCGCAGAATCCGCCCCGACAACCACAGCCGCGGATAAAGCGAAAACCGGCGAACTCCATCGCCTTCATAATCGTCAACTCTTTGGGCACCCGATATGCCTCACCCATCACATAGATGGTAATCAGGTCCTGGGTTGGCGCCGCGTTCTCCAGCGCCCGTTTTTTTGCCGCTCTTGCCATCCTTCACCCTTCCTTTTTATATCGCTTAACACCTTCCTGGTAAAGGTCAGCACCGTGGCAGTCGTTGACCACAATTACCGGCAGGTCCTCAACCGTTAACTCCTGGATTGCCTCCGGACCGAGCTCCTCATAGGCGATAACCCGCGCCGCCTTCACCCGCTGGGCAAGGAGCGCCGCCGCACCGCCCACCGCGGCAAAATACACCGCGCAGAAGCGCTGCAGCGCCTCAATTACCGCCGGGCTGCGATTGCCCTTGCCGACCATCCCCTTCATCCCGTTCTCCAGCAAACGCGGGGTATAGGGGTCCATCCGATAGGAGGTGGTCGGACCGCAGGCACCGATAACCATTCCCGGTTTTGCCGGACTCGGACCGACATAATAGACAACCGACCCCTTTAACTCAAAAGGCGGTTTTTCACCCCGGTCCAGTGTTTCAACCAATCGCTTGTGGGCTAAATCCCGGGCGGTGTAAATCACCCCGGACAGAAAAACCGTATCACCCGCATGTAAACTGCGCACCACCTCGTCAGTCAGTGGCGTCTGCACCCGCTTCGGTTCCGCAGCAATTGCCGGGGTCGCCATTCTTCCTCCTACAAAACCGCTGTCTTGTGCCTTGCCGCATGGCAGTTTATGTTCACCGCGCAGGGCATCATGGCGATATGGCAGGGAAACACCTCAATGAACACCGCCAACGCGGTAACCCGGCCGCCGAGCCCCTGCGGTCCGATGCCCAGTTTGTTGATATCATCAAGCAGGGTCCGCTCCAGTTCAGCATAAAACGGGTCCGGATGCACCGACCCGACCGCGCGCAAAAGCGCCCGTTTCGCCAGCATCGCGCACTTCTCAAATGTCCCGCCGATGCCCACCCCGACGATAACCGGCGGACAGGGGTTGGCCTGGGAGCGCGCGACCCGGTCAACGACAAATTTTCTGATTCCTTCGACACCGTCGGCAGCGGAAAGCATCTTCACCTCGCTCATATTTTCACTACCACCACCCTTGGGCTGAACAGTTATCTTCAGCCGGTCCCCGGGAACAATCTCGGTGTAGATTATCGCCGGTGTATTATTGCCGGTGTTTTTCCGGCGCAGCGGATCAGCCACAATTGACTTACGCAGATAACCTTCGGTATAACCCTTTGCCACCCCCTGCTGAACCGCATCAAAAAGCTCGCCGCCGGTAATTCTCACCCCGGAACCCAGTTCCAGCCACACCACCGCCCAGCCGGTGTCCTGGCAGATAGGCATCATTTTTTCCCGGGCGATCTTCTGATTCTCCAGAAGTTGTTTTAAAATCTCCCTGCCGGTTGGCGACTCCTCAACCGCCAGTCCGCGCTCAAACGCCTTGACCACATCCTCACCAAGAATGCAGTTCGCCTCCACACATAACCGGGCAACCGTCTCCCGGACCGCCTCAAAACCGATCTCCCGTCCGCAGCCGGACATCACCAGTTCTCCATTTTCACCGCGCCGGATTCAAAACCCAGGTCGCGGTCCCGGTGGGCAGGGTTGCCGGCAAAACCTCCACCTCGGAACTACCGATGCGCCTCACTTCCGGGCAGAGTTTCAGAAACTCATCAACACCGGCAATCTGAAAACCCAAGCGCTGGGTTTTGTAATGCATTGGAATCACCACCCTGGGCTTGAGCAGCCGGACCACCTCCTGCGCCTCCCGGGCATCAATTGTAAAGACGCCACCCACCGGCACCAGCAGCACATCCACCTGACCGAGCGCCTGAACCGTTGCCCGATCCGGAATATGCCCCAGGTCACCAAGATGGACCAGGCGGAGCCCGTCAACCTCATAGACAAAGACAATGTTTTTCCCCCGCTCCTTACCCTGACTCCGGTCGTGAAATGTCGCCAATCCGAAAACCTTTATCCCTTTTACTGAACGCTCGCCCGGCTCTGATATTACCAAAGGGCTACCGGGCAAACCGCCCGCACCACTGTGGTCCGGGTGGCTATGGCTTACCGTCACCACATCAACGGTCTCCTGAATTTTTCCGTAACCGACCGCGCCGTCATAGGCACCCGGCACATACGGGTCGGTGAGCACCTTTGTCCCATCAGCGGCGGTAAAGAGAAATGCCGCGTGTCCCAGCCATTTAATCTTCATCTCTTAATTGTTGTCGTTCACCACCGGAACTACCGACACCCGCTTTTTTGTCCGACTCGCCCACTCAAACCGCACCACGCCATTGGCAAGGGCGTAAAGGGTATCGTCCTTTCCCCGCCCGACATTTTTACCAGGCAGAAACCTCGTTCCGCGCTGGCGCACCAGGATATCGCCCTTTTGCACCGTCTCGCTGGCAAAAGCCTTAACGCCCAGCCGCTGACCCGGGCTGTTACGCCCGTTCTTTGCTGTTCCGCCGCCTTTTTTATGCGCCATAAACGCTCCTTTCTAAATTGCTTCCTTGCCTTGCTCGAGGCAAGATTAAATTATAATCCTCAACTTAATAAAAGTCAAATCAAATAACCGAACGGTAACGGGCAAAACCAGCACCGGTTTTCAATCCCCGAAAGCCGATCAAAAAAGTTGCTGACCGGCGGCTTTAGATGGACAGGTTCTGCTATTGATTATGACCCCGAAACCGGCAAAGATTAACGCGCCGATTACGCTGTGATTGTGTATTTTGATGACAATCAGACAGTTAGCCAGTTTTGTCCGCCGTTAAGGGGGTTGTCCCCTCCACCGTCCCGGGGATGGCCTCCCTTTCCCCACCCGGTAGCGGATGCCTTTTTGTTGACAAACCGGTAATTGTAGCTAAAATTAGATCTGGCTAACAATGTTAGGCAAACCTAAAATCAATCGTTTTCGCAGTACCCTGGGCGAAAGCCGGGAAGACTATTTAGAGGCGATCCTGATTCTCGGCGCCAATCGGCATCCGGTGCGAGTGAAGGAACTCGCCCGATTTCTCGGGGTAAGCTGCCCCTCGATAGTCGGTGCCCTTACCGGTCTGAAACGCCAGGGGCTGGTCCGGCACGAGCACTACGGCGGGGTGGAACTGACCCCGCGGGGAAAAATGCGCGCCGAAGCGATTTATCAGCGCCACCTGCTCCTGACCGAGTTTCTCCAGCTGGTCCTGGGTGTCAATCCGCGAGTAGCGGCAGAGGATGCCTGCCGGATGGAACACACCCTTTCGCGGGAAACGATAAAAATGATAATAAATTTTGTCCAGCGCAAGAAAAATCATGAAAAAGTTAAGTGAACTCAATGTTGGTGAATGGGCGATAATAAAAGGTGTTGCAGGTCCGCCAGCGCTGAAGCGCCGGCTGGAGACGATGGGGTTTGTGCCGGGGGTGCGAGTGAGGGTGACGCGATGTGCGCCGATGGGCGACCCCCGGGCTTATGAACTTTTGGGGTACTGCCTTTCCTTGCGCCAAATGGAGGCGGCACTGGTTATGGTTGAACCTTTGAAGGTTTATCCGTTAAACCAGGCACCGGCGGGCAGATTAAAGGTAATAGATATTGACGGCGGCAGAGGTATAAGAGAAAAACTGGCGCAGCTGGGCGTTGTTGAAGAAGCGGTTGTCTTCCGGCAGGCTGATGATGGAACCGGACCGGTTGTGGTTGAGGTGGCGGGAGGCAGGAAGTTTCCGATCGGCTGGGGAATGGCGGGTCGGATTATGGTAATGGCGGCGACAGAGGATAATCCCGATGCCATTCCGACCGAAGTGCCCGATTCGGGTGCTTCGCTCAAGACCGACTCCTCGTAACGACGCCAGGTGTCAGGTGCGGGCAAAGCGGCAGATTAAAATTGCCATCGCCGGCAATCCCAACTCCGGAAAAAGCACCATATTTAATGCATTGACCGGCGCCAATGTTGCGGTGGGCAACTGGCCCGGTGTAACCGTGGAAAGGCACGAGGGCCGGTCAAACTATCGGGGGCATGAGGTTACAATTGTTGACCTGCCCGGCACTTATGCGCTTGATGCCTGGACACTGGACGAACGCGTCGCCCGCGATTTTCTTATCAAAGAGAAGCCGGATGGCGTAATAGCGGTAGTGGATGCGGCAAATTTAGAGCGGAATCTGTATCTGGTGGTGCAACTTCTTGAGCTGGGGGCGCGGGTGGTGGTGGTGCTGAATATGATTGACATCGCCCGGGGGAAAGGGGTTGAGATTGACACCGCCAAACTTGCCGCTGCGCTCGGGGTAAAGGTGGTGTCAACGGTTGCGACAACCGGGGAAGGCATTGAACAGCTGCGGGAGGTGATTCATAACCTGGGACGGGAAGAAAAAACCGCTCCGCCACTGCGGATTGACTATGGCGCCGAAGTTGAACGGGGAATTGAAAGTGTGGCAAACGCTTTAGCCCGAAAGGTGCCGGATAACGAACGGCGGTGGTGGGCGCTGAAACTTCTGGAAGGTGAAACCGCCCTTCCGGAAATGGCGGAAGCGGAAAGGGTGGCGGCCGGAATTCGCGCCGAACTAACCCAAAGGCACAAACACGACGCCAGCAGTGCAATAGTGGAACGGCGCTACGGATTTATTAAGGGGGTAATAAGGGAGTGCGTACACAAGCGCCCGGATATCGCCCGCGGACCGGAGTTGTCCGAAGCGATTGACAGCATCGTCCTCAACCGCTGGCTGGGGGTACCGCTCTTCTTTCTTCTGATGGCATTGACATTTTACCTGGTGTTTGCGCTGGGCACGCCCCTTGCGGAACTTATCTCCCGGCTGTTCGCCTTTCTGGGGAAGGAACTCCACACCGGGCTTGCCCTTTTCCGGGCGCCGGAATGGCTGGGTTCCTTTCTTGCCGATGCGCTGATTGACGGTGTTGGGACCGTCTTAAGTCTTGTCCCGAACATCGCCATCCTCTATATCATCATCTCCCTGCTTGAGGACTCCGGCTATATGGCACGGGCGGCGTTTGTGATGGACCGGTTTATGCATCTCCTCGGTCTGCACGGCAAATCTTTTATCCCGATTATTATGGGCTTTGGTTGTAATGTTCCAGCGATTCTGGCAACGCACACCCTGGAATCACGCAAAGACCGGATCCTGACCATTTTGGTGACCCCGCTGATGTCCTGCTCTGCCCGGCTACCGATTTACATTCTGTTTACCGCCGCCTTCTTCCCACGCCAGCGCGGGATGGTGGTGTTTTCTTTATACCTTCTTGGCATCCTCCTTGCCGTGCTTGGCGCCCGCCTTTTCCGCTGGCTCTTCTTCCGCGCCGAAACGGCGCCGTTGATAATGGAGTTACCGCCCTATCACGCACCAACGGTGCGCACCGTCTTGCGTCCCACCTGGCACCGGACCCTCCTCTTTATCCGCCGGGCAGTGGTGGTGGTTGCGCCGACGGTGGTGGTGATCTGGCTTTTCGCCCGCCTGCCCTGGGGTGTACCTTACGCCGCGCAAGAAAGTCTTCTCGGGAAAATCGGCAGCCTCTTTGCCCCCCTTCTGAAACCGGCCGGATTTGGCTACTGGTGGGCGGCGGTGACGCTCCTTGCCGGTGTGGTGGCAAAAGAGGTTGTTGTCGGCACGATGGCAACAATTCATGGGGTCGGACCGGAGGGTTTGGCGCTGATTGTCCGGCACGAGTTCACCCCGCTATCCGCCTATGCATTTATGGTGATGTCTCTCCTTTATCTTCCCTGTATCGCAACATTCACCGCAATTCGACGGGAACTGGGCTGGCGCTGGGCGACCTTTACCGCCGGCTACACACTGATGTTAGGCTGGCTAACCGCAACCGCAATCTATCAAATCGGGAGGGTTTTTCTATGATTGAACACCAGCCAGCGTCGGCTGTCCGCCGGGTACTACCGGTTATCATCGGAATTATTTTTGCCGGCGTCGCAATTATTTTCATCCGGCAGCCAAAGCCAAGAATTCCTTGCGGTCCACAACTCCCCAGCCCGGAATCAACCTATTGGGGTGGCGACATTCTCCAGAAAGGGGAGGTGCTCAAGGAGGTTTTAAACCGGTGGTGTGTCCCAACTGATGTGGTCAACTCAATCTACTCCGCCCTCGCCACAGTGCAATTCCCGTTTACCCGGATGAAACCGGGAGACTCGGTATCGTTTTATTACCGGGGACTCCAGTTGATCGGTGTTGACTACCACCCGGACCTGGTCACCAGTTATCAGATCCGGTTTGACTCCAGCGGCACGGCACTCGCAACCAAAACCACCAAGCCGGTTGACACCGTCCGCGTTGCCATCACCGGCACAATTGAAAACTCGCTTTGGCACTCGCTCCTGAAACTGGGCGGCACACCGGAACTGGTGGTTGAATTTGCCGAAATCCTGCGCTACGACATTGACTTCTTCACCGAATGTAACAACGGCGACACCTTTGAACTGCTCGTGGACAAACTGCAGGTTGACGGCAAACTCTATCGCTACGGCCAGATCTACGCGGTTCACTACCGCAGCCGGCAGGAAAACGTCTACGGCTTCTATTTCCGTGACCCCACCGGCCACATAGACTACTACAACGAAAAAGGGCAATCCCTGAGAAAGACTGTGCTGCGCTCGCCGCTGTCATTTGCCAAGGTCTCCTCCTATTTCGGAATGCGCCACCACCCCATCTTGCGCGTTGTCCGTCCCCATAACGGTGTTGACTATGTGGCACCGCGGGGCACACCGGTATCGGCAATTGCTGACGGCGTCGTCACAATGGCGCGCTGGCAGGGCGGGTACGGCAAAATGGTGGAGATAAAACACGCCGGCGGCCTTGTTTCCCGCTATGGCCATCTATCCGGTTACGGACCAGGAATAAAGACGGGGAAAATGGTCCGCCAGGGCGCCACCATCGGCTATGTCGGCGCCACCGGACTTGCCACCGGACCCCACCTCCATTTTGAAATCCGCCAGAACGGAAAACCGGTAAACCCGCTTAAAGTTATTCCGCCAAGAGCGGAACCGGTCGCCAAAAAATTCCTGCCCCTGTTTGAACAGACAAAACTGTCTTACCTAAAAGAAATTAAAAACCATAACCAGCAACAAGACATAACAGATAATTATAAACCAATATCTATTTCTAAATAGACATTTCTGCCTGCTATCGGATAGCCTTTTATGCTTTCGTATTGCCGGTTGAGGATGTTTTTGCATCCAATGATAAATTTGGGTTTAACTCTAAAAGACTGAACAGTTGCTAACGGATTAAGCGCCAGTTCGGTGTCCAGGAGCAGATATCCGGGCAGTGTGTCAGTATTTTCACTGTCGGTGTAGCGAAAAGAAACAGCCGAACCGGTCAGGCTCAACCGGCAGATTTCAGCCGGTTCTGCGCCCGTTTCTGACAATGGTGGAATCTGATAGGCGCCCCATGCCACCGCCTTTGCCAAAAACCTCGGTCGGTAGGGCAGATCCTTTTCGCCAGAACGGCACACCTGATAGTTGGCACTTATGTCCAGACCAAAAAACTGGAAGTCAAATCCGGCCTCTGTTTCCAGGCCGGTAATTGTGGCACGGGCGATATTAACCGGCTGATAAAAGAAACTGGAATCCGCAACCCATTGAATTAGATCCTCAAGATCGGAACGGTGGAGGTTAAACCGGCAGGCACCAACCCGCCCCAGTTTCATCCCCAGCCCTGCCTCAATACCGGTGCCTTTTTCTGGCTTGAGCCGGGGATTGCCACCGGTCCAGTTATCCCGGGGCCACCACAACTCGTTAAAGGTGGGCGAACGAAAAGATTGGTTCGCACCGAAATAGCAGCTCAACGCCGGAATCGGATTCACCACCACCCCGAGTCTGGGGCTGAACGCACCATAGGTGGAACGGAACGGCTGCGAATCGGCAGGTGTGGCGTTGTTAACAATCAGGTCATAGCGCAAGACCGGGGTAATCTGAACAATCTGCCAGTTGAACCCGGTCTCAAGGAAAAACCCGCGGCTTAACCTTTCGGGACTGCCCACCGCGGTGCTTGCTGCCCGGTCCGCAGTCAGTTCCAGGCCGATATTGGAGCGCCACCAGGGCATCGGCTCAACCCACTGATTTAAACTCAAACCGGTCTGATGGACCAGATGGGTGTCATTTGCCGGGAAATACTCATCGGGGTTGTAATAATTTTGCCACAACCGCTGATGGGAAAAACGGGCGCTGAGCCGGGCATAATCGGTTTCCTTTAGGTCATAACCGATGACCGCCAACAATCGGGAGTCTTTTAACCGCGCGCTGTCAGAAGGAAACATCACCGGTCCGGGCGAACCCCTTTGGGCGGCAACCACCAACCCCAGGAGAGAAAGGTAGCCCGGCGCACCCAATCCAGCCCCGCATTTCAGCAGCAGTTCCTGCCGGCTGATGTCGGCGTTAACCCGGGTGTGAATTGAGTCATACTCATCCCGATAGGTCCAACGGTTGTCTGCCCGGATGAGCCCCCCGGCAACAAAGTAGTTCAGCCGCCCTGGACCAAAAACCGCTGCCCGCAGGTACCGCCTGCCAAAAGAACCCAACCCCGCCTGTGCCGCCATCCCGAATCGCTCCGGCTCCGGGGTGATAATATTAACCACGCCGCCAATCGGATTGGCACCGTAAAGCGCCGATGCCCCGCCCCGGACCACCTCAACCCGCTGGACAACCCCGGTGGTAATTAGCGTAAGGTCTGCCTGATTGTTTAACGCCGTATTTAACTTAACCCCGTCCATCATCACCAGAGTTTGCTCCGCACTGGTGCCGCGAATGGAAACGGTGGCAAGGTTATTGTAATCCTGAACCTGGACCCCGGCCGCTCCGCCAAGTACGCCGCTCACATCAACAGTCCCCCGCAAGGCACCGCTGCGATTTTCAATCACCGTAACCGGCTGGGCTGGGCAGACCCTTTTCCCCAACCGGCTCGCGGTGATGGTAACGCCCGCCACCGGTATTGACCTCGGAACCAGAAACAGCCTCGCCTCACCACTCGTGGACAACCGACTCCAGAACCCTGGCTCATAGCCAACCCGCTCCGCTTTTACCGACACCTCTTCTGGCACTACGCCGGCAACCACAAACCTGCCCGTGGAGTCGGTCCACACCACCACATCCGGCGGCACCACCCGAACCTCGGCATAGGGCACCGGCTCCCGGCTGAAAGAATCAAAGATTTTCCCCTGAAACACCCCGACCGGGGTCAAGAGCAGAAAAAATATTGCGCTCATTCTCGGCTCTCCTTTCTGCGCAAGGTTTACCGTTTATCCAGCACCGGCAACGGCAAGGTCTCCTGGCTTGCGGCTATCTCCTGCCCGTGGCCTTCCCGGCTCAGACCAGTGGCAATCACGGGCGACCCTGCTCAGTTAGAAGCAGAAATTACCGCCGCTCACAGTGGGCGAGACCGCCGCCGATTTTCACGGCGTTCCCTGTGCCCGGCGCGATAATCGCCGGACAACCGGCTTACCGGCACTCACCGGCTACCGGTCTACCGCTGCCACTCCTGATTTTCCTGCAACCAAATTGTATTTTCCCGCCCCGGCCTGTCAAGAATTTTCCTTGACTCCTACCGGGGGCGGGTTAATATCAACCGGTGAGCGGGTACCAGAACATTACCATCCGCAAAATGACCGAGGCGGACATTGACAATGTGATGAAAATTGAAATCCGCTCTTTCCCCAACCCCTGGCGCCGCTCCTTCTTCCTGTCGGACATTTCTCGCCCGGATGCACTCTGTGTTGTTGCCGAAGAAGGCGGGAAAATAATTGGCTATCTCATCGCCTGGGGCACACAGGAGGTGCACATCGCCAATATCGCCGTCGCCCCCGAGTCCCGGCGATCCGGCGTCGGAACCGCGCTGATGCAACAGGTGCTGGCGTTTGCCCGGAAACAAAAGGCGGCCGGGGTCTACCTTGAGGTCCGGTTCTCCAACATCGGCGCCCAGCGCTTCTACCAGCGCTTCGGCTTTGTTCCCACCTACCTGCGTAAAGGGTATTACGAAAACGGCGAGGATGCCATTGTGATGGAACTGGTCATTGACACCGGTCAGAAAGCCTGATTCGCCCCGCGGTTAAAAGCGGTTCTTCACTTCGGTCCGGGAGAAAATAAAGAAAAGTTTAACCGCTCTTGGGCGGTCCGTTAACTGAACCGGTCAAAGCAGACAATCTCGCTAAGTGGCTTCCGGTCGCGGGGTTTTGCCTCCTGTGCCGGATAACCAATCGGGGTCAACGCCACCGGCTTCACCGCCGCTGGAATTCCCAGAACCTTTCTTACCTCCTCTTCAATAAAAGCCCCGATCCAGCAGGTCCCCAGCCCCTCATTTGCCGCTGCCAGGATGATGTGCTCTAAAGCGATGGTCACATCCACCTCGGCACTTGACCAGTAACCACCCATTCCCTGCCACGCCCGGTCCAAAATGGCACAGGCACAGACCACCACCGGTGCCTCGCCCACAAACCGCTGATTCCGGCAGGCGGGAACAAGTGCCGCCCGCAGCGCCGGGTCTTTCACCACGATAAACTTCCAGGGCTGATAGTTCTTTGCCGAGGGCGCCAGTCTACCCGCCTCCAGAATTCGCTGCAAAACCTCCTCTGGTACCGGGTCCGATTTGTATGCCCGAACACTCAACCGGCGACGCACCACTTCATAAAAATCCATATTTTACCCCCTTTCCAAAAGCGCCCGACGCGATTCGAACGCGTGGCCTGCAGATCCGGAGTCTGCCGCTCTATCCATCTGAGCTACGGGCGCTTTACACTAATTTAACCAAACCGCCCTAAAAGTCAAGCGCCCGCGTTCCTGCGGGCGCCTGAACCATATCCAAAGCGGTTGTGCCTATTCCACCACCAGCTGTTCGGTGAATTCGGCCTCGGCACCGGTCAGCCGGACAAAATAGACGCCCGGACTTACCCTTTCCCCGTCGCGGTTGACGAGATTCCACACGACGTTATCGCCCCCGGCATCAGACAGAGAATAAACCAGCCTGCCTAGTGCGTCGTAGACCGCCACCCGGACATCACCCCTTATCGGCGAGACAAACCGTACCGTTCTACTTGCCGGATTGGGAAAAACGAAAGCCGCCGTAGTTTTCCCCTTGGGAACCACCCGTTCCTCGGCGATTCCGACCGTCCAAGGAGCATTCCAGTAGCAGCGATATAGAGCGGCACCAACAAACGCACAGCCAGCCCCGGTTCCAGAAGCACCCGGTGAATAAACCAGAAGCGGTTTGATCTCTTCACCGGTACCGGCACTATTGGTATTAATCCGCAAAGTATCTGACCAACCGGTCGGATTGGATGCAGAAACCCAGTGCCGGTAAACAGTGCGATAACCCTGTTCTGAAATATAGGAGGCGTTCATATAATCATTGCCCAGAGAAGTGTAGTTTTTCAGGTCAGCATAGTGTTCGTCAGCGGCGGAAGAACCCGCCAGATAGTAACTGCTGCTCCAGGTTCTCCCCCTGTCCGTAGAATAGACATATTTCACATCCCAGTCTCCAGAGTTCCGATAGTTATGGGAATAAACCGTCCAGATCACTGCGGTTGACTCGGGCCGGGTGAACGCCGCACCAATTATTGGATACCTAACATCAAATGTGTCCGGCCGCACAGAAGTCTCATACCAGGAATCCGGATTGCCAAAACTGGTGTTCACCAAAAGGTTCATCTGACCTGGAGCTACTAAAGAAGGACAGCCGGCGAGATAAAGGTATTTACCGGCACCAGCCGAATAACTGCCAGCACTGACAAAGCGAAATGTATTCAGAACCGCCCAGGTTTTCCCAAAATCGGTTGAACGCATCATAAAGTCGTCAAATTCTGGTGTAGCATCAACATCCCCAGCACAGGCATAAAGCCAGTAATCATAATAGTAATCCCGACAGACAATAACCCGGTTAATCGTATCCGGACCGGCGAGAATTGGCCGCGCCCAGAAACTGCTACCATCTCGTTTAAACCTGGCCTGCCACAGATCGCCGTTGTTATCCGGCATAATAAAATAACAGAAAACAAACGCCGATTCAGCCTGACCTACAACCAGTTGCAGCTGGGTGAAAAGATACGGTGTCGAGCGGTAAAAACGAGAAACTAGGCTCCAGGAAACACCGTGATTGGTTGACTTGTAAACCCACACCGCACTGTCCCGAAAAGCGGACACCGCCACCCACATTGTGCCGTCCATCTCATAGTCTGCAGCAGTGGCAGCCACATACCCCGCGTCAATCACAACATCCGGTCCATCGTTCATTAAAACACCACCGGGTTCGTTCACAATCTCATGAATTATTCTGGATTCAACCGGTACCTGAACCGGCATCTGCTGCTGAAGATACCAAGCCTGAACCTTACGCTCCTGTTCCCTTGCCTCGTAGTCATTCGCTGGCATCGCTCCGGGTGCCGAAATCACCGGGTGCGCCGTACCCCGCACCGCCGGCATGGAGGAGGCGTCATCCTGGACGGCAAAAGCCGCTCCAAAAAGAAATAAAATTAACGCCGTCCCTACCTTCATCATCAACAGTCTCATAATAACTCCTTTAGCAGGGGAAAAACGAGCCCTATTACTCGGTTTCCCTCAACCTGCCAATGCCATTTTACTACAGTTCAACACAATGTCAACTCTAAAATCGCCCTTGCCAACCTAAGCGTCAGATGTTAATATGTTTCTGTGCTGGGCACACTGGTTAACACCGCAGCGGTAATCATCGGCAGTCTCATCGGCATTTTTCTCCACACCCGCCTGCCGGAACGGCTCACCAAAATCACCTTTCAGGCAATCGGCATCTTCACCGTTTCCCTTGGCGTTGCCATGGCACTCAAAACCCAGCGGGTCCTCATCCTCATCTTTGCCGTCGTCGCCGGCGCGCTCATCGGCGAATTAATTGACATTGACCGCCATCTCAACCACCTCGGTGAACGGATTAAAGAAAAACTCCGCCTCGGCGGCGAAAGGTTCAGTGAAGGTATGGCAACCGCATTCCTTATCTTCTGTATGGGCGCGATGACCGTCCTGGGCGCAATTGAAGAAGGGTTTGGTAAAACCCCAACCCTCTACTTTACCAAATCGCTCCTGGATGGATTTGCCTCTATTGCCCTCGCCGCCGGTCTGGGTATCGGCGTCCTCTTCTCGGCCATTCCGCTCCTTATCTACCAGGGTGGACTCACCCTCCTCGCCCGCCTGCTCCAGCCCCTTCTTACCGACACAATGACTGCGGAAATGACCGCTGCTGGCGGCCTTGTCCTGATCGGACTCGGCATCAATCTTTTGGAGATAAAACGCTTTAAAATCCTCAACATGCTCCCCGCACTTCTGATCGCACCCCTGCTCGCCCGCCTTTTCAGCCGTTAAAACCGCCCCAAAACAAACTCTGGGGAAAAATTACCCCGCGCCTATTGTTTGACGAGTGTGCGATTTTCTTATATAATTTATTTGTTAGGCAAAGGAGGCTAAGTGATAAATGACCCGAAGGTCTTAAGCCTTTTTGAAATGCTCATCAATAAAGACATTGCCAGCCTGGACCCGATTTTCTCCCCGCGCCAGGTGAGCTGGGTGAGTTATCCGCTGGTGGAGAACCACCTGGGTGTTGACCCGGACTACAGCCAGCGCCTGCTTGAAGACCTGTGCCGGCTAGGCTATCTGGAGCGTCAGTTCCACGAAAGAATTCTCTTTTGCCCTGCCTGCAACTCCCGTGAGTTGCAGTTTACCGTTGTCTGCCCGAAGTGCGGCTCCCAGCACCTGGTCCGCATCCGACTGTTACGCCACCGGACCTGCAACTGGACCGCGCCGGCTGAGGATTTCAACCGCAGCGGCACCCGCATCTGCCCGAAATGCCGGAATGAACTCACCCTGCTCGGCAGTGATTATGACGACCTCGGGAGGCCTTACCGATGCGAGGATTGCCGGGAATTGACCCGGACACCAATTGAACGCTGGCTCTGCCGTTCCTGCTCCCACACCTATGAAAAAGGGGATGTCCGGGAACTAATTCTCTACCGCTATCTGCTCAATCCGGCCGAGGTGAGCAAACTCCACCAGGAGCAGATTCCCCGGGCCCGGGTCAAAGAACTACTCGCCCGCGAGGGTTATGACGTCCAGGAGATGGTAAAAATCAGCGGCCGGTCTGGCGCCGAACACACCGTGGACATGCTTGCTACAAAACGCACCGGGCCCCTGGAACACCGGATTGTCGTCGGCTTCGTTGCCGGTGACAATCGGGTAGACTCGGAAGAGGTAATAAAACTTTACGCCAAGGCTTACGATGTCAATGCCCAGGACATCATCCTCATCGCCACCCCTCGTCTTTCGGAAGACGCCGAACAGTTCGCCCAGCATTACCACATCCGGGTTTACAACTCGGACGCCCTTGATCGTTTGGTGGCGGACACCGAGCGCCGGGTTTGATGAAGGCAGTCCTGCGCCGCTCGTTTGTCTGGACCGCCATCATCACCCTGTTTCTTGACCAGTTAACCAAGATGCTGGTATACGGTATGTTCGCGGGCCGGGAGAGTGAAGCCCCGGTCCGGGTGCTTGGCGATATCCTGCGGTTATCATTCACCACCAATCCGCGGGGCGTTTTCGGGCTTACCTTTGGCCCGCCCTGGGTGCATTTTCTCCTCCAGTGCGTCGGCGTCGTGGTAGTGCTATTTCTGGCGGTAAAAAACCGCAGCACCTGGCTGGACTGGGCTTACGGTCTGGTGCTGGGTGGAGCATTTGGCAATCTCGTTGACCGGCTGCGGCTGGGCTATGTAATAGATTTTATTGACTTTGAACTGCGCTCCCTCCGCTTGCGCTGGTTCACATTCAACCTTGCCGATGCCTTTGTTGTAATCGGGGCGATAATGATATTTATCTATGAATTCAGGGGTGGGATTTTTAAAAAACACCCCTCCGTGACGCCCGATGGCAAAGGTTCTCCCCTTTTGCCATTGGAAAATTCACCGTTAAACAATAAAGGAACAAAAGGAGAAGCAAAATGAAGCGCCGAGTTTATCTGGACAACAACTCCACAACCCCGATTGACCCCCGAGTCAGGAAGGCAATGGAACCATACCTCACCACCGTTTTCGGCAACCCGTCCAATCTTCATTACTTTGGCCGGGAGGCGGCAGAGGGAATCGCCCGGGCCCGGGAGCAGGTAGCCGGTTTTCTCGGTGCCCGACCCGAGGAGATTTTCTTCACCAGCGGCGGTACCGAAGCGAACAACTGGGCGATAAAAGGCGTGGCGGTTGCCCGGATGCTGGAACGGGGGCGGCATATCATCACTACCCCAATTGAGCACGCTTCAATTCTGGGCAGTGCCAAGTACCTTGAGGACAACGGCTGGGAGGTAACCTATCTACCGGTTGACTCCTACGGAGTTGTTGACCCGGATGATGTCCGGCGGGCAATTACCAAACACACCGCCCTGGTCAGTGTAATGCTCGCCAACAACGAAATCGGCACAATTGAGCCGCTCCAGGAAATTGCCGCAATCTGTAAAGAACAGGGGGTGGTGTGTCATACCGATGCGGTCTCCGCCGCCGGCAAGATGAACCTGAATGTAAATGAACTGGGTATTGACCTCTTGACCATCTCCGGCCACAAAATTCACGCCCCCAAAGGGGTGGGGGTGCTTTATATCCGGGAAGGAACACCAATTCACCCCCTGATTCACGGCGGCCATCATCAGGGTGGCCTCCGCGCCGGAACCGAAAACATTACCGGCATCGTTGGTATGGGTAGCGCCTGCGAACTCCTCAAAGCCGAGTGGCCCGCACACGCCCGGAAAATGCTTGCCCTGCGCCAACGTCTGGAACAGGCGGTGCTGAAACGCATCCCGGATGTCCGGTTAAACGGTCACCCCGAAAAACGTCTGCCCAATACCAGCCACTTCAGCGTTGCCTATGTGGAAGGCGAGGCGTTGCTCGTCAGTCTGGACCTGGAAGGGGTGGCGGTGGCATCGGGATCGGCCTGTGCTTCGGGCGAAAGCGAACCATCACCAACGGTCAAAGCGCTCAACCTCCCACCACAGTTCCGAAACTCGGTGGTCAGGTTCTCTCTTGGCGAGGACAATACCGAAGAAGAAATTGACTACGCGGTAGATGCCTTTGCCACTGTGGTCCAGCGGCTCCGGGAAATTTCGCCTCTTTCGCCCCAGCGTCCGGTCTAAACGTCAAAGACCACCGTAGCGACAAAACCAGCCTCGCCTGAGACCAAACTGAATTGATGATAGGTTGGGGTTTTAATCTCTATCTTCAAACCGTGCTTCTCCATCTGGTAGGATTCGCCATAGAGCCGGGCGGTTAAACCTCCCCTTTCCGGATCCAGACTCTGCATCTCTACCCGGGCGCAAACCAAACCCCGGGTGGCGAAGCGGAAGAGCAATTCCCGTAACCAGTCCAGAAACAGTTCCTCCAGACTGCCCGAGTTAAGCGAAACCTCTTCGCTGGTTTTCTCCTCAACCCGGTTCAGATCCACCATGATGTCAAAAATCGCCTGGGCAGCGTTGACAAAAAGTTCAGGTAGGTCCTTGCCGTAAATCGCCACCTTCAGGTCAGCGGTGTGCTCAAGCAGTTGATAACGGAAAGACATGGTGCTACTGACCGACCGCTATCCGCCCACCGCGGCCTTGCGTTCGGCACCGCTGGCAGCGGACGGCAGGTTAAGAAGGGAGTTGAGTTCCCGGACAATATTGTCGCTGGCAAACCCCTTAATATCTATTGCCTGGGACCGACAGTTCGCCGCACAGGCACCGCACCCTTTGCACAACGCCGCGTTAACTACCGCCGCAAACCTGCCCTGACGTTCATCAATCAGTTTTACCTCAATCGCCCGGTAGGCACAGAGGGTTTCACACATCCGGCAGGCAGAGCAACGTTGCGGGTTAACCACCGCCTGATAGGGTTCACCCTCAATAAACTCCCGGGCGAGGACCGTTACCGCCCGTCCCGCCGCCGCCTGCGCCGAGGCGATAGCCTCATCAATGAATTTGGGATAGTGGCAGAGCCCGCATAGAAACACCCCTTCGGTGGCAAAGTCAACCGGCCGGAGTTTGGCGTGCGCCTCAAGGAAAAAGCCGTCCTGATGCAATGGCACTTTGAGCATCTGTGCCAGTTCGGCGGCATCCGGGTTCGCCACCACCCCGCTGGAAAGAACCAGAAGGTCGGGAACCAGTTCCAGTTCCTCGCCGATAACCGGCTCATAAACCCGGACCTGCACCCCCTCTTTTGTCGCACTCACTGCGGGCTTGCGGTCCGGCGTGTAGCGGATGAAATTAACCCCCATCTCTCGCGCCCGGCGATAAAATTTTTCCTTCAACCCGTAGGCGCGAATATCACGGTAGAGAATAAACACCTCAGTCTGTGGGTTTCTCTCCTTGATGGCGATGGCGTTTTTCAACGCCTCAACACAGCAAATTCTTGAACAATACGGACGCTCCTCCTCCCTTGAACCAACACACTGAATCATCACCACCAGCCGGGCGTCGTCTAAACCCTCTGGCTGACGGGCGATAATCTCCTCCAGCTCCTGTTGGGTCTTCACCCGGGGACTGGCACCGTAATGGTACTCAGTGGGCTGACGATAACGGGCGCCGGTGGCAAGAACCACCACCCCGTGCCGGAGTTCTGTTTCCTCCTCACCGCGGTCGGTGTTATGACGCACCGTGGTGGTAAATGAACCCACAAACCCTTCAATTCTGGCGATGCGTGCCCCGGTGAACACCCGAACTCGGGGATGGGTGCTTACCCGTTCAATCAACCCGGCGAGTCGTTTCGGCACATCCTCGCCCTCAACTGTCCGCCAGATTTTCCTTGCCATGCCGCCCAATTCATTTTCCCGTTCCACCAGGAACACCTCAAACCCCGCATCGGCTAAAGCCAATGCCGCGCTCATCCCGCTAATCCCGCCGCCGATCACCAGACCCGCCTTGGTCACCGGCAGTTTAACTGGCGCCAGCGGTTCCTGCCGCCGGACCCGCGCGACCGCCATCCCCACCAGATCCTTCGCCTTTTCAGTTGCCTCATCCGGCAGCTGCATGTGCACCCAGGAACACTGGTCCCGGATGTTGGTCATCGCAAAGAGATGGGGGTTCAGCCCCGCCTGCGCAACCGTCTCCTGGAAAAGCGGTTCATGCGTCCGGGGTGAACAGGAGGCAACCACCACCCGGTTAAGTTTCTGTTCCACAATCCGGGATTTCAATTTCTCCAGGCTGTCCGCGGAACAGGAGTAAAGGTTTTCCTCAGCATAAACCACCCCAGGTAACTGACGGGCAAACTCCACCACCTCTGGCACCCGGACAACCCCACCGATGTTTATTCCGCAGTGACAGACAAAAACACCGATGCGCGGCGGCTCACCGATAACGTTGCGGAACCCATCACCCTTTTTAGCCACAGCACCAGGAACACCGGAACAGGAAAGAACCTGTGCCGCCGCCGCCGATGCCTGGGTTACCGTCTCCGGTATATCCTTTGGTCCCTGATCGCTCCCGGCAAGAAAAACACCCGCCCTTGTGGTATTGACCGGGGCGAAGACGTCAACAAGTGGATAGGAAAATTGATTAAGTTGGACCCCCAGACGCTGGTCTAAAAGTTGAACCGCTTCTGGAGGAATAAAACCGCCGGACAATACCACCATATCAAACCGCTCTGTCCTCTGTCCCTTTTCTGTGGCATAGCGAACAACCAAATCTTTTGTCTCGGGTATTTCGCGAATCTCGGCCACCCTTGCCGGTACCAGCCGCACCCCGTACTGCTTTTCCGCCCGCTCAATATAACGGTCAAAGTCCTTGCCAAAGGCACGGAGGTCCATATAAAAAATGGTCGGCTGAACTTCTGGACTATGCTCCTTGGCAATCACCGCCTCCTTGACCGCATACATACAGCAAACCGAAGAACAGTAACCCCTGTTTACCGTCTCGTCCCGGGAACCAAAACACTGTAACCAGGCAATTTTCTTTGGCTCCTTGCGGTCACCAGGGCGTTGGATGTGCCCCCCGAATGGACCAGATGCCGAGAGAATCCGTTCAAACTCCAGACTGGTTACCACATTGGGAAACCGGCCATAACCAAACTCCTGCCGCACCCGGGGGCTGACGATCTCACTGCCGGTAGCCAGCACAACCGCCGCCACATTGAGTACCATCTCCTGGTCCTCTTCGGCGTAATTAATCGCCCCTGCCTTACAGACCTTTTCGCAGTTACCGCACCGGTTTTTGGTGAACTTGAGACATACCTTACGGTCAATTGTCGGCGCATTGGGTACTGCTTGTGCATAGAGCCGGTAAATCGCCCGGCGCTGGGAAAGCCCGCCCTCAAACTCGTTGGGCAGTTTAACCGGACACTTTTCCAAACAGCTGCCGCAACCAGTGCAACGGTCAATGTCCACCGAGCGGGCATAACGCCGGACCCGGACCTGAAAGTTACCCGGCTCACCAGTGACCTCAAGAACCTCGCTCAAAGTCAGTAGTTCAACATTCGGATGCCGGGCACAGGAAACCAGTTTCGGTGATAGGATGCACATTGAACAGTCATTGGTGGGAAATGTTTTGTCCAGCATCGCCATATACCCGCCGATCGCCGGCGCCCGCTCCACCAGATACACCTTCAACCCCGCATCCGCCAGGTCCAGCGCCACCTGTACCCCACCAACACCACCACCAACCACCAGCGCCGCATTCACCGAACCCACCTCACTCATCCGCCCGCCTTTCCAGCATTTTGAGCGACTCGGGATAGGTATAGCCGTCTTCCATCGCCAGTTCTTTCAGCACCTGCATTATCCGGCTGATTTTGACCCCTTGGGGACACCGGCTCTCGCACTTAAAATGGGTAGCGCAGACGTCCTTGAACTGATCGGCAAACGCCGCCTCCCGCAACCCTAAATTCACCTTTCGGATAAACCGTCGGGGGTCCTTCTCGGTGTCCACCAGCGCCTCCGGACAGACGGCGGTACAACTACCACAGACAAAACAGGCCGAAACCCCGGGAACCCGTTTCAAAACCTCCTGCCGAAAAGCCGGGTCCACCTTTGCCTCATTCTCCTTTTGGGGCGCCGGACAACCGGCACTCAACTTCACCACCGTTGCACACACCTCACCGATGTTAACGCCCTGCGGGCATCGGTAAAGACAGGTAGAATGATAAGAACAGAGCCAGACAAACTCCGACCGGTAAACTTCCTCCTTCATCCCCAGAATTGCCATTCGCACCAACCGCCGGGGATTGTATTTCTCCTCTAAACGGCGCACCGGGCAGGCAGCGGTGCAGGAACCGCAGGCAAAACAGTTGAGAAAACTGGCGTCACCCATCCGCTCCGCGATCCGATACTTGAAATCGCCGTCCAGTTCGTTAAGTAAAATCTCTTCCATTTTTACCCTTCACCAACAGTCCGGAACTCATCCTCACGGAAGGTGGTCAGCGGCAGCGGCTCCTCCAGCGACCGACCGGATAGATAGGCAAATTCTGCCTGGGCAGCACGAGATACCTTCTTGAAGAGTACACTCAAACCGATCTGAACCGGGCAGGACTCCTCGCAGATCCCGCACTGAACACAGGACGTCATCATGTGATTCATCCTCGTCAGATGAAACAGCATCGTCCCCGCGGGCATCCGGGAAATACCCTTGCGTCTTGCCAGCCGCACCGTCTCATCCATCTCCCGCTTGAGCGCCTCCGACTCAAAAAAACACTCCCGGCAGTAGCAAACCGGGCAGACATGCATACAGTTGTGGCAGTTGAGGCAGTTGGCAAAATAGCGCAATAAATTTTCCGGTCCCAGCGCCACCTGTTCAAACTGGGCGATGAGCTGTGCCGCCTTCTCCTCCCGTCCCCGGCGAAACGCCGCCAGGTACTCCCGGCGCGCCGCCGGTACCTCACCAACGGAATCTAAGGCAAACCCGTCTAAAAGTGTCTCACCTTTAGCGGTTGCCGCTTCAAAGAAAATCTCCTTTGCTGGATCCATTCCCAAAAAGCCGATCGCCAGGTCCGCCACTAACGGTGTGGGAAACTCACACATCTGGCAGGCGCTCCGTAAACGCTCGTCATTTAAATACCCTCCCTGACTTTTGACAAACCGGCTGTTAAACTCCGGATCACTCTGGCTTAACTGATTGTATACTGACACCTTATAAGTCCCGGGACAATCAATGCCGATTAAAATCAAATTGTCCAGCGCTATCTGTTTCAGTTTCACCAGTTCCACCACCGCCCGGAGTTCGCACGGTCGGAGCATCAGCCCGACCCTGGTTTCCGGTGCCGCCGGATGCTGGGCAATTTCCATTAAAATATTGGCACCGTTTACCGACATCGCCGGACAAAGAGGGGCGATCCGTTTAACCGCTTCCGGTGTGGTGACGAGCGCTGGAGCAACAACCCCGAGCGGGGAGACCGCCGGAACTAAAATCGCCGAAAGTTTTTCTTCTTTGAGCCAGCGAGCGCAAACATCCCGGAGCGTCTGTTCCGGATTGTGGTCGTCAACTTTGAACACTCCCATCTTTGCCACCCTACACCTCCCAGAGACTGCGGAACGGACTCGGGCCTTTCTGGCGGAGCTCCTCGGTCATTGTGGTTATCGTCTCGGCAAACTTTTTGCCTTCCGCCGCCGAAATCCAGCGCAGCAACACCCGTCCGTCATCAAGTCCCAACGACCGCATGATCGCATTGAACAGCACCATCCGCCGCCGGGTTTTGTAATTCCCCGAGACATAATGACAATCACCCGGATGACAGCCACCGATAAACACCCCGTCCGCCCCCTCCAGCAATGCCCGCAGGATATAAACCGAGTCCACCGCACCCGAACACATAACTCTGATTGGCCGCATATTCGGGGGATACTGAATTCGGGAAGTACCGGCAAGATCCGCACCGGCATAGGTACACCAGTTACATAAAAATCCGACTATCCGGGGCTCGTAGTTCATAATGACACCTCACTTTCCACTCATAGTGCCGCTTCTATCATTGCCAATAACTGTTTTGACTCAAACCCCTGCAGTTCAATCGCACTGGCGGGACAGGCAGCGGCACAGGCACCGCACCCCTGGCAGAGCACCGCGGTAACCTCACTTTTCCCGGTCGCCGGGTTTAGATGCACCGCCTCATACTGACAGACGTTTTCACATACCCCGCAACCCGCGCACCAGCGCTGGTTAACTCGCGCCACCACCGCCTGGGTCATAATCTCAGTTTGACTGATCACCGCACCGGCACGAGCCGCCGCTGCTAACGCCTGGGCAATCGTTTCATCCATCAACCGGGGGCTGTGACAAAGCCCCGCCATAAACACCCCGGCGGTATTGAAATCAACCGGCCGGAGTTTCATATGCGCCTCAAGGAAGAAACCGTCTTCATTTAATGGCACCTTTAACAGCTGTGCCAGTTCCCGGTGTGCTGGCGTTGGCACCACACCCGCGGAAAGCACCAGAAGGTCAGCATCCACCCCTACCCGTCTGCCAAGCACCGGGTCAAATGTGGCGACGTGGAGTTTACCATTACGCCTCTCCCAGCTTAAAGCCCGCTCCGGCACATCCGGGTCAAACCGGATAAATATCACCCCCGCCTGTCTTGCCTCCTGATACAGCGCCTCTTTAAACCCGTAGGTGCGAATGTCCCGGTAGAAAACATAAACCTGCCGTTTCGGATTCTCTTTTTTCAGGTGCAAGGCATTTTTTATCGCCTCGGTACAGCAGATTCTGGAACAGTACGGATGTTCGGCATCCCGGGAACCAACGCACTGAATCATTGCCACACTCTTCACCCCGGCTAACCGTTCGGGCTGAGTGGTAAGTATCTGTTCCAGTTCCAACTGGGTCATTACCCTTTCGTCTTCGCCGTAGAAGAAATCTTTCGGGCGATACTCCTCGGCCCCAACCGCCACCACAAAAACCCCGTGTTTGATATCCTGAACATCACTACCATCAACCCTTTCCACCCGGCTCAGATAGTTCCCGACATAACCCGATACCGCCCTCACCTCACTACCCGTGAAAACCCTAATGTTGGAATGGGTACGAACCCGCCGTTCCAAAGCGGACAGAAACTCATCAATCCGTTCACCCCGCTGATTGTATCGGACCCGACGCAACTTTCCGCCCAGTTCCGCTGCCTTTTCCACCAGGAACACCTCAAAACCCTGGTCGGCAATGGCAAGTGCGGTGGTCATACCAGCAAGCCCACCGCCGATAACCAGCGCCTTCTGAACAATGGGTTGGGACGAACAGGAAAGCGGTTTTAACCGACAGGCATTTGCCACCGCCATCCGTACCAGCTCCTTTGCCTTTTCGGTCGCCTCATTCGGCAACTGCATATGAACCCAGGAACACTGGTCCCGGATATTCGCCATCGTGAACAGATAGGGGTTGAGCCCCGCCTCCCGCATTGTCTCCTGGAAAAGCGGCTCATGGGTCCGGGGGGTACAGGAGGCAACCACCACCCGGTTGAGTTTCTGCTCCACAATCACCCGGCGGATTTTCTCCTGGGTGTCCTGAGAACAGGTGAAAAGGTTCTCCTCGGCATAAACCACACCGGGCAGGGTCCGGGCGAACTCCACTACTGACGGGACGGTGACAACCCCGCCGATATTTATCCCGCAATTACAGACAAAGACACCAACCCGGGGCTCCTCAGCACTGACGTCCCGTTCTGGTGGGTACTCCTTTTTCTTCACCAGCGTGTTACGGGCTTCGGCAAGTAGACTCGCCACTGCACCCGCACAACCGGTCGCCTCGGTCACTGTTTCCGGAATGTCCTTGGGTTCCACTAAGGCACCGCAGGCAAACACCCCGGGCCGCGATGTCGCCACCGGATAAAACTGGTCGGTGCGGACAAAACCCTGTTCGTCAACATCCACCTTGATGGAAGCGCATAGCCGGGCGTAATCCGGGTCAGCGGTCAGGGCGCTGGAAAGCACCACCATATCATAAACCTCTTCCTGGAGTTCGCCGTTCTCGTTTTCGTAACTGACCACCAGGTTACCGGACGGGTTTTCGCAACCCCCATTCTCCGGTACAATCTTGGCCACCCGGCACCGCCGGAAGACCACGCCGTATTCATCCCTTGCCCGTTCGTAATACCGCTCAAACCCCTTGCCAAAACAGCGCATGTCCATATAGTAAACGTGGCACTCCAGGTCGCCGGCACAATGCTCCTTGGCGATCACCGCCTCTTTGGTGGCAAACATACAGCACACCGACGAGCAGTAGTAGTGCTCCTGGCTCCGGGAACCAACACACTGCACCCAGGCAATCTTTTTCGGCTGTTTCCCATCCCCGGGTCGGCGCACATGACCCTCATAAGGACCGGTCGCCGACAAAATCCGTTCAAACTCCAAACTGGTAACCACATTCGGCGAATCACGATAGCCCCATTCGGAATCTATCGGCTTATACTCCCGGAAACCGCCTGCCAGCACAACCGCTCCCACCTGCAGGTTCAGTTCCCGGGGGGTCTCGCTGTGGTCAATCGCCCTGGCTTCGCACGCCGCAACACACTGAAAACACTCCGAACACACCCCGCAGTCCAGACAACGGCGGGCTTCACTGACCGCGGTTTCTTCGTCAAAACCCAAATTGATCTCAGCAAAATTATCCTGCCGTTTTTCCACCGCCAGAACCGGCTCGGGCCGGCGGGCCTCTTTGCCGATACCACTCCGGGCGCGCGCGCTTTCTTCTAACCTTGCCGGCTCCGGCTTCGGCTCTGGCCTTGCCGTAGCCAGGTTCTCACCCCTGAGAAATCGGTCAATTGATAGCGCCGCCTCATGCCCATCCGCCACCGCCTCAATCACCGATGCCGGACCCCGCACGCCATCACCGCCGGCAAAAATCCCGGGCATCCCCGGTACCGCCAGGGTTACCGGGTCAACTTTAAATGTCCCCAGCCGGCCCCGCTCAACGCCGTCAAAACCATCGCCCGCCACCTCCTGCCCGATGGCAATAATGACCGCATCCGCCGGCACAAAACCGGTTTTCCCCTGGTCAAACTGAGGATTAAACCGGCCGCTTTCGTCAAATACCCGAACGCAGAAAACGGTCTCCAGACCGGTAACCCGACCGTTATCCCCGGTAATCACCTTCGGCCCCCAGGAGGGCATAATCTTAACCCCTTCTGCCAGCGCCTCGGCAATCTCCCACTCGTGCGCCGGCATCTCCTCCCGGCGCTCCAGACAGACCATTGTTACCTCAACCGCACCAGACCGCCGGGCACAAAGGGCGCAATCCACCGCCACATTGCCACCGCCGATCACCACCACCCGCTGACCGGTTAAAATTCCCTGCTCGCCGCCGTTCACCCGCCGGAGAAATTCAATCCCGGGCAAAACACCGGCCAGTTCCACCCCTGGAACCTCCAGCCGCCGGCTCCGGGAACAGCCCACCGCCACAAACACCGCCTGATATCCACCCGCCAGTAATTGCTTCAAATCGGCGGTGCTGGTAACCGGGCTGTTTAACTTCAACTCCACACCAGTATCAAGAATCGCCTTAATTTCCTCATCCAGTACCTTCCGGGGCAGACGGTAAGCCGGTATACCCCAGCGCATCATCCCACCGGGCGCCTCGCCGGCTTCAAACACCGTCACCGAGTACCCCTTAAGCCGCAAATCAAGGGCACAGGTTAACCCGGCCGGACCGGCTCCTATCACCGCCACCCGCCTCCCGTTTTCCGGCGCTGGCGCCGGGTATGGCAACGGCCCGTTTTCCTGAACCCAGTCGGCAAGAAACCGCTTCAGGGTCCGAATCGCCACCGGTTCATCCACATCCTTACGGTTACACTGTTGCTCGCAGGGATGATGACAAACCCGACCGCAGACACCCACAAACGGCAACCGCTGGCGGACCAGTTCATACCCCTCCTTAAACTTCCGCTCCCGGATCAGCGCCACATAACCCTGGGCGTTAACACCCGCCGGACAGGCAAGCCGGCAGGGTGCCCGGTGTTCGTTTTTGTCAATCGCCACCGCATTCGGAATCGCCTGAGCAAACAGTTTGTAAACCGCCCGGCGGGACGAAAGCCCCTGATTATAGGTATCGGGCACCGCCACCGGGCATACCTTGGTGCAATCAAGACAGCCGGTGCATTTATCCAGCAATACATAGCGCGGCTGACGCCGGATGCGGACTGTAAAATTACCCGGTTCTCCCTCCAGTCCGGTCAGTTCAGCACCGTTTATAATTTCAATGTTCGGATGCCGCCCCGTGCCCACCAGTTTCGGCGCCAGGATGCACATTGAACAGTCATTGGTGGGAAATGTTTTGTCCAGCATCGCCATTACCCCACCAATTGCCGGCGACCTGTCCACCAGGTAGACCTTAAACCCCGCCTCTGCCATCTCCAGTGACGCCTGAATGCCGGCGATCCCCGCTCCGACAACTAAAACCGCCCCAACTTTGTTATTGTTGTTGCTTCCCTGATTCGGCGCCATACTCAATCCACATCCACCATTTCAACAAGTGCCTTTTTGGTAAAGTTGGTCAGATTCATCGCCCCGGAAGGACAGGCAACCGCACACGCCCCGCACCCTTCACACATCGCCTTTTGCACTATCGCCTTACCCCGCCGGGGGTCAACCTTTACCGCCTCATAGGCACAGGTCCGCTCGCAGTTGCCACAACCGACACAAACATCCTCATCAACCTGAGCGATTACCGGTTCATGCTCCATCTCTTCATTTCCAAACAAAGCCAGCACCTTCGCCGCCGCCCCGGAAGCCTGCGCCACCGTTTCAGGAATGTCCTTTGGTCCCTGACCGCATCCCGCGAGGAAAAACCCGGCGGTAAGCGTCTCCACCGGTCGCAGTTTCGGATGTGCCTCGGACTGGAACCCGTTGGCGTCAACGCCGACTTTTAACCGTCGTGCCAGTTCTATCCCCCTGGGATTGGGGATAACCGCACTCGCCAGCACCACCATATCCGCTTCAATCTCCAGTTTTTTGCCCGCCAGGGTGTCCGCTGCCCAAACCACCACCCGATCCCCCCGGCGGAAAATTTTAGACACCTTACCGCGAAGATACTGCACCCCTTCGTCAGTTGCCCGCCGATAAAACTCCTCAAACCCCTTCCCCGGTGTCCGCACATCAATATAGCAAACAATCGCCTCGCCGTCGTGCACCCGGTGCTTGTACAGCAACGCGTGTTTGGCGGTATACATACAGCAAATCTTGGAACAGTACGGCACCCCTTGATTGCTGTCCCGAGAACCCGCGCACTGAACAAACACCACCCGCTTCGGCACCTTGCCGTCCGAGGGCCGCCGCACCTCACCGGCAAAAGGACCTGATGCCGAGAGAATTCGCTCAAACGCCAGCCCATCAATCACGTCGGGAACAACGCCGGCACCGTAAGCGCCAACCCGACTGATGTCAAACAGTTCATAACCGGTGGCGAGCACAATTGCACCCACCTCCTCCTCAATAAAACGCTCCTGGTCATCATAACGGATCGCATTCGCCGGACAGACCTTGGCACAGACCCCGCACTTCTTACCCTGTAACTGGCGGCAGCTCTCGGCATCAATCACCACCTTATTCGGCACCGCCTGGGGAAACAACCGGTAGATCGCCCGGCGCCTGGTCAGCTGCCGGTCAAAACCCGACGCTACCCGCACCGGGCATTTCTCCAGACAGATCCCGCATCCGGTGCAGGCGTCAATGTCAACGTACCGGGGTTTCTGTTTTATCTTCACCCGGAAATTGCCAACAAAACCGCTGACCTCCGCCACCTCTGAGTAGGTCAAAAGTTTAATTCTCGGATGGCGACCCGCCTCAACCGTCCTGGGTGTCAGAATACACTGCGAACAATCAAGCGTCGGGAAAGTCTCGGACAGTTGTGCCATGTGCCCGCCAATTGACGGCTCCTTCTCCACCAGCACCACCTCATAACCCGCATTTGCCACATCCAGAGCCGCCTGAATACCGGCAATCCCCGCCCCCACCACCAGACACCGCTTCACAATCGGAACCCGCAACCGTTCCAGCGGCTGGTCCCGGGCAACCTTGGCAAGCATGGTGGCAATAATGCCCTCTGCCTTGGCGGTTGCCGCGTCCCGGTCCGCGGTAACCCAGGAGCACTGCTCCCGAATATTGGCAATTTCACAGAGATATGGGTTCAGCCCCGCCTCAGTCGCTGCCCGCCGGAATGTCGCCTCGTGGAGAGTGGGGGAACAGCAGGCTACAACCACCCCCTCCAGCCCTTCCGACTTAATTGTATCGCGAATAATCTTCTGCCCGGGATCGGAACAGCAGTAAACATAATCCTTAACGCTCGCCACCCCGGAAATCTTCTTTACCCTTTCCACCAGTTCGGGAACCTTAACCACACCGGCAATGTTTATTCCGCAGTGGCAGATAAAAACACCCAGTTTCCGCTTACCGCCCGCCGCCCGCCGCTCTTCGTTAACCAGAACTGGATTCTCCGCGCTCATTTAATTAACCCTTTCTCCTTCAGAAACGGCACCGGGTCAAGTTTATTGTCCTCAAACCCCAGTTCAACCGGTGCCAAACCCAGTGCCAGACCCAATAACTGGGTAAAATAAAATACCGGCATAACCGGGCCCTGCCCCCGCTGAGCAATTTCCAGGTTGTACTGACACAACGGACAGGTGGTGACAATTACCTCCGCCCCCCACGAACGGGCATTGTCTAAAATCCGCCGCGAGCACTCAACCGCCACCGCCCGCCGGTTCACCACCAGATAACCACCACAACACTCGGTCTTAAAATCAAACCGCACCGGCTCGGCACCAAGAACCCCCATCAGTTCGTCCATCACCTGCGGGTTATCCGGATCGTCAAACTTCAAAACCTCCCGGGGCCGGACCATCAAACAACCGTAATAAGAGGCAACCTTCAAACCCAAAGGCTGCTGCACCCGCTCCTTAATCGCCGCCCAGCCTAAATCCTCCTTCAGGACCTCAAGGTAGTGAACAACCGTCACCGGCCGGGTAAAAGGTTCATCAAGAAAATCAATCAGCCGCTGTCGCTCCTGTTCATTCCCCTGGGCAAAAAACCGCTCCTGTGCCCGTTTCAGCACGTTGTGGCAGGCGGCGCACAGCGTAACCAGTTTTTCTCCCTCCTGACTGGCCTTGGCCAGATTCCGGATTGGACCGACCTGGCCGGCCAGGTCGTCGCTGCCGGTGTTGTAAATCGCCCCGCAGCAGTTCCAGGAAGACATCTCTGCCAGTTCCACCCCGAGCGTCGCCATCGCCCGGCGCCCACACCGGTCAAGATTCCGGGCCTTGGAATAAAGAGTACATCCGGGATAATAAGGGTATCTCATACCGAAAACTTCCGGAAACTGGCAATAAACGCCTGCTGCGGCACATCCTCCAGGTCGGATTCGGTAACACTGTCCGGGTCAACCACACTGCGCTTGCCGCGCAAAACAATCAACCGGCACGCCTCGGCGATTCGGGCATAATCAACATTCCTTGGACAGCGGGTACCGCAGACAAGACAACTGGCGCAGAGCCATATCCCTTCACTCGCCAGCAGTTCCTCTGCCCGCCCCAATTGTAAAATCCGGATCGCCTTACTCGGTGGCGGGTCCATCCACTCGCCAATCGGACACCCGGCGGTGCAGCAACCGCACTGATAGCAGTCAGAAACCCGCTGACCGCTTAACTGTTCAATCTGGGCAAGAAGTTTATCTGGTGCACCGCTCATAAAAGACACAAATGATAACAAATCGGACTCACTTTTCAATACTCCCTGGGCAACTGGCGCAATTCGGCATAGGCGAAAACCGGCCCGTCCTTGCACACGTACTTCGGTCCTACGTTACAGTGGCCACACTTGCCGATGCCACACTTCATCCGATTCTCAAGGGAAAGGAACACCCGCTCCGGGAGAAATCCCAGTTTCTCCAGGACCGGATGGGTAAACTTTAGCATTATCGGCGGTCCGCACACCAACGCCACCGCGTTGTTCGCTGCCGGCGCCACATCCTGAAGCACATTGGGTACCAGCCCCTCAATTCGGGGCCAGTCGGCACCGTTCTTCCGGTCAACACACAGAACCAGCTTTATGTCCGAACGGCCCTCCCACACTTTCAACTCCTCTTTGTAGAGCAGCTCTCCGGGTGAACGGGCGCCATAGACAACGGTAATTTCCCCAACATCACCACGATTCTCCGGCAAAAGCAGATGGGCAATCGTCGCCCGCAAAGTGGTGAAGGAAAACCCGCCGGAAACAATCACCACATCCCGGCCCTTCATCAAATCAAACGGATACCAGTTGCCAAACGGCCCCCGTAAACCGATTACCGCCCCTTCTGTCAGTTCGTGAAGAGCGGTGGTAAAAGAACCCACCCGTTTAACCGTAAACTTCAAAAGCCGCTCATGGGGTGCCGAGGCGATCCCAAACGGCGCCTCACCCACCCCGGCGATTGACAGAAAACCAAACTGCCCCGGTACAAAACGCCAGTTCGCCCGCAGCGCCTCCTCAACAAACGCCAGGTCAAATGTCTTCAGGTCCTGGGCGTCGTTTTCAACCGTCACCCGCTCAATCCGCACCGGAATCGGCAGATAGGGGTTCATCACCGTCTACTCCTCCGCAATCGCCTGACTCACCCGCAGCACCGTCTGCCGGATGTCAATTCCGGCCGGACAGAACCGGATACACCGCCCGCAGCCAACACAGGAAATCGCGCCCACCTGTTCTACCGTGTACTTAAACTTGTCCATCACCCGGTTCCGGTACCGGGACCCCGGCTGAAACCGCGGGTTGTGCCCAGAGGCGTGCTGGGAGTAAAGGGTAAACTGACAGGAGTCCCACACCCGACACCGGCTGGTCCTACCCTGTACCGTCTCATCGGTAACATCAAAGCAGTGACAGGTCGGACAGAGAAAGGTGCAGACGCCACAGTTTACACACTTCGCCGCCAAAATGTCCCACACCCGATGCTCAAAACACCGCGCCAGTTTTTCCGCCAACCCTTTGGGCAACTCCTTAAACTCCATCTGCGCCTCAACCTGATGGCGAATCTCCTCTTTCTTTTTCAGCACCGCCGCCTCCGCTTCGGGCATCTCCGCCACCAGTTTTTCCCCCGCCGCGGTCACCGGCTCCGCCACCCACAATTCGCCCAGATCGGTAAGCAGTAAATCCAGCCCCCGTGTTCCCTGGGGACTACCGCCCACCGCCATACAGAAACAGGAAGGCTCGGCGCGATTACAGGCAACGCCAACCAGAACTGTCCGCTCCCGGCGCCGTTTCACATACGGGTCAACCCGGTCCCCGCCGGTAAAAAACTGTTCCAGAAAGGCACCGGCGCTCCCGTCACAGGGGCGCAAACCAAAAACCACCTGCTCTGGCACATCTGCCGGCACCTCCGGTAACCCTTTTTCATCAAACCGCATCATCACCTCAGTGCGGGGAAAAACAAAAACCTTTGCCGGCTCCCGAACGTTTATCTCCTCCAAACAGATCTCTTCAGCACTTGCCACCCGGCGCCAGACCGAACCCGTTTTATCCCGCACCGGCGCAAACAACTTCCCCTCACCGGCTAAGGAGTTAAGCCGCTGCCGGAGTTCCTCTTTCTTAACCTGCCTTGGTTTACCCATATCAGTAGATAAACTCCTGGGGGTCATCCGGTTTAAAAACGGTCAGCGCCGGCGCCTCCTTCAGGTCCATCCCCGCTACCGCACCAAACCGCTCCTTCACCGTCTTTGCCACCCGCCGATTGAAACGCATTAAGTCAATCCCCATCGGACAGGCACGGTGGCACGCCCCACACTCAACACACCTGCCCGCCATATGCAGCGCCCGACCGATGTGAAAAACCATATTGTCCGAAAGGTTATGGGTCCTGCCCACCACCTGGGGCATGGTGTTGTCAACAAAACAGACCGGACAGTAGCAGTTCGGACATACCTGCCGGCAGGCGTAACAGCGAATGCACCTCTGGATATCCTCCTGCAAAACCTGCCACCGCTCATCCGGGCTCAACCGCTCAAAATCATCCGGCACCGGCTCCGGCGAAACCGGCACCGGCTCACCAATCATCTCGTCGTAAATCACCGGATTAGGACACCGACAACTGACGCAGGCAACCGACTTCTCCCCGTTTACCACCACCCCTTCACATCCCACCCCGAGAATGTAGAGGTTTTCCCGCACCACCTGCCGCTCCTGGAGGAGAACCACAATTGACCGGGACTCACAGCCCCGCGCCACCACCGCACCCCGACCCGCCCCCTTCACCCGGAGAAGAAAGTTGGCGATGTTCAGCGAACAGGTGCCGTCAACTATCAATCGCCCGGCCTCTGCGGGCTCGGTAATAAAAGCCACCTCGGCTTCTTCAGAACGGCACCCGGCCTGAAAACCAAGCACAAAGGCAACCGTTTTGCTGGCAAGCAACTCTTTTGCCCGCCCCCGCAACCTCTCAATTTGGCTCAAACCGGCTCCCTTTTCACCAGCCTCCGGCTGGGTCCCAGTTGACGCACCTTTTCGGTCACCTCCCGCACCAGCTGGGCAAACCGCTCGCCCTCTGCTGCCGACACCCAGGCAAAGGTCACCCGCCCGGGCTCAATCCCACAGAACTCCAGCAGGTCATTGAGCACCGCGAACCGCCGCCGGGCAACAAAATTACCAGTGAGATAATGACAGTCTCCGGGATGACACCCGGACACCAGCACCCCATCCGCTCCCATCTGGAGCGCCTGTAAAATAAAAAACGGGTCCACCCGGCCCGAACAGGGTACCCGGATCACCCGAATTGTCGGTGGGTACTGCATTCTTGAAATTCCCGCCAGATCGGCACCAGCATAAGAACACCAGTTACAGAGAAACGCCACAATCTTGGGCTGAAACTCCTGCGTATCCGCCATTGTGAAGTCAAAATTATACCCCCCCTGATGTTATCTGTCCAGTTTTTCTTTGTCGCTTTTGACAGAAAATTTTCCCTTTCTATATTAATGGCGATGAAGGTGTATGTCGGCACCTCGGGCTGGTTCTACAACTGGAACCCGGACCGCAACCTAGACTGGTTTGTTAAAAACTCCCGCCTCAACACGGTGGAACTCAACGCCTCTTTTTACCGTTTCCCCTTCCCAAACCAGATAAAATCCTGGGCGCAGAAGGGCAAAACGCTGCGCTGGGCGATAAAGGCCTCCCGTCTTATCACCCACATCCACCGCTTCAACCCGGCGGCGTTTGCGGTCTGGCAGAGGTTTGCCGAACTGTTCACACCTCTTGATAAACTGATTGACTTCTACCTATTTCAGCTCCACCCAAAAACCCTGCCTGCGGCAATGCCCGACCTGGCAGAATTTGCCGCCAGCACCGGTCTGGGAAAAAGATTCGCCCTGGAGTGCCGGCACCCGGACTGGTTCAGCGCCACAACCGTTGACTGGGCAAAAAAACTGGGCATCACCCTTGTCTCCATTGACGCCCCCGGATTCAGTCAGGAAGTGTTCAACACCACGGGCCTGGTCTACCTCCGGATGCACGGCCGGACCAGGTGGTATCAATACCACTACTCCCTGGCAGAACTGAAAGAACAGGCAGCAAAAATCCGGGCGGCAAAGCCGAAAAAGGCCTATGTGTTCTTTAACAACGACCAGAATATGCTCAAAAACGCCCGCCAGTTAATCTCTATTCTCACCGCCTGAACAATTGAAATTAACCCGTTCTTTTAACAATCGCCTCACTCACCAACAACCCCGGGAACGGTGGGGGGGTATACCCCCCTAATAGTGGATAAAACTACCCAAGAACTTGATTTTGCGAAAGATAAACAAAACTGACGAAGAAAAAAGCCTGTTTGGGGTCAATCTCGGTAAGTTAACAGAAAACCGGAAAGGTATCGCCTCTGTTTCTGTTTGCCACCAGCGGCTATCTTCAACCGGGCCAGCACCTGCTCTTACGCAATTTGTTGACACCGGACAATTATTTGTCTTAAATAATCAAGCAAAGAAAGGAGCTGCCTTTGACAAAGATTAACTGCATTGCGATGGGCACAATTGGCCTATTGCTTGTTTTGGGTAGCGCGTGCGCACCAACCCCGGGAATGATTCGGGCGGTGCAGCCGTACTCAATTTCGCCCAAGTTTGACCTCGCCCAACCCTGGCGGATCGCGGTTCTGCCGGTGGCGAGTGGTCCGAGTTCCGCTGTTGACCCAGGGAGCGCACTAATGGAAAGGGCCGAGATGCAGTTAATGAAAATCCTCACCTTTTCGGTTATTGACCGGGCAACGGTAAGCCGGATTTTGCAGGAACAGGAGTTTTCCTATTCCGGCGTTGTTGATCCGGAAAGCGCCGCCCGGCTGGGAAAACTGCTCGGGGCCTCCGCGGTGATGATAATCAGAATCGGATCGGTCAAGCACGACCCGTTTTTCTCCGACTCGCCGGAGCAACGGGATGCCGAACTGACCGTTCGCATTATTGCCGTAGAAACCGGGGAGGTGCTTTACTCTGCCCAGGGGCAGGGGTCAAGCTTTGAGGGTGCGGAACCCGCGCTGGCCTCGGCCCTAGACGTGGCGTTATTACCGCTATTAGAAAGGGGAGGGGCACAATGAAACCTTTTCTCGCAGTTTTGCGCGCGACGCTGTTTTTTGTCGGCTGTGTCAGCCCGACCGCTGGCGTACGAGGGACAGGGGAAACCGGCATTCCACCTCGGGCGCCGGTGACTGAACCGATCGCGATGCCCCCGATACCCCGGGATACCGGGTTTGTTGCCCCGGTACCGCTTGGTCCAATCGCCGCCCCCGGTGAGATTGCCGAGCCGGTACCCGGTGGCTTAATTGACTGGGGTACCGGTGTGGTCCGAGCCCGGGGTTCTGGTGTAGTTGACCCGGGTGACCCGAATCATGCCCGGGCGCGACTGATGGCAGAAAGGGCAGCGGTGGTTGTTGCCCAGCGCAATCTGCTGGAAATCATCAAAGGGGTACGGGTGGACTCCGACACCAAGGTGGAAAACTTTGTTACCCGCTTTGATGTCATTTATTCCCATGTTGAAGGGGTGGTAAAAGGTGCCCGCCAGGTCGGCCCGGCAAAATTTGATTCTGCCACCGGGGTGGTGGCGGTGGAACTGGAGGTCAACCTGACCGGTCCGCAGAGTGTGGCGGAGGCACTTTCTCCGGCACTATCGGAAACCGGGGCTCGGTCCGAAGCGACAAATATCTCCCCGGCGGTACGGGAGTTTTTCCGGCAGTATTCCGGAATTGTTCTGGACGCGGGCAATACCGGCTTGCAGCCGGCGCTCTTTCCGAAAATCTACGACGATCAGGGCAACCTGCTTCTGGATACAAAAGAGTACTATCAGTACACCGGTGCCACCGGCCAGAAGGTAGTCCAGTATATCAACCGGCTGGATGAAATCCTCGCCCGACCGGAGTTCGCCAATCAACCCCTGGTTCTAAAGATAAAACAGGCGCGGGGTAAACTGGGCTCGGATATCATCCTGAAAAAAGAAGATGCCGATAAACTTAAATGGCTGAAGGAAGGCGCCCGGTTTCTATTTGAGGCGGGACGGTTTATCGTCAAACTGCTTCTGTAAGGGGCGGCGATGAAAAAAACCCTTTACCTTTTTGCCGTCCTGCTTCTCCTTGTCGGTTGCTGGAACCCGGCCTACACCCCGCCACCTCAGGAGCACGGCACGGCACCGGTAGTGCTGGCGGGTGGGGAGGGGGTAGAGCTCCTTGCCGAAGGGGTGGCGACGATTAGCGGCAGCGCCGACATCAGCCGGGACCAGGCGCTCAAGGACGCCCTGCGCAAGGCGGTGGAGCAGGGGGTGGGCAGTTTTGTCAACTCCGAAACCCGGGTGCAAAACTTTCAACTCCTTTCCGACCGTATCTACTCTCAGGCCAACGGTTATGTCTCTTCCTATCGGGTGATAAACGAAAGCCGGGAGGCGGACCTGTACCGGGTGACGATCCGGGCAAAAGTAAAAAACGAAAAACTGGCGGAGGACCTGCGGGCAATTGGTATCCTGCTGGCAGAACAGGCACGCCCGCGCCTGATGGTGATTGTCAAGGAGGTGCCAGAAGGGGCGGCAATCCGGATACCCGATATTACGATGGGGGAGGAGGTGGTGGAGACGATGCTGGTCGGTAAATTTCAGGAAAAAGGGTTTCCCGTTGTCGACCGGGCAACGGTGGCGAGAAATCTTGACCGGGAACGGCTAAAAAAAATCCTTGAAGGAGACGAACAGGCGGCGATGCTCGTCGGGCTGGGAAGTGGGGCGGAAATCGGGGTTGTCGGCACGATGAGCCGGACATCCCTGCGCAAACGGCTCGGTTACAGCAACGATGAGGTAAACTTCTATCGGGTCCGGTTAAACCTCAAGGCGATAAACTCCAACACCAGCGAGGTACTCGCTGCCACCACCATTTTAACCGAATTGCCGTTCCGTGAAGACCAGGCACTGCAGCGGGCGGTAGATTCTGCCAGCACGGTGTTAATCTCCCGGATTCTTGCCGGCTGGCAACGCCGTTTGAACATCACCCAAGTCCGGGCCGAAAGTGCCAGTTACAACCGGGTTGAGCGGTTTAAAACCGAGGTGCTGACGAAAGTGCGCGGGGTGATTTCGGTTATCACCCGGGAACTCTCCGGCACCAGCGCACTCATTGAGATTGTTTCTGAAACACCCTCCCAGGACGTCTTCCGCGAACTGGGAGGCGGTAAGTTGCAGATCCCGTTTCAGGTTCAAGGTTTCTCTGGCAACCGGATGGAAATCCGCTTCATAACGCCGGAGGAGAAAAATTAGGAGGTCGCAATTATGTTAAAAAAACTCCTTATTGCCTTGCTTCTAACCACCGCCGGTCTGTCCGCCGGGGAGGACACCATCAAACCAATGGCGGTCTTTGTCCATCCCGATGCCGCAGGCAAGCTGCCTTTAATCGGTAGCGTAGCGGTAATCCTTGACGGAGTTGACCGGGCGGTCGTCCAGATGGTGGAGGATGCGCTTACCCTGAATCTTTTGGCCGAGAGCATCAAGGTGGCTTACCCTTCAGAAAAGGAACTGGGCCAGGAGCGCCCGGAAATACCAGTGCCTTATGAATGGGCAAAAAAACAAGGCGCCAACTGCCTGATCACCGGAACGGTGGTGGCGCGTTGCGCGCGCTGTGCCCACGGTAAAAGCGGCTGTACCAGTAAAGGTATCCGGGCAATATCAATATCGCTGGTGGACATTCCCCAGGAAAAGGTGCTCCTCTGGGCGTTGTATGAACCTCAATCCGAAGTAAGCCCGACCCTGCTCGCCCGGGAGTTTGTTCGCCTCCTGCGGGAAAGCCTGCAGCCGAAAGAGAAAAAGGGAAAGGAATAGGGACTCTTACTCCACCTTTTCAATCCGGTAAACGGCAACCCGCAGGTCGGGGTCACTTAATAGCATCATAAAACGGTAGTTGCCGGAGATGTAGTGTTCCGCATCCGCCATATAACTCATAAACTCCGGATGCGGCTCATCGGTCCCAAAAAGCCACAAAGCCAGGGCGGGTAAAATGGCATCAAACTCCTTTTGGTCCTGGCGTGCCCGACGGTAAATTGCATCGTAGGTCAATACTCGGGGCGCGCTGCCACTTAGCGCGGCAAACACCGCTGGCGAAGCGCAGTCACTCGGGATTAAAATTGCCTGAATTAAAGAAAACGGCTTCGTCGTACCGAGCTTTTTCCCGGCGGCATCGGGAAGAATTACCATCTGCGCCAACAGCAGCTGCCTCACCTGTTCTGCCGCGGCAATCAAGAGACTTTCCCCTTCCGGGTTTATTGCCCTTAACTCCACCGGAAATACCGAAAGGTTATTGCCAAAATTGTCTTTCATTGGCACCACCGGCCTTCCCCAGCCGCCGTCAAACACCCAGAGCCGGCGTCCCGGAGCAAATTGGAACTCCTCCCACACCCGACCGCGCCAGTACCAAAATCCCTGCTGATTAAAATCCCAGTCCTGGGTTGTTACAACCCGATAACCGCCGTAATTAAAAGTCCAGAATTCAGCCCGGCTTTCACCAAAAAACTGCACCCATTTCGCACCGCGGTTAAGATAGTAACTCAACAGGGTTGAACCCTGATAGTCGGTGAAAATGGTATCCCCTGGTGCCACATTGTCTTTTAATGTCAAAATCGCCCGGTCCATAAATTTCCGCTGGGCATCGGCCCGGGGAATGTGTTGCCCCCGCACAACCAGAAACAGATTGCTGGCAAGGGCGGTAACACCGGCAACCACCAGTACCAACCGGCTGCCCAATTTCGCCGGGATAACCAGACCGATGGCGCTGATACCGGCGCACACAAAGGGGGCGAGAAAAACGGCGTGCCTTGTCCCACCGTAAGGGAAAATCCGGCCGAGCGCGCCGCCGTAGGCAAATAAAAATGGCAGAATTAAAAGCAGCCCCAGCGCCCGGTGCTGAGCATGCAGAAAAACCAACGCCACACCGAAGATAAAAAGTGCCATACCGATGATGCCCAGCCCCGGTGAGCCAAAAAGATACTGAAAAAAGCCGGCGGTGTTTCTCAGCCCGAACATAAGCGGATTCTCCTCTCCGGGCTGAAAATATTGCGCCCGGAGCCAGCCGGTTACCGCAAACTCGGTCATGGCGGTGCCTTTAATTTTTACCAGATGGGTGAAGTAGCAAAAAAGATACGCCGCTCCGACAAGAGCCTGCCCGAGTAAACCGTAAACCCAGAGTTTTCTGTTACCGCCTGCGACCACCAGCCTTACCAAAAGATAACCAGCGGCGGCAAGCGAAAACCAGACCGCCGAATATTGACTCATCCCCGCCAACAGTGACGCCACACCGGCAAGAAACAGCATAACCGGCTTTCGCTGCACCAACCCCGCCTCCAGAAAATAGAGGGCAAGGGGGATAAACAGCAGGAGAAAACTGTAGGAACGGACCTCAGCCCCCAGACCAACCAGGGGCGGCAGAAACGCCAGCAGAACGGCACCGGTTAGCCCGACGACAAAATCCCGGTGTAAACTCAACCAGCGGTAAAAGAAATAAACCCCGGTGGTACTGGCAATTGCGGAAAGAAGGCGCAGGAACAACTCGGAGTTGCTGACCAGGCGCCAGAAATAAAGGACAAAGAAATACAGCGGCGGGTGGGGATTGGTCAGACTGGCACGATACACCGGAAAAAGACCGGGCTGATTGGCGATGAAAAAATTTAACGCCTCGTCCGGGTTAAGCCAGGTGCCCCGGGCGGTAAGAACCCGCACCAGGAAACCGCCGGCGAGAACCAGAAAAATCACCAATCCTCTCTTCACCGCCAAATAGTGCCACAAACAAACAAATTGTCAACAGTAAACCGTGTTGACATCCCAGAAAAATAAAATATAATCTCCATAAGCTAAACAGGAGGCAATGTGTTAAAGAAGGTGAAGTTAACGTGGTATTTGGTACCGGTCCTGATCGGTATCCTGGCGCTCGGGCTCTTCGCCCCGGCACCGGTCTGGGCAGGACCGCCACCGGGCAGTCTCGCTCCGGATGTCTCCATTCCGGACACCGCCTGGGTACTCCATACGATTCCCTCAGAATACCGGGGGCATGTCGTCCAGCTCTTCTTCTGGCAGTCAACCTGACCATCCTGTCTCGCGGAGTTACCGCGAGTTCAGGCTTTGTACGACGAGTACGGTGAGCGTGGCTATGTACCACTGAGTATCAACCTCTGGCAGGATATGAACTCAGTGGTGAAGTACTACGCCCGGCAGTACACCTATCCGTTTTTCCGAGACGGCGGCAGCGCCTGGAACCTCTATCGGATGAATGGCTACATTCCGCTAAACTATGTCATTGACACCGCTGGCATTGTCGTCGGTTCAATGGAGGGGTTTAACGAAGCAACCATTCGTTCCTGGATTGAACCCTACCTGACCGGTGTTTCGGAAAAAAACGCCCGAATGCAACCGGATTTCACCGCCATCACTCCGAACCCGGCAAACAGGGTCCAGCGGGTTGGTTTCAACCTGCCAGTAGCGGGAAATGTAACGGTCCGGGTTTTTTCTGCCGATGGCGGCCTGGTGCAGACGGTATTTCAGGGAATGCTCACACCGGGCAATCACACTGTCAGCTGGAATCTAACTGACGCTGCGGGCAGAACGGTTCCTAACGGTCTGTATTTCTACGAAATAACCGCCGGTAGAACCGCCGCCCGGATAAAGGCCTCGGTACTGCGCTAAACCAATCAGATTCGTTTCCGGGGCGCCTCTGATGAGGCGCCCCCTTCTTGTTTATTGACTTGCCCTGCCTCCGTTTTATATTAAATTGAATGGGTCCGGCGAAAAAAATGGCTCTGCCCAGCAAAATTCTAAACCGGAGTTTCGGATTTTATCTGCTCTGCACCGGGCTGGTCATACTCACGGCCCTCTTGGGCTGTCGTCCGCCCCGGAAAAAGACAACCGTTCGGTTCTGGCATGCGATGGGGGGCGAGGCGCAGAAGACTTTAAAAGAGATGGTAGCAATGTTTGAAAAAGAAAATCCGGACATCCACATTGAACTGGTGGGTATGGGTAATTACGACGCCCTGGCGCAAAAACTTCTCGGCTCTGTGGCGGTGGCAAGCCCGCCGACAATTGCCCAGATGTATGAAAACTGGACCACCCAGCTCTACGCCGCGGGCGAACTGGAGTTCCTTGAGGAGTTCATCCGCGGTCCGCACGGCCTGAGTGATAGTGAAATTGCCGATATCTATCCCCGGCTTCTGGAAAACAACCGCTGGGATGGCAAAATTCTCACCCTGCCCTTTAATAAAAGTGTCCCGGTTTACTATTACAACGTCTCCCTACTGCGTTCCGCTGGCTATGACTCTTTTCCCCGCACCTGGGCTGAATTCCGGGAAATGTGCCGGCGGGTAACCCAGCGTTCCGCCAGCGGCGATATCACCGTCTGGGGAACCGCTAACGGCACCGATATCTGGATATTCGGCTCCATGTTATTCCAGCGCCGGGGGCGATTTCTTGACCGTGAGGACGGTACCCCCCAATTTAACCAACCCGAGGGGGTGGCGGTGCTTGAATTTCAGGTTGACCTGATCCTCAAAGATAGCGTTCAGACCACCCTGGGGGGAAGAGGCCCGATGGACGACTTTCTGGTCGGTAAAATTGCTACGCTCACCGGCAGCTCCACCTGGCGGGCACCGGTGGTTGACAAAGAACGGTTTCCGGTCGGAATGGCACCGATACCGGCGTGGGATACGGTGCGGGCAGCGATAATTTACGGAACGAATATCGGGATGTTCAAACGGGCAACCACCGCCGAGAAGGAAGCGGCATGGCGGTTTATCAAGTGGTTCATCGCCCCGGAACAGCAGGTGCTCTGGTCACTCGGCACCTGGTACGTCCCGATTCACCGACGCTGTCTTGAAGACCCCCGGCTGGTGGAACGATTTAACCGCACGCCCGGGTTGAAGGAGGCTTACCAGCAGATGGAGTTCGGCGTATTTGAGCCGCGCGGACTAAAGTGGCTGGCAGGAAGAAAGGCGCTGGTTGAGGAACTGGAGGCGGCAACATTAGGGATAAAAAGCCCGCAGCAGGCGCTCAACGATGCCGCCCGGCGCTACCTGGCTAATAATCCACCTGTTCCAGAATCAGCCCCTGCGCCGGCGCAGCGGTAAATGGTTTTCCCGGTTTGCCCGCAAGGGCGGCGCGGATATCCTTGAGATTAATCCGACGGGATGCGTAAGCAACCATGGCGCCGACGATGCGCCGGACCATTTTGTAAAGGAACCGGTCGCCGGTGATGAGTATTGTAACCTCATCGCCTTTTGCCTTCACCCGGATTGCGGTTATTCGGCATCGGCCAGAACCGGTCCGGACATAACAGAAGGGACCAAAATCCCGCTCGCCGAGAAAAAACCGTGCCGCCTTTTTCAGCCGGTCAATTTCCAGCGCCCCAAGAAACTCCCAGGCATGCTGACGGCGCAGCGGGGAACGACCACAGACTATTGAATAGGAGTAGGTTTTCCGACGGGCGCGATGCCGGGCGTGAAAATCAAGTGCAGCCAGCTCCGCCTTTTTGACCAGAATGTCGGCAGGAAGGTTGGCGTTAAGCGCCGGTGCTAACTTCGCCACCGGCAGACGGAGCGGGGCGATGAAGTTGGCAACGTAATTACGCGCTGATACCCCGGCATCAGTGCGACTGCAGCCATGCGAAACAATATCCCTGCCCAACACCACCCGCAGCGCCTTCTGTAGTACCCCCTGGACGGTGGGCCGGTCGGGCTGAATCTGCCACCCCGCATATTGAGCGCCGTCAAATTCAATTGTCAGCCGGACGTTGCAAACCACCCGGGACCTCATAAGAGAATCGCAATGGCGCTGACCGCCCCGGCGGGAATGATAAGCATCAGGTCCACCGGTGTCAATCGCCTGCTTAAACCAGCCGTCCGCTCCGGAGCAACCACCCGTTCTTTCAACCGGTCCTCTGCCCGGTTTAACCGCTCGGCCAGCGCCTCGGGCAGAAAACGGAGTTCCTTTACCCTGAGGCTAGCAAATTCAGGGATAAGATCCACGGTGAGAAAAACGGTCCGGGCAACACTGGAGGCACGGCGCGGAAAAATGGGTTTAACAACCCCGAGAAAAACCGGAAAAAAATCGGCTGCCGGACAGGTGCGGATAAGTAAAAATGCCATCACCGTACCCCAGAGCAACCGGTAAGCCAGCAACCCGCCAAGCAACGCCCCGCCGGTACTAAAAATGCCCAGGCTCCTGGGCGGCGGTCCAAAAAGGGCGTTGGCAAACACCAGCACCGGCGTGAGCCAAACAAAGGTTTGAAGCGACGCCCAGATTGACCGCGGCGGACGTAGAATAACCGAGAAGAGAAGAACGGCGCCGAAGGAAATCACCACCGGTAACGGTCGCCGGAGGGCAAAAACCGCGGGCAGGGAAAAAAGCAGCGCCAGCAGTCTGCCGGTCGGGCTAAAGCTAACCGGTGGGATCAGGGTGAGTGCTTTGCGGTCTGCGCTTTGAGACACTTCATACAGAGTCGGGCATAAGGAATAACTTCTAGCCGGGCGATCGGTATCGGCTCACCGCATCGTTCGCAAAGACCGTAGGTGCCGGCGGCAATCCGCGCCAGAGCATCGTCAATTTCACGCAGGGATTGAGACTCAATTGAACGCAGCTGGGAGGCAAACTCGCGCTGGAAATTCTCAGTCCCCTGATCGGCGATATGGGTGCGATGGGTTGACAGGTCGCCGCTGTTGGCCGGGATGTCCATTACCGCCCGGGTAAATGTCCCCTGTTTGAGAACCCGCTGCTTTTCTTCCAGAAGCGCCTGCTCAAATCGCAGCAGGTCTTTCCGGGATAACGGAGATTTCTTTGGTTGCTTTTGTGCCATCAGGTTTTGCTCCTCTTTAGGGCAAGCCGTACCGGCTCGCCGTTGATGTTTACTTCCCTCTCTATCTCGGTGTCGCTCAAAGGCGCCGTCGCGATGTCGTTCGCCAGCGTCTCCTGACGCAGATAACTTTCAAACATTGCCAGCGCCGTCATAACCGCCGGGGTTCCCTGACAGAAAAGGGTAATCCGGTCGGTAACATTAAAACCCGCCTCCTTACGCAGGTTTTGCACCTGGCGGATTAACTCCCGGATCAACCCTTCTGCCTTCAACTCCGGGGTCAGGGTGGTATCCAGCCCAATTGTCCATTCCCCGTCCTCCTCAATTACCAGTCCTTCGGACAGGGGTGCCGCTGGTGTCAGGAACTCAACCTGCCGCACATTCAGCTCCTCCTTGATAATCTCCCGGTAGGATTGAATTGCGCTTCCCCCGGTGGTTCCGTTAAATCGGACAAACAACGCCGGCAGTGGTTGCCGCACCTTGATCCGGCTTTTCTCCCGTGCCGCATGACCGAGCGACACCACGGTACGAACCGCCCTCATCTCCTGCTCAAGCCCCGGGTCAATGAGCCGCGGGTCCGGCTCGGGATAAAAACAGAGATGAACGCTCTCCGGTGCGGTTGGGTCACAACTCCGCACCAGATTCTGATAGACATCCTCACTGATAAAGGGCATAAACGGTGCCAGCATCTTCACCAGCGTCACCAGGCAGGTATAGAGGGTATAATAGGCGGCGAATTTATCCCGGTCATTGGCCGACTTCCAGAACCGGCGCCGGCTCCGGCGCACATACCAGGTGGAGAGGTCGTCAATAAACTCCTCAATCGCCGCTGCCACCGGCGGGCAGTCGTAATCATCCAAACGAGTACGGGTAAAAGTGAGCACCGAGTTGAGGCGCGATAACGCCCACCGGTCAAGCGGGGTCAAATCACCGGGCGCTACCTCCAGTTCAATCGGGTTAACCCGGTCAATGTTGGCATAGGTAACAAAGAAACTGTAAACGTTCCAGAAGGTAAGCAACTTGCGCTTTACCTCATGCCCGATGCGAAAACCAAAGAGAAGGTTCTGGGCGGGCGGGTGGCGGGTGAACACCCAGCGCATTACATCCGCCCCCATCTTTGTCACCGCCTCTTCAACCTCAATCGCATTGCCCCAGGATTTGTGCATCTCCCGGCCATCCTCTGCCTTCATCGTGGCGTAGCCGAGAACGGTCCGGAATGGAGCACAACCCTCCAGTACGGTACTCATCGCCAGAATGGCGTAAAACCAGTTGCGGAACTGCCCGGGGAACGACTCGGTAATGAAATCAAACGGAAACCACTCTTGCCAGTATTTCCGGTTGTCAAGATAATGGGTGGTGGAAAACGGCACAATACCGGCGTCCAGCCAGGGGTTGCCCACGTCTTTAATCCGGGGAACCAGCGCCCCACACTGCGGGCAGCCGATTTTCACCTCATCCACCCAGGGACGATGGGGCGAATGACCGGCAAATTTTTCCCAGCCCGCCCGCGCCCGTTCCTTTAACTCCTGGGCTGAACCGATGACATCAAACCATCCGCAGGCACATTTGTAAATGGGCAGCGCCAGACCCCAGTAGCGCTTTTTGGAAATACACCAATCGGCCATGTTCCGGAGCCAGTCCAGTTCCCGTTCCAGACCAAACTCCGGTATCCAGCGCACCTGGCGGGCCGAATTCATAATTTCATTCCGCAGTGGGTCCATCGCAATGAACCATTCGTCCACCAGCCGGAAAACCAGCTCCTCGCCGCAGCGCCAGCAAACCGGATAGCGATGGGTGTAATCCTCCACCCGGAAGAGCAAACCTTTTTGCTCAAGCGCGGCAAAAATCTCTTCCGTTACCCCCGGGGCGTATTTACCGGAAAGAAACCCAAACCCATCCCGGAATGTCCCGTCCTCATTAAGTGGGGCAATCACCGCCAGCCCCTCTTCCCGGCCCAGGAGAAAGTCCTCCTTTCCGCAGCCCGGTGCAATGTGCACAATACCGGTGCCCTCGGCAGCGCTGACCTCTTTCCAGGCCACCACCCGATGTTCCACGCCCTCCTGAGCCGGCAACTCGTCAAACGGTCCCCGGTACCTAATTCCGACCAATGAACTCCCGGGAAACTCCTCCTTCACCTCAGCGCCGGGACCAAGCACCCGCAGGAGCTCCTTGGCAAGGATAAAAGTCTCGCCGTCCTTTTTTGCCCGCACATAAATGAGTTCCGGGTGGACCGCCGCCCCGGTATTGGAGGAAAGCGTCCAGGGGGTCGTTGTCCAAACCAGGAGCGACTCCTTTTCCCGGCCGATTATCAGAAACCGCAAAAACACCGCCGGATGGGTTAACTGTCGGTACCCCTCGGTGGCAATCTCCATATCGGAAATGGCGGTCCCGCACCGGGCACACCACGGCATCACATCGGTACCCTCGTAGACAAGCCCCCGCTCGTGGCATTTCTTGAGAAAATACCAGATTGAGTAGTTGTTCTCGTCCGACATCGTGTAATAAGAGTTCTCCCAATCCATCCACTGGCCGATGAGAATTGATTGGGCGGTCTGAACCCGGGAGAACCGTAACACCCGTTCCTTGCACTTCTCCACAAATCGGGCGATACCAAACCGTTCAATATCCCGCTTGGACTTAAACCCCATTTCCTTCTCCACCTCCACCTCTACCCATAACCCTTGGCAGTCAAACCCGTTCTGAAACCGCTGGTCAAATCCGAGCATCGCCTTATAGCGCTGGAATATATCCTTATAGGTCCTGCCCCAGGCATGATGAACCCCCATCGGACCATTGGCGGTAATCGGACCGTCCAGAAAACGAAACTTTGGACCCCCCCGGTTGCGCGCCATCAACTTCTGAAAATGCCCGCCCTGTTCCCAGAATTTCAATATTCGCTTTTGAATCTCCTGAAAGTCGGGCTGCGCCGGAACCGGTTGAAACATTCGCCCCTACCTCCTCTACCTCGCCCGTCCTGAATTACGAATATCCCCACCGTACATTGGCCAGGAGGAGGGAGCAGGGCCACCCTTGCCAACAATACAGAAGGCAAGGGTTCCGTCGCCAACGTACACATATCCCTCGGCGTCAATCTTCGGCGCCGAGATGAAGTCTCCGGTGATTCCAGCGCCCAGACCGGTTGCCCAGCGCCTTGAGCCATCACTGTTCACCGCGTAGAGGGTATCCTGCTCTCCGCCAACTACAAGAAAATAAACGTTACCCTCCGCGGATACCGCCGGGGGGGAAGCATCACCGTTTAAAGGAGGAACAAACCGCCAAAACTCATTGCCGTTCTCCGGATTGATTGCCGCAAGTGCGCCGCTGGCGGTAAGGTAAACTGTCCCATCCGCCCCGATTACCGGTGAGGAGATTTCGCCTCCCACCCAGGTTTCCCATTTTCGTGTGCCATCGTTAATGTCAACCGCCACCAGCCAACCGTCGTCATCACCCACATAGATCACATTCCGGCTCAAGTCAACCGCCGGTGCGGTAACAACGCTCTGTCTCATACCGTAGCGCCACTTCGGCTGGCCGTTGCCAGGGTCAAGGGCAAAAATGGTATCGTCCTGAGAAATAAACACCACACCGTCGCCGCCAACAACCGGTGGCTGTGTCCCACCGCCGGCATAAAAGAACCATTTCCGGGTCAGGTTCTGGGGATCAAGGGCAAACACGGTGTCGTTTTCGGTCTGAATGTAAATTGTGCCGTCAGCACCGATCGCCGGCGGTGCCATAACACCGGAATAGAAACGGATAACCGCCTTGACCGTGCCGTTCGGGTTCAGGGCATAAAAATTGCCCCCCTCGGTTCCGATGTAAATCGTCCCGTCATCGCCAATTGCTGCGGCAAAACCAAACTCATCATAATCCGGCTCTATAAACTCCCATCGCCGCATCCCCTTGTTATTGCGGCACATAAGGGCGGGAATCTCGCCCGCCGGAATATAAATCTGACCATCCGGTCCAATGCTGAACGCATGACCGGTGAAGTCAGCCGAATCCTCAGGTGACTCCGGGTCGTGAAAACCAAACCGCCAGCGCACACCGCCTTCACCCGGTGTGATCTCTATCTCTAATGGCTCAGACCAGCCAGAAATTTTCCCCCGGGTATTTTTTGCCCGGGCCATAACCGCCATTGTCCCGGAAGTAGTGTAGGTGTGGGTATCGGCATAAGCAACACCACCGTCAACCCAGTCCGACCATTCCGAGCGGGTGTTATCACCCCAATCAAACTGAAAAGCAACCCTGCCACCTGCCGGGTCGGTTGTACTGGTGGTACAGGCAAGCACCACATTCTTATATCCCACCGCCGGTCCGCGCGGCTTCTCCGGCACCAGGGGCGGTCTTGGACAACCGGAAAAGAAAATCGGATACAGCCCCGCCAAAAGGAGGGGTAAAACGGCCAGCGCTCTTTTAAATTTCACATTTCCTCCTTTTCTTGCCAAGATATAAAGATTACTCCTTAAAACGCCTGTGTCAACGGTTTAAAAGCCGGGCCTTCAGAAAGGCGGTAACCGCCGGTTTTATCTGTGGCCACGAATACTCATGGGCAGGAATACGCCAGAACTTTTCAAACCGTCCCTCATCAGCACTCAAATTGGCAAAAATAAACTTCGCCATCCCGGCAAAAAGGGAGCCCATCATTATCCCCAGGTCACCGGTGCTCAAAGGGTCCGCGCCACCATTGTCTATATGAAGGATGTTTCCCGAACGACAGCGCCCATGCCAGAAAGGGGCGCCAAGTTCAATTGCGAACACCCGTTTCTCAACCTCCGGAGAGAGAAATGTCATCACCCGGTCAACAAATACGCTTCCTAGCGATAAACCAAGGAGAAGGAAAACCGGACCGGGATTCTGGACCGCGAGCGTCTCAATCTCGGCGGCAAAACGCCGGGAGGCGGTGCGGTGCAAACCAAGAATTTCCGCAATGTAGACCAATGCCCCATTCAAATCCGGGGTCGTTGTCCCAAAGTCACCGGAGCGCACCGGGGCACGGTAATAGGGGACCATCACCAAATTCAACCCCTCCTCCTTAAGACAATCACTAACCCCCCGCACTGTGGGCAGAAGGTCTTCAGCCCGATTTACCGGCACATTTCCCCAGCCGCCGAAGTTCAAAACCACAACCACATCGGCGGTAATCGGTCCCCGCTTCAAATCCTCCCAGGAAATAACATCCCTGGAAACCAGCGCACAGAAGAGAATTAACGGATAAAGCGTAGTCTAATTTTCTTTTTGCTTTACCTTCTCCGGAACTGGCTTCTCGGCCAGCCGGAACCGGTAATTTGATTTCTGGGCGTGCTTGGCAGCAAAAGATGGGCTCTTCGGATTTCGGGCAAGAATCAGGTCATAGGTTTCACCAGGCTTCAGGCCGGATATCGCCGCACCTTTAACCCCCTGCCAGTTCAGCGGATAGCAGAACTCCATTGTGGTGGTATTGGTCTCGTCGTCGTAATCAACCTCCCAGTCCTCGAGAAGGCTATCGTTTCCTGCAGCTGGCTTGTGAGAGTAGCCGGCCCCAACATGATTAACAACCAGCACCGAATCATCGGTGTAATAGCCGATGAACATATTGGCACCGTTCATTACCGGTGAGCCAAAACCAATTGCCAGCCAGCCCTTGCCCTTTGCCGATAGCGCGACATATAGCAAACTGTCATCATAACCCCAGGAAACGGTAATACCGGTCCTAGGGTCAGAAAAACTGCCCGGATATTCATCTTCATCAGCAACATCCTCGGCCTTCTCAAGATAACCGTCAATTGAAACCCGCTCATCCATCAACGAATCATAGGGAACCACAGGCGGCTCGGCTTTTGGGTTAATCGGCTGTCCGGCAAAGGCAATTAAACTGAGGATACATAAAAAGGCGAACTGCTTCATTTTACTCTCCTTTCTTATTAATTATACCCACCAATAAGCAAAGTCAAGTAGAACAGAAGCCAAAACAACCCACCAAAAAGAAAATACCAAAACCAGAATAAAAAATATAACAAACTGCCGTTTATATCAGCAACTGCTGCAGATTTTAACCGCTATCAATAAAAATTGTCGCACCCCACTTCGCGTAGCAAAATGATATAACAAATTGAAATTAAGTCGGTAATATAAATTATCACAGTGCGACAGAATTGGAATAAAATTTGCAAAATATCCAAAAAAACATTCTATTTGGGTGGAGGATGTGTTTGGGGTTGAGATGCGTCGTAAGCTGCGCCTTAAGATCGCCCGCAATAGTGCGGGTGATCTTTTTTAGTGTTATTATTGACCCCTGGGTTTTTGTGGGTAAATTTTTGTTGTGGATAAAAGGTTAATGACCATATTTTCCCGGCGCAGTGTCCGGGAATATCAGCCTCAACCGGTCCTCGAGCCCGAGGTTACCGCGCTTTTGGAGGCAGGAATGGCCGCCCCATCGGCATCCAATCGCAAACCCTGGCATTTTATCGTAATCACCAACCAGGAACTACTCAACCGGATTGCCGATATCCATCCCCATGCTCAGATGCTCAGGCAGGCGCCGCTCGCAATTGCGGTATGTGGCGATACCGGTATCTCGCCGCATTTCTGGGTCCAGGACTGTTCAGCAGCAACCGAAAACATCCTGATTGCGGCGGCAATCCTTGGGCTTGGTGCGGTGTGGTTGGGCGTTCATCCTCGGACCGAGCGGGAAGAGGCGTTAAAAAAACTCCTCGGGGTCCCGCCCGGGGTTGGGCTTCTTTGCCTGATTGCCATCGGCTGGCCCAAAACCCCACCTAAACCGCGCACCCAGTTTGATATCAACCGCGTCCATCAGGAACGCTGGTAGTCTGGTGCCGACCCGCACCCGGGATAGTGCCAAGCACCGCAACGCCGATCTGGGAGATGTGAAAATTCACCCGCTCCAGATCGGCAATCAGGTCCAGGTGAATGGTTGAGGTGTCAATTGTCTCCTTGCGCCCCTGGGCAAGGCGTTGCAGGTGACGATTGTGCAACTCCTTTTTCCGCTCCACCCCCCACTCCCGGCGGGCAACCAGTTTCTCGGCCAGTTTTCGGTCCCAAGTGGCAACCACCGCCGGTGCCAGCCGTAAATTCTCCGCCACCTCCTGGTGAAACGCCGCAACCTCCTCCAGTTCGGCATCGGAAAAGGCAAGGTTCTCGTTTATCTTCTTCCGGGTATATCTCACCAGGTTCTTTGAGACAATGTCGGCGATGTGCTCCAGTTCGTCAATAATATAAAACAGGGCGATCACCCGCTGCGAAAGCGCCGGGCTGAGCTGGTCCTGGGAAATCCGGGAAAGGTAGCCGGTAATCGCCTCCTCAAGCCGGTCAACCCGGTCGTCAGCCACGCCCAGCCGCCGGCAACCCTCCTTGTCCCCCTGGAGAAAAACCGTCAGACCGGCGTTAAACATCTCCTGAACAATATCTGCCATCCGCAGCACCTCCCGGGTCACCTGGGCAACCGCCAGTTCCGGTGCCGCCAGGGCGCCCGGTTCCAAATAGCGCGGGGCAAAGGCTCCCGCGTCCCGCTCCGGTACCAGCCGGCAGAGCAACCGCTCGTAGGGGCGTATCAGGGGCAGAAACAGCAGTGCGGCAAAGATGTTGAGCAGGGTATGGGCATTGGCAATCTGGCGCGCTGGAGAAGTGCCGGTGGCGGCGAAAACACGGGTCAGAAGGGAGAGGAAAGGCAAACACAGAGCGACCACCACCAGCTTAAAAACAACCTGGGCGATGGCAATCCGCCGGGCTTCGGTTGTACCCCGCCAGGAGGCAAGAACCGCACTAAACGCACTGCCGAGATTGGCACCGAGAATAAATGGAATGGCACCGCGCAGTGATACTAGCCCGGCAAAGGCAAGACCAACCAGAATCCCCAGCGTTGCCGCCGAAGAACGGATAATCGCGGTGAGGAGCAGCCCGACCAACAGCCCCAGAAACGGCGCCTGACCGGCACTGGCAATTGCCGCCTGCACACCAGGCACAAACCGGAGCGGTTCGGTGGCGGAAAGCACCATCTGCAGCGAATAAAACACCAAACTGAAACCAAAAACCACCTGCCCGATATCCCGCACCCGGGACCAGGAGTTCATCAACATCAACCCCAGAAACACCCCCACCAGGGCGTAGTCAAATATCCGGAAAGCAAGCAGCTGCACGGTAATGGTGGTGCCAATGTCCGCCCCCAGAATCACCCCCAATGACTGACTCAAACTCAAAAGCCCGGCCGAAGCAAGCGAAACAAGCAACCCGATGGTGGCGGTGGAAGACTGAAATATCAGGGTTACGCCGACCCCAACCAGAAGTCCGAGCAGCCGGTTGCTGGTAAGGGAAAACAGCACCTCCCGCAACCGGTTGCCCGCCAGCCGGCGCAGCGCCTTTGCTCCGTAGTACAACCCGAAAAGAAAAACCGCCAGCCCGCCCAGGCTCTCAATTAAGGTGAATACCAACCAGTGCCGGCGCAAGCCCCGAAAAGAAAAAATCAACTCCTGCTGCCCCCCGGTTACCCGGACCCGGTAATCACCAGCACCACTACCAAGCGTCAGCCTGGTCCGGGCCAGACCGTTCTGGTCGGTAATGACCAGGGTATCGGACAGCCGGGCCGGTTTTCCCGAATAAACCCGGTTCTCAGCCGGCTCGCTGATCACCGCAAACCGCACCGGCACGCCGGAAACCGGCCTACCCTTCTCGAGCACCTGCACCTGCAACTCCCGCGGCAGTGTTAAACCCGCCTCCATCGCCTGATTGTTGCCGGATATATCCTCCTCACCCAGCCGGGCAAACCTGAGCGTATAACCGGACTCTCCCGCTCCAGGTGAAGGAAAAAAGAGCAAAAACAAAAACACCAGCCAGGTCCTCACAAGAAAAAAGTTTGGACTTAAAACCGCGGCTGTCAAGGAATTAAAACCCTTGCCCGATCACCCCTGCCACCCCGGGGGTGACCCCAGGGGTCAACATCCATTCTGCGGCTCAATTATTTAACTGCCCGAAAAAGTTCATCTTAACCCGGATTTCCCGATAAGCAAAACAGTTCGGGCGTTAATCACGGCGTTTTTGCGGGTCTTAATATACGAAACCAGAAACGAAAGGAGATTTTTATGACTGATATGGCAAAGGTGATCAACCGCTGGCGGATGAAGTGCACCCCGGCAAAAACAAATTCATCTCTCACCGCGATATATGAAGAGATGGTGCGTAACTACGCGGCGGCAATGGTGGAATTGAACCGGGTAGAACAGCAAACCCGTCAGATTCTGAACTCTGCCGGCATCCCGACTACCCTTTATGTTCCCTACCTGGACTTTGCCCGCGAACTTCACCGCCTAAAAAGAAAAGGCATCAGCGGAGAAAGTTTCACCCTTGCCGCTGCGGCACTTAAGAAAAAATGGACCGCGCGGGAACTAAATCCAGCGGTCCTGGAACAAATTCAACTCCAGGTGTTTGGTAACACAGCGTAGCAACCCAAACGCACCACCTCGGGTCAGCCCGGCAGAACACCAGCGCCGTTACTCTGTTGTTGACGCCGCCCGCGAAAAAAATAAAATATTTCATTAACGGAAAAACGTTTCTATAAGGAGGCTATATGCGGCAAATAAAGTTGTCAACGCTCCTCCTGCTTTTCATCGGCATTACCATTGCGGCACCGATTGAACCGCTGCTGCTGGAAAGAATCGGCGCAACCAAAACCGATGAGTACCTGCCGGTGGTGATTGCGCTCAAGGAGCAGTTTGACGGTGAGCAGATAATCCGAACGATAAAAAACAAAGAGGAACGCTGGCGGGTGACCGTTAACGGACTAAAAGAGTTGTCCCGGCGCACCCAGGCGGACCTGCTCACCCAGCTTGAGGGGTATGCCCGACAGGGCAAGGTGAAAAACATCACCCCGCTGTGGATTGTAAACGCGGTTTACTGTGAGGCGGTAAGTGATGTGGTGCTAAAAATAAGTGAACACCCGGATGTCTGGTTTATCCAGTGGGATCTGATTCCAACCGAAAACGCGCTCGGTATCGCAAAGCAAGCACCGGCAGACATTACCGGCGGTACCTTCAGCCGGGAGTGGCATGTAAAAAAGGTCAAAGCGGACAGCGTCTGGTTTGTTTATGGCTACACCGGCGAAGGGGTGGTGATTGGCAACATTGATACCGGTTGCGACTACAACCACTCTGACCTTGCCGGCCATATGTGGACCGACCCGAACTACCCTTACCACGGCTGGGATTTTGAGAACAATGACAACGACCCGATGGACAGCAATGGCCACGGCACCCACACCTGTGGCATAAATGCTGGTGATGGCACCGGCGGTGATACCACCGGCATGGCACCCAAGGCGCTAATTATGGCCTGTCGGACCAAAACCAGCCTCTCTCAGCCTTTGCCAGATACAATTGCCGAAAACACCGTATTCAATTCAATGCAGTTCTGTGTCGCACCACCGCTATCACCAGAAAATCATGCCCATGTCCTTTCCATGAGTCTGGGCTGGCTCCACTCCTGGAACCCCCGGCGGGCGCTCTGGCGTCAGGCGGTTACCAATGTGGCGGCCGCTGGACTTGCCTACTTTATCGCCGCGGGGAATGAGGGTTCCTCTAGTCCGCCTGACAATGTCCGGACACCGGGCGATGTCCCGGGACCCTGGAAACATCCGGCTGAAATGGCTGGCGGTCTGGGTGGCGCAATTTCCATCGGCGCTACCGACTCCCTGGACAATTATGCTTACTTCACCTCCTGGGGTCCGGTTTCCTGGTCAAATGTCCCGCCCTATAACGATTACGCCTATCCACCAGGACTTCTGAAACCTGACTTCTCCGCTCCGGGAGTGGATGTCGTCTCCTGCCGGCGGGGTGGCGGTTATGTCAGCATGTCCGGGACCTCAATGGCAACACCCTGTGCCGCTGGTATCGCCGCGCTGATGCTGCAAAAAAACCCCAACCTGCTGCCCGAGGAGATTGACTCCATTATGCAGTATTCGGTTGTGCCGCGCGGCACGCCACCCAAGAACAACACCTATGGCACCGGCAGAATTGACGCGATGCTCTGCATCCAGAACACACCGCTACCTTTCGGGGTCCGGTTCTATCGGGCAATTGTTGACGATTCGGCGGGCGGCAACAACGACCGCATCATCAACCCAGGCGAGACGATCAACCTGCCGGTTTGGGTAAAAAACCGGTGTGACTACACCGTCAGCAACGCCATCGGAGTTCTGAGCACGCTGGACACCGCCGGAATTGTCATTCTGGACTCGGTGAAGAACTTCGGAATCATCCCAGCCGGCGATACCGCCTACACCGGTGATGCCGGTTATCAATTTACCGTTGCATCCACCTGCACCAACGGCTATGTGCTTAAATTCACCCTTACCGTCAGTGACCAGGATTCAGCCTGGTCATCGCAGCTGGTCCTAAAAGTGGGCACCCCGGTCCTGATTGGCGACTCGGTCTACGCCTATGATGGTGGCAATGGCAAACTGGACCCGGGTGAAGAGTGTGACATCGCAATCCAGTTGCTCAACACCGGTCTGGGTAATGCCTACGATGTAACGGTAATCCTCAAATCGGCAGACAGCCGGCTTGAGGTCCTTGACTCCACCGCGCTGTACGGCTTTATCCCGGCCGATTCCTGGCTGATGAACGAAACCGACCACTTCCGGGTGCGGGCGAGCGCAACAATCCCGCGGGAGTTTGCTATTCCCTGCACCCTGCGGGTGAGTCAGACCGGCTATCCAACGGTCAATGTGCCATTTAGGATTACGGTCGGCCGGCTCACCGTTGTTGACCCGGTTCCAGACGGTCCGCGGCAACCAGCCCTTTACTACGCCTATGACGACATTGACACCGAATACTCGGAACACCCGACCTTCAACTGGGTGGAAATCAGAAACCTCGGAACCCGGCTTATCCTCCTTGATGACGAGACCGTCCAGATCGACCTGCCCTCCACATTCGGTCCGATTAAGTTCTATGGACAACGCTACACCCGGATTTCAATCTGCTCCAATGGCTGGGTAGCGCCGGGATCTGCGACCCAGACCACCTGGTTTAACACCAGCCTCCCCAATTCCGAGATGCCGCCGATGTGGTGTCTGAAATGGGATGACCTCTATCCACCGACCGGTAATGGTGTCTGGTACTATCACGATATCGCCAACCATCGGTTTGTTGTTGAGTGGGACTCGGTTCACTACTACTCCCCGCGTGACTCCTGGGACAAAATGCAGATTATCTTCTACGATACCACACTGGCAGCAGCAGACGGTAACACTGAAGTCATTTTCCAGTACCTTACCGCCCAACGGAATAACAGCGCTACGGTCGGCGAGCAGGACCCAACCCGGACAATTGCCATTCAGACCCTGTTTAATGGCGACTATCATCGGGCTGCGGCTCCACTTGCCCCGGGCCGGGCAATCAAAATCACCACTGATGGCCCCTTGGTGGGTGTTGCGGAAGGCGCGGGGCTGGCCGGTTCGCTCACCCGGTTTGAATTGCTCCCCACCACCTTCCGGGGCAGGGTACTGGTGCGGTTCAATCTCCTAAAAGCCGGCCCGGTGCGCCTGGTTGTTTACGACCGCAGCGGCAGAAAGGTCCGTACCCTGCTCAACGGCCAGATGAAACCGGACAACTACCAACTGGTCTGGAACGGAAAAGATGACCTTGGTCAACCGGTTGCCCAAGGTGTCTACCTGGTCCGGCTGGAAGGTGAAAAAGAAACGCGCACACTCAAAGCGGTATATCTGAAATAGGAAACGCGATTGCCTCATTTCGGGGCGGGATGTTAATCCCGCCCCGAATTTTTCCGGTGCCTAAAGATTAAACCGTTTCTTGACCGCTCCAATCAGGGCGTTTTAATTAATGGTAATCGGAAGGTGAAAATTACCCATCTGTTTCTTGTGCTGGGCCTGCTGACCGTCGCCCTGGTTAACGGTATCGTTTGGGCGCAGGAGACACAGATCCTGGCCCAGACCGAAGAACCGGGAACAATAGCACACCAGGGTCTGCGCCGGCGGTTCCTGCTTTATGTACCAGAAAAGGTTAAAAACAAAACCGGCGTGCCGTTGGTTATTGTCCTGCATGGTGGTGGTGGCACCGGTGAAGCGATCGCCCGGCTCTCCGGATTCAATACCCGGGCAGAAAAACAGGGTTTTATTGTCGTCTATCCTGAGGCGGTAAATCGCCACTGGAATGACGGCAGGGGGGTAAAACGGTTTCGTTCCCACCGGGATGGAGTGGACGATGTCGGTTTTATTGCCACCTTGATTGATACGCTGGTAAAAAGGCTAAAGGTTGATCCGGGGCGGGTGTACGCCGCCGGCATCTCCAATGGCGGAATGATGTGTCACCGACTGGGGCTGGAACTGCCGGACCGGCTGGCGGCTATCGCCGCAGTTGCCGCGGCAATGCCAGAAAATCTGGTTAGTGAAAAAAAACCAAAAGGGGTAATTCCTGTACTGATGATTAACGGCACCGCCGACCCGGTGGTACCGTTTGCCGGCGGCGGTGTCGGTCTTTTCGCCAAACGGGGACGGGTGATATCGGTACCAAAAACGGTTGCCTTCTGGGTGAGAAATAACGGCTGCAACCCGGTGCCGGTGGACTCGGTAATTGCGGACCAGAACGGTGACCTGGTAAAACAAAAGGTGTACGCTGGTGGTCGGAATGGTAGTGAAGTTGTGCTGATAACAGTTGCGGGCGGCGGGCACACCTGGCCCGGTGGTTCTCCGCGACCGGCCCGGTTTGGGAAAAATACCACCGCGGTAAACGCCACCGATTTAATCTGGGCGTTCTTTCAGCGCCATTGGCGCTAATTCAGCCGGAGTTCGGTACTGGGGTCAAAAAGGTGAATCTGCTCGGAATCAAAATCCAGCGTTACCGTTTCACCGGACCGGGGCGCATTGCCGGGTTCCGTTCTCAGCACACAACTTTCTCCCCCGATTTTAAGATAAACCAGCGCCTCATTACCCAGCTGTTCGGTAACCTCCACCGATGCCCGGACATGCCCCTCTTTCACTAACCGGATGTGTTCTGGCCGGATGCCCAAAATCACCTCCTGCCGGTTTACCGTTTTAATTCCCGGTGTCAGAGGCAATGGCAGGCTGAAATTGGAGTGAATAAAACGGGGTGGGTCGCCCGTAACTGTGCCGTTAAAAAAGTTCATCGGCGGCGAACCAATGAACCCGGCAACAAACTTATTAACCGGCCGGTTGTAAAGGTTTATCGGGTCCGCTACCTGGAGCAGTTTGCCATCCTTCATCACCCCGATTCGCTTCCCCAGGGTCATCGCCTCAATCTGGTCGTGGGTAACATAGATCACCGTGGTCTCAAGCCGCTGGTGCAGCCGGGCAAGCTCAGCCCGCATCCCGACCCGGAGTTTGGCATCAAGATTTGAGAGCGGCTCGTCAAAAAGAAAAACCTTGGGGTTGCGGACGATCGCCCTGCCCACCGCCACCCGCTGCCGCTGACCCCCGGAGAGCTGGGCCGGCTTGCGGTCAAGCAATCCCTCTATGCCCAGGATCTTTGCCGCTGTGTGCACCCGGTTTTTGATCTCCTCTCCGGGGAGCCGGCGTAGTTTCAGCGCAAACGCCATATTCTCAAAAACGGTCATATGGGGGTAGAGGGCGTAGTTTTGAAACACCATGGCGATGTCCCGGTCCTTGGGCTCAACCTGATTAACCAACCGGTCGCCGATGTAAATTTCCCCTCGGTCCGGCTCCTCCAGTCCGGCCACCAGTCGCAAAAGGGTTGATTTACCACAACCCGACGGCCCGAGGACAACAAAGAACTCCCGATCAGCAACCGTCAGGTTTACCTGGTCAACCGCCTTGACCTGTTTGCCAAATGTTTTGGTGACATCCTTGAATACCACCTGGCTCATGGGCTATTTTCTGGGCCAGAGAACGGCAAGCAACTTTATCACCGTCTCCCGGAGATTGCGCCTCGGCACAACAATGTCAATTAACCCGTGTTTGAGCATAAACTCGGCGCGCTGGAACCCTTCCGGTAGTTTCTGCCCGATGGTATCCTCAATCACCCTCTGACCGGCAAAACCAAGCAGCGCCCCGGGTTCGGAGATAATCACATCGCCCAGCGAGGCAAATGACGCCATCACCCCGGCGGTGCAGGGGTCAACCGGTATGGAGATATACGGCACCCTCTCCCGGCGTAAAAGTGCCAGTTCGGCAGAAGTCTTTGCCATCTGCATTAGCGACAGAATCCCCTCCTGCATCCGGGCGCCACCCGAGGTGGCAACAATCACCAGCGGCATCCGTTCCTGCCGTGCCAGCCTTATCGCCCGCGCCACCTTTTCGCCCACCACCGAACCCATACTGCCACCGATAAATGAAAAGTCCATTACCCCAAAACTCACCGGACAACCACCGATTTTCCCCCGACCGTAACTGAAGGCGTCGTTGCGGCCGGTTTTTTCTCGCGCCTCCTTCACCTTCTCCGGATATTTGGGAAACTTCAGGGGGTCAACCGCAATCAACCCGGTGTCCAGCTCCTCCCAGGTGCCCTCGTCCAGAAGAATTCGGATGTAATCATCCGGGGATACCCGGAAGTGGAACCCGCACCGGTTGCAAACGTAAAAGTTGGACTCCAGGGTCTTGCGGTAGATAATCTCGCCGCACCTGTTGCAACGAAACCAAAGGTTGGGTGGATTGGAATCTGCCACAGTGTAGTATAAAAACCGGGCCCTGCCCCGTCAAGACAAAGCCCGGCCTGTTAAAACTACCGCTTCCCGGCGGTACCGCCCGTTACCGATTACCCCGCGGGGGGCGATCGGTGCGGGCACGCGCCTCGTTCACTGTCAGCTGCCGTCCCTCCAGTTCAAACTGGTTAAGAGCGGCGATGGCAGCCGCGGCCGCCTCGTCGGTAGCCATTTCCACAAAGGCAAATCCCCGAGACCTCTCGGTAAACTTGTCTTTGATGATCTCTACCGAGGCAACCTCGCCATGCTGACTGAAAAGTTCCCGCAGGCGTTCCTCGGTCGTGCTGAATGGGAGATTTCCCACAAACACGCGCTTACCCATATTTACTTACCTCCAGTAAGGTTTGCGCTTGGGAAACGTTCAGGCTACGGGACAGAATAAATCTCAGCCAACGCAGACCCTAACGGACCACAAGCATTTCTCGGGTCCCTTTCTACGCCAACCGGACCTGGACCCAAAAGGACCGGTTGATACTATCATAACCGGTAAATACCTATTGTCAAGTTTGGATAAAGTTTGACAACCCGACAAAAATTGCCAATCTGAGTTAATGAACTGCCGGGGCGTTGTTTTGTTAATCCTGTCGGTTGCCTTAACCACTGCGGTGGAGTGGGACAGTATCATCCGCCTCACCAGCAACCCGGAGATTCAAAATCTTGCCACCAGCGGTCGCCGCAGTATTGAAGTTGACAACACCGGCAACATCTGGGTGGTATGGGTTGACTACCGCAGCGCACCCCGTCAAATCTGGTGCCGGAAGTTTGACCGGTCCAGCGGAATGTGGTTGCCTGAGACCTGCCTGACCAACCGGTTGGCCAACTGTTTTCCCGCTTCTATCGCCGGCGATGGCAACGGCGATGTCCACCTGACTTGGCATATCAGCGGCGACATCGGCAGCGGAATATGGTACAAAAAGTACGACGCCAACCGGCGTACCTGGCTGGAGGACACCCTCCTGGAGCCAGCGGTTATGCCCTACACCCGGTTTTACCCCGTGTTGGCGGCTCAACCCGGCGGCAACCGGCTGCACCTGGTCTGGTTTGGTACCCCGGACACTGGCGGAACCTATCAGGTATTTCACAAGGAGTTTTATCCGGACTCGGGTTGGCTACCGGCGGAACCGGTAACCAGCGCGATCTGCCCCCATCAGGCGGCAACATTGGCGGTGGACAGTGCTGGTAACCTGTGTGTGGTCTGGCTGGGGCAGGACAACGGTGCCCCGACCGATCAGGTGTTCTGTCGGCGCCGGATTGACGGCACCTGGCAGGATTGGGAACTGGTTTCTGACCTTCCGGCATCTCTTACCCAGTACTCGCCGGCGGTAGCCGCCGGGACCAACGGGAACTTCCACATCACCTGGCACGGCAGATACGGCATGCTCACCTACCACCAGATTTTTCACCGACTGCGCACCCCGACCGGCTGGAGCGATATCCGCACCGTCAGCCGCGGTGTAAACTTTCAGCAGGAAAGCCCCGCCTTGAACTGCCGACAGAATGGCGAGTGCCACATCGTCTGGCGGGGCAAAACCGAAAACTCACCGGTGTACTACCAGTTAATTTATTCTTTCCGGGACCGTAATGGCAACTGGCATAATAACGAACCGGTCACGAGCATTAACGCCGATGTCACCAACCCGAGTCTAATGTGCGATGTCAACAACGGTCTCCATGTCACCTGGATGGATGCAAGTTCTGGCAACCCGGACATATATTATTTGCGGGGAGAACTGGCTCCGGTCGGTGTCCGGGAAAACACCCCGGTTATTTCCCCTAACCGCCGGACCAGCTTAACCGTCAGTCTGGCAGGCATCCCGGACACCATCGGCGCGATTTACGACCCGCTGGGAAGGGTGGTGCCCGGCACCGGAAGACCGCTCCGCTCACTTCCCGGTGGCGTTTATCTTGTCACCTTTATCCGGGGTGAGCGGCGGGAGTTAATAAAACTGGTGGTGCCGGGTAAAAGAAAATAGACAGAGAAAACTCGGCTGGTTACGGCAACCGCTGCCACAATCAGTTCCTCCCTTACGTCACTTATGAGTTCTTCTCTCGCCGTCGCCCTGTTAATTCTGAGCCTTGGCTTCGCCCTCTTTTTCGCCCCTAACACCAACACGGTGATGGGTTCGGTTCAGCCTTTTAAACCCCATCCGTGTCACCTTCTTTCGCTTCGCTGTCCTGTGTACTGTTGGCGTTTTCGCGTCCTTGGCCCGGGGCCGAGGGCGGTTACCCGATTAAACACAATCCGGGATGCAACCCCGGCGGAACCGAAAACGGAATCGGGCGGTGAGCACCCGATCGGTGGTAAAAAGTCGCCCGGCAATAAATAAATATGGTCAAACCGGCAAACAGGACGATGTAAACTAAACCCCAGATTATCAGCCGGTAATTACCAAAAATAAGCGCCTGGGGGACCAGAAACGGATAGGAAAATGGCAGGGCAAGGATAAATACCTTCAACGGCAAGGAGAGTGTCTGGACATCAAAGAACATGGTGAAGAAATAGGGGGTAAGAGAAAAAATCATTATTGGAGTTATCGCCGCCTGAACACTTTTGGCATCTTCGGCGAATATTGCCAAAAGCGTGGCAAGGGCAAGTGCGGCTACAGTGCTAAGAAATAGTGTCAACGCGAGCAGCGCCATCCCCTCCGGGGTCAGATTTACCCCCAGCCGATAGCCAATTGAGCCATCGCCAATGGCACCCGTCCGGACATCAGAAAAAGCCCCAGTATAATAAACCATCGCCACCATAAAAATCCCGGAAAGGACAACCGCCGCCACCACCTCTGTCTCGGCGCGCACCAAAGCACTCTCCCGGGAAACCGCGGTGCGGGTGACGAGAAACCCCTTTTCTGTCAGCCGGGTGATAATCGTATCGGCAAAACTGGCATCGTCCGGAGTAACAACCAGCACCGGCTGGGGGGTAGCCACCTTTGCCCGTTCCCCCTGGACCGCCCGGCCAATAAAAAGAGAAAGAACAATTATCGCCACAAATGGCAAAAGTATCCTTCGGGTTAAAAGCTCCCGAATCTCCTTCCAGACAATATTGGCGATAACCCCCATAGCCCGACTTTGATAAAAACCTCTTCCAGGTTTTTCGCCTGATAACGGGATTTAAGTTCTGCCGGCGTGCCAATGGCAATCAACCGCCCGTAATGACCCGTAGTCCCGGACCAGACCCCGGACCGACAGCGCAATTTCCACGCCCGATAATAAGCACAAATTTCCTCCGGTCAAGTAGAAAAACCCCGGTGCTCTCGCAGCACCTGTGAACCACACACAACTTTCCGTGGCTTTTTTACTCTTCTGGTATCAGGTTCTTGATGGTATAGCCTGGGTAACCCCGAACATTCACCTCCACAGCTTCTCATTGACAAAATCCAATCTTATGATATAATAAGACGTAAAACTAGGGGGAGGGGAGGAGTGTTTTAAATTAATTCAGTTTTGGGGAAATAAAAGGAGGTCAGATGCGTATTTTATTATTAACAGCCGGGTTGTTGGCGGTTGTTTTTGCCACCACCCCTGCCGTTCAAACCAGGGCCCAGCTTGACTACAAAGACGGGGTGCCGATGTTCATCAACTACCAGGGTTATCTCACCGACAACTACGGCACGCCCATCAACGGCACTCTGACAATGCGCTTCGGGCTTTATGGCCAGGAATCGGGCGGAGCTGAGTTGTGGTACCAGATCCAATCCGTTTTGGTCCGTCAGGGGGTCTTTAATGTAAAACTGCAGTTAAACGAATCCGACACCATCCATTTCCGCACCGGTGACCGGCGCTGGCTCCAGCTGACCGTCAACGGTCAGATACTCTTGCCGCGCACCGAAATTACCTCCATGGTTTACGGCATCCACTCGGCAAAGGCGGACAACGCCGATATGCTGGACGGTAAGCATCATACCGACTTCATCTGGAACAGCACCAGTCAGCAGCCAGGGGCAAACTTCTGGATTTCCGGATTCGGTGTCGCCAATCGCCAGCTGGTTGCCTATGGTAGCGGACTTTCTGGCTCTAACCCGGCAATTTACGGCACCAGAACCGGGGACAGTAGTTTTGGCGTCTACGGCCGGAACAACGCTAACCAAGGCACCGGCGTCGCGGGCTGCGGTAACAACGACACCCTGTTCTATCTGCAGGGAGGTAGCGGCGGCGCCTTTTCTGCTCGGAGGTTCGGGCTGTTCGCCTATGCCCACGATACTAATGGCACCGCCATCGCCACAATGGGCAACCGGATAAGGGATACCGTCTATACCCTTGCCCAGGGGGCCGGTGGTGCTTTTAACGGCACCACCATTGGCGTCTACGGACTGGCGCGGAACCTGAGCGGCAATCGGGCAGGCGGATTCTTCCGGACCTTTGGAACCAGCGACACCACCTTTGCCTATGTTGCCTATCGTTACGGAAATACCAACTACAAAATTCTCGGCGACGGACAGGTCTCTACGGTAATGGCCACCAGGGAAGGGAAAAGAATTCTTTTCGCTCCGGAGTCCCCCCAACCGTATTTTGAGGACCTCGGCACCGGACAGCTGGTCAACGGTCATTGCCGGATAAACCTTGACCCCCTGTTTCTGGACTGCATTGCGGTTGACCAGAACCACCCGCTGTTAGTCTTCATTACCCTCACCGATAACTGTCAGGGTGTATATGTCAAAACCGATGCCGCCGGCTTTGACGTCTACGAACTCAACAACGGCAAAAGTAATGCCAGTTTCAACTGGCGCGCGGTGGGTCAGCGTAAAGACGGTGTTGACCTGCGCTTCCCGATTGCACCGGAACCACCCGAGCACCGCGCGGTTCCGCTGCAGACGGTTTCGCCCACCCCAACCGGTCCAGAACGGTAATACACCGGACTGGAAATGGAGGTGCTTATGAAACCCGGGATAATGCTCATCAGCTGCCTCTGCCTCCTTATCAGCTTTCATCTCCTGATTGGGCAGAACTATCAGCTGCAGGAGTGGGTAATTGACGAAGGGGGAGTTGAAGCAACCAGCACCGGTTACATCGCCAACGGCAGTTTTCACCAGACCACCATCGGTTATGCCACCGGCGGTGGCTATGTCGCCTGGATCGGCTTCTGGCATCCCCGGCCACGCTGGACATCAACTCACGACGTTGCCGCGGTCAGAATTGTCGCTCCAATTGGCGCGGTGGATACGCTATCACCGACCACACCTATGGCCGAAGTGGCAAACTACGGTAACACCGCCGAGGACTTTCAGGCGATTTTCTCCATCCGCATCGCCGGCGGGGTCCTGCCGATATACCAGAACGGCAAACCGGTCCATCTGGAACCAGGAGAACGGCAGACGGTCAGTTTTGTGCCGGTCACCATCCGCTCCCTGGGTCCACACATCGCCCGGTGCTCGGTAGCACTGGCCAGCGATACCAACCGTGCCAACGACACTGTTTCCGCCGTTTTTAAAGTCCTTTCCGAACCGCCCAAGCCTGTTGGCTGGCTAGAAATGGCCTCGGTTCCGGCACCGCCCAGCGGCCGGGGTGTCCAGGCCGGAGGATTTATCGCCGTGGACGAGGATGCCGGCCTGATCTTTGTCGCCAAGGGAAATAAATCATCTGACTTCTACAGTTACAACCAATCTCAGACACCCCCCTGGACAACCCTCGCCGAATGGCCAATCGGACTGGAAGGGCGCAAACCCGGAAAGGGCGCAAACGGCTGTGCTGATGGCACCGGCTCTATCTATGCGGTCAAGGGCAACAACACCCTCGGCTTCTGGCGTTATGACCGTTTTCTTAACGAGTGGCAGCAGTTACCCGATGTCCCCTACGGGACAAGCCACCGCAAAATAAAAGACGGCTGTGATGTGGTGTACGTGAACCAGAATGGTATTCCCTATATCTATCTCCTGAAAGGGTACCGTAACGACTTCTACCGTTATAACATCCTTACCTACCAGTGGGAAGAACTGGCGCCGGCACCAGGATTGAGAAAGTGGGACCGCGGCTCCTGGCTTGTCTACGATGGCACCGGCACAATCTACGCCCACAAGGGTAAGTATCACGAATTTTACGCCTATGACGTTGCCCACAATGAATGGCTGGTGCAACCGCTGATACCGATGCCCATCAGCAGCCCGAAAATGCTCTCGCGCAAGAAATCAAAAGACGGCGGCTGCGCTACCTGGGCTTACTCCTCAATCTTTGCCCTCAAAGGCGGCAATACCTGCGAGTTTTGGCGTTATCTGCCCGATGGCGACTCTTGGGTGGAACTGGATACGATGCCCTCGGTTGGCTCAACCGGTTCTAAAAAACGGGTGCGGTACGGCGCTGACATCGGCGCATTATTCGGTGAACTGTACGCGCTCAAAGGAAATAAGACGCTGGAGTTCTGGCGATTTGTGCCCGGGACAGAAATCGTTAACCCAGCGAACAATCAGCGTTCCGGTGTTGCTGGAAGAAAGACGGCGTTAACCTCCGAGCCGTCCTTGAAAGTACTGACACCCACGCCCGGCAATTGTGTATCAATTAACTACAACCTGGGCTCTCATCGCAACGCCAAACTGGAACTGTTTGACACCTCCGGCCGGCTGATAAAGGTTTACCATCTCGCCACACCAACCGGGTCGTCCGCATTCAGCAGTGTCAAACCCGGGGTTTATGTCGTGCGCCTGAACGCCGGAACTACGCTGTTAACCAGAAAGGTCGTTGTAACACCTTAACTCAGAATCGCCTTTAGGTCCTGCTCTGGTGTGCTGATGGGGGTGATGTTAAACCGTTCCACCAGCACCGCGACCAACCCGGGCGAGAGAAACGCCGGCAGGGAAGGACCCAGCCGGATGTTTTTAACCCCGAGATAAAGAAGCGTTAATAGAACCGCCACCGCCTTCTGCTCGTACCAGGAGAGAACAAAAGAAAGCGGCAACTCGTTCGGGTTGACACCAAGCCGCTGGCTCAGGGCGCTGACAAACTGAATTGCCGAATAACTGTCGTTACACTGACCGATATCCCAGAATCGGGGCAACCCCTCAATCTCGCCAAACTCCAGTTTATTAAACCGGTACTTGCCGCAGGCAAGGGTCAGAATCAAACAATCGCTGGGCACCAACTCGGCAAAACGGGTGTAGTAATCCCGACCCGGCTTGGCGCCATCACAACCGCCGATGACAAATAGATGACGAATGCGCTCAGTTTGAACCATTTCGGCAATCTGTTCCACCTTGCTCAGGAGGGTGTTCCGGCCAAAACCAACGGTAATGTAATGCCGGACCCCTTCGGTAGTAAAACCCGGTTGGGCCAGCGCCGCATCAATTACCGGCGAGAAATCCTCCCGGCTGACATGCCGAACCCCGGGCCAAGCAACCAGTCCGGTGGTAAAAATGCGATTCCGATAACTTTCTTGGGGCCGCTGCAGACAGTTGGTGGTCATCAGAATTGCGCCGGGAAATAACGGGAACTCCTTCTGCTGATTCTGCCAGGCAGAACCGAAATTACCCACCAGATGTTTATAGGCTTTTAGTTTGGGATATCCGTGCGCCGGCAACATCTCCCCATGGGTATAAACATTAATCCCTCTGTCCTTTGTCTGTTCCAGGAGCGCCGCCAGGTCGCACAGGTCGTGCCCGGAAACACATATCGCCTTACCCCGTACCGGCGTCACCCGCACCCGTGTTGGTACCGGGTCACCATAAGTTGATGTATTCGCCCCATCCAGAAGCTCGGTCGCCATCAAATTTAGGTGACCAACGCCCAGGGCCTGTGCCAGGAGTTCGTTCGTCTCAAAACGCGCCGCGCAGAGGTAATTAAGAAATTCGTGAAACCGGGCATATACCTCCTCCCTTTCTTTTCCCAGAATCGCCGCATGGTCAGTATAAGCGGCAGCGCCCTTCAGACCAAATAAAATCAAGTCCATCAGATCCGCCTGCTCATCGCCGAATTGCCGATGCCGGGCAAGGATGCCCACCTCCCGGCTCTGCTCAACCAGACCGTCAACCCCTTCGGCTGGTACCCAGGTCGCCGGACCACCCGGTGCCTCCGGTTTAACCCCCGCCCTTCTTGCCGCCGCCTCGTAAAGCTCCTTTGCCCGTTCCTTTAACTGGGCAGCACGGGAAATCAACCCCCGCAGCCGTTCTGGGTCAAAGTTAACATTGGTAATGGTAGAAAACAGCGCCTCCACGGTAAAGAGGTTTATCTCCGGATCGGTGGCACCAAACTGCCGCGCCCGGTGGGCAAACTGGGCAATCCCCTTAACCGCATAAAGCAAAAGGTCCTGCAGATTGGCGGTGGTCGCGTCCTTACCGCATACCCCCTGCGTGATACAGCCGGTTCCGCCCCGGGTCTGCTCACACTGATAGCAGAACATCTCTGTTTCTTCCGGCATAAACTACTCCTTTACCTCACCGGTTATCTTTAACGTTATCTCCTGAAAGAGAATCTGTTTTCCGCTCTCTGCCAGTGCCCGGCGGACAATCTCCACCAGACCATAACAGCAGGGGACCTCCATATGCAGGCAGGTTACCGAACGGATATCGTTTTCCTTAAATATCTTGGTCAGTTTCTCCTCATAGAACTGGGCGTCGTCCAGTTTCGGACAGCCAATCAGAACTGTTTTACCGCGCAGAAATCGCTCGTGAAAAGCCGGGCTGGTAAACCCGCTACAGTCTGCGGCGATCAGAAGGTGAGCACCGGTAAAATAGGGCGCGAAAACCGGCACCAGGGTGATCTGAATCGGCCAGTTGACCAACCGGGAAGGTCGGAAATCGGTTCCTTCTTGAGCCGGAGCGGCAGAAGGCTCAATCACCCGCATCTGAGCCCCGGGACAGCCACAGGCGGAAGCTGTTTTACCCTCTTCAGGCACCAGAATGTTGTGCTCTTTGAGATACGCTATCGCCTCCTGATAGTTAGGTCTCCGCACCGTGCTCCTTAAGATGCCGGAGATGCGCGATGATGGTGTTTCTTCCCGCCTTCACAATATTTTCCATCACCTGTTTTTCGTCATAGGGTTCAGCCGGCCTTTCCACCACGGTCAACGCCCCCTCCGGACAGGTGCCAACGCAGGCGCCCAGACCATCGCAGAACAGGTCCGAGATGAGCCTTGCCTTACCGTCAATCACCTGCAGCGCGCCCTCCGGACAGTTGGGAATACACTGACCGCAACCGGTGCACTTTTCCTCGTCAATGCAGATAATTTTTCTTTTTTTTCTTTGTCATTTTTTCCTCCCTGGTTAATTTTAATGTCGGCCAGCGTAACCTCTTTTAAACGCCTCCCGATTTGCCGGTTAATTCTACAGAAAAATGGCCCCAGCGGACACCCGTCGGCGTTACACACCGGAATGGCGAACGGACAGCGTGCCAAATCCAGTTTTCCCTCCAGCGCCTCGCAAACCGCCAGAAGCGTTATCCGCTCCGGGCTCCGGGCCAACCAGTAACCGCCGGCCGGACCGGTCCGCCCCGCCACCAGCCCGGCGTCTTGCAGCCGGGCGATAACCTTGGCCAGATGGGCACCGGACACCCCCAGCCTTTCCGCCAGCTGGGCAACAGTCAAGCGTTGCTGCCGGTTTGCCGCCAGCAACAGCAGCGCATGTAGCCCCAGCCGCAGCGCAGCCGGGATGTTGAAAAATTCTGTCATTTCGGAACTATAATACTAAAATTTACCGCCCCTGTCAAGCGCGTCGTTGCTGGCCGTAACTGTTGACAAAAACAAGACGGTGGTTATAATACGTCAACTGGCTTGGGTTACATCTGGCCCCTTACAGTGCATATAATTATAAATGACCAAGGAGGATTAATGGCGCGGTACATGTGTTTGGCAAAAAACTGCTGGCGTCTTCGCATTTGTCTTGTGTCTATCTTTTGGGTTTTACTTTTCCCGGTTTATGCCCAAGTTGACACCGCCTGGGTCCGACGGTTTGTTGGCCCGGACAACGGGAACGACCAGTTCCTCGCGGTCGGCACCGATAGCCGGGGGGCGGTGTATGCCGCCGGTTATGCCACATCACCCACAACCGGCGCCGATATCCTGATTGTAAAATACCTGCCCGATGGCACCCCGACGTGGGTGCAACGCTATGACGGACCCGCCAATGGCAACGATTATGCCATCGGCATCGCGGTTGATAATCAGAGCAATGTCTATGTCACCGGGTATGTCGCCACCAGTTTAAGTGGCAATGACTACTGCACCATTAAGTACGACTCACTGGGCAACCTGCAATGGGTTAGGACCTACAACGGCCCCGGCAATGGCAGTGACATCCCCGCGGATATCGCCCTGGACAATCAGAACAATGTTTATGTCACCGGTTACAGTACCGGTTCCGGGACCGGAGACGATTTCTGTACCATTAAATACACCACCAATGGCACCCAGCAGTGGGTTAACCGATATAACGGCCCTGCCAATTCAACCGACCGCGCTAACGCAATTGCGGTTGATATCCAGGGGAACATTTATGTAACCGGACAGAGCATCGCCAGCAACTACGATTATCTTACAATCAAATACAACACTAACGGTGCCCAGCAGTGGACTGCCCGCTACAACGGTGACGGTAATGGTGTCGATAACCCGCTGGCCCTGGCCGTTGACCGTCTGGGCAACTGTTATATCACCGGCTATTCCTGGGGTTCAGGCACCGCCGATTATGATTATCTGACCATTAAATATACAACCGCTGGCACCCGCGAATGGGTTGCCCGCTACAACGGCGACGGTAACGACAACGATCTTGCCTACTCGCTCACTGTTGACGAAATGGGCTATGTCTGTGTCACCGGCTACAGCACCGGTCTCACCACTAACAACGACGTCGCCACCTTGCGCTATGACCAGAACGGCAATCTGCTCTGGGTGCGCCGCTACGATCTTGAACAACGCCAGGAATATGGCCGTTGGATCACCGCGGACAACCGCGGCAATGTCTACCTGACCGGTTACACATCGTCAGCCACCAGTGGTCACAACTGGCTCACCATTTCCTACGACCGACTGGGCAATCGGCGTTTCGTGGTCTCCTATAACGATATTGGCAACGGCAACGATATGACCACTGCGCTCACCCTCGACTCCACCGCCAATATCATCGTCGCCGGTTATGGTTACGGTGGCGCAACAGCCAACGACGCTGTAGTGATAAAATACATTCAACCCGATGTGGCGGCAGAGCGTATTCTCTCGCCTCTTGCCCGCATGGACACCGCCACCGCAATCCTACCCCGGGCGGTAATCGCCAACCGCGGCAGTGCACCCACAGACATAAAAGTGTCCTTCATCATCAGCCGCCCTAACCGGACCCGGGTTTACACGGACAGCGCGGTTGTCCCCGGGGTCGGTGTCGGCGAAACCGCGGTTGTAACCTTTGCCCAGTGGCAAAAACCTTATCTGGTCGGACCTTACATCGCCAGTTGTTCCACCTGGCGGGCCTATGACCAGAACCCGGCTAATGATGTTGTTGAACTGCCGTTCCAGATTACCGCCGGGCCTTATGGCTGGGAAGAAATGAATTCTGTGCCGCCATCACCATCCGGCCGGATGATAAAAGCCGGCGGCGCCCTGGCCTATCACGAGCCGCTCAACCGCATTTACTGCATAAAAGGCAACCGCAGCAGTGACTTTTACTATTATCAACCAAACCAGCTCAGCTGGGTAATACTACCCCTTATCCCCAACGGACCGAGCGGCAAAACCCCGGGTAAAGGCGCCTGTGTCGCCACCGACAACGAACAGTTTGTCTACATCGTCCGGGGTAACAACACCCTGGAATTCTGGCGATTTGCAATTGACAGTGGCACCTACGCCCAGTTGCCCAACGTCCCTTCTGGACCAGCGGGCAAAAACATCAAAGGTGGTGCCAAAATGGTCTATGTCCCGGAGCATAACAGCCTCTATCTTCTCAAAGGCTACCGCAATGAGTTCTACCGCTACCGCATTGAAACCGGCGAATGGCAGCAGATGCCTGATGCCCCCACGCCGGATAAACCAAAATGGGAGAATGGTTCATTTATTGTCTATGACGGCAACACCAGCATCTACGGTTTGAAGGCGAAATACAATGAGCTGTGGCGCTTTGACCTGACCACAATGACTTGGGACACGCTCCACCGGCTCCGGCCACTTCCGATTATCAGCCGGACCGGCAAGACAAAAAAATTGAAAGATGGCGGTTGCGGCGCCTATTACTCGGACGCCATTTTCGCCATCAAGGGCGGTGGCACCTGTGAATTCTGGCGCTATGACGTCGCCGGCGACTCCTGGGTAGAAATTGAACCCATCCCCACCTATGGCTCCAGCGGCAAAAAGAAAACGGTGAAATCCGGTGCCGATATGGTCTTTGGTGGTGATGCGCTTTACGCCATCAAGGGCGGCAGCTGCCTTGAATTCTGGCGCTATGCCATTCCGCCCGAACAGACCTCTCCTAGGCCACAGGTCGCAAAAACCTTCTGGAGCGAACCCGGTTTATTCATCCGCCCCAACCCGACAACCGGTAACCGCGTAAAAATCTCCTGCCCCCGATTCCGTAACGGCACCGCGTTCCTCTCTGTTTTTGACCCGACGGGCCGAATGCGTCTGGCCACTGCAACGGAATTCCGAGACGGTACCGCTTTCTTGAACCTTGCTGGCTTGAACCCCGGGGTGTATCTCTTGCGGGTTAAACAGAATCGGACCGAGGCGTTTGCCCGTCTGGTCCTCAACCATTAGTCCAGAGAATGATAAGGAGATAACGCCCCTATTTCCCCTTTATTAAAACGTTTACCTGCCCGCTGGGGCAGGTAAAGACATAAGCTCTGACATCAGTTGACTTCTGCCTTTATCTCGGGTAATCTGTAATAATAAAAAATGGGAGGGGCGGGCGGGGTATAATAATGCTTAGGTGTTTAAGATTAAATTAATCAAATGGTTAGGAGGAAATATGTTAACAGAGTTTACCAATGAACCGTATCTGGATTTTGCTAAACCCGAAAACGCCCAAAATATGCGCGCGGCAATTGATGCCATCAAGAAAAGTGCGGATAGGGAATACGATATTTACATCGGTGGTAAGTGGCTGAAAACAAAAGAAAAGTTCCAGTCTTTCAACCCCTCGGATAAAACACCGCTCGGCACATTCCAGAAGGCAACGCAAAAAGAGGCGGAACTGGCGCTCAAATCCGCTTGGCAGGCGTTTAAAGAATGGCAGTTTATGCCGGCAATTGAGCGGGCTTCTGTTTTTCTGCGGGCGGCGCGGATTATGCGTTCCCGCCGGTTTGAGTTTGACGCCACAATGGTCTTGGAGGTGGGCAAAAACTGGTTAGAGGCGGATGCCGACTTTGCCGAGGCGGTGGATTTTCTGGAATTCTACGCCCGCGAGGCCATCCGTTACGACCAACCCGGCGGCGTCACCCCCTATCCCGGTGAAATTCAGGAGGTGCGCTACATTCCTCTCGGCGCCGGCCTGATTATCCCGCCCTGGAACTTTCCCTGCGCCATTATGGCGGGTATGACCACCGCCGCTGCGGTAAGCGGCAACACCGTGGTCCTGAAGCCGGCTTCCGACTCCCCGCTCATCGCCACGAAATTTGTGGAATGCTTGGAAGAGGCCGGGCTACCCGCTGGAGTGGTCAACCTGATTACCGGTCCCGGGGGTAGTGTCGGCAACTACCTTGTTGAACACCCGAAAACCCGTTTTATCTCCTTCACCGGCTCCAAAGACGTCGGGCTCCGGATCGTTGAGGCGGCGGGAAAACTTGCCCCCGGACAAATCTGGATAAAACGGGTGATTGCCGAAATGGGTGGCAAGGACTGCATCATCGTTGACTCCGAGGCGGACCTGGTCAGCGCGGTGGAAGGTGTTGTGGTTTCGGCATTTGGTTTTCAGGGGCAGAAATGCTCCGCCTGCTCCCGCTTGGTTTTGGACGCCAAAATCTACGACCAGTTCCTGGATATGCTGATTGAACGGACGAAAAAGATTAAGGTAGGCCCGGTAGAAAATCAAGAAAACTGGCTGGGTCCGGTGGTCAATAAAGGCGCCTTTGATAAAATTATGGACTACATCGCCGTTGGCAAAAAGGAGGGCCGGCTGGTGTGCGGCGGCAAGGGTGACGATAGGGAAGGCTACTTTATTCAGCCAACCATATTTGCCGATGTCCGGCGCTCTGCCCGTATCGCCCAGGAAGAGATCTTCGGTCCGGTCCTCGCAGTAATCAAATCCCGGAACTTCACCGACGCATTAGACATCGCCAACGGAACCGAATACGGCTTAACCGGCGCCCTTTACACCCGCAATCGGGAAAAAATTCTCCGCGCCAAGCGAGAATTCCACGTCGGCAACCTCTATTTCAACCGAAAGTGCACCGGTGCCCTCGTTGATGTCCAGCCCTTCGGCGGGTTCAATATGTCGGGCACCGACTCCAAGGCGGGCGGCCGCGACTACCTCCTCCTCTTCCTGCAGGCAAAGTCAATGACCGAAAGATTTTAAAGCGATTCAGAAAGCGAGAGAATATGGCCAATAGAAAAAGAGTACTAATCATGGGCGCCGCGGGTATGGATTACCATGCATTCAATATGCTCTTCCGCAACAATCCGGAGTACGAAGTAATGGGGTTTACGATGGCGGCAGAACAGAACCTCGGCACTGTCGGCAAACTCCGCACCTATCCACCGGTTCTTGCCGGCAGACTCTATCCCCAGGGCATCCCCACATTTTACGAAAAAGACCTTCCCGAACTCATCCGTAAGTTCAACGTGGACCAGGTGGTCTTTGCCTACTCCGATGTCAAACATGAGTTTGTCATGCACCGCGCCTCCGAAGTTCTCGTCGCCGGCGCCGGGTTCTGCCTGCTACCCCCACGCGTCCTCCAAATCAAGGCAAGGAAACCGGTTATCGCGGTTTGTGCGGTGCGCACCGGCTGTGGCAAATCCCAGACCTCCCGCCGGGTCTACGAAATCCTCCGCGCCCAGGGTCTACGGGTGGTGGCGGTGCGGGAACCGATGCCCTACGGTGACCTGGAAAAACAGATCTGGCAGCGATTCGCCACCTACGAAGACCTTGACCGGGCCGGGGTAACAATTGAGGAGCGCGAAGAGTACGAACCTTACATAGAGCAAAAAATGGTCATCTATGCCGGCTGTGATTACGAGAAAATCCTCCAGGAAGCGGAAAAGGAGGCGGATGTCATTGTCTGGGACGGCGGCAACAATGAAATCTCCTTCTTTGTCCCCGACCTCCTGATCGTCATCACCGATCCGCTGCGTGCTGACCACACCACCGCCTACCACCCCGGTGAGGTCAATCTGATGATGGCCGATGTGGTGGTAATCAACAAGGAGGATTCGGCAAACGCCGCAGCTATTGACCGGGTAAAGGCGGTTATCCGGGAAAAAAACCCCCGCGCGCTAATCGTTGATGCCGAATCACCACTGACGGTTGATAACCCGGCACTGATCCGGGGAAAACGGGTCCTGGTGGTAGAAGACGGACCAACCGTTACCCATGGTGAAATGCCCTACGGTGCCGGCCGGATCGCTGCCGAACGGCTGGGAGCAAAAGAAATCGTTGATCCCAAACCCTACGCCCGGGGAACTATTGCCGCCGAACTGAAGCGCAGCCGCCATCTGGACCGGGTGCTACCGGCAATGGGTTACTCGGCAGAACAGTTGACCGAACTCCAGGAGACGATTGATCGCGCCGATTGCGACGTCGTAATCAGCGGCACGCCGATTGACCTTAGCCGACTGATTAAAACCAACAAGCCCATCGTCCGGGTCCGCTATCACCTCCAGGAACGCTCCCGGCCAGACCTGGCGGAAATCATCACCCAGCGTCTTGACGCACTCGGAACAGCCAAAAGGTAAAGGTAAGTGATGGACACCGAGGCAAAAATACTTGACCAGTTGCAACAAGCGCCTGGTCATTCCCTGCCCTTTACTAGCGTCGTTGCCCGGCTGGGAATTGACCAGTCACTGGTCTGGGCCGCGGTGGTAAACCTGACCAAAAAAAACTTCATTCTGGTAACCGAAGAAATTGATTACGAAATCACCCGGGGACGCGACTGGGAAGAACAGCTCCCCGAACGCCGGGCGCTGGAGAAAATCGCCGCCCACCTCCCGGCTGGCCAAACCGCCCTGCCACTCCCGGAACTACCGGCAATCTTAAACAAAAGTGACACCCGCTCCGAGATAAAATACCTTACCCGCAAAGGCTGGTGCCGGCTAGAAAAAGGTTGGCTGCGGTTAACGCCGGCGGGACAAGAGGCTCTCGCTGGAACCCGGAGCCCGGATGAAGCAATAGTCCAGGCGCTGAAGACCACCCCAACAGTTGCCCTCAGCAACCTGCGGGAAAAACTGCCCGCGGAACTGGTCACAGCGGGAATTGAACTCCTGAAAGGACGGGAAACGATTATTCGCATCAAAGAGCGGACGGTCCGCACCCTGAGTCTCACCCCGACCGGCGAAAAAGCCTCGCTTGCCACCCCGGCTCAGCCGCTGGTCAATCAGTTAACACCCGAGCTGTTAACCACGGGTAAGTGGCGGGAGGTTCTGTTCCGCCCCTACGATGTCTCCCTGCCCACTCGCCCCTGTTTTCCCGGTAAACTGCACCCCCTGCAGCGCATTGTTCAGGAGGCACGCCGCGCCTTTCTGGAGATGGGATTTGAGGAAACCGCCTCGCCGATTGTAGAAACCGCCTTCTGGGATTTTGACGCCCTGTTTCAACCCCAGGACCACCCGGCACGGGAGATGCAGGACACCTTTTACATTTCCCGCCCGGAAAAGGGCCGCCTGCCTGATGAAGAAATCGTGCACCGGGTGGCGCAAACCCACGAAAACGGTGACGAAACCGGCTCCCGGGGCTGGCGTTACCGATGGGACCGCACCCGGGCAGAGAAATTGCTCCTCCGCACCCACACCACCGCCGCCACCATCCGGGCGCTCGCCCAGAACCCGCACCCGCCCCGCAAGGTATTCTGTATCGGCCGGGTGTTTCGCCGGGAAAACATTGACGCCACCCATCTGCCGGAATTCATCCAGATTGACGGCATCATCATTGACGACACCGCTTCGCTTGCCACACTGTTCGGTACCCTTACCGAATTTTACCGGAAGATGGGCGCGCAGGAGGTCCGGTTCCGCCCTTCCTACTTCCCCTATACTGAACCGAGCGTTGAGGTATTCGCCAACCTCGGCAAACTCGGTTGGGTGGAGATGGGGGGGGCCGGGGTGTTCCGCCCCGAGGTGGTCTTCCCCTTTGGCTGCCGCTCCCGGGTTCTCGCCTGGGGTCTGGGTCTGGAACGGCTGGCGATGATGCGCTTCGGCATCACCGACATTCGCAAACTCTACTGGGCATCGCTGAACTTCCTCCAGGAGGCGAAACTGTGCCGGTAGTCCAGATTCCGGTCAACCGATTGCGCCGACTCATCGGTCAGGACCTACCCACCGCTGAACTCAGCCGTGTGCTTACCGAAATCGGTTGCGACGTGGCCGAATTTGACCCCGCAACCGGCACTTTGAAAATAGACCTCCTTCCTGCCCGCCCGGATATGTTTGACCTCTGTGGACTGGCGCGCTGTGTCCGGGGCTTTCTCGGCATTGAAACCGGTTTACCCGCCTATTCGTTTTCGCCCTCCGGCATCAGGGTCCAGGTGAAAGAAGGGTTGGAGACGGTCCGCCCCGGCATCGCCGCCGCGGTGGTAAAGGGCATCGCACTTGACGAGGAACTGGTAAAACTTCTGCTCGACCTTCAGGAAAACCTCCACTGGGGCCTGGGTCGGAACCGCAAACGGGCATCAATCGGCATCTACGACCTGAACACAATCCAACCCGATATCATCTACCAACCGGTGACCCCTGACGGCATCAGATTTGTTCCCCTCGGCAGTGGTGGAGAAAAACCGGTGCCACTGACGCCGGCGGAAATCCTTGCCCAACACCCAAAGGGACAGGCGTACCGAAATCTGTTAAATGGGTTGCCGGTTTATCCCCTCTTGACCGATTCCAAAGGCAGGGTTCTCTCAATGCCACCGATAATCAACAGCCACGAAACCCGGGTTACAGAAAAAACTCGCGCCCTGTTCGTTGACGTCACCGGTTTTCCGGAATGGACGGTAAAGAAAACCCTGGCGGTGATTGCCGCCACAATGAGCGACCTCGGTGCTGAGGTCCAGACGGTAACCACCGTCTATCCGGATGGCCGGGTTTGGGAGACACCGGACATGAAACCCGAAACTATGACCGTTGACCCTGCCGAAGTCAATGCGGTAATCGGCGTTGACCTATCGCCCGCGTCAATGATAGAACTGCTCCGGCGGATGCGCTACGACGCCACCCTCCGGTCCGACCGAATCCAGGTCGCCATCCCCGCCTACCGGACCGATATCCTTCATCCCCGGGACATAGTTGAGGACATCGCGATCGCCCTCGGTTTTGCTAACATCCCGGCAAAAACAATCGCCACCACAACCCCCAGCCGGCCCCAGCCGGTAGAAGAAGAAAGCGGATTGTGGCGCGCCGCCCTCACCGGATTAGGGTTCATTGAAACCATATCCCTGTGTCTAACCAGCCCGGAAACACAGTTTGAAAAACTCGGGCTAACCGACGACGGCAATACAATTGAAGTGGAGAACCCCGTAAGTGTTGAACAACGGATTCTGCGCCGGCACCTCCTTGCCAGCCTCCTGACGACATTTTCCCTTAATGCCACCCATCCTCAGCCTCAGAACGTGTTTGAGGTCGGCGATGTATTCTGGATTGACGAAAGCGCCGAAACCCGCATCCGGTCCAGCCGGCACCTTGCCCTGGGCATGGCGGACGCCAAGGTCGGATTTGCCGAAATTAAAGCGGTGGTCCAGGCGGTTGACCGGGAACTGGACCGAAACCTCCTCTTTGTTCCGGCCGAATCGCCGCTTTTCCTTCCCGGCCGGTGTGCCGTTCTGCGCAACCGGGAAGGCAAAAATGTCGGCATTGTCGGCGAGGTCCACCCCCTGGTTCTGGAACGGTTTGAACTCCTGACCCCGATAGCGCTGGCAGAAATCGCCATTACCACTGATGAGTCGCTGTCCCCACTGTGGTGAACCGGTTAAACCCGGTCAGGAACGCTGCTTTGCCTGCGGCGAAAAACTGCGGGTCAAAAAACTCTATAAAAACCGGTTAATCGACTACCGAATTTTCATCATCGCCGGTGCCCTGCTGATCATCGGCCTGGCCGGTATCATCACTGTCCGCGGCGGAAAAAACACAAAAAACCAACCCGGCAAACGCAAAACCGCCGCTCGCCCGATCGCAAAGGACACTACCCGCAAAGAACGTCGGCCCGAAACCATCGCCGCTGGCAACATTGCACTGGAACGTGCCCGGGAGCAACTGGAACGCCTGCGCCGCCGCTACGAGACGGTCAAAAACCAGGTTCTCGGTGAAACCCCGACCCCGGAACAGCGCGAAATGATGCGCCAGATTGACCGCGCGATGAGCAACTTTCAGCGCCTAACAATGGAACTGAGCGGCACCCTCACCGAAGAAAGAAAAGAACAACTGGAAAGGGAAATTGCCGCCCACCAACGGGAACTTAACAACCTGATTTCCAAGTTTTCCCGGCTGCCGAAAAACCGCTAAAACGGCGCAAAACGCGCCTGCTGCCAGTAAAACTCCCGCAGCGTCTCCAGCTGTTTCTGCAACGCCGCGGCGTGGCTCTCCTCCCAGCGCACCAGGGCGTTGAAAAACTCCTTTCCCTCAACACTCGCCGCCTTCTCGGCGAGCTGCCGGTAACGCTGGATTGCATTCTGCTCCAGCACCAACCCAACCGATAGCGCGGTCATCTCCCAGTGAGCGGTACCCAGCCGGTTAATCAACTCCCGGGAAAATATCGGACTTGCCTTGGCCGGGTCAATTGCCGAACCTCCGGTCAACGGCTCAAGCCGGGTGTTGTTAAGCCAATGCCCCATCTGACGGCGGAGATAATCCAGATGCTGGCGCTCCTCATCCGCCAGTTGCTGAAAAACCACCTTACCCTGGACATCCGCGGTCTTCTCCGCGGCGGTAGTATAAAACTCAATCCCCGCCTGCTCAGCAAGCATCGCCTCTTTTAAACCTGCGATCAACTCATCATTTGGTTTCATATCTCACTCCTGAAAAAGATTGCTTACCAGATTATAGCCGACCATCATCAGGAGTCAAACCCAAAAAAACAAAAATCATCCCACCGTTGCAAATCACCAGCCCCTGGCTACCCCGGCACCGCGCCCAACCCCAACCCGGCTCACCAGCAAAAACCACCGACGCCGAAAAAACCATCCCGGTAACAGCTCTGGGGATGGGGTCAAAAATTTCATCGTTTTGCTGTAACACCTTGATTTTCTGATTGCTACACAAATAAACCGCGCCCGCTATTTTTCTACTTATAAGTAGAAACTGCAGACAACCTAAAACCCGGGCTGGGGGCGGTAATTGCCTTTGTCCGGCTGGCTTACCGCCCGATAAGCGAGTCCGGGCGGGTCAATAGTTGATATAGCAGTTTAAATCGGGACAGGTTGCTCCAGACCACCGCAATCAACGCCACAACCAGAAGCAAGGTGATTACCCAGATAAAGTTGACCATCCGCACCCGGGCCTGGTTTCTTCTTTCCAGCCGGTTAAATGCGGCAAGAATCTCCCGGGCCCGCTCCTCATCGCTCTTATGGCTCTCCGGCATCGCTTTCCAGGAATATTTACCCGCTGCGGTATTGTTTGTCAAGCAGAGATTTGCCGGTTATCGTGTCTACTAATATATGACCATAAAAAAATTCGCCTTGCTCTCGCTATTCTGTGCCGGGACGATTTTCCCGCTTCTGGCCCAGCCCCAGACCGGCGCTTATCGCCGGGCACCTGGCATCATCACCGGTCAGGTCTGGGACGCCGAACTGGCAACCCCGATTGAATACGCCAATGTCGTCCTTTACCGGCAACTGGATACCACCCGCTCCCAATGGCGGGCAATGGATACCGGCCGGGTAGTAACCGGCACCATCACCGACGCCCAGGGAAAATTCCTTCTCCAGGACGTCCCCCCGGGCAGGTTCCAGGTAGAAATATCTTTCATCGGCTACAAAACGCGCCGGCTGGACAACGTCCTTGTCACCCCGGACGGTAAAGTTGACCTTGGCCGCATCAACCTGGAACAGACGGCGCTCACCATGCCGGAAAGAGAGGTCACCGCAGAAAAACCCCGGCTGGAATACAGAATTGATAAAAAGGTCATCAATGTGGCACAGGACCCGGCGCTACAATCCGGCACCGCGGTTGACGTCCTGGAAAAAGTACCGTCGGTAAAGGTTGACCTGGAGGGCAATGTCACCCTGCGCGGACTCGCCAGTTTCACGGTCCTCATTGACGGTAGGCCATCCCAATTAGAAGGAAACGAGGCGCTCCAGCAGATTCCGGCAAGCACAATTGAACGAATTGAACTGGTCACCAACCCCTCGGTAAAATACGACCCGGAAGGTAAAGCGGGAATAATCAACGTAATCCTTAAAAAACAGACCCGCGCCGGCTTCAGCGGTATCTTAAACCTCAATGCCGGCAACAACAATAACTTCGGCGGCAATATGCTTCTCTCTCTCCGCCAGGGCATCGCCTCCTTCTCCATCGCCCCCAGCATCAACCAGATGAACTTCCCGGGCTCGCGCAAAAGTGAGCGCTGGATAAAAACCCCCGAAAACGAAACCACCTTCACCACCGCACTTGGAAACACGCTCTTCGGCGGCCGGTTTTACGGCCTCCGCCTGGGCGCGGAAATCCAGCCCAACCCGCAGAACTATCTGGGCATCGGCATCCGGATGGAAGGACGCTCCGGCAACCGCAACCAGGAATCAGACAACTGGGAATGGAACTCGGTCAGTGCCGAGACCACCGCTTACAAAAGCAAATCCTCTTCTATTAACACCGGCATCCAATTTTCTGCCACCATTGACGCCAGCCACAACCTAGGCAAAAAAGGACACGAACTGACGCTCCGGTCATCCTATGGTAGAAACATGCACAACGACTCCACCCAGACCGAAGACAACACCACCGATAGCCTGCTTGACGGCAGGCGCACCGTTGAAATCCGCCAGGGCCAGCGCCTGGACCTGAAACTGGACTACACCCTGCCCGGGCGGGAAAAGGACCGGTTTGAAGCCGGCTATCAAACCCGGCTCCGCTTCGGACCCAACGCCACCAATCGGGTAGCTGCCTTCAACCCCGCCACCGGTAGTTATGAATCGCTGCCCCAATACAGCCATACCTCCAACCAAAAAGAACAGACTCACTCCCTTTATGCCACCTATTCCGGCAATTATAAAAATTTCGGCGCACTCCTGGGCTTGCGCACCGAATTCACCGGTAGAACGGTGGTGATTGACGACAGCAGTTTCTCGCCGCTCAACCGCTGGAACCTTTTCCCCAGCCTCCATCTCTCCTACCAACTGCCCGGTGAAAATCAACTGATGGCCAGTTACACCCGACGCATTGACCCCCCCCGCGGTTGGGACCTGGCACCGGTCCTCACCTGGATGGACGCAAAAAATGCCCGTCAGGGCAACCCGAACCTGAAACCCGAATACATTGATTCCTATGAGGCCGGATTTCTTGCCCACCTGGGCAAGCATCGGGTCGCCGTTGACGGTTACTGCCGTTTCACCCACAACCTAATTGAACGCCTCCAGCAACCCTATCAGGGCAGCGCTATTCTCCATACGGTGGCAAACGTTGGCACCGACCGGGCCCTCGGCGTGGAAGCCAACCTGGATTTAGCCCCATTCCCCTGGTGGAACATCAACCTCACCGGCTCCATCTATGACTACCGGTTAATCCTGCCCGACTCAACCCAGAAAAGTTTCAACTACGAAACCGGGTTAACCACCGACATCACCCTCCCCACCAGCACCCGGTTCCAGTTCTCCCTCAACTACGAAAGCCCGAGCGCCTCGGCTCAGGGCACCGAAGCCGGTCACATCTGGACGAATGCCGCGGTCCGCCAGGCGCTTTTCAATCGCCAACTGCTAATCACCTTTTCCGTTCGTGACATCTTCGCCTCTTCGTTTCACGAAGACAAAACCTGGGGGGAAACCTTCTACTCCTACAACCGCCTTTCCCGCCGGGGCCCGATGTTTTCTCTCGGTATCACCTACAACCTTAACAACTATCGCCAGCAGAAAAGACGCCACAACAGCGAGGAACAGGAAGAAGAACAACAACCGCTGGATTACGGCTACTGATTTAATTGATAAACACATTTAGGGTGCTATTGTCTAGCGGAGATGCCTGAATGGGCTATCATTGCAGAAAAACTTAAAAAACAAAAAGGAGCCTTTATGAAAAAATCCGGTCTGTGGTTTCTGGTTGTCGGACTGCTTATTCTTACCACCTGAGCCACCCCTGACAACACCAATCCTCAGAAGACAACAGTCAGCCCGCCGAACTTCGGGCCAACAACACCTTCTACGACTGCGCGAGCGGCGACATCCACGAACCCTGAACTAAAATCACCAGATTAAAAGATTGCGCCCGCTGGTGCGGGCGCATTTTTTAAAACTAAAAATGACGGCGCCCGTTCTGGACGCCGTCAGGAGGTACGATGGTCCCTATAACCGCCAAAACAACCAGAAATTCAAGACCAATAACAACCAAGACCTACTTTGCCGCCTTATATTGTTAAGCTCGGTTAGCCAGTAAAAGATTAATCAACCCCACTCGCCTGTCAAGGATGGAAAAAATTTAATTTTCTCATTGATTTACCAAAACTTACACAAACACACCAACATCATCGCCGGATATCAGCTCCACACCTGATTATAGGTTATTATTTTACTATTAGTTAGCCAAATATACCCCCTCAAATAGCCCCTTTTCCAGGCCCGTTTCTGCCCAACCTGCTGCGACACACATTATATTATAACATATTGTAAATCAATGTGTTGTAATGTTTTTACCAAAAACGATTGGCAGTGGTTTTTGCTTGACAGTGGGAACGGTGCGGGCATAATAAAACGGTTATGAAAGGGCTGGTTCTTTGTGGCGGTAAGGGAACCCGACTGCGCCCCCTGACCTATACCTTCCCAAAACAACTGATCCCGGTTGCCAATCGTCCGATTCTTGCCTATGTATTTGACCATCTCGCCAACGCCGGAATAAAAGACATCGGGGTCATCATATCGCCCCAGACCGGCACGGCGGTAAAAAATTTTCTTGGTACCGGTTCCCGCTGGGGTGTTCGCCCCTCTTTCATTATCCAGGAAGAACCGCTCGGCATTGCCCATGCGGTCAAAATCGCCCGCGACTTTCTCGGTGATGAACCATTTATTATGTACCTTGGCGACAACCTGCTTCAGGACGACCTCGGCCCGGCGCTCAGCCGGTTTGCCGCGGAAGAACTGGATGCCCTGGTTATGCTCAAGCGCGTGCCCAACCCCGGCGCCTTCGGCGTTGCACTCCTCTCGGAAACCGGCACCATCATCCGGCTGATGGAAAAACCACCCCAACCGCCATCAGACCTTGCCCTGGTTGGCGTTTACCTGTTCTCGCCGAAAATCCATCCGGTCATTAACACCCTCACCCCATCGACACGGGGCGAACTGGAAATAACTGACGCAATCCAGGGCTTGATTGACCTGGGCGCCCGGGTTAAACCCCTGCTCCTGGAAGGCTGGTGGCTGGATACCGGCAAGAAAGACGACCTGCTCTCTGCCAATCGCATTGTTCTGGAAACCTATGCTGAACGCCGGATCGCCGGCAATATCGGTACCGCCACGATCATCGGCCGGGTGACAATAGCAACCGGGACCCGGGTTCATAACTCAACAATTGAAGGCCCATCGGTAATCGGTGAAAATGCGGTGATTGAGGACTCGTTCATCGGCCCCGGCACCTCTATTGGCGCCGGTTGTTATATCATCGGCTCCAGGGTGGAACGATCGGTCATTCTGGAAAACAGCCGAATTGAAAACATTGGCCCGCTTACCGAAAGCCTCATCGGCCAGGAGGTACGCATCCGGGGCAGTGGACCGCTTGCCCATCCGGTCCGGCTCCTCCTCTCTGACAACAGTGAGGTGGAAATTTGAACACCCCCTTCACCGAACTTGCCATCACTGGGGTTTTTCTTGCCCGGACCGCCCGGCATGCCGATCCCCGTGGCTGGCTCTGCGAGACCTTCCGTTCGGACTGGCTGGCTGGACAAAACCTGGCCGACCTTAAACCGGCAATGACCTACTGCTCATTCACCGGACCCGGTGTTATCCGCGGCCCCCATGAGCACCTCTACCAGACCGACATCTTCGCCTTTGTCGGCCCATCCGACTTTCTCGTCCTCCTCTGGGATAACCGGAAAAACTCGCCCACCTTCGCAGCGCACCTCCGCCTCGTCCTGGGTGAAAACAACCCGGCAACCCTGATCGTCCCGCCCGGGGTTGTCCACGCCTACAAAAACATCGGCACGGGCATGGGGCTGGTCATCAACCATCCCGATCGGCTCTACCGGGGAGAAAACCGCGCCCACCCCCCGGATGAAATCCGTTACGAAGACAACCCGACCGGGCAATTCCGGGTGGAATAAATGCGCCTTTTAATCACCGGCGGCTGCGGCTTCATCGGCACCAACTTCATCCGCCACCTCCACCGCACCCACCCTGAGTGGTCCATCACCAACCTTGACGCCCTCACCTATGCCGGTAACCGCGCCAGCCTTATCGACCTGGAAGAGCAGAAAAACTACCGGCTTATCGTTGGCCGAATTGAAGACCCGCAAATCGCCCTCACCGCAATGGCCGGCTGCGACTGGGTGGTTAATTTTGCTGCTGAAACCCACGTTGACCGCTCCATACTGGAACCGGCGCCTTTCCTGCAGACCAACTTTATCGGCGTCCAGGTATTGATTGACGCCGCCCGCCAGATTGGTGTGAAAAAGTTTCTCCACGTCTCCACCGATGAGGTCTACGGCTCCTTGAGCGATACCGACGCCCCATGTGACGAAACCGCCCATCTGGCACCCCGTTCCCCTTATGCGGCAACCAAGGCCGCGGCTGATTTGCTCCTTCTCGCCGCCCATCACACCTTCGGTCTGCCGGCAATCATCATCCGCCCAAGCAACAACTACGGGCCCTATCAGTTTCCGGAAAAACTGCTTCCCCTCGCGATCACCAACCTGTTTCAAGAACAGAAAGTCCCGGTCTACGGTACGGGCAAAAACATCCGGGACTGGGTCTATGTTGAGGATACCTGCCGGGCGATTGAACTGCTCCTTCTTGCCGGCAAACCGGGTACCGTGTACAACGCTGGTGCCGACCAGTGGTGCCGTAACATTGACCTGATTCGTCTCCTCCTGAGGCTACTCGGCAGGGAAGAAGATCACATTGAATTTGTCCCCGACCGTCCCGGCCACGACTACCGCTACGCCCTCAACAGCGCCCGCCTCAAAAGCCTCGGCTGGCAACCCCAGGTCACGCTTGAGGAAGGGCTTATCCGTACCATCCGCTGGTATGAAGAAAACCCCTCCTGGTGGCAACCTTTAAAGCGACGGCTGGAGAAGGAAAGCCGGGGGTTCTGGACCTGATTGACTGAAACCCCTTTTCTGCTAACCTATCCTGATGACAGTCAACCTTAACAACGACCCCTCGGCTCAGACGCTCAACTTTGGCATTGAGGCAATTGACCCATTAGAAGCCGAACGCCTGCGCCGCATCATCGCCGCCAAAGAACCCGGCTCCGGCCTTCTCGCTTTGACCACCGAGGAACTTCTCACCCGGCTCGGCATCATCTCATCGGAAGGGAAGATCACCCTCGCCGGCATGCTCCTCGTCGGCAAAGAAGAACTCCTCGCCCGTACCATACCCGGACACTGCGCCAGCTACCTCCATATGAAAAGCGACGTTGAGTACGACCGCCGCATTGACACCGCCAAACCGCTCCTTGCCCTCCTAGAGGAGTTCACCGCCTCGGTGGAGCCCCACAACCGCATCTTCACCATTAAATTCGGGCTCTTCCACTTTGAAATCCCCGACTTTCCGCCGGAAGTTTACCGCGAGGCGCTCCTCAACGCCTTTACCCATCGCGACTACAACCTCACCACCCCGGTCTATCTCCGCCACTTCGCCGACCGTCTTGAGATTTCCTCCCCGGGTGGCTTCCTCAGCGATGTTACCCCGGAAAACATCATCGGCCACGAGCCGATCAGCCGCAACCCGTTACTGGCCGAAATCCTGGAACGCATCCGGCTGGTGGAACGGGCGGGAATGGGGGTGAAGCGAATGTTCCAGATACTCCTCTCCTACGGCAAAGAACCACCCGCCTACGAGGCGGGCGCCGACTACGTCCGGGTAACCATCCGCTCGGGCCGGGCAGAAGGCGGCATTGACGAAAACTTTGCCCGCTTTGTTGTTAAAAGTCAGCAGGAAGGAAATGAACTCAAACTCCCGGACCTGCTCATCCTCAACTGGCTCAAGCGCAACCGCGAAGTAGACATCACCGAAGCCAAGACCATCCTCGGCCGGTCAGAAAGGGAGGCTCACGAAGCACTCGCCTCTATGGTCAACCGGGGATTCCTAGAACCGTTTGGCGAGAAAAAGGGGCGAGTTTACCGTCTGTCCAAAAAGACCTATGCCCAGCTGCGCAAATCGGTCATCTACACCCCGTTCCGCCGGGCTGAAGCCAGTTACGCCGAAAACGCCATTCTCTCCTACCTAGAAGAACAACCCTATATCACAAATGAAATCGTCCGCACCCTGCTGCGCGTCTCACCCCATCAGGCAGGCTACATCCTTTCCGGTATGGTAAAGAAGGGCCGCCTGGTACTGGTCGGCCGAGGCAGAACCGCCCGCTACCAGCCCCCGCCACCGGCCAACTGACCGGTCTCCTGTCTTTTTTTGACCGACACCGCTTTACCCGCTATAATTAAATTTAACTAAAAATCAAAAGGAGGACTGGTGATAAAAAATTTTACCACCGCCGGCATATTCATCTTTGTCGGCATAACCGCAATCTCCGCCCGCCCCTTCAACCACTACACAATGGGACCGGCACGCACCTTTACCCCACTTCCCGGCGCAGAGAAAAATTACATTTCCTTCAGCAATGGCTATACTATTGACACCCGTTATGGGGAACCGGATCTGCCCGCCGATTTACTGCTTCAGCCGGATTATAGCCAGACCGCGTACTACGTCATCCAGTTTACCGGTCCGGTTCAAGGTCGCTGGCTCAAACAACTGGAACGCCTGGGCATAAAGACCATCGGCTATCTACCGAACTACGCCACTGTTGCCCGGTTAACGCCCCAGCAACGACTCCAGGTTGAACCGCTGCCGTTTATTAACTGGCTGGGTGTCTTCCAGCCCGCCTACAAAATTCAGGCGGAACTGTTTAACGCCACCGGCTCCGTCCGAATCGCCATTCTCGTCACCCCGGGTGAGCCGCCGGCTTCCCTTGAGCAGACTATCACCGGGCACGGCGGGGAGGTTGTAACAACCACTACAAGCCCCTTCGGCACTATCATTCACGCCGTCGTTCCGGCTACCGCCATTCCCGGGCTCGCCCGACAGGACGGCGCTTTCTGGATTCAGGAATGGACCGAACCCACCACCGCCAATAGCAACGCCCAGTGGGTAACCCAATCCGGCTGGCGCTCAACCGCACCCCCCGACACCTCTCTTGCCGCCCGACCCGCCTGGGCGAATGGCGTCCGGGGCCAGGGGGTAATAATGTCAACCACCGATACCGGACTAAACACCGGCCATGATATGTTCCGCGACCCCGGTCTCGCCGTCACCCCGCCGGGCATCTGGCCCAACCATCGCAAACTGGTCGCCTATAAAAAATACGGCACCGCCGATGCCTCCGAAGGCCAGTATCACGGCTCCCATGTCAACGGCTCGGTTGCCGGCGATGACTCAATCACCGGTGGCACAAGTTTCTATGACGGAATGGCAATCAAGGGCAGACTCTACTTTGTTGACCTCACCAACGGCACCAGTTTCGTCCTCTCCACCAACCTCTGGTATCTCTGGGACACAGTTTATGCCGGCCGCGGTCTACCCGACTCACTCCGCCCGATAAAACAGCACTCCGGCTCCTGGGGCTGGTCAAACTCTTCGGGCACCTATCTCCTCCAGGACGCCACAACCGATGCCTTCATCTGGGCGAACAAGGACTTCCTGAACATCATGGCTGCCGGCAACGAATTCTCTACCCGCCGGATTCGCAACCCGGGCATCGCCAAAAATGTGTTAACTGTCGGCGCCCTTGAGAACGGCACCGCCGCCAACGCCATCGCCTCTTTCTCCAGCCGCGGACCAACTCAGGACGGCAGACTCAAACCCAATGTTATGGCACCGGGTCAGAACATCTACTCTGCCACCCGCACCGGCACCAACACCTACTCCTCAATGGACGGCACCTCAATGGCAACTCCAATAACCAGCGGCACCGTCGGCCTGATGCGCTGCTACCTCCAGGAAGGTTATTATCCCACCGGCGCCCCGGTTCCGGAAAACCGCCTCACCTACATCTCGGCGGCACTGCTCCGCTCAATGGCAATCGCCTCGGCTGACCCGAACATTGGCAGTTACACCCCGCCCGACAACAATATCGGCTGGGGCAGAATAAACGCCGACTCGGTCCTGTACTTTACCGGCGACACCCGCAAACTCCTGTTAAAAGACGACACGAGTGGCGTTGCCACCGGCGAGTACAAAGAAGAGCAGTTCCGGGTGATCTCGGCAATCCCCTTGCGCGTCGCCCTTGCCTGGTCCGATACCGCTGCCGCCCCGAACGCCAACCCCACCCTGGTCAACAATCTTGACTTAGAACTCATATCTCCCACCGGCACCTCCTACCGCGGCAACAAATACTCCGGTGGTCAATCCACCCCGAACCCATCCGGCTGGGACTCCCTCAACACCGAAGAGTGCTGCCGGGTCAACGCCCCGGACACCGGCCTCTGGACAATCCGGGTGTACGGTCGCAACGTCGCCACCAGCACCCGCCAGCCATTCGCCTGGACAATTACCGGTGATGTCACGCCGGCAGAACCGCCGGTAATCGTCCACGATGCGGGCGTGGCGCAGATTCTCGCCCCGGTCGGAACTGTTGACTCCGGAACCGTAATCACCCCTCAGGTCATCGTCCAGAACTACGGCACCGAAAACGAAGATATCTCCGTTGTCTTCACGATTGACCCGCTCTACACTGACAGCCAACCCCTCACCATTGCTGCGGGCACCCAGGAAACACTCAACTTCACCCCCTGGACCGCAGAAATTCCGGGCACCTACACCAGCACCTGCTTCACCATCCTTGCCGGCGACGAAAACCCGGCAAACGACACCGCCCGGGACGTCTTTGAAATCGTCCCCGGCACCGGCATAACAGAAAACCTCCGCCAACCCCGAAACTTCATCCTCAACGCCCCGCAACCCAACCCGTTCCAAAACCGAACTCTCATCCGCTTCGGACTACCTGTTGCCGCCCGGGTAAAGATCCAGATATTCTCGGTTACCGGCGAACTAATCCGCACCCTTGCCGACGGTAACATCGCCGCAGGGTTTCACACCATCCACTGGGATGGCACCGACGAAAACCATCGGAAAATCGGCTACGGCGTCTTCTACCTCCGCATGGACAGCGGACCGACAAAACTTACGAGAAAATTAATTCTGACCAGATAAAACATAAAATACCACCGGGGCAGGTTGCCAAACCCTGCCCCGGATTTGTTTTATCCGCACCCTGATACCCGGTCTACCGCCAATGACACCAGCCCGGGGAACGGGTGATGGGTAAGGAGAAACTTTCAAAATAAGCCTCTGCCATCGGCCCCAAAGAAGTATTGCCCACTTTTCACTACCCCAGCCGTTCCACCTGCCTGTTTTCGTCTACCCAGAGTTTAATCGTCTGGACATCAAAACCCCAGGCCAGGACCGTTTTCTCCGCCTCGGTCAGGTGGTTTAACTGGGTTTGTTTTTCCGCCGGGTTTCCAGCACAGTCATAATGCCCGACAATAGCAATCACCTTTGAACCATGCTTGGTTACCGATATTGACACCCGTCTTTTTATTGACTCAATCGCGATGCGGTCCTGATTTTCCGCCAGGATTTTGTTCGGTCCGGGTTCGGTAATCACGTCCACATAGTCCAGCCCAAACTCCTGTTTCAGCCATTCAATCACCGGCATCTGGACCCGGCCGTCCATGCAGTTAACCGCGGTGCCAAATTTACCCTTGCCCATAACCCTGCACCGGCTTAAAGTATCGGCAGGTAGCGCTGGATTTCAAACTCGGTTACCTGCGCCTTGTACTCGTCCCACTCCTGTTTTTTATTGCGCAGAAAATGAATGAACAGCTCTTCGCCCAGCGTCTCGCGCACCAGCCGACTTTTTTCTGCCAGTTGAATCGCCTCTGAGAGATCCTTGGGCAGACAGGAAATTTTTGCCGCCTGGCGCTCCTCTTCGGTCATCCGGTAGATGTTGTCGGACGTCGGTGGTCCCAGCGGCATCTTTTCTTTCACCCCTTTTAGCCCGGCAGCAAGAATCACCGCAAAAGTCAAATAAGGGTTGCAGGCCGGATCAGGCGAGCGAAACTCAATCCGGGCGGCTTCCGGACGCTCCCTGGTAAAGGCGGGAACCCGCACCAGCGCCGAGCGGTTCATCCTCGCCCAGGAGACATAGACCGGCGCCTCATAGCCGGGGACCAGCCTTTTGTAAGAGTTAATCCACTGGTTGGTAACTGCGGTGATTTCCGGAGCGTGTCTCAACAACCCGGCAACGAAATGGCGGCACACCGGCGAGATGTTCATTTCGTCGCGGGCGGAGAAAAAGGCGTTCCGGGAGTCGCGGAACAGAGAAATGTGGGTGTGCATTCCCGAGCCGTTGATCCCAAAAACCGGTTTGGGCATAAAACTGCAGTGAATGCCGTAAGATTGGGCAACCTGACGGGCAACAAACCGGTAGGTAACGACACTGTCCGCCATTGTCAGCGCATCGGTATAACGCAGATCAACCTCATGCTGGCTGGGTGATACTTCATGATGGCTGTATTCAACCTTGATCCCCAGTTTGGTCAGTGCCGTGATCGTAGCCCCCCGCACCTGTTCCGCCACTGCCGTCGGGGTGAGGTCAAAATAACCACCCTGGTCAAGGAGTTCTGGCCGTTGACTGTTTTTAAAATAAAAGCACTCCAGTTCGCAGCCAATATAGCAGGAAAACCCCAGTTTCTTCGCATCGGCCAGGACCCGGCGCAGAACCCACCGGGGGTCAAGCTCCACCGGTTTGCCCGTCGGCGTGAAAACGTCGCAGAACATCCTCGCCGCCCTTCGGCCCTGGATCTCCCAAGGGAGAACGGCAAAGGTGTTGACATCCGGTTTAATCACCATGTCCGACTCCTCAACCCGGGCAAAGCCCTCAATTGACGAGCCGTCAAAAGCCAGACCGTGCGCAAATGCCCGGTTAAGTTCTTCTGCGGCGATGGTGATGCCCTTAAGAAACCCCAGGACATCGGTAAACCAGAGCTGAATAAAACCAACCGACTCCTTTTTCATCCGCATTATTACAGCGCGGTCAGAACGGACCGATTTCATTGCTTCCTCCCAATTCAGTTGTCTATGAACCTAACCCAACGAACACAATTCAACCCGATGCCTTGTCTTATAATTTTATCAGAATTTCTCCCGACGTCAACCGCCCCCTTGCCAATGGTGGTTCTGCTGGACTCGCCCCTCTGTCCACAGGACCGATTTTAATTAAAACCACCGCCAACGACCGATTGACTTTATTCATAATTTCCGTTAGTCTTTGATTATGCTGAGCGTTATCATTACCACCTTATTGGTTCTCGGTGAAACGTTGCCCACCGCCGGTTTTCTTACCGTTCATTCCAGCCCGCCCGGTTTTGCCGTTTTTGTTGAAGGTGATAGTGCCGGTGTTACACCCATCAACCGTCATCAACTGGAAGGGGGAAAATACTGGTTAACGGTCGTCTCTAACGACAGCCTGGAGGCACTTTATCGTGGTTTGCGCACCGGAAGCATTGGTCAGCGCCTTACCGCCCTCTGGGCCCTGGCCCGGATTGACGCCGCCACCTCCCAGGTGGAAATCCTCCCCGGTATGGAAACCAGGATAACAATTGACCAGCGGACGATGGAGAAAAACGCCTGCCGGGCAAAGTGGCTATTAATCGGCGGTGTCGGTGGCATACTGGGACTGGGAATTGTCCTCGGGGTGGCAATCGGTTTGGTCGCCAATTAGAATTAGTTTATGTTCCGGCCTTTTTTTCTGGCGCTGCTAACGCTGATGCTCGCCACTAACAACCCCGGAGGGGCGGACAAAACCACCCGCCATGAGGCACGCTACTATACGAAACTGGCAAATAAAACCGTCCAGTGCCAGCTATGCCCGCGGCGCTGCGTAATTCCCCCCGGAAAAAGAGGGTTTTGTCGGGTGCGGGAAAATCAGAACGGCAAACTTTACTCCCTGGTTTATGGTCTGGTCTGTTCAATGAACCGGGAGCCGATTGAAAAGGCGCCGTTTTTCCACTTTCTGCCCGGCGTACAAAGACTAACTCTGGCCACGGTGGGCTGTAATCAGCGCTGCAAATACTGCCAGAACTGGGAAATCTCTCAGGCCAGCCCGGAGGAGGTCCCCGGCGAGACCCTGATACCAGAAGCGGTGGTCAACTTGGCGGAAAAATTGCGTCTGCCGGTCATCTGCTTCACCTATACCGAACCGGTGGTCTTCTTTGAATATATGGTGGACATCGCCCGGCTTGCCCGGCAAAAGGGTATCCGGACCGCGGTAGTATCAGGTGGTTATATCAACCCTGAGCCGCTAAAGGAGCTGTGCTCAGTTGTGGACGCAATCAAGATTGACTTGAAGGGGTTTACCCCGGAGTTCTACCGGGATGTCTGTAGCTCTACCCTGGAACCGGTTCTCACCGCCATCAGAACCGTCGCCACCACCGGTCGCCATCTCGAACTGGTCAACCTGGTCGTGCCCGGATACAACGATGACACCGCCACTATCACTAGGATGTGCCGGTGGATTAAGGAAAATGTCGGCGATACCATCCCTCTTCACTTCACCCGGTTCCATCCCGATTACCGGCTGCAGAATACCCCGGCCACCCCTATCTCAACCCTGGAACGGGCGGTGGCGATAGCCCGTAACACCGGTCTGAAGTTCGTCTATATCGGCAACTGTCCCGGCCATCAGGACGAAAACACCACCTGCCCTTACTGCAGGAAAACCATTGTCCGGCGCACCGGCTTCTCAATAACCGCAAACGATATCGTCAAAGGCAACTGCCGGTTCTGCGGCAAAAGGATCCCCGGCGTCTGGCGATGAACGAGGCGTTGGTCTGGTTTGCTCCGGCGGCAAAGATAAAGGAAGGCATCGGCATTGTCCTGGAGCAATCCGGCTTTTTCCAGCAAACGAAACCAAAGAAAAAGGTGGGCATCAAAGTCCATTTCGGTGAGGCGAATAACAAAAATCACATTGACCCGGAATTCGTCCGCAGCGCGGCACTTGCCGCCAGTTTTCACGACCTTCAGCCGGTAATAATTGAAACCACCTCCCTTTACCGGGGACGGCGACAGCGTGCCTCCGAGCACGTCAAACTAGCGCACGAGCATGGCTTCACCGTTGCCCGCACCCTGGCACCGATTGTCATCCTAGATGGAGAGCACGGAGAAAAGTTTTACGCCGTTCCCCTTAACTCGCCGCTGGTTGCCACCGCCTACCTGGCGACCGGACTACGCCACATCCGTTACCTCATCAACATCGCTCACTTTAAAGGCCACTTTGTCACCGGCTTCGGCGGCGCCCTGAAAAACCTGGCGATGGGGCTGGCAGCAAAGGCGGGCAAACTGGCGATGCACTCCTCCTCCCGTCCTTACGTTGACGAAGAACGCTGCACCAGCTGCGGCACCTGTGTTGATTACTGCCCCCACGAGGCGATCAACTTCATCAACTTCGTCGCCGCGATCGGTCGCTCCTGTGTCGGCTGTGGCGGCTGTATCGCCGTCTGCCCTTATGGTGCCATCAAACTCAACTGGAACGCTACCTCCGAATCGGTCCAGAAAATGATGGCTGAATACTGCCGGGCGCTACTTCAGGACCGGGTGGCAATTCACTTTAACTGCTGTATCCGCATCACTCCGAACTGTGATTGCTACCCCAATACCGAGAACCCGCTGATGCCCGATATCGGCCTGTTTGCCTCTTTTGACCCGGTTGCCTGCGACCAGGCGGCTTTTGACGCCGCCCGCGGACCGCTCACCGAGTACTATCCCCACCTCAACCCGGAAGTACTTCTCGCCCACGCGGAAACTTTGGGGCTGGGCAATCGGCGTTACAAGGTGATCCGGATCTAATGAGCGAACTTCAGGTCCGGCTGGAAATGTTTGAGGGTCCGGTTGAGCTTCTGCTTTATCTGGTACGGAAAGAGGAACTGGACATTTTCGACATCCCAATTGCCCGGCTCACCGACGACTACCTGACCCTGCTCCGGGCGAGCGAAAACATTGACCTGACCGCGGCCAGTGACTTTCTGATCATGGCGGCGGTCCTGGTCCGATTAAAGGTACGTGCCTTGCTGCCCCGCCAACCAGAAGAGGACCTTAGCACTCCGGAGATCTCCTTAGAACAGATTCTTGACGCCTACCGTCAGTTCCAGGTGGCGGCCCGTATCCTCAGCGAAAAAGAGGCGGAAAGCCGGCGTCGTTTTCCCCGAACCGGTGAATCGGCACCAGCGGTTGTCGCCGAAAGCGAAGACATCGTGTTGCTTACCCGTGCCTTCACCCGTCTGTTCTCCCAAATTACCGCAGCACCGCCGCTAAAATTTGAACCGCAGACCATCCGCCTAGAAGACAAAATCGCCCGGCTGCGCCATCTCCTTGCCGAGGAGGAAATAATTGATTTTGAAACGGCGGTTGCCGGCGCCACCCTCACCGAACTGATTGTCACCTTCTTTGCCCTGCTGGAACTGGTCCGGCTTGGCGAAGTAAAGGTGGAACAACCGGACGCCTTTGCTCCAATTCGCCTCCGGCGCCGAACCCCGTCCGCTTGACACCGGTAAATGATTCTCTAATATCGTTAAAAGACAACTATGCGTCTCTACACCATCGGCACTGGCCATCGCCCCGCTTACGAGTTCAGCCGGCTTTTATATAAATTTGGAATTCAGGTTCTGTTTGACATCCGCAATCGCCCGGCAGGAACCCGGCAACTGCCCCATTTCTCCCGGGCTGAACTGGAACAGTTTTGCTCCGCCAACCGGATTAACTACGTATACCTGGGCAACGAACTGGGGGATCTGGACCGCCATGGCATTGCCGATTGGTTGAAAAGCGAACCGGTTCAGCACGGCTTGAAAATCATCGCCGGTAAAATACCAACCCGGGTCTGCTGCCTGCTCTGCTCCTGTTACAGCCCGGAAAGGTGCCACCGACTACCCATCGCCAATGAACTGCTCAAACAGGGGGTAGAGGTTGTCCACATCCTTGAGGAGGACCGTTTTTATCTCCCTCTCCCCCGAACTAAAACTAAAAGATGAACCACCGGCCCCTGGTCGCCGAAATCATAGCCCTAAAGGCGCAGCACCGCGCCATCATCCTTGCTCACAACTATCAGCCGCCGGAAATCTATGAAGTTGCCGACTTTATCGGTGACTCATTAGAACTCGCCCGGCAGGCCCAGCAGGTCCGGGCCAAATTGATCGTTTTCTGCGGTGTTCAGTTTATGGCAGAAACCGCCAAACTGCTCAATCCCACCACCCGGGTTGTGCTCGCCGAACCAAAGGCGGGCTGTGAAATGGCGCGGATGATTACCGCCGAGACACTCCGGCAGAAAAAGTCGGCGCTGGGGGATGTCCTGGTCGTCGCCTATGTCAATACCACCGCCGCCGTCAAAGCCGAGGCGGATATCTGCTGCACCTCGGCGAACGCCCTTAAGATTGTCGCCGCCTTGCCCCGGGACCGGCGGATTCTCTTTGTCCCCGACAAAAACCTCGCCCGCTGGGTCGCCCGGGAAACCGGTATTGACATAATCCCCTGGGAAGGTTTCTGTTACGTCCACGCCCTCTTCACCAGAGAAGACGTCCGCCGCGCCCGGGAGGAACACCCGGGGGCGGTAATCATTGCCCATCCGGAATGTCCCCTGGAGGTGATTGACGCCGCGGACCGGGTCGCCTCCACCGGCGGCATGCTGCGGATCGCCCGTGATTACCCGGAACTGGTGCTCGGCACCGAGGTCGGGATGTGTTACCGCATCCGGCGCGAATACCCCGGTAAAATCTGCCACCCCCTGCGCCGTACCGCGATCTGCCGCAATATGAAACTAACCACCCTGACAAAGGTGCGCTCCGCCATTCTGGGTGAACTACCGGAAATCATCATCCCGGAAGAAATCGCCGTACCGGCCCGGCGGGCGCTCAGCCGGATGCTTGAGATTTCTTGACACTAACCAAAACCGGTCTAAAGTTTATTGGTGATGACCTTTCTTCTCACCGTGACCATCATCAGCGGCTTTGACTTTGGTGGCAGGGTGGGTGTGGCATTTCCCGTCGGCGGTATCGCCCGCACAACTCGCTCCAGCCCCGTTATCGGTGCCCAGGCTGGCTACAACTGGAACAGACACCGCCTAGCATTTGGTTACTCCTTCCTCTCGTTTCCGGGTAAACAGGCCACCGGGTATGAATTGACCATTCACGAACTGGCGCTCCTTTATAACTACGAACTCCTCCACCGCCCCAACTGGGGAATCGCCCTGACCGCGGGCCCCGGGGTGGGGTTCATCACCCGACGCCGGGAAACCGGCCGGGAAACCGGAAAATCACCTGACTGCCATATCGGAATAATGTTTTCCCAGCATGAAGGCAGGAGCCGCGTTGCCGCTGGCGTGGACAACCTACTTTTTATCGCCCGCCGCTCGGTAACCTATTTCCCGGCCCTGTATGCGGAGGTTTCTTATGCGTTTTAAAACACTTTTTATGTTGACCGCTTTGACCGCTGTTTCCTGTAATGACAGCATCCTCCTTCGTTCCGATGCGAACTACTTCCCCCTCCTCCCGGGTAGCAGCTGGCAATACCTGCGGGCAGAAGACACTGTCTATGTAATGGTGGACACCCTGCCCTCGGTCATCCTCAACCAGCCCTGTACCCGGGTTTATCGTAACTTTGCCGAGGAGTACTTCCTTGCCGGGCCCACCGAGGTCCGCCGTCTCTCAGTATTCGTCATCTCCCGCCCCGGAGGAGAAGACACCGTTGAATACCGATTGGGCCTTCTCTATCAATTACCCCTGGTTCTGGGAAACGTCTACAATGACGCCTATGACACAACCCTTATCTGGGGACCGGATACCCTTAACTACCGTCACACCCTGAGCGCCCAGGTGGCGGCGATTGAATCGGTTGCCACCCCGGCCGGAGTATTTTATGACTGTTATCGCATTGAGTTCACCGAAACGACAGCCGCCCGGGAAACAACCCAGACCACCTGGCGAGAATGGCTGGCGCCCGGAACCGGCGTGGTACGACGCCAGGGGGTAGATTTTGAGGAAATTCTGGTGAAATACCAGCGTTGATTTATGCCTAACCGCGACTATATCCCGGTAGCACCGGCATGGGAGCGAAACCCCGATGACGGTGATATCTGGCGCCGGGTGGTGGTAATGCCTTCTCTCGCATTAAACGCGGTGGAAATGGAACTGCTGGGACCGGTGGCAGGAAAGAAGGTCTGGGTTATTGGTGTTGGCGACGGTCTTGCCCCATTGGCGTTGGCGGCAATGGGCGCGATTGTAACGGTAGTTGACCCAACCAACAGTAACCTTGATGTCCTGATGGTACGGGCGCAGGTTGTCGGAGTGGAACTTAACTATCAGGAGGCGGAGTTAACCAAACTACCCACCTTGGGCAGCGGTGGCTGCGAAATCGCCTATGCGGCGCAGGTGGCTGGAACAATGGAAGACCTGGGCAAGTTTTATTCCGGCTTATTCTCCCTTCTCGTGCCTTCGGGGCGACTGGTGATAAACGAATACCATCCATTTCGCCGGATCTGGCGGCAGGAACCCGGCCAGCCGCGTGTCGCCTACTCCTATTTTGAACGGCGCCGTCCCCGCACTGAAGAGGACCTCGGCACCGATATCACCACCCCGGGCAAAATATCGGGCCGCTACGACTTTCACTGGACCGTTTCTGACCACTTTTACTTTCTCACCCGTGCCGGGTTCCGGATTGCAGCAATTGAAGAGGTCGGGGATGTGCGCCAGAACTGGGAAATACCTAATCTCTCCGGCATTCCGGAACAGTTAATCATCGCCGCCGACAAACCAGAAAAGTAAATTTGACAAGCGATCGCTTTCGCCTATGATTTTGGGTAAAGCAAAACTTCAGGAGGTAATTTAATGAAACTGCGCATCCTTGCGATAACGCTATTGCTTATCGCTATCACATTTGCCTGGCCCGACCTCCACCGACCGGTAATCCGTAGCACCGACGGTGAAGAATATCTCGCCGGGCAGTTGATAATTGAACTGTCTCCGGAAATGCGGGGCAAGGTTAACATCTCCCGGGAAGATGGCATCGCCCGCTTCGGCATCCCGGCGCTCGACGAACTTAACCGAAAATGGCAGGTGGAAGAAATTGCGCCCCTGTGGCGTCGCCCCGCCGCTGACTCCATTGCCCGGCACTACGGCTGCGACCTGCAGTTTTTGATCCAGTTCAATGTCAACCAGGACATCCAACCGGTGGCGGCTGATTACGAAAAACTACCGGCGGTGGCACACGTGTGCCCGAACGGCTATATGCGCTTTGACGAAATCCCGAACGACCCGTATTATTCCCGCCAGTGGTATTTTGTAAACATCGGCGCCCCGCTCGCCTGGGAGGTTGCCAAGGGCAGAAGCCGGGTCATCAGCTGCGCCCTGGATGACGGTTTGGATATCTTCCACCCCGACATTCAGGCAAACCTCTGGATTAATGCCCCGGAAGACATCAACGGGAACGGTCGGTTTGACACCCTCCCCTATCCTGACGGAGACATTGATGGTGTTGACCAGGATATGAACGGCTACTCCGATGATGTAGTCGGGTGGGACTTTCTAACCGGTGACCCAATCCCGATGCCGTATGGAACAGACACCCATGGCACCCACTGCTGGGGGATCACCAATGCGGTAACCAATAACGCCACCGGTGTTGCCGGTGTTCCCTGGAACATTCGGTCAATGGCTTTCCGCTGCGGCAGCGGCGGTGGCATTTCTCTCTTCGCCGCAATCGGGGCAATTTACTACCTCGTACCCCTGGGCGCCTGGTCAATATCAATGAGTTTTGGCGGTAATTCACCTTATCAGCCAATGGCGGATGCCTGTCAGTATGCCTGGGATTCTGGCCTGGTTCTGTTTGGTTCCGCCGGCAACGAAGGTGGCGAGTATGTCCGCTATCCCGCCTGCTATAACGGTGTAGAGAACGTTGCCGCCTCTCAGTCTAACGACACCCGGGCATCCTGGTCCAATTACGGCACCTGGGTTGATGTAACCGCTCCGGGCCAGGGCATTTACTCCACCTTAACCCGGGTTTCCGGGTCTTACGGCTTTATGGACGGTACATCAATGTCCTGTCCGCTTGCCGCCGGGGTTGCCTGCTGGATAAAATCCTTTGACACCACCATATCCAACGCCACCTGCATCCAGATGCTCCACGACGCCTGTGACTCAATGCCTGACCCGCTTTATGCTCAAGGAAAACTGGGGGCTGGCAGGGTATCAATGGCAAACGTCGTGCTTCCCTTCTATTACTGCAATCTAACGCTTACCTCCTGGCGCTTCAACGACCAGACAGGCAACGGTAATGGTCGACCCGACCCGGGCGAAACTGTGGCGCTGATTGTCACCTATACCAACCGCCCGGGCTGGCGCACCGCAACCAATGTTTCCGCCACCCTCGCTGTCATCGGCACCGATGTCACGGTGGTAAAAAACACCGCCACCTTCCCAGACATCCCGGGCGGGTCAAGCGGCAACTGCTCCGCCGACTCTTTTGTCATCCGCGTTGAAGCCGGCGCTCCGCCACAGAACCTCCGGCTGTTACTCACCGCCCACGCCAATCCTGAACCCGCCTATCCTGATACCAGTTTCGGCTGCCAGTCCGGATCCCCCCGGGTGCTGATCATTGACGACGACCTGGGTCAGAACTACGAACGGTTTTATACCTCCGCCTGTGACTCTAACGGTATTCTCTACCATACCTACGCGGTCCAGACATCCGGTTCGCCATCGGCCGAAACACTGTCCCATTATCCGGTAGTGATCTGGTTCTGTGGCGACGATTCGCTCACCACCCTGACCACAACTGACCAGACAAATCTTACCACCTATCTCAACAACGGCGGCAAACTCATTATTTCCGGTCAGAATATCGCCCGGGACATCAATGGCACCTCATTCTTAAGCGACTACCTTCATGCCCAGTTTGTTGCTGACTCTACCGGCAAGCCTTATCTGCCCGGCATCATTGGCGACCCAATTACCAACGGCGACACAATGGTAACCGCCGGTGGTGGTGGTGCAAACAACGCCCGTTCCAGCGATGCCATTCGCCCCCTGGGCAATGCGGTCGCCTGCGCCCGGTTCCGCGATTATCCCGATACCACCGCCGTGCCGCTCATCCGTTATGCGGGCAACTACCGGGTGGTTTTCTTCTCGGTGGCGTTTGAGGCAATTGACCATTCCTCCCGTTATCTACAGCGCTGGACATTGATAAAACGCATCTTTGATTGGTTTGGCGAAAGAGTCCCGGGTGTCACGGAACTGCCACCGACAGCAAAACCGGAACGACCTTATGCGCTTCACATCACCCCCAACCCATTCAACCGCTCGGCAGCGGTGGAATTTACCGCTCCGATTACCGGTCCGGTAGAACTCGCCCTCTATAACCTTGCCGGTGCCCGGATACATTCCCAGAAGAAAACGGTTAATTTTGGCGAATATGTCCGCTTCAATCTTGATGGACGCCGTCTACCCAATGGAACCTATCTGGTGCAACTGACAACACCGGCAGGGGTTTACGCCCGGAAGGCGGTTATTTTGCGGTAAAAGTTGCCACGGCTTAAATAGCGGGGGTCTGTAAAAGGACCCCCGTTTTTATCTCCCGATGCTAAGCCGCTGTGCCAGTTCCTCGGGAAGCCCAGCGGCAAGGATCTTCTTCTGGGTGGCGCTGAAATCATACTCTACCCGATGAAACTCTATCTGGTGCTCATTAAGGTCCACAACCACGCAACAAGAACGTGGATCTCCGTCCCGTGGCTGTCCGACACTGCCTACATTAACAATGTATTTTGCATCCTGCCGCACTGAAATTACCCGCTGGCTTAATAAATTCGTTCCTGAGTGAGAAATTCGTTCTGCCACCAGCGGCGTATGGGAGTGCCCGACAAAACAGATGTTCTGAATAAAGGCTCTCATCTGGTCCTCGGCATCCTCGGCAGTAAATATGTACTCCCATTCTGCCGGCTCTGCTGGAGAGGCATGCACCAGGTGAACCGGCCCAAAATCAAACACCAGGGATAAATTCTCAAGAAAAAGCATTTGATTTTGTGTCAATCGTCGCTGCGTCCAGCGGATCGCCACCTGTGCCAGCTGGTTGAACCGCTCCAGCCTGGTACGCCCCAGAACTCCCCACTCGTGATTGCCGGCAACCGTCCTTATTCGTTCCCTTTGCAATGTTTCAATGCATAACCCGGGATCCGGACCATAACCGACAATGTCACCACAGCAAAAAATCTGGGTTATCTTCTTTTCCTTAAAGAATCTTATAACCGCATTCAGCGCCTCAATATTACTGTGAATATCGCTGATGACCCCGATCTTCATCTCCTGTAACCCCGTCTTTTTGAAAACGCGGGCTTTTTTTGTACACGGCGTCAAGCACACCATTCACAAACTTGCCCGCCTTGTCATCGCCGAATTTCTTGGCAATGTCTACCGCTTCATTAATCGCCACCTTCGGCGGTACATCATCAAAATAAAGGACCTCGGCACAGCCAATACGAAGAACCGCCCGATCGATAAAGGTAAGCCTTTCCAGACGCCACCGACTCAATTGCCCGCGCAGGGTTCGGTCTATCTCCTCCTGATATTGCTCCACCGCCTGAATCAGCCGGCGCAGATAGGTCTCCGCCTCTTCAGACGGATTCTTGCGGGCACATATCTCCTGAATTGTCTCCTCAGGTTCGTCGCCGACCAGATCCATCCGGTAGAGCACCTCCACCGCGCTCTCCCGTGCCAGCCTGCGCTGGGTCATAGCCTGGATGCTAAAATTATTCTCCGGCCGGTAGGTTCACCAGTTCAATTACAGCCAATGCCGCGGCAAACCCCTTGTTCCCCTGTTTGGCGCCGGCGCGTTCCAGCGCTTGCTCCAGCGTCTCGGCGGTAATTATCCCCAGCGTAACCGGCACCCCTGTTTCCAGAGAAACCTTCGCCAGCCCTTTGGTTGCCTCTGTGGCAATGAATTCAAAATGCGCGGTGTCACCCCGGATAATCGCACCAAGCCCAACCAGTCCGTCATAACGCTTGCTCCGCGCCAGCCGCAAAGCCACCGCCGGCATTTCAAACGAACCCGGCACCCAGAAAACATCCACCGTCTTGGCACCATGCCGTTCCAGACAATCCAGCGCCCCTTCAAGCAACTGGCGGCTGATCATTTCATTAAACCTTGAAACCACCAGTGCAAACCGCTTGCCGGTGGCATCAAGTTTGCCCTTAAACTCTCTCCTCTCCATCATTTTACTCCTTTCTCAATCTCGCCCAGGAGATGTCCCAGGCGGTCTCTTTTGGTAACCAGATACTTCAGATTTCTCCGATTGGGCTTAACCACGATCGGTACCCGGCCAACAATCTTGAGCCCGAACCCGGCCAACCCTACCACCTTACGGGGATTATTGGTTAAAAGCCGGATACTGGAAAGCCCTAGGTCACAGAGAATCTGCGCACCAATTCCATAATCCCTTAAATCAGGGGGAAATCCCAGCGCCAGATTGGCATCAACGGTATCCAGCCCCTGATCCTGGAGAGCATACGCCCGGATCTTATTGGTAATCCCGACCCCGCGACCCTCCTGACGCATATACAAAAGCACTCCCTGTCCTTCCTCAGCAATCATTTTTATTGCCTGCGCCAACTGCTCACCGCAATCACAGCGCAGGGAGTGTAACACATCTCCGGTAAGGCATTGTGAATGGACCCGGACCAGCACCCCTTCCTTGCCTCGCACATCACCTTTCACCAGCGCCAGATGGGCGTAGCCCTCAATTTTATCTTCGTAAACAATTAGCCGGAAATCGCCAAACCGGGTTGGCAATTCGGTGTCCACCACCCGGCACACCAGAATTTCCCGCTTCCGTCGGAACTCAATCAGGTCTTTAATTGTCAATATTTTCAACCCAAACCGCTGCGCCAGCTTCATCAGTGCCGGCAACCGTGCCATCCTGCCATCATCTGCCATCACCTCACAAAGCACCCCGGCGGGTTTTAACCCCGCAAGTCGTGCCAAGTCAACCGCTGCCTCGGTATGACCCGCCCGCACCAGTACGCCACCCTCCCGGGCGATAAGCGGAAATACGTGTCCGGGTCGGGCAAGGTCGCTGGGCCTGGTTTTCGGGTCTACCAGCGCCTTGATCGTCGTGGCCCGATCATGAGCAGAAATCCCCGTCGTCGTCCCCTCTACCGCATCAACCGAAACTGTCCATGCGGTCCCATGCAAAGCGGTACTATACTGGGTCTGGGCAACCAGGTTTAACTCGGCACATCGCTCAGCGGTCAGGGCAACACAGATCAAGCCCCGACCATACTTTGCCATAAAGTTGACCTTCGCCGGTGTAATCTTCTCCGCGACGCAAATCAGATCCCCCTCATTCTCCCGTTCCTCATCGTCAACAACAATCACTATTTTGCCCCGCTTGAGGTCAGCAAGAACCTCGGGCACCGTAGCAAAACCAATTTTTTTACTCATTATAAATAACATATCCAGCACCCGGGCAAAGTCAAATCTACGTAAATCAAAAATTTTACTTGACAAAAAGACCCTTTTCGGTAATAATAAAACTGAAGAAGGCGCGGTCATATGAGCTGTTTAAAGGGCCTGCCGACGCATTGCCAAATCCACTCGTACCTTAGAGTAGGAGTGTCATTTCTACAGTTAAATTTGTTTTACTGTTGTTAACCAAAAGGGGGCTCAATGAGACATAAAGTCATCTTTTTCATCTCATTTTTGGGCCTTGCCGGCTATTTGTCCGCCACCGGCTGGTCCGGCAGTTTTCAATTTCACCCTCAGTTATTTAAAAAACAAATAATCTCCTGGGCTGACGAGCAGTTTATGATCCTTGTGCCGGAAAAAGACCCTGGCCTTAGCCGGCAGCACCTAGTCATTGATTATACCCGAGAGCCAGGTAAACCAATACTACCCACTTGGTCATTTTCATTGGTCATTCCTCAGGGAATGCGGCCAGGAAATATCATTGTTACACCGGAAAAAATCACCGCCATCACCGCCGATCTGATGCCATTACCGGCTCAACCACCGGTCCCGGTCTCCCAAAACAACCTGCCCGATTTTGTACCGCCCGATCCGACGATTTATCGCGGCACAGAACCCTGGCCGAAAGAACTTTTTACGGTGAGTTCCGTCGGAATCAAGTCCGGCTTCCGCCTGATTACGATTACCCTTCATCCAGTCCGCTATGACCCGGCAACTAACTCCTATCTCATCGCCTCCCGCTTGAAGGTAGCAATTAACTATGAACCTGACCCGAGCGCCGAAAACTTCTCCCTGACCGAAAAACAGTTACAGCTTTTCTCGGGGGCGGTCAAACTCCTTGTCGCCAACCCTGAAGATGTACCCCGGTACGCACCCCCAAAAAGGACCACCGATTTCGGCACCTATGATTATGTGGTGATCACCAACTCAACGCTAGCGCCCTATTTCCAGCGCCTGGTTGACTGGCGCACCCGTACCGGCTATTCCGGAATAATTCGCACCACCTCCTGGATTAACACCAACTACACCGGCCGGGACCTGCAAGAAAAAATCCGCAATTTTATCCGCGACTATTTCAACAACTATGGCACAATGTGGGTTCTTCTCGGCGGTGACACCAGTGTCGTCCCAACGCGACGGGCAAGGGCATATTGTGCGGGCTACACTGGAAACATCCCGTGCGACCTGTACTATGTTGACCTCCAATGGTCCTGGGACGCAGATAACGATAATATATTTGGTGAATACGGCCAGGATACCACCGACCTTTATTACGACCTGTACGTTGGTCGGGCAAGCGTTGATGACACCAATCAGGCAAAAACCTTTGTAAATAAAACTATCACCCACGAAACCGCACCACCAACCGATTACCTGCGCCGGATTCTTCTTGTGGAGGCAAACCTCTGGGCTGGGTATGACTCCGCTCAATCAAACGATTCCATTCAAAACCTTCTCCCATCTGGCTGGTCAGCGGTCAGAATCCGCGGCCCCAATAATACTACGATGGTCCGCGACTCTTTAAACAACGGTTTTCAGTTCTGCCATATGGTTGGCCATGGCAATGACTATGCCATCTGGCACTACTCCACCCCCTATTACTCAACCAGTGTTATACCGGGCCACAACAACGGTTCCCGCGTGGGTTTAATCAACTCCATCGCCTGTTATCCAGGCAACTTTGAGTATAACGACTGTCTGGCTGAGGCGAGCCATAATTGTGCCACTGGCGGCGCCCTCGCAGTGATTATGAACTCCCGATACGGTTGGGGTACACCGCCATTAATCGGCCCGTCAGAAAAACTGGATATCCGTTTCTACGACTACTTCTTTAACCACGACACGATGCCAATCGGCTTAACCCACGCTGAATCTAAAGAGGTTTATCGTAACCTCGCCAATAACAGCGACGGCGCCTGGCGGTGGTGCTATTTTGAACTGAATTTATTTGGCGACCCCCTGCTCTTGATGTACGAGCAGATCCCGGCACAACTCAACGCCACCTTTGCCAGTCCGATTAACATCGGTATTCAGAACTTCACCGTAACGGTGACCTCGGGTTCCAATCCGGTGCCCAACGCCCTGGTCTGCCTCTGGAAGGGTAACGAGGTCTATACCCGCAACTACACCAATGCCGCCGGACAGGTCACCTTCTCCATTAACCCCACCACCCCGGGCTATATGTACGTTACCGCAACCAAACCGAACTATTTGCCCGACCGCGACTCCTGTCAGGTGATTGTCACCAATCTGGATGTCGGGGTCACCAGGATTATCGCGCCCACCGGCACCGTTGACTACGGAACGATCGTAACCCCCCGGGCAATGGTAAGAAACTATCGCCCGGTTCCGGTTTCTAATGTACCGGTGCGCATGAAAATCGGCTCCGCCTACTCCAGGGATACAATTATCGTTACCATTGCTGCGAATGACTCGGCGCTGGTCCAGTTTAGCCCCTGGACCGCTCAACCCGCTGGTAACCTATCGGTAAAGTGCTCAACAATGGTCGCCGGTGATACCTATCCAGCAAACAACGCGGCAACCGGATCGGTTTTTGTCCGCTATCGGGACGTGGGTGCGGTGTCGGTGGCCGTTCCGGCAACAGTTGATTCCGGCGCCATTGTCCCGCTTCAGGCAACGGTCCGGAATTACGGCAACACCAACGAGACGTTTACCGTCACTCTAACCATCTCCGGAAGTAGCTACACTCAAGTGCGCAACAAAACACTCGCCGCCGGTGCCATTGATACCGTAAACTTCCCATCCTGGACCGCGTTAGAACGGGGCACCCGGATTCTCCGTTGCTCAACCGACCTGGGCGGCGACCACAACCCGGCAAACGACCTCGCTACCGCCAACACCTTTGTCCGGGTGCTGGATGTGGGATGTAGTAAAATCAACTCGCCAATTGGTTACATTGATTCCACCACCAGTCTGCCGGTCCGGGCAACGGTGAAGAACTATGGCAACGTTAACGCCAGTTTCTCCGCCGTATTCCGTATTATCGGGTCGGTATCCTGGAGCGATAGCGCCGTTGTAAGCAACCTTGCTCCGGGCGACTCGGTAATCGCCGTATTCAACAACTGGCCCTGTGGTCCCCGCGGTTCTTACACCACTAACTGTTCTACCCGTCTCGCCGGCGATATGCGGGGCTCCAACAACCGCACCACCGGTAACTTTGTGGTTCAGGTTCATGACCTCGCTGCCCAAGCCGTTGTTTCTCCCGGCGCCCAGGTTGACTCTGGTGCCCTGGTACCAGTCCAGGTGGCAATTGCCAACTATGGTTCTGCTTCTGAAAATGCCCGGGTCTTTGCCCGGATTCCGGGTTATTATTACGACTCCTTATCAGTGGTGTTAGCCCCCGGAGAAACGGATACCGTCTCCTTATCCGCCTGGCGGGTCAACGCACCCCGGGGCACGTTGCCGGTACGCTGCTCGGTTTACGTGGCAAACGATATAAAACGCGACAACGACACTACCTCATCAACAACCCTGGTGGTGGTTCACGATGTCGCCGCAATCGCCATTGTAAACCCAACCGGCAGTGTTGATTCCGGCGATGTCATCGTACCGCAGGCAAGACTGAAAAACACCGGTTCAACAAGTGAAATTTTCTACTGCCGTTTTACCATTACCGACGGCTACCTCGCGCAGATATCTGTCTCCTTACCAGCGGGAGCTGATACTGTCATCTCCTTCCCGAGCTGGAATGCCAATACTCCGGGCGTCTTTGCTACCAAATGCTCCACCATGCTCACCCGGGACCAGAATCCAGCAAACAACCGCACAACTGGGACGGTCCAGGTAATCGGGACCGATGTCGGGGTTGTCGCGATTGTCTCGCCAGTAGGTGAAATTGACCCCGGGCCAACCACCCCTGTCGCCCGTGTCGTCAACTACTCATCAACGCCGAGGAGTTTCTTAACCTATCTGCGCATCATCAACTCTTCCGGCACGCCGGTCTTCACCGACTCGGTTCTGGTCCACGCGCTGCCGTCCGATTCCGCTCTCACCGTCAGTTTCGCCAGCTGGGATGCAACTGCGGGGCTATATACCGTCCGGTGCTCAGTTGGACTCGGTGATGCCAACCCACAAAACGACACCATCTCTGCCACCTGTCGGGTTGTATTTCGCGACCTTGGCCTGATTTCGTTATCGCCCCAGGGCGATATCCGGCCAATGGTTGTATCACCGGTGTTAAGGGTGAAAAATTTTGGCAACGTATCTGAAAACTGCTATCTGTTCCTGGACATCGTAGACACTGTTACTGGCGCCAGGGTATATTTTGACTCCACCGAAGGGGTCAATTTGGCTCCAGGTGGAACACGGGAATTCCGACTCCCCTCGTGGGCAGCGGTTATTGGCTACTACCGACTTACCGGCTTTATCAAATCCGATGGTGACGCCGACCCGACAAACGACACCCTGGTGGTAAAATTACGGGTATCGCCAGGTGCGCTCGGCTGGCTGCGCCGTACTGATATGCCTGGTGGCACTTCGGTGAAGCACGGCGGTTGCCTCACCGGCATAGAAACCGACTCCGCCCGTATCTACGCCCTGCGGGGAAATAAAACCGCCGACTTCTATGAATATAATATGCATTCCGGCGTCTGGCGCTCCTTACCTTCACTACCCCCGGGCCCCTCGGGCAAACCGGTCCGCAAAGGTGGTGCCATTTGCTCCGATGGCGAACGCTACATCTATGCCACCAAGGGCAATAACACCTTAGAGTTCTGGCGTTACGATATCCAAAGCCGCTCTTGGCAGCAACTCCCCGATGTCCCAGCCGGGGCAAAAGCCTTAAAGGGTGGTACCGGCCTCGCCTTTATCCGACGCGGTGATACATCTGAAATCTACTGCCTAAAAGGTTCCAATACCTTTGAATTTTATGTCTACTCGGTAAATTCAGGCACCTGGGCAGCCCGGGCACCGGCACCAGCTGGCCCCTCAACCAAGAAGTTTAAATCCGGTTCTGCCCTCTGTCGTCACGGTAACGACCGACTTTACGCGGTAAAGGCCAAGGTGAACGAATTCTACGAATACTCAATTGCTCAAGACCGTTGGGTCCAGCGCGCCAGCATTCCTGATTACTCATCCTCAGGTAAACGTTCCCGGTGCGGCGATGGCTGCGGTCTGGCAAGCGACGAAAATAACACCATTTACGCCCTTGTGGGTGGTAATCGTGACTTCTTCTACTGTTATAATGTTACAACCAACAGCTGGTTTGAGTTGTCGCCGATGCCCCTCGGATCCAGCGGCAAACATGTCAAAGCCGGCGGCGGCATTACCTTCCTGCATAAACAGGTCTGGGCGCTACGGGGCAACGCCACCAACGAGTTCTATGTCTATGTACCGGACACGATGAGCCTGTTCTCACCCCAGCAGCCACCGCGCAGTGGTGTTTCATCCCGTAATATCGGTTTTAACACCGGCGCTTCTTTCACAGTCCACCCCAATCCTGCCCAGCACTTCCTTTATATTACCGCTGGCCATGACATCCCGGCTACAGTTGAAATTTTCTCGGCTACCGGCCAGCTTGTACAGACCGAACCGATAACTACAAACCGGGTGGCAAGAATTGACCTGCGCAGTCTGCCCAACGGCATTTATCTGATCCAGCTGAAAGCGGGCACCAGCACCACGATTCGAAAACTGGTAATTCACCGCTGAAGCCAAACGGCCGAGACCCAAAAAATCTGGCGGGGCGTCTTTTGCGGACGCCCCGCCTCACTTTTCCTTGCCAGCGGTTAACTATTTCAGCGGACCAACCTCCGCTTCAACCGCCCGGAGCAGTTCTCCGGTCTTAACCAGGTCACACAGCCGATTGATGTCGTACTGAAGCGGGCGATCCTCCTCCAGTTTCGGGACCACCTGGCGGATCAACTCATAGGCAACCTTTGTCCCGCGCCCAAGCCCCAGTGGCTTGCGAAACTCAACCGCCTGGGCACCGCTCATAAGTTCAATCGCCACCACAAACCAGGCGTTGTCAATAATCATCCTGGTCTTGCGCGCCGAGGTAAAGGACATAGAAACGAAATCCTCCTGATCGGCTGCAGCTGGTATTGAGCCGGTTGCCGCCGGCGCAGAAAGGATCCGATCTTCGCAGATCAGCATCCCCTGAGTATACTGCGCCAGCATTAAACCGGAAAACATCCCCGCCCCCTTGGTGAGAAACGCCGGCAGACCAACTGATAGGTTGCGGTTCAAAAGCCGGTTGGTTCTTCTTTCTGCCAAAACGGCGATCATCGTTACCGCTGAGCCAACCAGATCCAATGCCAGGGCTAACGGTGTCCCCTGGAAATTGGCCCCGGTCAGATAGGCACCGTCTTCCGGGAAAAATAGCGGATTGTCTCCCACGCCGTTAAGTTCAATCTCAAACATCTTTCTTGCCCAAGCAAGGGCATCCTTAGCCCCGCCCACCACCTGCGGTGTAGAACGCAAAGAGTAGGCATCTTGCACCTTTTTGCCCGGCTGCTTGAGCATCTCAGAACCTTCGGTCAGCCGCCGGATGTTTTCGGCACAGTTAATCGCCCCAGGATAGCCGCGCGCCTTATGAATCCGCTCATCATAAGCCGCCATATTGGCGTTCAGAACCTCCAGCGTCAAAGCGGCCGCGACCTCAGAAGTTTTAAAATAGACATCCGCATCGGCCAGTTCCAGCGCCCCCATTCCCGCAGTCATATTTGAACCGTTAATTGTCGCCAGCCCATCCCGGGCCTCAAATTCTATCGGCTCAATCCCGGCGCGGCGCAACGCCTCGGCACCGCTCAGCCTCTCCCCATTATAAAACGCCTCGCCCTCACCCAGAAGCACCAGCGCCATCTGACTCATCGGCGAAAGATCTCCACAGGCACCAACCGAACCCCGGTCAAAGACTACCGGCGTTACCCCTTTATTCAGAAACTCCATTAGCGTCTCAACCACCTTTAGCCTAATACCCGATTTGCCGTTGGCCAGAACGTTAATCCGGGAACAGATTGCCGCCCGCACCACCTCCTCCGGTAATGGTTCACCGCAACCAGCAGAATGGGAATAAACCAAATACCGCTGGAACTGCCGGGTCTGTTCCGGAGTCAAAATTACCTCGGAAAGCTCACCAATGCCGGTGGTGATTCCGTACATCACCGCCCGGGCAGCGATTTTCTCTTCCACAAAACCCCGGCATCGGTTTATCCGCTCCCGGGCAGCAGGCGCCAGTTCCACCCGCTCCCTTTCCCGCGCCACCTGAACCAGGTTTTCAATTGTTAAGTTTTTGCCGTCAAGAACTACCGTCATTTTTATCTTTCTCCTTTTTTCAACATATTCTGAACATGGCTTCCAGGCCAGTAAACCCGCTTGCACCGCGGACACCGCCGGAAATCATTGTGAATCTGATAAATATAAAAAGGAATTGCCGGTCGCGCATCATCCCGGCTGATCCGCGCCAGAACCTCATTACAAACAAGACACCGGGAAAGCACCCCTTGTTGCCCCTCTTCTTTGTCGCCGAATTCAAAATTCAATCGCCGTCTGACCGCCACAACCTGCTCCTCGGGCTTCTCGCTCGCCAGAAAAAAAACCTCGGGCAACCGCTGTAAACGCCGGTTTCGGGTAAGAAAAACCCTGCCCTCTGCCCGTGCCTGCCGATAGGCGGTTATCCCACTCGGGTTACGCTCATAACGCACATCCAGCCCCAAAAGCCGCAACTTCTGGGCAAGTTTACCCAACATCACATCACACCAGAGCCTTGGTGTCTGCGAACTTGACATCGGTTATACACTTTAACCAAACCGAATTGAAAATCAAGCCTGACATTCTCTGCATTTCCTTTTGTTCGGCCCCCCTCGCTCTTTAACGCACGGTGAAACAACAAAAGAAATCGGGTTTCTCCCCTACCCAGGGATCACGATGCAAATTAAACGCCCGCCATCACCCCAGCCCCGGGAACGGTGGGGGGGACCGTCCCCCTGACCAACACTAAAAAGGACTACATTTCATCTAACATATTGTCACAATGATGCTTACATCTCTTCCTTTCGTTTTTTTACCTGGATTTGAATTGCGCTATCAATCAGATTTGATTTAATGAAAACGAAATTTAAATTGGACTTCCCATAAACCTATTTACATTGACAAAATAATTTTTATTATTACTTATAGATTGAAACTACAATGGTAAGTAGAGGTTCATTGGCTGATATTCACCAACCAGACTCTTTGGTGCCCCGGTTGAAACTATGACCAAAGAACAAAAATTTTACAGGGCATTACAGGATGTGTTCATCGGCACCAAGATTGAGGCTAAGGGTGGT